>NZ_CP151635.1:3142848-3771418 GCF_038397735.1 Microbacterium sp. LWH13-1.2 | reverse complement strand
GACGGCTGCGGCGAGACCGATCAAGGCTCCGAGCTGGTACTCGACATGCGCCTGCAGTGTCGTCGAATCGATCTCCACCCTCGTGCGGCCGAAGTTCTCGTAGTCCCGATAGCCGGGGTGCGCGCCGATCACGACGCCTCGTGCCACCGCGCTCGAGAGCGTCGCCCGGATGCCTTCGGGGCTGCCCGCGTGGAAGCCGCACGCCACGTTCGCACTCGTCACGAGGCGCAGCATGCTCTCGTCGTCGCTGACGATCCGGTCGGCGACGTTCTCTCCGAGGTCGGAGTTCAGGTCGATCGATGTCATGGGGTCAGGCTCCGATTCCGAGGAAGGCGAAGATGGGGCCCACCGAGACGATGCCCATGTACCAGGTGAGCAGCGTCACGAGCGTCCCTGCGACGAGCAGCCACATCGGGTACTTCTTCGAGCCGAGCAGGTCACGGCGGAACCAGCCGATGTACATGAAGACCGTGAGGCCGATGGGAAGGATCAACCCGTTGAATCCGCCGACGAAGACGAGGATCGCGGCAGGAGCGGTGCCGATCGAGAGGTAGACGATCAGCGAGACGACGATGAAGGCGACGGTCGCCAGCTGCAGCGGCCAGCCGCCCTTGAGCTTCTTCGTGAAGGTCGAGAGGAAGGTCGCCGACGTGTACGCCGCCCCGATGACCGAGCTGATCGCGGCGGCCCAGAAGATGGCTCCGAAGATCCGCAGTCCCGCGTCGCCGAGCACGGCGCCGAAGGCCTGACCCGCGGGGTTCGCCGCCTGGCTCGACAGATCGAGCGAGACGCCCGAGGCGACCACACCGAGGATCGCGAGGAACAGCACGTAGCGCATCACGCCGGTGACGAGGATGCCGTTCGCCGCGGCGCGCATCACGGGGCCCGCCTGCTCGGGACCCGTGTGACCCGAGTCGAGGTAGCGGTGGGCGCCCGAGTAGGTGATGTATCCGCCGACTGTTCCGCCGACGATCGTGGTGATGGTGGCGAAGTTGAGTTCGTCCGGCACGAACGTCTGCCGCAGCGCCTCGCCGATCGGCGGCTGGGCGATGACCGCGACGACAACGGTCATCACGATCATGCCGATGCCGAGCACGACCAACACGATGTCCATCACCGGGCCGGCCTTCTTGATCAGGAAGATGATGATGGCGAGGGCCGCAGTGAGCATGCCGCCGAGCTTCGGGTCGATGCCGAGCAGCGCGTTCAGCCCGAGTCCGCCGCCGGCGATGTTGCCGATGTTGAAGGCCAGGCCGCCGATCACGACGAGCACGGCGATGACGTGGCCCGAGAAGGGGATGGCACGGTTGGCGAGCTCTCCGGCGCGCAGGCCGGAGGAGGTGATCATGCGCCAGATGTTCAACTGCACTGCGATGTCGACGAGGATCGAGACCAGGATCGCGAAGGCGAACGCCGCGCCCATCGTCGCGGTGAAGGTGGCCGTCTGGGTGATGAATCCTGGGCCGATCGCGCTGGTGGCCATCAGGAAGATCGCGCCGATCACGGCGCTGCGGCCTGCTCGCTTCTTGGCGGCGGAGAGCCGGACTTCGTCTTCTGCAGACAGCGAGGCGGTGTTGTTCTCTGACATTGCGGGGGATTTCCCATCGTCGTTGGTGGGTGTCGAGTGCACCCAGTGTAGAACGGATCGAGCAATATTGTTCAACAACTTTGTTTCCGCTGTGCTACGGCGGAGTTCCATTCGCGTAATGGTCGAGGCTGGCGGTCGAACGATCCGTAGCGACCCCCGCCTACGATGAAGGCATGAACCAGCAGGGCATGCTCGCCGATGCGCTCCGACAGCAGATCATCGACGGAGCCTTCGCGCCCGGTTCACGACTGTCGGAGTCGGCCATCGCCGAGCACTTCGGCGTCGCACGCAACACCCTGCGCGAGGCGTTCCGCGTCCTCGCCGAGCAGGGGCTGCTCGAGCACATCCCGCACCGAGGAGTCTCCGTCGCCTCGCCGTCGATCGCCGATGTCATCGACATCTATCGAGCACGCCGCATCATCGAATGCACCGCGCTGCTGCACTCCGAGCCCGAGCACCCGGCGGTCCAGCAGATGCAGGAGGCGGTGCTCGCCGCAGAGGCGGCCGCCCAGGATGCCGTCCTCGACGACTCCGAGACCTGGCGCGCGGTCGGCAGCGCCAACATGGCGTTCCACGTCGCCCTGGTGGCTCTGGCCGACAGCCCGCGGTTGGCGCGCACCTATCGAGACCTGGCCGCAGAGTTGCGACTCGCCTTCCTGAAGATCGACGACCCCCGATCGCTGCACGAGCCGTTCGTCCGCAAGAACCGCGCCGTGCTCGACACGTTCCTGACGCGAGGAGCGCAGGCGGGAGCCGACGAGCTCGAGCGCTACCTCGTGCAGTCGGAGCGCGTCGTACTCGGCGCGTTCGCCCGTATGAAGCTGGGATGAGCGGTTCGGCAGGGCGGCGAACCGGATGGACCACAGGATCTGAGACAGATCCCGTTCCGGGTCAGTTCTCGGATCGGAGCGCTCCGGAAGCGCGGGTCCTCGCGTCCGGATCGCGCGGCGCGAGCTGCAGAGGAAGCGGCGCCTCGGGCTCAGGCAGGCCGTAGAGCCTGTGCACCCAGCGTCGAGCGTCTTCGAGCGGGTAGGTGTCGCCATAGACGGCGTACTTCATGAAGATGCCTTCGAGCGTGCTGCGCAGCATGATCTCCTCGAGGGGCGGGTCGCTCGCGCCCCGTTCCCGGAAGATCTCTCGCACCGTGTTCTCGGAAGCGACCGCTTGATCCGCATGCCGCCCCTCGGCCTCGGCGTACAGACGGTGGGTGCTCGGCTGCTGCTGCATCGCGAACACCGCTCGCTGCACGGGCAGCGCATAACCGGTGGCCGTGAGAGCGCCGTCGATGATGCCGGCCAGACGCAGATCGGCGGGGCCCTCGACCTGGGGAATCCCGAACAGCACGTCGAACCAGCTGTCGAGCACAGCCGCGATCAGCTGGTCTTTGCCGCCGAAATGGTAGTTCGCCAAACCCTGCGCGACGCCCGCACGACGAGTGATCTCGGCGATGCTCGCACCCGAGACACCGCGCTCTGCGAACAATTCGATCGCCGCCTCCAGGATGACCTTGCGGGAGCGCTCCCGTGCCATGCGGTTCAGCTCGTCGTTGCGCGTCATGTCTAGTCCACCTCCCCAGGATTGGACGACTCGGAAAACGGATCCGAAACCTATATATTACTGATTGAACGACTATTCAACCTTTGCGTGTCGGCAGTGCAGCGACGGAAGGAGTACCATGCATCCCCTCTCGTGGATCCTGCCCGTCTCCAGATTTCCGGCGTCGAGCGAATATGCGACCTCCGATGCCGCGGCGAACGAGATCGCGCTCGGGTTCCTGCAGATCCGTGCGGTTCCCTCCGGTGCGTGGAACGATCCGACCGCCTCAGAGCTCGGTGACGACGAGAAGCAGGCTCTGATCGATCAATGGGGAATCCACTCGCGACAGGACTGGCTCGGGATGATCGAGCACCTGACCACGGTGCGCCGTCGCCGCCACGCGTGGATGCTGCACCTCGCCGTGCGCAACGACCTCGCGAACAGGCTGGGCCGCGCGCCGAGAATGTGGGAGTGGCTCGACGCGATCGCCTCAGACGGCGGTGATGCGCGTGACGCGCATCCGTTCGTCACGGGCATCGAGCACATCGAACGCGAGATCCGCCGCCGCGTCGGAGATGACATCGTGACTTCAGACGTGTACGTCCGGACGCTCGACGCCTATGCGCTGGGTCAAGCCGTCGCCATGACGACGTGGGGAGTGGCGCTCGGATACGCAGACCTCGGCGAGGCTCGCAGGATCATCCACCGGATAAACGTCGACGCCCGTCCGTGCTTCGTGTCCTGGGCGGATTTCGGACTCAGCTACCTCGCCGGCCGCATCATGCATTGGAGCGACGGCACCCTCGACGAGGACTCGTTCGCGAAGTACGGCGGAGGGTGGCACGACTTCAAGGAGGCTGCGTCGGCGAAACGTCATGGCCCCTGGGCGACCCTCCCCTGGCCCGCCCCCATAGAACTCCGGTCGCCGCACCCGATCGGCTGACCGCCCGGAATCACGGATGCGGACCAACCTGGAGGGGCGTCCGGTCCGCGTCCGTGTCATCCTCCCTCCGGCGATATCCGGCGACCGTCCGCCGCTACGACGAGGCGCGCACCACCAGCTCGGTCGGCAGGATCGTGGTGTGCTCGGGGTCGCGCCCCGCGAGGCGGGACAGCAGGACTCCGGCCATCGCCTCGCCCTGGGCGTACATCGGCTGTCGCATGGTCGTGAGCTGCGGATCGGTGCTCAGCGCGACGGACGAATCGTCGAACCCGACCAGCGCGACGTCTTCGGGAACACGGATGCCGGCGGCGCGCAGCGCCGTCAGCGCTCCCCGCGCCATGAGGTCGCTGGCCACGAAGATGGCGTCGGGGCGGCCGGCCGCGAGTATGCGGCGCGCGGCATCCGCTCCGCTCCCCTCGCTGTAGTCGCCGGCCTCCTCCGCGAACGGCGACAGCCCCGCATCGGCGAGCGCCCCGCGGAACCCCTGCACACGATCGACCGACGACACCATCGTCAGTGGGCCGGAGATCGTGGCGATGCGGGTGCGTCCCGTCTCGATCAGATGCTGGGTCGCTGTGCGGGCGCCCGCGACGTTGTCGACGTCGACGACGTAGTCGCCCTCGCGGATCCGCACCGGCCTGCCGCCCCAGACCACCGGCACAGCGTCGGCGACCCTGTCGATGAAGGCGTCGCTCGTGTGATGAGACACGATCAGCGCACCGTCGACGCCGCCGTTGCGAACGAAGCTCGTCATCTTGTCGCCCGGGTCGTCACTCGCGATGAGCAGGTTGAGCAGGTAGTCGGAGCCTCGGAGCGCTCCGGTGATGCCCGCGACGATCGCCGCGAAGAACGGGTCGCCGAAGAAGCGGGTGGTGTCCTCGGGCACGATCAACGCGATCGCGTGCGTCTGCTTCGACGCCAGCGACCGGGCCGCACGGTTGGGCACGTAGCTGAGCTCCTCGATGGCCCGCTGCACGGCGAGGAGGGCCTCGGGGCTCACGGCCGTCGACCCGTTCACGACGCGCGACACGGTCGATCGCGAGACTCCGGCGGCCGACGCCACCTCTTCGATGGTCGCTCGTAGTGACACGACTCTCCCTCCGTCCGACGGTGAGGCCGGATGCTCCCTGGTGCCGCCGCCCGGCGTCAGAGAGCGCGAGCGGCGATGATGCGAGCGTACTCCCGACCGGAGTCCTTCAGACTCCGCTCCTGGGTGTCGTAGTCGACGCGCACGATTCCGAAGCGTTTGTCATAGCCCCAGGCCCACTCGAAGTTGTCGAACATCGACCAGTAGAAGTAGCCGCGGACGTCGACTCCGGCCTCGGCCGCATCGAGCACCGCCCCGAGGTGCAGGCGCAGGAACTCGGTGCGGTCGTCGTCATGCACGCGCGTCTCGCCGTCTTCGACGACCGCGACGTCGTCATAGGCGGCGCCGTTCTCGGTCATGTAGAGCACGACCCCCGCGGGCTCGGCGTACTCGGTCCACACCCTCTGCAGCAGGCGGGTCAGGCCCTCGGGCTGCACCTCCCAGTTCTGCGCGGTGCGCGGCAGACCTCGCTCGACCGAGTGGATGCCCTCGCTCGACGGGTAGGGGCTGCGTCCGACACGGTCGGTTGCAGGTCCCCCGCTGACCGGAGCGACCTCGGGCGCCGTGCCCGAGAGGAAGTCGCCGTGGTAGTAGTTGACGCCCTGCGTGTCGATTCGCTGCGAGATCAGAGCAAGGTCGCCGTCGTGAACGGCATCCGTGAAGCGCGCCACCGCGTCGGCATCCACCGCCCTGATGTCCCTGATGATGTCGTCCGGGTACACGCCGCGGTAGATCGGGTCGAGGAACCAGCGGTTGAACTGGCCGTCGACGCGGCGAGCAGCATCGACATCGGCGGGGTTCGCGGGATCGGCAGGGTCGGCGACGGTGTGGTTCAGCGTGATGCCGAGGTTCAGGTTCGCGTCGCGCCCACGCAGCTCGCGCACCGTCCCACCGTGCGCGAGCAGGAGGTGGTGGGCTGCGATCAGGCCCTCGGCGACGCTCGTGTGGCCCGGTGCGTGCTCGCCCCCGGTGTACGAGAGGAACGACGAGCACCACGGCTCGTTCAGGGTGGTCCACACGTTCACCCGGTCGCCCAGGGCGTCGTGCATCGTCCCCGCGTACTCGAGGAACCGACTCACGGTGTCACGGTTGGTCCATCCGCCGGTCTCCTGCAGCGCCTGCGGCATGTCCCAGTGGTACAGCGTCAGCCACGGCAGGATGTCGGCAGCCAGCAGCTCGTCGACCAGGCGCTCGTAGAAGTCGACGCCCTTCGCGTTCACGGCCCCGCCATCAGGCCGCACCCGCGACCAGGAGGTCGAGAATCGGTAGGTCTGCAGTCCGAGCTCCTTCATCAGAGCGACGTCCTGCGGATAGCGGTGATAGTGGTCGCACGCCACGTCTCCGTTGTCGCCGCCGATGACTGCACCGGGAACCTTGCTGAAGGCATCCCAGATCGATGCGGTGCGCCCGTCTTCGAAAGCCGCCCCCTCGATCTGGTACGCCGCGGTCGCGGCGCCGAACAGGAAGTTCTCGGGAAAGGCTCGGGTCATAGGGGTCATCCTTTCACCGCGCCGGCCATGATGCCACTGACGAGCTGGCGTCCTGCGACGACGAACAGGACGAGCAGCGGGAGGGTCGCGAGCACCGCTCCGGCGAGCACGATCGAGTAGTCGATGTAGTAGCCCGACTGCAGCTGGCTGAGCGCCGTCTGCAGCGTCGGGTTCTGCGGAGAGAGCACGATCAGCGGCCAGAGGTAGTCGGTCCAGGCCGTCATGAAGGTGAAGAGTCCGAGGATCGCCATGGCGGGTCGGGCGGCCGGGATGCCGACGGTGAGGAACGTGCGGAACTGGTTCGCGCCGTCCATGCGTGCGGCCTCGATCAGCTCGTCGGGGATCACGTCGACCAGGTACTGCCGCATGAAGAAGACGCCGAACGCCGTGACGAGGGTCGGCACGATGACCGCGCCGATCGAGCCGGTCCAGCCGAGCTCCCGCATCAGCATGAACAACGGGATGATGCCGAGCTGCGTCGGGATCGCCATGGTCGCGATCACGAAGATCATCAGTCCGTCGCGGCCCTTGAAGCGCAGCTTGGCGAACGCGTAGCCCGCGAGCGTAGAGAACGTCACCACCGACAGCGTGATGATCGCCGAGATGAGGAACGAGTTGCCGAGAGCGAGCCAGAAGGGGATCGCGTCGAACACCTTGGCGGCGTTGGCGAAGAAGTTGCCGCCGGGGATCAGCGGCAGAGTCTCGCCGCGGGTGGCGTTGGTGCCGCTGGCGACGACCACGGACCACCACAGCGGGTAGACGCTGCCGATGATGAACGCGGCGAGCAGCCCGTAGGTGAGGAATCCGGGGCGGCTGCCGATTCCGGCGTTGCCGCCGACGGCGCCTCGGCGCCTGCGGATCTTCTCGGGGACGCTGAGTGCCTGGGTGGCGGTCATCGCGCGTTCTCCTCGGTCGTGGTGGCGATCGTCGTGGTGGCGGCGACCGCGGTGGTGGCGGCCGCGGCGTCGCTGCGTGCGCGGCGACGGGCGGCGCGGCTCTTCGGGGAGTCCCCGGTCGAGATCCGCCGCGAGATGAGGAAGTTGATCACTCCGATGCCCACGATGAGCAGGAACAGCAGGATCGCGACGGCGGATGCCTCCCCGAGGTCGCGCCGGAAGAAGGCGAGCTCCCAGAGGAAGAGGACCGTCGTCTGGAACTGTCGATCGCTGCCTCCGATGCCGCCGGCCGTCGAGACGTCGAACAGTCGCGGCTCGGCGAAGATCTGCAGGCCGCCGATCGTCGCGGTGATGATCACGAAGATCAGCGTCGGACGGATGGTGGGGATGGTGATCGAGAAGAAGCGGCGGGCGGCTCCCGCGCCGTCGAGGGCTGCGGACTCGTAGAGGTCGCGCGGCACCGCCTGCATCGCGGCGAGCAGGATGAGGGCGTTGTAGCCCGTCCAACGGAAGTTCACCATGATGGCGATCGCGAGGTGAGACAGGGCCGTGTCGTGCTTCCACTCCTGATCGGCGATGCCGATCAGGTTCAGCAGGTTGTTGGCCAGGCCGTCGGCCTCGTTGAAGATGCTCGAGAAGATGATGGCGACGGCCACGGGCGTCACGACGAACGGGATGAGGATGCTCATGCGCCAGAACGTCGGGGCCCGGAGGCCGCGATCCAGCAGGTAGGCGATCACCAGGGCGACAGCCAGCTGCGGGATCGCCGACAGCAGGAAGATGCTGAGCGTGTTGAAGATCGAGTTCCAGAACATCGCATCGCCGAGGATCTCGACGAAGTTTCCGGTGCCGACGAACTCTCCCTGCCCCTTGAGCAGGTCCCACTCGTGCACCGCGACCCACACCGTGTACAGAAGCGGGAACAGGCCGACCAGTCCGAACAGCAGGAAGAACGGCGAGATGTAGAAGTACGGCGAGGCGTTCTGGTCGAACCGCGAGAGGCGATGCCGCCAGGGACGCCGGCCGGCGGCATCCGTCTTCGGGCTCTTCGCGTTCTTCGTCGACGCGGTCGACGTCTCCGAGCGCTCATCGGTGAGTGTCATGACTCTTCCTTGGTCCTGGTCCGTGCGTCCGTGGTGTTTCGGTCGCAGTCCGTGCCGCGCCAGGGAAGGCGGTGCGGCACGAACTGCGACCGGAAGGGATGCGGCTGGGTCAGTCGACCAGCTCGTTCAGGAGCTTGATCGCCGCATCCCACGCACCCTGGGTGTCGGTGTCGCCGCGGTCGAGGCCGCTGAGGGCCGGGCCGAAGACGTTCTCCTGGATGACGGAGTCATCGGCGCCCTTGAACTGCGCCACGACGCCCTTGGCACGCTCCGCGAGAATCGCGCCGGTCGGCGCGTCGTTGAAGAACGGGTTCGGCGTCGCGTCAGAGGCGAGCGTCTCCTGTGCCGTCACCGTGGAGGGGAAGTTGCCCGCAGCCTCGGACTGCTTGACCTGCTGCTCGGGCTGCGTCAGCCAGTCAGCGAGATCGGCTGCGGCTTCCTTGTGCTCGGAGCTCTCGGGGATCGAGAGGAACGCGCCGCCCCAGTTGGCCGCGCCGCCGGGGAACACGTCGGCGAAGTCCCAGCCGGTGGAGGCGTCGCCGCCGCCGGCCTCGACCTGTCCCTGCACGACTCCGAGCATCCAGCCCGGGCAGACGAACGTGGCGAAGGTGCCGTCGACGAACGACTTGCCGCCGTTCCAGTCCCACGCGGTCTGCGCGGCGGACTGGCCGCCCTCGGTGGCCGCTCCGAGCAGCTCGAAGCGCTCCTTGAGCTCGGCGTTGTCCTCGACGTTCAGCTCGCCGTCGGTCGTGTAGTAGCCCTCGTCGAGCTGGTTGACCATGGCGTTCCAGACGAATCCGGAGTGGTCGTACCAGGCCTTGCCGGTCTTCGCCGTGTACTCGGCGCCGACGGCGAAGTAGTTCTCCCAATCGCCGTTCAGCAGCTCGGCGACCGACTCGCGGTCGCTGGGCAGCCCTGCGGCTTCGAAGGCAGCGCCGTTGTAGCAGATGCCGCTCGGGCCGATGTCGGTGCCGTAGCCGATCACGCGACCCTCGGCATCCGTCGCCTGCCCGTACTTCCAGTCGACCCAGTCGGCCTTGCGGTCTTCGATGCCGTAGTCGCGCAGGTCGACGAAGGTGTCGGAGACGTCCATGATGGCGCCGAGCCAGCCCTCCTCGATCGCGACGATGTCGCTCAGACCCGAGCCCGCGGCGATCTTCGTGAAGGCGTCGGTGCGGGCGTTGCCGCCGGTGTCGATGTTCGTCGCCTCGATCGTGACGTTCGGGTTCGCCTTCTCGTACTCGTCGTAGAGGTCGTCGTATCCGAAGGTGCCGAATGTGGTGACGGTCAGCGTGATCTTCTCGTCGTCTCCCTCGGCGTCGCCGCCACCGCTCGCACAGCCGGCGAGGGCCAGGGCGGAGACGGATGCGACGGCTGCGGTGGTCAGGATCCGCTTGCGGGCACGTGTGTTCACAGTTCACTCCTTTGTGGTGGGTCGTGCAGTGGTGGTGCGGGTGGTGCGTCGGGACAGCACGTGGCGATTCCTGCGATTCCTGTGGTGGTTCACCATGGGAGCGCTCCCACGCACTGTCCAGCGACTCTATGGGAGCGCTCCCACGGTGTCAAGCCCGACTGTTGCGTGCGCAATTCAGCATGAGAACGCCGGACGCGACCACTTCGACCCCGTTTCGGCGAATCCGGCCTGATTCTGCTGAATTGTGAACGCGGCGTACCCTTGTCCGGTGCCTGACACCGAACTCTCTCCCGCTCTCGTCCGTGCCGAATCGCTGATCCGCAGCATCCCGGACTACCCGGAAGAGGGGATCATCTTCCGCGACATCACTCCGCTCCTCGCCGACGCCGAGGCCCTCCACGCCACCACCGAGGCGATCATCGCGCCGTTCGCCGGCCAGTTCGACGTGGTCGCCGGCATCGAGGCCCGAGGGTTCATCCTCGCCGGGGCTGCAGCGATCGCGGCAGGCGTCGGTCTCATCCCGATCCGCAAGGCGGGCAAGCTGCCCCGCCCCGCGGCATCCGTCGACTACGCCCTCGAGTACGGCACCGCCACGATCGAGATGCACGACGACCTGCCCGAGGGATCCCGCGTGCTGCTCATCGACGACGTGCTGGCCACGGGCGGGACCCTGGCCGCCGGTCGCGAGCTGGTCGAGCGCCTGGGCAGCCACGTGGTCGGCATCTCGGTGCTGTTCGAGATCGACGGCCTGGGCGGCCGCGACGCCATCGGCGACCTGCACACCGTCTTCCACGCCTGAGCCGCGACGCCCGGGAATCGAGCGTTCCGCGAGCCGGTAGACTGAGCACGCCCGTCCGCCCGCGACTTCCGGAGCCGTTCATGCCCACCATCGTCGTCGACGTCATGCCCAAGCCCGAACTGCTCGACCCGCAGGGGAAGGCCGTGTCCGGCGCATTCGCGCGTCTGGGCGTCGAGGGCTTCTCCGACGTCCGCATCGGCAAGCGCTTCGAGCTCACCGTCGAGGGTGAGGTCACCGACGAGATCCTCGCCGAGGCCCGCCGCATCGCCGACGAGGTGCTCTCCAACTCCGTGATCGAAGACGTCGTCGGCATCGAGGTCGCCGAGTGACCACGCGCATCGGCGTCGTCACCTTCCCCGGTTCGCTCGACGATCGCGACGCGCAGCGCGCCGTCCGCATCGCCGGCGCCGAACCCGTCGCCCTCTGGCACGGTTCGCACGACCTCGAAGGCGTCGACGCCCTCGTCCTTCCCGGCGGATTTAGCTACGGCGACTACCTGCGCGCCGGCGCGATCGCCGCACTTTCGCCGATCATGGCCGAGGTCAAGGACGCAGCGGCCAAGGGCATGCCCATCCTCGGCATCTGCAACGGCTTCCAGATGCTCGTCGAGGCGCATCTGCTGCCCGGCGGCCTGATCCGCAACGACCACCAGCACTTCGTGCGTCGCGATCAGAAGCTCATCGTCGAGAACTCCGACACGGCCTGGACCAACCGGTTCCGCACGGGCCAGGAGATCACGATCCCGCTCAAGAACGCCGACGGCGGATACATCGCCGACGAAGAGACCCTCGACCGTCTCGAGGGCGAGGGCCTGGTCGCGTTCCGCTATGCGGGCGTCAACCCCAACGGCTCGCTGCGCGACATCGCGGGACTCACCAACGAGGCGGGCAACGTCGTGGGGCTCATGCCGCACCCCGAGCACGCCACCGAGGCGGGCTTCGGTCCCGACACGTCGGCCGCCATGCGGTCGGGCATCGATGGACTCGACTTCTTCACGAGCGCCATCGCCGCTGTCGCCCGCGTCGCCGCGTAAGCACTGCACAGCGAGAGCACACGCGGTCTGCGGAGAGCATCCGCAGGCCGGCCGCGATCAGCGGATGCCGAGCTCCTCGGCGACCACCAGCGCGGTACCCCCGAGCAGGACGATGTCGTCGCCGCGCACCGCCACACGGATCTCGAAGTCGTCGGTCACGATCGCCAGCGCCTCGTGCTCGATCGCCGCGCGCGTCTCGTCGAGGAACACCCCGCCGACGATGTCGAGGGGTCCGGACAGCACGACCTGCTCGAGCCCGAGTGCGGCGACGATCGGGGTGAGCACCCGCCCGAGAGCTCGCCCTGCGCGAGTCAGGATCTCGTCGGCTGACGCGTCGGGCTCGGCGAGCAGGCGCCGCAGATACGGCACTGCGGCCACGACCTCGAGGCAGCCGCGTCGGCCGCATCGGCACACCTCGCCGCCCTCGTCGACGAGCACGTGGCCGACCTCGCCGGCCGTGAAGCGGTCGCCGGTGACGAGCGCACCGCCGACGATGATGCCGCTGCCGATACCTTGACCTATCCGCACGAGCGCCAGGTTGTCGACGCCCGGCTGGCCGTAGGTGCGCGCGGCGAGAGCAGCGGCATTGGCGTCGTTCGCAATGTGGACGGGCACCGAGACCGCGGCCGACAGCGCCGCACCGAGATCGAGCCCGTGCCAGTCGAAGGCGACGGCCTCGAGGACGACACCTTCGCCGTTGACGACACCGGGAGAGCCGATGCCCACACCGAGGACCCGCACGGTCGACCGCTTGACCAGCGCCGAGGCCAGCGCGCAGACCTTGTCGACCAGCGCGGCGCCCCGAGCGCCGTCGGTGGGCACGCTCGTCGAATGCACCACCTCGCCGTCGAGGTTCATGATCGCCCCGCTGAGCTCCGCGTAGGCCGAGAGGTCGAGTGTGACCACGTGATAGGAATCGGGGTTCAACGCGATGAGGGTGCTCGGCTTGCCGACCCTCCCCTCGGGGCTCGGCCCGCTCTCGCGCACGACCCCCTCGGCCGCGAGATGATCGACGATGCGCGACACGCTCACCCTGGTGAGTCCGGTCGCTCTGGCGAGGTCCGCTCGACTCATCGCATCGCTCCGGAAGAGCGTACGCAGGATCAGCGAGCGGTTGACCTGTCGGGTGTGCTCAGGCAGAGCCTTCTCGGTGCCGCGGTTCGTCACGAGATGCCCAGTTCCGCCGAGAGCACCGCGACCAGAGGCCCCTGCAGCGCGAGCAGTCCGCCGTCCGAGCCGATCTCGACGCCGATCGTGCTGGTCGTCGACGGAAGCGTGCGATCGGTCAGACACCGCTGGGTCCGCTGCGCGAACGCCTCGTCGAGGATGTCCTCCGGGCCGACGAGCACGATGCGGGTCGCACCCAGCATCGAGATGATCGGAGCCACGGCAGCGGCGAGCGCGTCCGCCGCGTCGTCCATGACCTCGTCGCGGTTCTCACCGGCGTCGAGGCGCGCGCGCAACGCCGGTACTGCGACGATCGCGTCGAGGCATCCGGGGCGCCCACACAGACACGTGGTGTCGCGCTTCGGATCCACCACCACGTGGCCGATCTCGCCCGCCATGAAGTCGACGCCGTCGATCAGCGTCTCGCCGATGATCAGCCCCGCCCCCGCTCCACGCTGGATGGTCAGGATCAGGATGCTGCGGCCGTCGTCGTTCTCGCGGAAGGTGTGCACGGCGAGAGCCATGCCGTTGGCGTCGTTCACGATATGCACCGGCAGGCCGAAGCGCTCACTCAGAGCCCCACGCAGGTCAGCGCCGAACCAGCCGAGATGGGGCGCGAAGCGCACGATGCCGTCACGGTCGACCACGCCGGGGCTGCCGACGCCGATCCCGAGGACGGGAGCGGATGCCTCGGCGAGCAGCTCCTCGATCATCGCGATGACGCGCGCGATCGCGTCGTCGCCGCGTTCGGTGAGCGCATCGACCCGGCGCTCGTGCGACACCTCTCCGCGCAGGTTCATGACGGCGCCCCGGAACGACTGCGCGTCGGAGAGGTCGAGGCTGATGATCGAGCGGGAGTCGTCATCGAGCGCGACCAGCGTGGCCGGCTTTCCCACGCGGCCCTCCGCCGCATGCCCCGCCTCGACGAGGATGCCCTGATCGATCAGCTCGCCGACGATGGTCGAGACGGTGACCTTGTTGAGCCCCGATCCGCGCGCGATGTCCGCCCGACTGCGCGGCCCCTCGTGGAACAGCGTCTGCAGCAGCATCGCGCGATTGCGCACGCGATTGTGCTCGGGGAGCGCCTTGGTCGTGATGCGGAGATCGGCCACAGCCCATTGTCTCCCGCCCGCCCCGGGATCGGCATCACCGCGCGGCATGACGACGTCGCAGCAGGCTCGCCCCGACGAGGAGCGCGAGCCCGGCGACGCCGATCGCGACGACCGGGGCCTCGGAGCCGCTCTCGGCCAGGACATCGCCGGATGCGTCGGCGATCGGTGCGACTCCTTCGCCCTCGCCCTCAGGACTCGGGACCGTCGGTGTCTCGGGATCCACCGCGAGGCGGAACGGGTTGTACCCGGTGACCGCGAGGAGGTACCACGCGGTCGCTCCGGTGTGGAGGCTCGAGTAGTAGAGGTCGCCGAACCCGGTGTCGAGTCCGTCGCTCGACGACGCGACGATCCCTCGGCCGTCGCCGTTCGCGGCCTGCCGCTGAGCGAGCTCCGCCGAGGCGAGGATCGACTGCGTGTAGTCCGCGTCACCGGCGGAGTCGCGGGTGCGCAGGGCGAGAGCCAGCTGCCCCGACCCCTCGAACCAGACCTTCGACACATCGGCGCTGCTGAACGCGGGCCCTGCGTACGGACCGTCGGTCGCGTGCAGGTTCTCGACCGTCCACGCCAGCGCGGACGCGTATCGGTCGTCGAGCGTCGCGAGGTAGCTCCAGGTCTGAGGGTCCTCGGGGATCGGGTAATAGTTCGTCGAGACGCCATCCGGATGGGTCCCCGTCCACAGGTGGCCGTCCTCGGTCTGCATCGCGGCGACGAAGCCCGCCGCGACCGCCGCCCGATCCGCCCACACCGCATCACGGGTGAGTGCAGACATCTGCGTGAAGAAGGCGGCGACATCGATGTTGTGCTCGGTCGACTTGAACGTGAACGGGTTGCCGTCGGCATCCTGTCCGCCGGTGTAGCCGAAGGGCGCGTGCTCGGTGTCGGCCGTGTTCTGCTGGATCCAGTCGGCCAGCCGCAGGGCTCCGTCGAGGTACTTCCGTTCGCCGGTGACGTCGAAGAGACGGGCGAGCGCCATCCCCACCCACGCCTGATTGCCGGTGTTCGACGCCGAGGATCCGATCTCGACAGCGCCGGCACGGAGGCTCGCAGGCTGATACGACGCCCGGGTGCGCCCGTCGGAGAAGTCCGGGTCGTTCTGCTGCACGAACAGCAGCGCGTCACCGATCGACTGCGCCCGACGGATGTCGTCGGGAAGCCCCCTCGCCGCATAGGCCATGACGATCAGCGCGTCGTCGTACAGGAACGACGACGTGAAGTCCCAGTCAGGGGTCGTGAAGAAGCCGCCCTGGTAGCTCCGCGGCAGACACATGCCGTCTGCGCTGCAGTACTCGTCGACCCGGTCGTCGAGGAACGCGTAGGCCAGCGCCGCCGAGTGCTCGTAGTCGACCGTTCCGTCGGGCGCGACGTACCAGTCCACGGTCCCCGCAGCCCCGGCCGCCGCGGGTCCCGCCGGGGACGCTGCGGCGAGTGCCGGCTGCGCACCGGCGCCGATCGCCGCCAGGATCATCAGGGTCGCTGCGGTGGTGATGACGACCGCCTTCGTCTTCGGCCGATCGAGGCCGTTCGCCTGGGACATCGGTCAGCCCTTCACTGCGCCGGCGGACATGCCGGTCACCAGGTTGCGTTGGATGATCATGAAGAAGACGACGACAGGGAGAGCGAACAGCGTCGCTGCGGCCATCTGCCCGCCGTAGTCCGTGCCCATCTCGCCGCCGACCGAGACGGTGAAGGAGTTCAGCCACACGGGCAGCGTGTAATTCGCCTGATCCTTCATGAACGTGAACGCGACGATGTAGTCGTTCCAGGCGGCGATGAACGCGAACACGCTGCTCGAGATGATGCCGGGCATCACGAGCGGGAACAGCACCCGGGTGAGCACCTGCCAGGTCGTTGCGCCGTCGATGCGGGCGGCCTCGTCGAGCTCGATCGGGATGGCGAGGAAGAACCCGCGCATCACCCAGATCGAGAACGGGAGCACGCTCGCGACGTACGAGAGGATCAGGCCCCAGTAGGTCCCCAGGAGTCCCATCGAGTTGAAGATCAGGAACTGCGGGATGAGCAGCGCTGTGCCCGGCAGCATCTGGACGATGAGGATGAGCACCAGGATGGGCCGACGTCCGCGGAACCGGAACCGCGACAGCGCGGCCGCCGCGAACAGGCCGAGCACGATCGCGAACACCACCGCACCGGTGACGACGATCACGGAGTTCTGCAGATAGATGTGGAACTGGCCCTTGCCGATCGCCGTGAAGAAGTTGTCGAGCGTGGGCGACTCGGGGAGGAAGTGCGGCGTGCTGCTGAGCATCTCCGACCGTGGCTTGAACGCGGTGTTGATCATCCAGTACACCGGGAACGCCCACACGATGCAGAAGAGGATCGCGATGCTGCTGCTGACCCAGGGGGTGCGGCGTCGGCGTCGCCTGCGTCCGGTGGCGGTCGTCGTGGTCGTGGTCGCCGCGGGAGCCGGGGCGGTGGTCGTCGTGGTCATCAGAGGTCCTCTCCCGACCGCACGAGGTGTCGGATGTACACGGCGCTGAGCGCCGCGAGGATGACGGTCGAGGCCACGGCGATCGCCGACCCCGCCCCGATCTGCAGGTTGCCGGAGAACGCCGTCGTGTAGGTGAAGACGCCGAGTGTCGAGGTCGCCCCGTCGGGCCCGCCCTCGGAGATGAGCCAGATCTGGTTGAAGACGTTGAAGTCCCAGATGATCGACAGCATCGTCACGAGCAGGATCGTCGGTGCGATCGAGGGCAGCACGACGACGCGATAGATGCGCCATTCGGATGCTCCGTCGAGCCGGGCGGCCTCCTTCAGCTCGACCGCGACCTGCGTCTCTGCGGCGTACAGGGTCAGCGCGATGAAGGGAACGGCTTGCCAGACGACGAGCAGCCAGATGCACACCCACGCGAGCACCGGATCGGACGACCAGTCCTTGCTGGTCATGTCGCCGAAGATGCCGAGCTGCGTGAGCATCCAGTTGATCACGCCGTACTGCGGCTGGAAGAGCCACGACCAGACGATCGACGAGGCGACGTTCGGCATCGCCCAGGCCAGGATCAGCACGACGGTGGTGAGATAACGGATGCCGGAGGGCAGGCGCGTCATGAGATGCGACATCCCCGCGCCGATCGCCACACTGCCCACGACCAGAGCCGCCGTGAAGACGATCGTGCGCGTGAGGGACAGCCAGAACTCCCGGTCGGCCAGCACCGCGGCGTACTGATCCAGACCGACGAAGTCGAAGGCTCCCGTGAACAGCGTGCGCTGGTTGTAGTTCGTGAAGGACGTGAAGACGAGGAAGCCGATCGGCAGCAGGGTGACGAACAGGATCATCAGGCCTGCCGGCGTCAAGAGCCAGAACGGGGCCGTGCTTCGGCGGCTGCTGGCCGTGCGCCGAGCGCGGGGGGACGGGGGACGAGGTGTTCGCGTCTTCACTGACGGCGGTGACACGACGGGTGTGGTGACCACGGGTTCGCCTTTCGGTGGTCGGGGCACCGCCGGTTCACGGGGCCGAGGAACTGCGGGGTGGGAGGATGCCGCACGTCCGCGATGCGCGGGCGCGCGGCATCCGAGGTGCTACTTGGTGTTGAGCGTCTTGTCGGCCGCGTCGTCGAAGGCGGTCGCCGCCTCGTCGACGGACTTCGAGCCCGAGGCGATCGAGGAGAACAGGTTGTTGATGTCCTTGTTGCTCTCGATCGTGGTCCAGTTGGCGTTGGCCGGCGTGGCCTTCGACCGGAGTGCGGCGGTGAAGAAGCTCACCTTGACGTCATCCAACGTCTCCTGCGCGAACTCGATCCCCTCCGTGCTGTTGGGGATCCATCCGTCGACGCCGAACACGAAGTCCTTCTGAACCTCGGGGCTGGCGGCGATCTTGACCCAGTTCAGGGCGAGATCCGAGTTCTGCGACTTCACCGGGATCGCCCAGTCGGAGCCGCCGAGCATGACCGGCTGAGCCTCGCCCGAGAGGCCGGGGAACGGGAAGGACCCGAGGTCCGGCTCGAGATCCGGGTTGATCTTCAAGATCGCACCGGTGTTCGTGTTGAGGATCGCCGAGGTCTTGCCGTCAGCGAAGATCTGACCCTGGTTCGGCTCGAAGGTGTCGAGAGTCGCGGATGCCGCGGTGGAGTATGTGTTCTGGAACTCCTTGAACGCCTCGAGGCCTTCGAGTGCCTCGTCCGAGCCGAAGCCCGAGGTCCACTCGCCGCCCTTCTCGGATGCGATGTCCCCACCGGCGTCCCAGACGAACTGCATTCCCGCGTAGAAGTACTGACCAGGCAGGTAGAACGGCGAGAAGTCGGGCGTCTGCGCGTTGGCTGCCGCGACCTTGTCGAGGGCCGCCGTCAGCTCGTCATACGTGGTCGGGACCTCGGTGACGCCCGCTTCCGCCCACATCTTCTTGTTGTAGATCACGGCGCGAGCGCCGGCGAATCCGGGTACCCCGTAGAGGCTGCCATCGATCGTCGCGGGGTCGACGAGTCCGTCGAGCCAGGTCTGGCCCTGAGCCAGGTCGTCCTGGTACGCCGTGAGGTCGAGCAGTCCGCCGTTCGCGGCGTAGCTCGCGATCTGCGTGTTGCCCATGTCGATCACATCGGGCGGGGTGTCGGTGGCGAGGGCCGTCGTGACCTTCGTGGTGATGCCGTCCCAGGTCTGCTTCTGGAGGTTCACCTCCGCGCCGGTCTCCTCGGTGAAGCGCTTGTTGATCTCGTCGAGCGTGTCGGGCGTGTAGTCGCCGTCCATGACCCAGACCGTGAGCGTCTCGCCGGATCCGTCGACCTCGGGGACCTTTCCATCGCTGGGAGCGCCGGCGCTGCCGGCACCGGCCGAACCGGAACACGCGCTGAGTGCGAGAGCGGAGACGATGCCGATGGCACCGAACGTCGCCAACTTCTTGATTGCCACTGAATTCTCCTTGGTAGGTGGGATACCGCGAACGGATACGTCGATGTGTCGTTCGTGAAAGTTAGTACACCTCTGTTGCATATCCGTTGTCAATCATTATGTTGGCATTTATAGATCTGTTAGGTTTCAGCGTTATGACGGCATTGTTTCGCCTCAGGTGACAATTTTGGTCGTCGAATTAGGTCACTTTATTTACTAACTATTAGGGCATGTAACCAACTAATTCGTGCCCGACCGAAACAACCAGGGAGTTCGCCCGAATGTCGACCCTTCTACCTCGACCCACGACCCAGCTCACGTCCCCCGGCGAGTTCGAACTCACCGCGGATGCCGCGATCTCGAGCCACCCCGACCTCGCCCAGCCGGCCCTGAGACTGCAGGAGCGGCTGCGGGCGGCGACCGGGTTCGTGCTGCCGCTGAGCGTGTCCGACACCGCATCGCGCGACACCGCGAGCATCCGTCTGGATGTCGATCGGTCGCTCACCGACGAGGCCTTCGATCTCGAGACCACACCGGCGTCGGTCCGGCTCGCCGCGTCGACGGAGCGCGGGGCGCACTGGGCCGCGCAGGCGCTGCTGCAGCTGTTCCCGGCCGCCGTGTATCGGCGGTCCCCGGGCACGACCGTGCGCTGGACCACCCCCGTCACCCGCGTTCAGGACGCCCCGAAGTTCCCCTGGCGCGGAGCCATGCTCGACGTCGTCCGCCACTTCGCACCGACACGTGACGTGCTGCGGTTCATCGACCTGCTGGCGATGCACCGCCTCAACACCCTGCATCTGCACCTCACCGACGACCAGGGCTGGCGGGTCGAGATCACCAGCTACCCCCGCCTCACCGAGGTGGGCGGCTGGCGCCCCGAGACCCAGCTCGGAGCGGAGCACGGATCCGACACCGACGGGCGACCGCACGGCGGCTTCTACACGCAGGACGACATCCGCGAGATCGTGGCGTACGCGACCGCACGCGGGGTCACCGTGGTGCCCGAGATCGAGCTCCCGGGCCATGCGCAGGCGGCCGTGGCCGCGTATCCCGAGCTGGGTGTCGGCGACGCCGACAGCGCACCGACCACCCCGTGGACCCGCTGGGGCATCAATCCGGTGATCTTCAACGTCGAGGAGTCGACCATCCGGTTCCTGTCGGACGTGCTCGACGAGATCGTCGACCTGTTCCCCTCGGAGTACATCTGCATCGGCGGAGACGAGTGCCCCAAGATCCAGTGGGTCGAGGACGAGCGGACCCAGGATCGGATGCGGGAGCTCGGCCTGCACGACGAGGAGGAGCTGCAGAGCTGGTTCGTCAGCCGTATCGGGCAGCACCTGGCGTCGCGCGGGCGCAAGCTGCTCGGCTGGGACGAGATCCTCGAAGGCGGGCTGGCCGACGGCGCGACCGTGCTCTCCTGGCGCGGCAATGTCGGCGCTGTCACCGCTGCCCGCTCGGGGCACGACGTGGTCGCCTGCCCGGAAGACACGGTGTACCTCGACTACCGCGAGTCCGACCTCGACTCGGAGCCCATCCCGACCGGCACCGTGACGACGGTCGAGAAGGCGTACTCCTTCGATCCCGTGCCCGCGGAGCTCGACGCCGCCGAGGCGCAACACGTGCTCGGCGGCCAGGCGAACCTCTGGACCGAGCACATCGACTCGATGCGGGGGCTCGACTACCGGGCGTTCCCGCGTCTGTCAGCCGTCGCCGAGGCTCTGTGGACCACGGGCGACCGCGACTACGCCGAGTTCGCTCCACGGTTGACCGAGCACCTGGCCCGCCTGGATGCGGCCGGTGTCGAGTACCGGCGTGCAGACGGCCCGCTGCCCTGGCAGGAGCGACCGGGAGTCAGCGGACGCACCAGATCGGCCGAGGAGGCGGCCGCGCATCTGGCCCGGATCACCGCGAACATCGGCTGATCGCTCTCCGCACCTGTTCGGGCGGCCCCCTCGCCCACGGGCGGAACTCCGACCTTCGAGAGGAGGGATCCTCGAGATCTCTCCTCCCGAAGGCGACTTCTCCTCCCGAGACACCGCAGGCGCGGCGCGTCGGTCAGTCGACCGGAAGGCTGAAGGGATTGTCGCCGGCGGCGGCGAGCAGGTACCAGGCCGTCGCGCCGGTGTGCAGGCTGGCGTAGTAGAGGTCGCCGAAGCCGGAGTCGAGGCCGTCGGTCGAGGTCGCGACGATGCCCTTGCCGTCGCCGTTGGCCGCATCGCGCTGCCCGAGGCGGATGCTGTCGAGCAGCGCCTCCGCGCGGTCCGCGTCCTCCGCACCATCCCGCAGCTTGAGGGCCAGCGCCAGGTGCCCGCTGCCCTCGAACCACACCTTCGACACGTCGGTGTCGCTGATCGACGGCCCCTGGTACTGACCGTCGGTGGCGATGAGGTTCGCGAGGGTCCAGTCGAGTGCCGTGTCGTAGCGGTCATCGCCGGTCGCGAGCGAGGTCCAGGTCTGCGAGTCCAGGGGCACCGGGTGCGTGTTCACGGCGGAGCCGTCCAGGAGCGTCCCCGTGTCGACGTGCCCGTCCGCGCTCTGCATCGCGGCGACGAAGTCGGTGGCGACCGCAGCACGGTCGGCCCAGACGGGGTCGCCGGTGAGCTGCGCGAGCTGGGTGAAGAATCCGGCGATGTCGCTGTTGTGCTCGGTCGACTTCCACACGAGCGAGGTGCCGTCTTCGAGCTGCCCGCCCGTGTAGCCGTAGGGGGCACGGCTCATGTCGGCGGTGTTCGTCTGGATCCACTGCGCGATCCGCACCGCGCCGTCGAGGTACTTCTGCTCGCCCGTCGCGTGGAAGAGCCGCGTGAGTGCCATGCCCACCCAGGCCTGATTGCCGGTGAAGGTGCCGGGTCCGGTGATCTCGACCCGTCCCTGCCGGATGCCGTGCGGTTCGTACGAGGTGCGCACGCGCCCGTCGCCGATCGGGTCCTCGTCCTGCACGAACAGCAGGGTGTCGCCGACCGCCTGCGCGCGGCGGATGTCGTCGGGAAGGCCCCGGGCCGTGTACGCGATGACGACGAGAGCGTCGTCGTAGACGAACGAGGGCGTGAAGTCCCACGTCGGCAGGTCGGTGAAGAACCCGCCCTGGTAGCTGCGAGGCAGGCAGTGGCCCGCGCCGTCGCAGAACTCGTCGACACGCGCGTCGAGGAACTCGTAGGCCAGCGAGACCGACAGCGTGGGATCGGGGGCGGCACCTGCCGCGGTCGGGGCGTCCGGCGTCGCATCTCCGGATGCGGCGGATGCAGCGCCCGCGACCAGCGCCGCTGCGACGAGCGCGGCAGCGATCACCCACGGAGCCGAACGGCGCGTTGAACCCGACATGCTGACCCCCTCGGTCTGAACAGCGGTCCGAGTGCGGGCCCCGCAGGCGACCAGGAGGTCACGAGCAAAATGCTGGCATACCAGGAAGTCTCTTCGGAAGTGGCGAAGGTCTAGTCTTTCGGCTCATCCGGCGTGTCGCGCTCGCGAGTAGCATCCGACGCATGCCCATCACACTGGAGAACGTCGGCATCGCCGTGCGCGACCTCGACGCGGCCACCGCCTTCTTCACCGATCTCGGCCTCACCGTGCTCGGCCGCGACGAGGTCAGCGGAGAGTGGGCCGACACCGCAGTCGGCCTCGACGGCAATCATGCGAAGATCGCCGTGCTGCAGACACCGGACGGCCACGGTCAGCTCGAGCTGTTCGAGTACATCCACCCCGACGCGATCGAGACCGAGCCCACGCTGCCGAACGAGATCGGGATGCACCGGGTGGCGTTCTCGGTGGACGACATCGACGAGTCCCTGGCCATCGCCGCCCGGCATGGATTCCGGCCCCTGCGGGGAGTCGCGAACTACCAGGACGTCTACAAGCTCACCTACCTGCGTGGCCCGAGTGGGATCCTCGTGATGCTCGCGCAGGACCTGACGAAGAACCCGGAGATCTAGCCGAGCGCCGGCGGCCACACCCCGATGAGCACCGCCATGACCACGATCGTGACGAGCTCGTGCGCGATGTTCATGACCGTCAGCCCTGTCGGGCGACCCTCGAACGCGTCGTGCGTGATGAAACGAGCCGCCGTGAACCCTGCCCACAGCAGCACGCCCGTCACCACCGCCGCCCAGAAGTACGACCCCTCGTAGAAGTGCCAGGCGATGGCGGCTGCACCGGCGAGCACCCACGACGTGATGAAGCTCACGATCACGGTCGTGATGATCGCCATGGTCGCGCTCGAACCCGGCCGATCCATGTCGACGTTCGCGAGCTTCGACCAGCGCGTGCCGAACACCTTCGGCGCGTACCAGACCGAGCCGACGATCATGCTCGACGCCGTGGCGATGAGGAC
Source organism: Microbacterium sp. LWH13-1.2 (assembly GCF_038397735.1). Lineage (NCBI taxonomy): Bacteria > Bacillati > Actinomycetota > Actinomycetes > Micrococcales > Microbacteriaceae > Microbacterium > Microbacterium sp. LWH13-1.2. The sequence goes on along the minus strand of NZ_CP151635.1, from coordinate 3,748,087 downwards.
CGCCCAGTAGTTGATCTCGGGAACCATGACAGCCTCCAGTCATCGGATGCCCGAAGCATACTCCCGGACTGCAAGCCACCGGGGAGCGGCGTGGAACATCGCACGACCGAATCGATTCGAACGCATCTCTGGCAATCATGTAAGCGTTTGCACTAATCTGTTGCCATGGCACAGCTTGAGCAGATCGCAGCCCCCGGTTCCGAGTGGTGGCGCAGCGCGGTCATCTACCAGATCTACCCCCGTTCGTTCGCCGACGCCTCGGGTGACGGCATCGGGGACCTGCCCGGCATCACCAGCCGCCTCGACTCCCTGAAGGAGCTCGGCGTCGACGCGATCTGGCTGAGCCCGTTCATGACGAGCCCGCAGCGCGACGCCGGCTACGACGTCGCCGACTACCGCGACGTCGACCCGCTGTTCGGCACGCTCGACGATTTCGACACCATGCTGAACGAGGCGCATGCCCGTGACATCCGCGTGGTCGTCGACCTGGTGCCGAACCACTCATCTGCTCAGCACGCCTGGTTCCAGGAGGCGCTCAAGGCCGCCCCCGGCAGCCCCGAGCGTGCGCGCTACATCTTCCGCGACGGCAAGGGCAAGAACGGCGAGCTGCCCCCGAACAACTGGGAGTCCGTCTTCGGCGGCGGCATGTGGGAACGCATCACCGAGGCCGACGGCACCCCCGGTCAGTGGTACCTGCACATCTTCGACCCGACGCAGCCCGACTTCGACTGGAACAACGAAGAGGTCCGTGAGGAGTTCCGCTCGATCCTGCGCTTCTGGCTCGACCGCGGTGTCGACGGCTTCCGCGTCGATGTGGCGCACGGCATGATCAAGGCCGAAGGTCTGCCCGACTACACACCGCCGGCCGACGCCGACTCGATGGGCGGCGGCGAGGCGAACGTGCCGTATTGGGGTCAGGACGGCGTGCACGACATCTACCGCGACTGGCACAAGGTGCTCGCCGAATACGACGGCGACCGCGCGCTGTGCGGCGAAGCCTGGATGCCGACGCTGAAGCAGACCGCTCTGTGGGTGCGCCCCGACGAGATGCACCAGACGTTCAACTTCCCGTACCTGATGACGGAATGGGACGCGAAGGCGCTCGGCGACGTCATCCGCGAGTCGCTCGACGCGTTCGGTGCCGTCGGCGCTCCCAGCACCTGGGTGCTGTCGAACCACGATGTGGTGCGCCACGCCTCACGCCTGGCGCTCACCGACGACAACCCGCAGGGCGAGGGCATCGGCCCGAACACTCCGCACAAGCCCGACACCGCCATCGGTCTCGCCCGCGCCCGCGCGGCGACGACGGTCATGCTCGCGCTGCCAGGCTCCGCATACCTGTACCAGGGCGAGGAGCTCGGCCTTCCCGAGGCGATGGAGATCCCCGACGCGTTCCGTCAGGACCCGACCTGGTTCCGCACGAACGGCGAGCGCTACGGACGAGACGGATGCCGCGTGCCGCTGCCCTGGGAGGCGGACGCTCCGGCGTTCGGCTTCAACGAGACCGGCGCGTCGTGGCTGCCGCAGCCGGCCGACTGGGCCGCGTACTCGCGTGACGTCGAAGAGGTCGACCCCGCCTCGACGCTCGCGCTCTACAAGCGTCTGCTCGCCGGACGCCGCGAGTACGGTTTCGGCGGAGGATCGCTCGTCTGGGAGGACGCCGGAGCGGATGCGGTGGCATTCCGCCGCGGCGACGTGCACGTTCTCGCGAACCTCGGAACCGAGCCGCTGCCGCTGCCGGCCGACGCGTTCGTGATCCTGCAGAGCCAGCCGTTCGACGGTGGCGCAGTGCCCATCGACACCGCGGTCTGGTACACCACGACCGCGGCGTAAGCCGAACACGGTGGGGCCGCGGCATCCGACGGGGATGCCGCGGCCTCTCCGGCTCAGAGAGGAATCCCATGGCGAGCATCGATGAGGTCGCCCGGCTCGCCGGCGTCTCGACGGCCACGGTCTCGCGCGCCCTGAGCGGCCGAGGCCATGTCTCGGAGTCCGCGCGCCTGCGCGTGCAGGAGGCAGCGTCCGCGCTCGGCTATGTCGTATCGTCCCGGGCGTCGAGTCTGGCATCCGGCCGCACCCGCAACATCGGCGTGGTCGTGCCGTTTCTCGACCGCTGGTTCTTCAGCACCGTGCTGTCGGGGGTGTCGTCAGCGCTGATGCGCGAGGGCTACGACATCACGCTCTACAACATCACCGCCGACAAGGATGTGCGCCGACACGTGTTCGACACGTTCCTGCGCCGCCAGCGGGTGGATGCGGTGATCGCGGTGTCGATCGAGCTCGACGACGACGAGACCCAGTACCTGCTCGACCTCGGCCTGCCGGTGATCGCGATCGGCGGACCGAATCCGAAGCTCGACACCCTCACGGTCGACGACGTCGCGGTCGCCCAGCTCGCGACAGAGCACCTGATCGGCCTCGGTCACCGCGACATCGCGCACATCGGCGCGAACCCCGAGTTCGACATCGACTTCCACATCCCCACGAACCGTCGCCTCGGCTTCGAGAAGGCGCTGGCGAAGGCGGGCATCCCGCTGAATCACGCCTTCCTCGAGCCGGCCGACTTCACGGTCGAGGGCGGATACCGAGCCGCGAAGCAGCTGCTCGGTCGCCCCGGTCCTCGCCCGACCGCCGTGTTCGCGGCGTCGGACGAGATGGCGATCGGCGCCCTGCTCGCGGCGCGCGACCTCGGCTTCGCGGTGCCGGAAGACCTCTCGATCGTCGGCATCGACGGCCACGAGCTCGGCGAGTTCTTCCGCCTCACGACCGTCGACCAGTTCCCCCTCGGCCAGGGCGAGCGAGCGGCCGATGCCGTGCTCGCCAAGCTCGCCGAGGGCGACGCCGCCGGCATCCCCGCGGCACTCCCCTACGAGCTGAACGTCCGAGGGACCACCGCGCGACTGGTCGGCTAGCCTCGGAGCATCCCTCGCGGCGGCTCCGACCGAGGGGACGCTTCGGTCCACCGCGGGTGGCAGCTGTGAGCTCGGCCGTTCGTCATCAGACGCCCAGCTGCGACCGGCGCGCGAGCGCGTTGCGTCTGGCGAGCACGAGCCCGCCGAGGATCGCCGCGAGCAGAGAGCCGACGAGCACGCCGATCTTGACGTGTTCGTCGGCGACCGAACTCGACCCGTAGGCGAGTTCACCGACGAGCAGCGAGACGGTGAATCCGATCCCCGCGAGGAACGCCATTCCCGCGAGGTCGGGCCAGCGAAGAGTCGCGTCGAGACGCAGAGCCGGCACACGGCTGAGCAGGAAAGTGGTCGCGAGGATCCCGATCGGCTTGCCCAGCACGAGCCCGACGATGATGCCGATCGCGATGGGGTCGGTCAGGGCCGAGCGGAGTCCTTCGAGACCGCCGATCGTGACGCCCGCCGCGAAGAAGGCGAAGACCGGAACCGCGAACAGTGTCGCCACGACACCCCAGCGGTCTGCGAAGTGCGGCGCCATGCCGTCATACAGAGGCTCACCGTTCGCGTCCTCGCCCGCGCGCACCCGCGCACGCTCGGACGGCAGCACCGGCACCACGAATCCGAGAAGCACGCCGGCGACCGTGGCGTGCACGCCTGCGGCATGGATGCAGACCCACACCGCCACCGCGAGCGGCAGCAGGATCCACCACGCGCGCACCCCCCGCTGCACGAGGAAAGCGAATCCGGCGAGCGGGAGCAGGGCGAGGGCGAGCCACGGGAAGCTGATCGTGTCGGTGTAGAACGTCGCGATGATCGTGATGGCGATGAGGTCGTCGATGATCGCCAACGTCAGCAGGAAGACGCGCAGGGCGGGAGGCAGGAACTTGCCGACCACTGCGATCACCGCGACCGCGAAGGCGATGTCGGTCGCGGTCGGAATCGCCCAGCCGCGCAGTGCGTCGCCGTCTCCCCCGTTGATCACCGCGAAGATGACGGCGGGCACGATGACGCCGCCGACAGCCGCGGCGATCGGCAGCGCCGCCTGACGCGGATCGCGCAGGCGGCCGGTGACGAACTCCTCTTTCAGCTCGAGGCCGACGACGAAGAAGAAGATCGCCAGCAGTCCGTCGGCCGCCCAGGCTCCGACGCTGAGGTCGAGGTGCAGCTCGGGGATGCCGAAGGTGAAGTCGCGCACGGACTCGTACCATGACACCGCGGGGGTGTTGGCGAGGATCAGGGCCGCGACGGTGGCGGCGAGCAGGAGCGACCCGCCGAGGACGTCACTTCGGGCGTTGGAGCGGATGCCCCGCCACAGCTCGTGCGGAGCCAGACGCAGGCGGGGACGGGTGGGAGAAGGGGACACGGCAAGACCTCACGCGGAAGAAGGAGTGGATGGCGCAGGAGACCACCGCCCCGAGTGAGGCGTGGTCTAGTCGCGTGGCGGCGGGCAGCCCGCGATCTCGCCGTGCGAGAGGGTGCCCCACACACTGGTCCAACCGTTCGTGCCCGGGTGCATCACGACGCGCATCCATTCCTTCATCGGCGTCGCCGAGCGCAGCTCATGCGGAGCACGCGCCGAACCGGCGATCGAGAGGAGGGCCATACGACCAGCCTATCCGGCAGCGCCTGAGGAATTCAGACGTCGCGCAGCGCATCCCCTGCTGCATCGAGAGCACCGTCTGCCAGTGCGAAGTACGCCCATTTCCCGCGCTGCTCACGAGTGACGAGGCCCGCGTCGGCGAGCAGCTTCATGTGGTGCGAGACGGTGCCCTGCGAGAGGCCGACGGGGCCGGTGAGATCGCAGATGCAGGCCTCTCCGCCCTCAGCCGATGAGATCAGCGACAGCAGGCGGATCCGCGTCGGGTCGCCGAGAGCCTTGAACAGACGGGCGATGCGCTCGGCCTCGGCGAGGGGCAGAGCGGATGCTGTTCCCGGCGCGCAGCAGCTGGTCTCAGCGATGGTCACCGGAAGCGTCATGCCGACATCCTCTCACGTATTGACATTCTTCGATACGTGAGTGACGCTTCTCATATTGAAGTTTTTCGATCTGAGGAGATGTGATGTCCGAGCTTCCTGTCGTCGTCATCGGAGCGGGCCCCCAGGGACTGGCCGCAGCGGCGCACCTCGTCGAACGGGGCGAGAACGTCGTCGTCGTCGAACGCGGGGTCGGCGCCGCCGCCGCAGTCTCCGAGTGGGGGCATGTGCGCCTCTTCTCCGCGTGGCCGGAGCTCACGGACGCCGCCGCCCGTCGCCTGCTCGAGCCGACCGGATGGAGCGCGCCTGCCTCGGGATACCCGACCGGGGCGGAGTGGGTGAGCGACTATCTGGCTCCCCTCGCCGATGCTCTGGGCGAGCGGATCCGCTACGCGACGTCCGTCACCGGGGTCGCCCGCCAGGGCCGCGACAAGGTCGTCGACGCAGGGCGCAAGAGCCAGCCGTTCGTCGTGCACACGGTCGATGCCGACGGTAACGAATCCCGACTTCTCGCCCGCGCGGTGATCGACGCGAGCGGTACGTGGGATCTTCCCAATCCGGCCGGGGCGGACGGGTTCCCGGCCCTCGGCGAGCGAGCGGCATCCGACCTCATCACCTACCGCATCCCTGCCGACGTCTCGGATCTCGCGGGTTCGCACATCGTCGTGGTCGGGGCGGGGCACTCCGCCACGCATGCCGTGCTGCGCCTGAGTGAGCTGGCCCGCCGATCGCCGGGGACGCGCGTCACCTGGGTGCTTCGCCGCGGGAGTGCCGCAAACGTCTTCGGCGGCGGCAGCGGAGACGAGCTGCCTGAGCGCGCCGCACTCGGCTCCCGCGCACGCAAGGTGATCGACGACGGGGTCGTGGATCTCGTGACAGGGTTCCGGGTCGCCGAGTTCCGCCGAACCGACGAGGGCGTGACGATCGTCGCAGAAGACGGGCGAGAGGTGTCGTCCGTCGGGCGGGTGTTCGCACTGACGGGCTTCCGGCCCGACACCGGGATTCTTCGAGAGGTGCGGATAGACCTCGACGTCACGCTCGAGGCCGTCGCCGGCATCGCTTCGGAGATCGACCCGAACATCCACTCCTGCGGCTCTGTGGCGGCGACCGGCGCACGCCAGCTCACCCAACCCGAGCCGGGACTGTTCATCGTCGGGGCCAAGTCGTATGGCCGCGCCCCGACATTCCTCGCCCTGACCGGGTACGAGCAGGTGCGCAGCGTCGCGGCCCACCTCGTCGGGGACCATGAGGGCGCCGCCCGCAACGAACTCTCGCTGCCTGCTACGGGCGTGTGCGGGGGATCCGGAGACTTCGAAGACAACGCGGGCAGCTGCTGTGCTGCGCCCGCGACGATCCAGATCGGAAGGACGCCCTCGATCGCCCTCAGCCCCGCCCGCTCACTTACCCTGGAGACATCATGACGACCACCAGCATCCCCTCCGTCCTCTTCGTGTGCGTGCACAACGCGGGACGCTCGCAGATGGCGGCCGGGTTCCTCCGGGACTTCGCGGGCGACCGCATCGAGGTCCGCTCGGCCGGCTCGATGCCGGCCGACCAGATCAACCCGATCGCGGTCGAGGCGATGGGCGAGCTCGGCATCGACATCACCGCCGAGCAGCCCAAGGTGCTCACGACCGAGGCCGTGCAGGCATCCGATGTCGTCATCACGATGGGATGCGGCGACGCCTGCCCGTTCTTCCCCGGCAAGCGCTACGAGGACTGGAAGCTCGACGATCCGGCTGGCCAGGGCATCGACTCCGTGCGACCGATCCGCGACGAGATCCGCCGCCGCATCGAGGCGCTCGCGGGCGAGCTGCTCGCCTGACGCGGCCGGCACCGGCGCCGGCATACACGTCACGAATGGCTGGGGATTCCCCGCTGGGCCGGCCGATGCCGTGGCATCCGCCGGCCCGGCGGGATTCCGTCAGCCGAATGAACAGCCGAACGGGAGGCGAGCAGGTCAGCGGGCGACGATGAGCCCTGCGGTCTTCTCCTGCACGGCAGCGAAGCGGCGCTGCACGTCTGCCCAGTTGACGAGCTCCCAGAACGCCTTGACGTAGTCGGCGCGCACGTTGAGGTAGTCGAGGTAGTACGCGTGCTCCCAGACGTCGAGCTGCAGCAGCGGCGTGACACCGAGCGGCGCGTTGCCCTGCTGGTCGAACAGCTGGAAGATGACGGGTCGCGCTCCGACGCTGTCCCAGGCGAGAACGGCCCAGCCCGAGCCCTGCACGCCGAGCGCGGTCGCCGTGAAGTGCGCGCGGAAGGCGTCGATCGAACCGAAGGCATCGGTCAGCGCCGCCTCGAGTTCTCCTTCGGGGTTGCCGCCGCCGTCGGGAGACAGGTTCTCCCAGAACACCGAGTGGTTGATGTGTCCGCCGAGGTTGAAGGCGAGGTCCTTCTCGAGCTTGTTCACCGCGGCGAAGTCGTTCGAGTCCCGGGCCGCAGCCAGCTGCTCGAGGGCCGTGTTGGCACCTGTGACATAGGCCTGGTGGTGCTTCGAGTGGTGCAGCTCCATGATCGTGCCCGAGATGTGCGGGGCGAGTGCCGAGTAGTCGTACGGCAGCTCGGGGAGGGTGTACAGAGTGGTCATGCTGTTCCTTTCAGTCGTTCTGATCGGTGGGGAGTGAGTGGAATCGGCGGTCGAGGTAGACGAGCGGTCGCCCCGGCCGCCCGAGCAGCACCTCGTCGATCTCGGCGACCACGACGGTCGACGAGCCGACGGCGACCGTCGACATCGTGTGACCGCGCATCGCGGCGCGCGCCTCGGCGAGGTACGGCTCACCGGTCGGAAGGGTGCTCCAGCCCTGTTCGGGCGTGAAGCGGTCGGCGCCGCTCACCGCGAAGCTCTGCGCGAGGGCCGAGTGCTCGTCGTCGATCAGGTGCACGACGAACGACTCGGCGTTGAGGATCGAGCCGGCGCTGCCGGTGGCCCTGGTCACCGAGAACACGATCGCCGCGGGGTCGACCGCGACGGATGCGACGCTCGACGCCGTGAGGCCGACCGGTCCTGCGGGAGTCATCGCGGTGATGATCGCGACCCCTGCCGGATGCGCGCGGAACGCGGCTTTGAGCCCTTCACCGACCTCGGAGGGAACGGGGGCTGCGGGGTGGGACTGACTGCTCATTCGGGTGCCTCCTGGGGCGGAAGGGCTGTGATGATCGGATGATCGCGCTCGATGACGCCGAGCTTGGCGGCACCACCGGGGGATCCCATCTCGTCGAAGAACTCGACGTTGGCCTTGTAGTAGTCCTGCCACTCGTCAGGCAGGTCATCCTCGTAGTAGATCGCCTCGACGGGGCAGACGGGTTCGCACGCGCCGCAGTCGACGCATTCGTCCGGGTGGATGTACAGCGAGCGCTCGCCCTCATAGATGCAGTCAACCGGGCATTCGTCGATGCACGCACGGTCCTTGACATCGACGCAGGGCAGCGCGATCACATAGGTCATCGGTCACTTCCTGTCGCGGTCACATCTGCAAACGTAAGACCTCAAGTACGCTTGAGGTCAAATCGAGGAGGTCCGGATGACCGCAGAGACAGATTCCGATCGGGCCGTCCACGGCCCCGACGAACCGCTGACGATCGGTGAGATGAGCAGGCGCACCGGCGTCGCGCCCTCGGCGCTGCACTTCTACGAGAGCCTCGGACTCATCGCGTCGACGCGCACTGCCGGAAATCAGCGCCGTTACGCGCGTCACATGCTGCGGCGGGTCTCGCTCATCACGGTGGCGAAGCGCCTCGGCATCCCCCTCTCCGACGTGCAGCACGCATTCGCCGACGTGCCCCTGACCGAGACCCCGAGTCATGCCGACTGGCAGCGCGCGTCGAGGCGCTGGAAGCGCGAGCTCGAGAAACGCCGCGAGGGGATCGAGCGTCTCGAGCGCGAACTCACCGGATGCATAGGCTGCGGCTGTCTGTCGATGAAGGCGTGCGGCCTGCTCAACCCCGACGACGCTCTCGGCAGCCAGGGCGCAGGGCCCCAGCGCCTGCGTGACGAGGACGCCTGAGCGTCCTCGTCACGACGTGATTCAGAGGTCGATTCAGGAAACCGTGAACGCGGCGCTCAGCAGCGCGTCGTCACGCGAGCTCGAGCCCACGAGCAGCTCGAACGCACCCGACTCCACGAGGCGGATGCCGGCGGCATCCACGATCGAGCAGTCGGCGACGGGCAGGTCGAGGCGCACGCGCACGGACTCCCCCGGCGCGACGTCGACCTGGCGGTAGGTCTTGAGCTCCTTGTCCGCCCAGCTGACACTCGTGACGGAGTCGCGCACGTAGACCTGCACGGTCTCGCGTGCGGGTCGTGAACCCGTGTTCGTGACCGTCACCTCGGCGACGATCGTGTCGTCGTGGCCGAGCCGATCGGACGCGAGCTCCAGGTCGCCGTACACGACCGTCGAGTACGACAGCCCCTCGCCGAACGCCCAGGCCGGAGACTGGGTGAGATCGGCGTAGCGGTCGCCGTGCTGTCCGCGGATCTGGTTGTAGTAGGTCGGCTGCTGGCCGACGTGGCGGGCGAACGAGATCGGCAGGCGGCCTGACGGCTCGACGGCACCCGAGATGATCTCGGCGAGCGCCCGGCCACCCTGCATGCCGGGATTGGCAGCCCAGATGACGGCGGCGGCCTGCGAGGCGGATGCCGGAAGCACCAGCGGCTTGGATGCGAGCAGCACGATCACCACGGGCTTCCCCGTCGCGATCAGCGCGTCGAGCAGGGCGTTCTGCCCGCCGATCAGTTCGAGCGTCGCGGTCGATCGCCCTTCACCGACGAGCTCGATGCGGTCTCCGACCACGGCGACGACGACGTCGGACGCCTCAGCCGCGGCGACAGCCTCGGCGATGAGCACGTCGTCAGCCGGCGCCGGCACGACGACCGAGGGTCGAGGCTGACCGTCGGGGAACTTCGAACCGCGAGGGTCGTCCTCGAGAGTGAGGATCTCGGCGCCGCGGGCACGCGTGACCGACCATCCGTCGACGCCCGCAAGGCCGTCGAGCACGGTCGTGATCATCTCGCGCGGCTGTCCGTCGAGCCAGCCGGCCTGACCGGAGCCCCCCGCCCAGTCACCGAGTTGCGTCTGGGCGTCGTCGGCGAGCGGACCCACCACGGCGACCTTCAGGTCTGCCGCGGCGTCGAGCGGCAGCACGCCGTCGTTCTCGAGCAGCACGATCGAGCGGCGCGCCGTCTCGAGGTTGAGCTGTGCGTGTGCGGCGCTGCCGACTACGGCATCCAGGTCGTCCTGCGGCAGGCGGGGGTTCTCGAAGAGTCCGAGCTCGAACTTGAGGGTGAGGATGCGGGCCACGGCGTCGTCGAAGGCGTCCTCCGCGAGGAGACCGTTCGATACCGCCTCGAGCGCACCCTCGAAGAAGCCGGGGGTGTTCATGACCATGTCGTTGCCCGCGGTCACGGCGGCGGCCGAGGCGTGCGCGTAGTCGGGCTGCACCTGCTGCTCCCACACCATGCGACCGACGTTGTCCCAGTCGGTGATGAGCGTGCCGGTATAGCCCCACTCGCCGCGCAGCACGTCGCTCAGCAGCCAGTCGTTGACCGTGATCGGCACGCCATCGGTGGTCTGGTAGCCGAGCATGAACGTGCGGCATCCCTCGCGGGCGACGCGCTCGAACGGCGGCAGGAACCATGACCGCAGCTTGCGCCGCGAGATGTCGGCCTCGCTCGCGTCGCGCCCGCCCTGCGTCTCGGAGTAGCCGGCGAAGTGCTTGGCCGTCGCGAGGATCGCGGTCGGGTCGTCGAGGCCGTCGCCCTGGTATCCGCGCACCATCGCCGAGGCGAGTTCGCCGATCAGGAACGGGTCTTCACCGAACGTCTCGTCGATACGGCCCCAGCGCAGGTCGCGCGCGATGCACAGCACCGGAGAGAAGGTCCAGTGGATGCCGGTCGACGCGACCTCGACAGCGGTGGCCCTGGCCACCTTCTCGACGAGCTCGGCGTCCCAGGTCGCGGCCATGCCGAGCTGGGTCGGGTAGATGGTCGCACCGGGCCAGAACGAGTGGCCGTGGATGCAGTCCTCGCCGACCAGCAGCGGGATGCGCAGCCGGGTCTGGGAGGTCAGCTCGTTGGCGCGGATGATGCGCTCGGGCGAGGTGTGCAGGATCGAGCCGACGTGCTTTCCGAGCACGTGATCGTCGAGGTCGTCACGGGCGTCGAGCTGCAGCATCTGCCCGATCTTCTCCTCGACCGTCATGCGATCGAGGAGGTCGGCGACGCGTGCCGCGATCGGCAGTTCGGGGTCGAGGTACGGCAGGGATTCGGTCAGGGTCTGAGAGGTCATCACTCGGCGTTCTGTGTCTTCGTATCGGTCTTCGTGCTGTGTGTCTTCGTATGGCTCGTCGTCGCTGTCGCCGCGCTCTGCACGGTACCCGAGTCGGTCGTGGGTACGCTCCGCACCGCCGTCACCGGGTCGTTCACGTTGAGGCCCTTCTTCTTCATCGCGCGGGCGCGCTCACCCGCCGACCGCAGCCTCGGGTTGACGTACTCGTCGATGCCGAAGTTGATGAGCGACAGAGCCACGCCGATGATCGCGATGCAGAGACCTGCCGGCACGTACCACCACCACAGCCGCGGGAACGCGCCGTTCTGCTGCGCCCAGAACAGGATCGTGCCCCAGTTGAGGTTGCTCACCGGGATCACGCCGATGAAGGCGAGAGTCGTGAGACCGAGGATGGCCGCGGTGACGGTGCCGACGAAGCTCGACGCGATCAGCGCCATGAGGTTCGGGAGCATCTCGACCGTGATGATGCGGTGCAGCGGCTCGCCGTTGGCGCGGGCCGCCTGGATGAAGTCGCGGTTGCGCAGCGACATGGTCTGCGCCCGCAGCACGCGCGCACCCCAGGCCCATCCAGTGAGGCCCAGCACGGCGGCGATCACGATCAGCGGCGGGTTCTCGAACTGCGAGGCCACGATGATGATCAGCGGGATGCCGGGGATCACGAGGAACACGTTCGTGAGCGCCGACAGCGACTCGCTCTTCCACCCGCGGACGTAGCCGGCGATGACGCCGATCGTGATCGCGATGATCGTCGCGATGATCGCCGAGAGGAAGCCGACCACGACGACGCCGCGGGTGCCGAAGATGAGCTGGCTCAGCACGTCCTCGCCCATGTGGGTGGTGCCGAGCCAGTGGTCGAGCGACGGCGGCTGGCGGAGCGCCGTGCGGTCCTTCTGCGTGGCCCCGTAGGGCGCGAGCAGCGGCGCGAAGATCGCGATCAGCACGAACACCCCGAGGATGATCAGGCCGGCGATCGACTTGGGGTTGCGGAACATCGCGAACGCCTGCACCAGCTGCGACCAGAAGGTCTTGCGCGTCGGCGTGACGTCGCTCGCGGTGCGGAACGTCGCGGTCTCCGGCATCCCGGTGGGGATGGCGCTGCCGTCGGGCGCCGTGGTGTCGGTCGAAGTGGGAACGCTCATGTCAGGCCTCCGTCTGGCGCGTGCGCGGGTCGAGGTACGCGTAGACGACGTCCGCCAGGATGTTGGCGACCAGCACCGACAGGGTGATCACCAGGAACACCCCCTGCATCAGGGCGAAGTCCTTCGCGTTGGTGGCATCGAGCAGCAGCTTGCCGACGCCGGGGTAGCTGAAGACCATCTCCATGACGATCGTGCCGCCGACGATGAAGCCGATAGACAGCGCGAAGCTCTGGATCTGCGGCAGCACGGCATTGCGGGCGGCGTATGCCCACAGCACGCGCTTGTTCGGCATTCCCTTGGCCTGCGCCACCGTGATGTAGTCCTCGTCGAGCACCGTGAGCATCATGTTGCGCATGCCCAGCATCCAGCCGCCGAGCGACGCGATGATGATCGTGACGGCCGGCAGGGTGCCGTGCACGATCACCTGACCGATGAAGTCGAAGCTCCACTCGGGCGATTGCCCCTTGTCGTAGGCGTGCGATGACGGGAACCACTTCAGGGTCGACGAGAAGATCGCGATCGCGATGAGCCCGAGCCAGAAGTACGGGATGGTGTTGAAGAACGTCGTGATCGGGATGAGCGCGTCGAGCCTGCTGCCGCGCTTCCAGCCGACGATCGCGCCGCCCACCGTGCCGAGCATGAACGAGATGATCGTCGCGAGACCGACGAGACCGAGCGTCCACGGGAGGGCGGATGCCAGCACCTCCGACACCGGCCGCAGACCGTGCAGCGTCGAGATGCCGAGGTCACCGCGGAACAGCATCGCCCAGTAGTCGAGGTACTGCTGCCACATCGACTTGTCGGTGTCGATGCCGAGCAGAGCGCGCAGCGAGTCCGCCGCCTCCGGGCTGATGTTGCGGTTGCGGGCGAGGTACGAGCTGACCGCGTCGCCCTTCATGAACCGCGGCAGGAAGAAGTTGATCGTGATGGCGGCCCACAGCGTGAACAGGTAGAAGCCCGCCCGACCGGCGAAGAACCGCCACGGCACGAGGGCGCGCCCCTTCTGCGCGGTGGTCGCGGTGGTGCCGACCTCGAGCGCGTCGCGGCTCTCCTGGTCGATCTGACCCAGATCGGGGGATGCGGTGGTCACTGTGCACCTCCGTGCGAGCCGGCCGTCGCGAAGTGCTTGTCGGGGTCGGGAGAGGCCGCCCGCAGTTCGCGCGTGTAGGGGTCCTGAGGGTTGAGGATGACGTCGTCGGCATCGCCGTACTCGACGACTCGACCCTGATTGAGCACCATGATCTTGTCGCTGAAGTGGCGTGCGGTGGCGAGGTCGTGGGTGATGTACAGAACGCCGAGACCCTCTTCGCGCTGCAGGTCGGCGAGCAGGTTCAGCACCCCGAGGCGGATCGACACATCGAGCATCGACACCGGCTCGTCGGCGACGAGCAGCGACGGGCGGGACGCGAGCGCACGGGCGATCGCCACACGCTGACGCTGACCGCCCGAGAGCTCATGCGGGCGGCGGTCGATCACGGCATCCGCGTCGAGCCGCACGCGCTCGAGCAGGCGCCGCACCTCGGCTTCGGTCTCCTTCTTCGGCACGACGTCGTCGAGGCGGATCGGTCGTTCGATGTGGTACCTGATCGAGTGGTACGGGTTGAGCGACGCGAACGGATCCTGGAACACCATCCGCAGCTGCTGACGGTACTTCCGCAGTCCCCTGCCGCGCCGAGGGATCGGCTTGCCGTCGAGGCGCACCTCTCCTGTCGTGGGCGTCTCGAGCTGGGTGAGGATCTTCGCGATCGTCGATTTTCCGCTTCCGGACTGACCGACCAGGCCGATGGTCTGCCCGGAGGTCAGGGTGAAGCTGACGTCGTCGAGCGCCTTGAGCTGACCGGCTCCGCGGACGTTGTAGGTCTTGGTGACATGGGAGAACTCGAGAGTGGTCATCGGGTCAGCACTCCTCGCGCGCCGGTGAGACGGGGGAACGACGAGAGCAGCGTCTTCGTGTAGTCGTTCTGCGGATCGGTCCAGATCTGCTCGGCGGAGGCGAGCTCGACGATCTCTCCCTCGCGCATGATCGCGATGCGGTCGCTGATCTCGAGCAGCAGGGGGAGGTCGTGCGTGATGAAGATCACCGAGAAGCCGAACTCGCGACGCAGCTGCGAGATCTGCTTGAGGATCTCTCGCTGCACCAGCACGTCGAGTGCGGTGGTCGGCTCGTCCATGACCATGAGCTGCGGGCGGAGGGCGAGGGCCATCGCGATCATGACACGCTGGCGCATGCCGCCGGACAGCTCGTGCGGGAACGAGCGGGTGCGCTGACGCCCCACCTTGACGATCTCGAGGAGCTCTTCGGCCTCGGCACGACGCTGGCGGCGAGTCATGTCGGGCCGGTGGATCTCGAAGACGTCCTCGAGCTGCGACCCGATCGTGGCGACGGGGTTGAGCGCGTTCATCGCCCCCTGGAACACCATCGAGACCTTGTCCCAGCGGAACTTCTGCATCGCGTCGACGTCGAGGGCGTTGATGTCGATGTCGACGCCGGATGCATCGTGGAAGGTCACGCTGCCGCCCGCGATCACGGCCGGTGCCCGCAGCAGGCGCTGCACCCCGTAGGCGAGCGTGGTCTTGCCGCATCCGCTCTCTCCCGCGAGGCCGAGGATCTCGCCTCGCTGCAGTTCGAGCGTCACGTTCTTCACCGCCTCGACGGGCGGATCGACGTCGTACACGACCGAGAAGTCGCGCACGCTGAGCAGGGGTTCTGACATGAGGGGTCCTTCGTCGGTCGGGAGGTCGGTGGGAGGGGCGGATGCGCGCAGCATCCGCCCCTCCCTGCACTGCTTACTCGGCCGGCTTCAGCTTCGTGAGGATCATCACGATGTTCTGCTGCGTCGGGTCACCCGAGGCGTAGGGGTCGTCCTCGGACGGCCATCCCACGTAGTTGCGGGTGTTGTACTCGCCGAGCAGCGGGTGCGCTCCGAGCGGGATCGCCGGCACCTGGTCGACGAAGATCTGCTCGAGGGTGGTGATCGCCGCGGTGCGCTCCTCGTCCGACGACGCGTTCGCGTAGGTGTTGAGCGCCTCGGTGGCCGCAGGGTCTTCGAAGCGTCCGAAGTTGAATCCTGCGATGCCCTCGGGCGAGATCCAACGCGGGTCCATCGTCGAGGTGTAGAGGCCGTAGGCCGTGCCGCTGTCCTCGAGCCAGTGGATGATGGCCGAGAAGGTGCCCTCGTCGCGGGGTCCGGCCCAGCCGCCCCAGTCGGGCATGTCGATCTTGACCTCGGCGCCGATCGCCTCGGTGATGTCCTCGGCGATGAGTTCCTGCGCCGTGTTCCAGTCGCTCCATCCGGAGGGGACGGAGAGGGTGAACGAGACGGGCGTGCCTTCGGGGTCGACGAGCGCGTCGTCCTTCCAGGTGTAGCCGGCCTCTTCGAGGATCCCGCGCGCCTTCTCGGCGTCGACCGAGTAGTCCTGGCCCTCGAACTCGGGCTGGATCTCGTCTTCGAGGATCGAGGAGAGACCGGTGACGGACCACACCGGCTCGCTGGCACCCTCACGGGCGATGTCGACGTAGGCGTCGCGGTCGATCACCCAGGCGAGGGCCTTGCGGAACGCGACGTCGTCGAACGGCTTCTGCTGCAGGTTCATGAACAGCGTGGCCGACCCGGTGGTCGGAGCGACGAAGAACTTGTTGTGCTCGGGGTCGGCGTCGAGGAACTGCTCCTGGATCTGCGGGATGAACGCCTGTGCCCAGTCGGCCTCGCCCTGCGCGAGCGCGGTGGTGAGCGCCGTGTTGTCGCCGTACGAGACGTAGTGCAGCTCGGGAACGGCGAGGTCGCCACCCCAGTAGTCGTCACGGGCTTCGAGCGTGACCGACTCGGTCGACCAGTTCGACAGCGCGTACGGGCCGGTGCCGACCAGGTCGTCGCCCTTGACCGGGTCGGTCGCGGGCTCGTCGAACTTCTCCCAGATGTGCTTCGGCACGATGGGCACGTGCAGCACGCGGGCCTGGTTGACGTACTTCGACTCCCCGAAGGTGAGCGTGACGGCGTCGCCCTCGACGGTCGCGCCCTCGAACTTGAGTCCGGCGGTGTCGAGCTCGGGCGTCGAGACGAGCTCGTAGGTGAAGACGATGTCGTCGGCGGTGAACGGCTCACCGTCGCTCCAGGTGATGTCCTTGCGGGGCACGACCGTGACCGCGGTGTAGTCGTCGTTCCACTCGATGCTCTCGGCGAGCCAGGGCGTGACCTCGCGGTCGCCGGTCTGGTTCACGAGGCCCAGCGTCTCGAAGATGACCTTGCCGTAGCCGTACTTCGAGGCCGACGAGTCGCCGACGTACGGGTTGTTCGACTCGGTGGTGATCGCACCGTCGGGCTTCGCGATCGTCAGGGCGGCACCGTCTCCGGAGCCGCTGTCGTTCGATCCGCCGGCGGCGCAGCCGGCGAGGGCCGAGATGCTGAGGGCGGAGATCGCCGCGACAGCGATCAGGGACTTTCTGAGCTTCATTGCTTCTCCTTGGGCACGGGTCGTTGTGCTGTGGTGCTGTCGGTGCTCGGGCATCCGACCTGTCTTTGCTTACTGGCGAGAAAGTAAGCTGGTGCGAGGTTACTCGTTGGTAAGTAGAGTTGGCAAGTACGATCCAGTGCAGGATTCTGTGCAGAAGAGGATGGACCATGTCGAAGGATGCTGTAGCTCCCACGTCCGTCCGGCCTGCCACCCGCGAGAAGCGAGAGCAGATCCTCAAAGCCGCCGTCGAGATCTTCGGCAACAAGGGGTCGACCAACGGCACTCTCGCCGACGTCGCGGAGCAGGTGGGCATCACCCACGCCGGCGTGCTGCACCATTTCGGCTCGAAGCAGAAACTGCTGCTCGAGGTCCTCGCCTACCGCGACCAGGCCGACGTGGCCGAGCTCGCCGAGAAGCACATCCCCGGAGGCCCCGAGCTCTTCCTGCACCTGGTGCGCACGGCCATCGCGAACGAGCGACGCCCCGGCATCGTGCAGGCCTACACCGTGCTGTCCTCCGAATCGGTGACAGACAACCACCCCGGTCGCGAGTACTTCGAAGAGCGGTACACGACGCTGCGCCGCGAGGTGACCGACGCGTTCCACCTGCTGTGCGCGCAGGAGGGTGCGACAGAGCCCGACACCGTGGCCACCGCCGCGGCCAGCATCCTCGCCGTCATGGACGGGCTGCAACTGCAGTGGCTGCTGCACCGCGACGTCTTCGACCTGGGCGAGGCGAGCGAGTTCGCGATCCGCGCGATCGTCAACGGCGTGCTGCACCCCGGCCCCACGCTGGAGTCCTACCGCCACGACTAGGCTCGGGGCCATGACGATCGACCTCGAAGCGCTCTACATCGACCTGCACCAGCATCCTGAGCTCTCGTTCCAGGAGACGCGCACCGCCGGCATCGCCGCCGGCCACCTGCGGGATCTCGGCCTCGAGGTGCACGAAGGCATCGGCGTCACGGGAGTCGTCGGCATTCTGCGAAACGGCGACGGTCCGGTCGTCTGGGCGCGCGCCGACATGGACGCACTGCCCGTCGGCGAGGAGACCGGACTCGCCTACGCGAGCACCGCGACCGGCATCGACCCCGCAGGCAACACCGTGCCCGTCATGCACGCCTGCGGTCACGACATGCACGTCACCGCCATGATCGGCGCCGTCGAGAAGCTCGTCGCCGAGAAGGACGACTGGTCGGGAACCGTGGTCGTGCTGATCCAGCCCGCCGAGGAGTACGGAGCAGGCTCCCGCGCCATGCTCGACGCCGGCCTGCGTGACCTCGTGCCGCACCCCGATGTCGTCCTGGGCCAGCACGTCACTCCCCTGCCCGCCGGCACGATCGGCGTACGCCCAGGCACCCAGATGGCGGCATCCGACGGTCTCACCGTCACCCTTCACGGACGCGGCGGACACGGCTCGCGTCCGCACTCGACGATCGACCCCGTGGTGATGGCTGCGGCGACCGTCATGCGCCTGCAGACCATCGCGTCTCGCGAGGTCGACCCGCGCGACGTCGCCGTCGTGACGGTCGGCTCGATCCACGCGGGTCTGAAGAACAACATCATCCCCGCCGAGGCGAAGCTCGAGCTCAGCCTGCGCTACCCGAACGACGAGATGCGCGACAAGGTGCTTGCGAGCGTCGAGCGCATCGTGCGCGCCGAGGCCGCGGCATCCGGCGCCGAGCGCGAGCCCGAGATCCGCACCGACCACACCCTGCCGCCGACGATCAACGATGCGGATGCCACGGCACGCGTCACGTCGGCGCTGCAGCGCGCGCTCGGTGAGGCGTCGGTGATCGACCCCGGCATGTTCACCGGCAGCGAGGACGTGTCCTGGTTCGCCCGCGACACCGGGGCGCCCCTGGTGTTCTGGTTCTGGGGCGGCGTCGATGCGGCGAAGTTCGCTGAGTCAGCGGCGGCCGGCACCCTCGACAAGGACATCCCCACGAACCACTCGCCGTTCTTCGCGCCGGTGATCCACCCGACCATCGAGGTCGGCGTCACCGCGCTGTCGTCGGCCGCGCGCGAGTTCCTCGGCTGACCTCAGGACGCATCAACTGGGTGGGCCCGGAACGCACCCCGGCGGCTCGGAGTTGCCGCTGACGGTGAAGTCTCCGCAGGTCAGGAAGTGCTCCTGGTTCGCGCCGAGCGCGAACGAGGCCACACCGACCGCGACGACCGCGATCACGACGAGGAACCGCCGACCCCTGCTGATGTCTTCGCCGAACTCGGGCCACATGACGCGGGCGAGCACCCAGATCGTGGCGGGCACGCTCAGCAGCGCCACGAAGACGGCCAGAAGGTCGATCACGACCGACAGCACGTCGTCGGAATCGAGGGGCACGAACGACAGCACCAGCCAGAGCGACGGCACCAGCAGGGCGAGCGCCTTGAGCACCCGTGGTCGCCCCCGGGGTTGGAACAGCACGACGATCAGCGCGCCGACCGACGCCGCCCAGACGGTGAGCAGCTGATCGAAGAAGAACGTGCCCCATGCGCCCAGAGTGAACGCCGGCCACCAGACCGCGATGCTCATGGCGATGATGACGACACCCGTCGCGCGGGCGGATGCGTGCGACCTGACGCCGACAGGCACGGGATCGGGGCGGCCGTCGCGGTCGTTGCGCGAGTCGTCGGATGTTGAGCTGCTCACGCGCTCACGGTAACAGCCACCCCGACATCACCGACGTCAGGCGGCGCTGTCGTTCACAATTCAGCATGAGCGGTCGGGATCGGGCCGGATTCGGGCCCTGAGCACGCGGAACGCACGTTCTCTGCTGAACTGTGAACGCAGGTGTGCTGAGACTCAGCCGCCGATGGCGTTCATGCCGCGGGCGGGCTGCAGGAATGACGGGTCGTTGATGGCGTGCCCCGGGAGCTTGCCGTGCACGCACGAGCGCAGCATTGCTCCGATCGCCGCTGCCCGCTGGGCGGGATCGGACGCAGCGGGTCCGCGGAGCGAGTCGATCAGGTCGTACTCGGCGTTCGAGAACAGGCAGTTGCGCAGCTGTCCGTCGGCGGTCAGGCGCAGTCGGTCGCACGCGCCGCAGAAGGGTGCGGTGACCGAGGCGATGACACCGACCTCGTGCGGCCCTCCGTCGATGCGCCACTTCTCGGCCGGCGCACCGCCGCGACCGGGAACGGGCTCGAGGCTCCATCTTGCGCTGAGCTTCTCAAGGATCTCCTCGCGCGTGACCATCGAGGCGCGGTCCCACGTGTGCCCGGCGTCGAGCGGCATCTGCTCGATGAAGCGCAGCTGCGCGCCGACCTCCATCGCGAACGCGACCAGGTCGGGCAGCTCGTCGTCGTTCACACCGCGCATCGCGACGGTGTTGAGCTTGAGCGGGCGGAGCTCGGATGCCGCCGCTGCCGCGATGCCCTCGAACACGTCGTCGATGCGATCCCGGCGAGTGAGGTCGGCGAAGCGCTGACGGTCGACCGTGTCGATGCTGATGTTCAGCCGGTTGAGGCCCGCATCGATCAGCGCGGGCAGGTGCTTCGCCAGCGTGATGCCGTTCGTCGTCATCGCGACCTCGACGGGGCCTTCGTCACCCTCGATCGCCGAGACACGTCGCACCACGTCGACGATGTCGGCGCGCAGCAGCGGTTCACCGCCGGTGAGTCGGAACGTGCGGATGCCGAGCGAAGCGGCGACCTGGGCGACTTCGACGATCTCGTCGGTCGAGAGGATGCTCGTGCGCGCGAGCCATTCGTTGCCCTGCTCGGGCATGCAGTACGTGCAGCGCAGCGAGCAGCGGTCGGTCAGCGAGATGCGCAGGTCGCGGTGCACGCGACCGTGGGTGTCGACGAGTCCGTGCGACGCGGGCGCGGCGGCATCGATGACCGCGGCGCTCGGCGCTCGCATCCCGATCACGACCGGCACAGCCGTCATCGCTCCATCCCTCTCCCCGACATGTTCCGAGACTACCCGCGCCTCCGGCGCCGAGGCCCGTGCAGACACGACGACCGGCATATTGCCAGGTCACAGAGCCGGTCGGCTCAGACGGGACCGCCTGGCCGAGGATCCCCCGCCTGGCTGCATCCGCGGCCGCATCCGATCTGCCATCCGGGATGCCGCCAGCCATCCGGCACAGCGAAAGCTGGGCGCAGCTCAGGGCACCGCGACGAACCGCACCAGGGCCGGGTCCACCCGCAGCCGAATCCGGTCACCGACCGCGACCCCTCCGGCAGCATCCAGCGACAGGTCGACCGCCCCGACATCGGTGTGCGCGCGCATGCCTCCCAGCGTGGGCTCGATGCGCGCGACCACAGCCGGCCACGACTCCGGTCCGGTGTCGGCCACCCGCACATCGCCCGGGCGGAAGACCGCGGCGAGCGCAGCACCATCCGTCGCTGCGAGCGCACGCGACGCAGGATCGGCGCTGGTCAGCAGCACCTCGCCGCTGCGCCACCCTCCCCCACTCGCCGCACCCACCAGGCGATTCACCCCGGCGATCGATGCGACGAAACCGGATGCCGGTGCGGCGAGCACGTCGCGCACCGGCCCCTCCTGCGTCACGCGACCACCCTCGACGACGATCAGCCGGTCGGCGAGCCCGACGGCATCCGCGGCATCGTGCGTGACCGCCACGGTGGTGGTCGAGACGAGCTGGTCGCGCAGCATCCGCCTGATGTCACCGGCCGTCTCGGGGTCCAGTGCGACGAGCGGCTCGTCGAGCAGCACGACGCGAGGGGATGCGGCGAGCGCACGAGCGACCGCGACGCGCTGCTGCTCACCGCCGGACAGCTCGTGCGGCATCCGGTCACCGGAGCCGGGAAGCCCGACCCGTGCGAGCCAGTCGTCAGCGCCTGCGCGGGCAGCACGATTCTCGATGCCCGCAGCGCGCGGACCGAAGGCGACGTTCTCGCCGACCGAGAGATGGGGGAACAGCCTCGGCTTCTGCCCCAGCAGCACGACACCGCGGCGCATCGGCTCGGTCCGCACCCGTGGCTTCGCTACCCGGTCGACGACCCGACCCTCGACGGCGATCTCCCCCCCACCCAGCGGCTCGAGTCCGGCGAGCGCCTGCAGCAGCGTCGACTTGCCCGCACCGCTCGGCCCCATCACGGCGACCGTCTCCCCCGCCTGCACCTGCAGCGAGACATCGACCATGAAGTGCTCCCGCGGCACGACCACGTGAGCGCGCAGGCCATCCCCGGCGCTCATCGCGCAGCCCCTGGCCGCCAGCCCCGTACGAGCAGCAGCACGAGGATCGCGGTGGCGAGCAGCAGCAGCGCCAACGCGACGGCGGCGCCCTGCGTCACACCCGCACCGTTGAAGGCGGTGTAGATCGCGAGCGGCATGGTCTGTGTGACCCCGGGGCGATTGCCGGCGAAGAGCGCAGTGGCTCCGAACTCGCCGATGGCCCGGGCGAAGCACAGCACCACTCCGGCGACGATGCCGGGCGCGGCGAGCGGCAGCGTGATGCGGCGGAGGATCGTCCAGCGTCCGGCGCCCAGAGCCGCCGCCGTGCGCTCGTACTCGACCCCGGAGGTGCGCACGGCACCCTCGACGGCCAGCACCAGGAAGGGCAGCGCCACGAAGGTCTGCGCGAGCACGACGGCCGGAGTGCTGAACGAGAGGCCGAGGCCGCCGAACCACCCCGCTCGTCCGAACAGATAGAGCAGCGCGACGCCGCCGACCATGGGCGGCAGCACGAGCGGAACGGTGACGGCGGCCCTCAGCACGGCGGCGAGACGAGGGCCGGAACGGGCGATCGTCAGAGCCAGCGGCACTCCGATCACGATGCAGAGCACGGTGGCGATGAGACCTGTTCCGAGCGAGAGCAGCAGCGCCGAGCGTGCGGCCTCCGACGTCACGTCGGCGATGAAGGTCGACCACTCGACACGGGCGACCAGAGCCGCGAGCGGGAGGATGAGGAACGCGAGGCCGATCAGCGCGGGGATGGCCAGGGCACGCGGTGCATATCCGCGCGCTGCGGCCGCACTCACGGTGCTCCGAACCCGAAGTCGGCCAGGATGCGCTGCCCCTCGTCTGACCGCACGAAGGCGACGAACGCCTCGGCAGCCGCGGAGTTCGGGGCCTCCGACAGCGCCGCGATCGGATAGTGGTTGACGACCTCGTCGGCGCCGTCCGGCACGATCACCTCGACGTCGTCGCGGCCGATCACATCGGTCGCGTACACGAGCCCGGCATCCGCCTCGGATGCCGCGACCTTGGTGAGCACCGCGGTGACGTTCTGCTCGAGGCTGGCCGCTTCGACCGTGACGCCGGCGTTCGAGAGCAGCGTGGCGGATGCAGCACCGCACGGCACCTCGGGGGCGCACAGCACAGTCGTGACGTCGGCCAGGTCGTCGAGGGTCTCGACGCCGCCGGGGTTGCCGGTCGGCACCGCGATCACGAGAGTGTTCGACGCGAACAGGGTCGGGTCGACCGCGGCATCCTCGAGCTTGTCCATGTTCGCCTCGTCTGCCGAGGCGAACACGTCGGCCGGGGCGCCCTCGAGCAGCTGGGTGACCAGCGTCGACGAGCCGTCGTACACGCCGCTGACGTCGACATCGGGGTTCGCCTCGGTGAACGCCGCGCCGATCTCGTCGAACGCACCGGAGAGCGAGGCGGCCGCGTAGACCGTCAGCTCCCCGCTCACGGTGCTCTCGGCCGCATCGCCAGTGGCGGTCGGCGTCGGCGACTCGGCACCAGCAGCGCACCCCGTGAGGGCGAGAGCGGCGGCGGTCAGGACCACCGTGACGGCGCGGCGGAGAGTGCGGTTCATGGGTCAGCCCTTCGGCACTTCGACGACGACCTGCGTCGCCTTGACGGATGCGGCAGCGAGCGAGCCCACCTCGAGCTGCAGCTCATGGGCGGCTTCGGCCGACATCAGCGAGACGACGCGGTGCGGTCCTGCCTGCAGGTCGACCTGCGCCATGACTCCGTCGATCTGCACGCGGGTCACGATCCCCACGAAGCGGTTGCGGGCGCTGGAGAGCGCGTGATTCGACTCCTGCGCCTCCTCGGCGAGCTGCACAGCGCGCGCGGCGAGAGCGTCTCCGGGGATCTCGGCCGGGACGGCGTCGGTCGTCGACAGCAGGCC
Organism: Microbacterium sp. LWH13-1.2; assembly: GCF_038397735.1. Classification (NCBI taxonomy): domain Bacteria; kingdom Bacillati; phylum Actinomycetota; class Actinomycetes; order Micrococcales; family Microbacteriaceae; genus Microbacterium; species Microbacterium sp. LWH13-1.2. Next base: position 3,724,275 of record NZ_CP151635.1, on the reverse strand, counting down.
CTGATCGATCCAGCGCCGCACCGTGTCGTCGCTCACCCCGAGCAGCTGTGCCGCGCGGGAGATCCGAAAGCTCTGCATGAGTGCATAGTACCGCAGAAGCGGATGGTGAGGCGAAAAACAACCGCATCAGCGGAAAACCGGCCAGCACCCCGCATCCATCCACTTCGAAGTCCGGCCGAATCCTCCTACGCCCGCCGCAATCGCGCACCCCGGGCATAGCCTGGGGGCATGCAGCCGCTCGTCGCCCCCGCGCCCGCTCTCGACCCGGCAGAACTCGTCCGCACCGCCAGGCACGCGGTGCTCGCGGGCATCGGAGAAGAGGGGCAGCGCCGCCTCGCCGCAGCCCACGTCACCGTGGTCGGGGCCGGCGGCCTCGGCTCCCCCGTGCTCCTTGCGCTGGCTGCGGCCGGAGTCGGCAGCATCACGGTGATCGACGACGACATCGTGGAGTTGACCAATCTGCAGCGGCAGCTCGCGCACCGGGTCGAGGACATCGGCAGGCCGAAGACCGCATCGGCCGAGCGCGCGATCCTGGCGCTGTCGCCCGGGGCGGATGTCGTGACGGCAGCCGAGCGACTCGACTCCGAGAACGCCGAGCGCCTGTTCGCGGGCGCTGACATCGTCGTCGACACGAGCGACTCCTTCGCGACGCGGCGCGATGTCGCCGCCGCGACCGAAGCCCTCGGCATCCCGCTCGTGTGGGGCGCCGTTCAGGAGTGGCACGCACAGGCGACCGTGTTCTGGTCGGGTCCGCCCGAGGGGCACCCGCCCGTCGTCCTGGCCGACCTCTTCCCGCTCGGCACCGAGGGCGAGCCGCCGAGCTGCGCGCAGGTCGGCGTGCTCGGGGCCCTGTGCGTGCAGGTGGGCGGGATGCTGGCGGGCGAGGTCGTGAAGCTCATCACCGGCGCGGGCGAGCCGCTGCTCGGTCGACTCGCCATCATCGACGCCTTCACCTCGAGACAGCACGAGATCGCGATCCGATCGGCGGTGTCGGCGTGAGCGCCGCGAACGGCAGCCGCCGCACGGTCGAGGAGCAGCTCGCTCTCGTTCTCGACGCCGTGCGCGTTCTCCCGACCGAGAACCGCGCTATCCGCGACGCCGCCCACCGCACCCTCGCGGAGCCCGCGACGGCGGCCCACGACATCCCGCTCTTCGACAACTCGGCGATGGACGGCTTCGCGGTGCGAGCGGCCGACGTCTCCGCAGCATCCGCCGACAACCCGGTGGTGCTGCGCGTGGTCGCCGACCTGCCCGCCGGGGTGTCCGACGACCCGCCTCTGGATGCCGGCGAGACCGCGCGGATCATGACGGGCTCACCGACGCCGAGCGCCGCCGATGCGATCGTGCCCTTCGAGGACACCGCCGGAGGACTCGCCGACTCGCTGGGCGAAGTGCGGGTGCTGCGAGCACCGGCCGCACCGGGAGCATTCGTCCGCCGCCGCGGCGTCGACCTGCATGCGGGGGATGCCGTGATCCTCGCCGGCGAGCGCCTCGGCGCTTTCCAGCTCGCGGCCGCCGTCGCCGCCGGCGTCGAGACCGTCTCGGTGACCCGCGCACCGCGCGTCGCCGTCGTCTCGACCGGCAGTGAGCTGCTATCGCTGGGTGAGCCCGCCGCCCGTGGTCGCATCCCCGACTCGAACGGCCCCCTGCTCGAACTCCTCGTCGCGGATGCCGATGCCGATGTCGTTCTCGTGGCGCGTGTCACGGATGACGCCGACGCCGTGCGCACCGTCACCGCGACCGCCGTCGAACGAGGTGCCGATGTGATCGTGTTCACGGGAGGCGTCAGCGCGGGCGCCTACGAGCCGGTGCGCGGTGCCTTCGAGGGCCAGGGGGCCGTCGAGTTCGCGAGCGTGGCGATGCAGCCGGGCAAACCGCAGGCATTCGGCGCGCTCGACTCGGGCACGCTCGTGTTCGGCCTGCCGGGCAACCCGGTGAGCGTCGCGGTCTCGTTCGAGGTCTTCGTGCGGCCCGCGCTGCTCGCCCTGCAGGGTCGCTCCGAGATCCACCGCCCTCGCGCATCCTTCACGGCGGATGCCGCCTGGACCACCCCACCCGGACGCCGCCAGTACCTGCCCGCCGTCGTCGACCTCGCGAACCGGACGGTGCGCCCCGCGACCGCCGGAGGATCCGGGTCGCACCTGGCCGGTGGCCTCGCCCGGGCACGCGCGTTCGCGATCGTGCCCGCCGAGGTCGAGGCCGTCGCCGTGGGCGACGCGATCGATGTCATGCTGGTCGAATGAGTTTCACGCACCTCGACTCGGCCGGTCATGCGCACATGGTCGATGTGACCGCCAAGCAGCCGACCGTCCGCACCGCGACCGCCCGCGGCTTCGTGCGCTGCAGCCCCGAGGTCATCGCGGCGCTGCGCGACGGCACCGCCCCCAAGGGCGACGTGCTCGCGGTCGCCCGCATCGCCGGCATCCAGGCCGCCAAGTCGACGCCGTCATTGCTGCCGCTCGCCCACGTGATCGGCGTGCACCGAGCGAACGTCGAGCTCGACATCGTCGAGGACGGCGTGCACGTAGAGGCGACCGTCGGCACCGCCGACCGCACCGGCGTCGAGATGGAGGCCCTCACGGCCGTCTCGGTGAGCGCTCTCGCGATCGTCGACATGATCAAGGGGCTCGACCGCTCGGTCGTCATCGAAGACGTGCGCATCGTCGCGAAGTCCGGCGGACGCTCGGGCGATTGGGTGCGCGAGGGCGAGACCCGATGACCGCGCCGCTGACCGCGACCGTCCGCGTGCGCTACTTCGCGGCCGCGGCGGAGGCTGCGGGCACCGATTCCGAGGAACGCGGCGAGCGCTCGCTCGCCCAGCTCCGCGCCGGTGTGATCGCCGACCATCCGGCGCTTGCCGACATCCTCCCGCGGTGCGCGGTGATGGTCGACGGCGTGCGCAGCGACGACGACCGATCGCTCGAGGGTGCTCAGCTGATCGACGTGCTCCCGCCGTTCGCCGGAGGCTAGGCCGCCGGCGGCTCAGCCGCCGATGCCCTTCCACGACGTCGACCCGTCGGACTCGACCTGACGCTTCCACACGGGCAGCGAGGTCTTGATGTCCTCGATGATCGCGCGGCACACCTCGAACGCCTCGGCGCGATGCTCGGCGGCGACCGCGATCACGACGGCCGCATCACCCACGTCGAGCCGTCCGATGCGGTGGCTCACGGCGACTGCCACGCGGGCGTCGCCGACGGCATCCGCTGCTGCCTCCTCCGCGATGCGTCGCAGCGTGGTCTCGGCGTCGGGGTGCGAGCTGTACTCGAGCCCGACGACAGGCGTCTCGGCATCGGGGTCATTGTCGCGCACGCGGCCGATGAAGGTCGTCACGCCGCCCAGCGCGGGGTCCTCGACGGCGGCGAGATGAGCCTCGAGGTCGAGACGCTGGTCGGAGATCGCGGCGATCCGCACCTCGTTCACGCGTGGTCACCGCCCTCGACCTGGTCGACCACGTGTCTCGCGACGGTCAGCACCACGGGGACTCCGGATGCGACAGCACGCGTGGATCCCGGAAGGTTCACGACGAGCGATCCTGCCGGGTCGACGACACCGGCGAGTCCGCGGGAGAGCACCGACAGCGGGGTGTCGGAGAGACCGCTGCGACGCAGCTCCTCGGCGATGCCCGGCACCTCGCGGGTGATCACCTGACGGGTGCCCTCGGGGGTCTCGTCACGCGGGCTGACCCCCGTGCCGCCCGTCGTCACGATCAGCCGTACACCGCGCGCGACCGCTCGGCGCAGCGCATCGGCGACGGAGGCGGCCCCGTCGGGGATGACCTCGGCGTCCGGGCAGTGCCACCCGGCATCCCGCAGCAGACTCACCGCGATCGGACCGCCTCTGTCTTCGCGTTCCCCGGCGAACGATCGGTCCGAGACGGTGATCACGCAGGCGGGGAGCGACGTCATGGCTCCACCCTAGGCGCTGCCCCGCAGCGACGCACGGGCATCACGAGACGCGGATGAGCGAACGCTGCCAGCCCGACGATCCGTTCGGCGCGATCGGTGCGCGCTCCTCGATCTGCATGTCGCCGTTCTTGTTGATCGCGCGCACGGCCACGTAGTGCGTGCCCGGTGTGGCATCCCACTCCATGAACCACTGCACCCACGTGTTCTCGTTGATCGGCGCCGACAGCGTCGCCGGCATCCAGTCCCCCTCGTCGATGCGCACCTCGACGCGCTCGATGCCCACAGTCTGCGCCCACGCGACACCGGCGATCGGGATGCGACCGGCATCGACAGCCTGGCCGACCTTGGGAGTGTCGACCCGCGAGGCGAACTTGATCGGCGCCTCTGCGCTGTATCCACGGGGCGTCCAGTAGGCCTCGTCCTTGTCGAACGTGGTGACCTTGAGCTCGGTGAGCCACTTGGTCGCCGAGACGTAGCCGTAGAGCCCCGGCACCACCATGCGCACGGGGAAGCCGTGCTCGAGGGGCAGCGGCTCGCCGTTCATGCCCACGGCGAGGATCGCGTCGAGGTTGTCATCGGTCAACGCCGACAGCGGAGTGCTGGCGGTGTAGCCGTCGACGCTCTTCGACAGCACCATGTCGGCACCGGACTTCACTCCGGCCTTCTTCAGCACGTCGCGCAGCGGAACACCCAGCCACACGGCGTTGCCGACGAGGCCGCCGCCGACCTCGTTCGAGACACAGGTCAGCGTGACCGCGTACTCGTCGAGACCCATGTCGAGGATGTCCTGGAAGCTCATCTCGACGCGCTGATCGACCATGCCGTCGATCACGAGACGCCAGGTCTCGGGGTCGATCGTCGGAACGGTCAGTGCGGTGTCGACGCGGTAGAAGTCCTTGTTCGGCGTGATGAGCTTGGTGAGGCCCGGGATGTCGAGCTCGGCCCCCTTCGGGACGGTCACCGTCGACTTCGGCGACGGCAGCTTGAGCGCGTCACGGATCGACGCGACCGATGCGACCGTCATGCTCACGGTGCGCGAGGCGACGCCGACGACGACGGCTGCGACACTGGCGATGCCGGCGAGGATGAAGAACTGTCGACGACCCATCGCCTTCGCGGGCTTGCCGTCGGAGGCCTCGGCCTCGGCATCCGCCGGCTCCGCGGTCTCACCCTTGCGGTCGACCATCGCGGCGGGAACGGCGGATGCCCTCCACGCGATGAGGCGGCGGATGAGCAGCACGATGATGATCGATCCTGCGATGGTTCCGAGCACGGGAGGCAGGAAGGCGAGGGGCGTGACACCGGCCCTCGTCACGATCGCCGCGGTGGAGAGCGCGCCCGCGACCACCAGGGCGATGACGCCGAGCGGGGGACGGAGCAGCTGCAGGATGCCTGCGATCGCCGACGCGATCACCACCGCGAGACCGAGACCGACCAGCAGCGCGATCTTGTCGTACTCGCCGAAGGTCGCGATCGCGAACTCCTTGAACGGCTGGGGCACGATGTCGATCACGAATCCGCCGACGGCGAGGAGGGGGCTGGCCGAGCGCGCGAAGATCAGCGCGAACAGCTCGGCGGTCGCGAGGAAGACGAGTCCGCTGATGACGCCCGAGACGGCCGCCCAGAAGAAGAACCTCTTACCCCTGCTCTGCCGTGTGCCCGTGCCGCGGTCTTCTGCGGTGCTGCGCTGTGCCATGGTCTGCTCCTTCGCACCGAGGACGGTGTGGTCTCGGGTTGTTCGGAGCAGACGCGAGAACGGATGGTCGCGGTATCGGATGCGGCGCGATCACCGCGCGGCGATCAGAGGCGTCGCGCGGTGATGGTGTCACGGTCCTGCAGTTCGCGCAGGGTGCGCAGGCACCTCGAGCAGAGGATCTCGACGCGCCGCGGGTGGTTCTCGCCGCACACGCAGTCGACCGACACGCGCCACTTGGCCTTGCGACCGCAGGCGGCATACGCCTCGTCGTCGCCGTGGTCGCACTCGCACAGCTGGCGGCCTCGGTCGAGCCCGGGGAGTTCGACGAGGGTGCGCTCGATGTCCGAGACCGGGGGCTGCTGCGTCTTCACCACCTGCCTATGCTCCAGGGTCACGCGTCCCCGCGCAACACCGCGCCGGATGGCGCGTCAGACCTGCACGACGTGCGGGGGCGGCGGCGGGGCGAGCTGGCGCTGGGGCACACCGTGGGCCTCGCGGTGCAGGCGCTCCATGCGACTGTCGAGCTCGGCGGCGGCCTCGGCGGCATCCGTCAGGCTCTCGACGAGGTGCGAGGGCACCTGGTTCGAGAACTTGTAGTAGATCTTGTGCTCGAGGCTGGCCCAGAAGTCCATCGCGATGGTGCGGAACTGCACCTCGACCGGCACCGACAGGGCACCGGTCGACAGGAACACCGGCACCTCGATGATCGCGTGCAGGCTCTTGTAGCCGTTGTCCTTCGGGGTCGCGATGTAGTCCTTGACGGTGACGACGGTCACGTCGTCCTGCGCGGTGAGCAGATCGAACAGACGGTAGACGTCGGCGACGAAGCTGCAGGTGACGCGCACGCCGGCGATGTCGGTGATCTCGGCGCGGATGCGCTCGAAGTCCGGCTCGGCGATGCCCTTGCGGGCGATCTTCTCGACGATGCTGTCGGGAGTCTTCAGCCGGCTCTTGACGTGCTCGATCGGGTTGTACGCGTGGTGGTGGGTGAACTCGTCACGAAGGATCGAGATCTTCGTCTCGACCTCCCGCATCCCGAACTCGTATTCGCGCAGGAAGCGCTGGAACTCATCGCGGAGCTCCCGAGTCTGCTGGATGGCGTCGTCGGTGACCTGAAGGGACGTCATGCATCCGACGTTACGCGTGCGTGATCGGAAGCGGCTGTGGATCGCCGATGAGAGATCGAGTCGAACCCCCGTTGACGGTGTCGGAGCCCGGGTCTAGAACGGAGGACATGACCAGCGCAGGAGAGAAGTGGACCGAAGCGTACGTCGAAGCCTGGAGGTCGAACGATCCTCAGCAGATCGCGGCGCTCTTCAGTGACGATGCGAAGTATCTGACGAGCCCCGATTCCGAGCCTCGCGTCGGTCGAGCCGCCATCGTGGCCGGCTGGCTGGAAGATCTCGACGACCCGGACACGTGGTCCTTCGAGTGGTGGATCATCCGGGAGGATGCCGGTTTCGTGGCGATCGAGGGGCGGACGAAGTATCCCGCCGAACGCGACTACCTCAATCTCTGGATCGTGCGCCTGGACGATGAGGGGCGGGCGACCGAGTTCACCGAGTGGTACATGCCGCGTCCGCACGAGGACTGACGGAGATCGGCAGAGGCCGTAAGGATTGCGTGAGGACAGCGCGTGCGCCCGTAGGGATTCCGTGAGGAACGCGTGAGGAAGGCGTTCGCGGGCGTAGTGTCGCCCGACGTGTCAGATGAAACCCGCGACAACACGGACGCCCCTCCTCGCGCCAAGCGCATCCTCATCGGCGACCCGCTGACGAGTGCGCAGGTCGACGACCAGCTGCTCCCGAAGAAGATGGCACTGCCTATCTTCGCGTCGGACGCACTGAGCTCGGTCGCCTACGCGCCGCAGGAACTCGTGATGATCCTGCTGATCGGCGGTCTGACGTTCCTGTCGTTCACCCCGCTCGTGGCCGTCGCGGTCGTCGTGCTGCTGATCGTCGTGGTGCTCAGCTATCGCCAGCTCATCAAGGCCTATCCGTCGGGCGGCGGCGACTACGAGGTCGCGTCGAAGAACCTCGGCGAGATCCCCGGCGTCATCGTGGCGGCGGCCCTGCTCGTCGACTACGTGCTGACGGTCGCCGTGTCGGTGGCATCGGGTGTCGACAACATCATCTCGGCGGTTCCGGGCCTCGATCCGCTGCGCGTCGAGCTGGCTGTCGGCTTCGTGATCCTCATCATCATCGTCAACCTGCGCGGCGTACGCGAGGCCTCGCTCGTCTTCGCGATCCCCACATACGTCTTCATCGCCTCGGTCGGCTTCATGATCGTGACCGGACTGTTCCGCACGTTCCTCGGCGATGCGCCGGTCGCCTCCAGCGCCGAATTCGCAGTGCACTCCGAAGACCTCGGCCAGGCCGCCGTGATTCTTCTGATCCTTCGGGCATTCTCGAGCGGATGCTCCGCCCTCACCGGCGTCGAGGCCGTGTCGAACGGCGTGCCCGCCTTCCGCACACCCAAGGTCCGCAACGCCCAGACCACCCTCGTCCTGATGGGCTCGATCGCTGCCTGCCTGTTCGCCGGCCTCACCGCCCTCGCCCTGATCGCCGGCGTGCACTACGCCGAGAACCCGTGCGACCTGATCGGCTTCGACTGCTCCACCCCGCAGCCGAGCCTGATGGCGCAGATCGCCTCGGCGACGTTCGGCGGCGGCAGCATCCTGTTCTTCATCATCCAGGCGGCGACCGCGTGCGTGCTGCTGCTCGCGGCCAACACCGCCTTCAACGGATTCCCGCTGCTCGGGTCGGTGCTCGCTCGCGACGGCTACGCGCCGAAGTCGCTGAACACCCGCGGCGACCGCCTCGTGTTCTCGAACGGCATGATCGTGCTCGGCATCGCCGCGATCGCCGTGCTCGTGATCTTCCAGGCGAAGCTCACGACGCTGATCCAGCTGTACATCATCGGTGTGTTCGTGTCGTTCTCGCTCGGGCAGATCGGCATGGTGAGGCACTGGAAGCGCGTGCTGCGCGGACCGGTCGAAGACAAAGCGGGCTCCGGGATCGACGGAGCCTCGGCATCCGATCGCCGCTCGGCGAAGATGGGCCTGATCATCAACTCGGTCGGCGCCGCCATGACGGTCACGGTGCTGCTGATCGTGACGATCACCAAGTTCACCCACGGCGCGTATCTGGTGTTCTTCGCGATCCCCGTGCTCGCCTTCCTGATGATGGGCGTCAAGCGGTACTACCGCGACGTGGAGCACGAGATCGCGATCGACGACACCACCAAGTTCGGCGCCACGGGCGACCTCGCGATCGTGCTCGTCAACCGACTGCAGAAGCCGGTCGTCAAGGCGATCGACTACGCGATCGCCGCGAAGCACGGCAAGACCCTCGCGGTGCACGTCGCCGTCGCATCCGACGACGCCACTCAGCTGCAGAAGGACTGGGCCGACCACCTCGTGCCGATCCCGCTCGTGATCGTCGAGTCGCCGTACCGGTCGTTCGCCCAGCCGGTCTCGCAGTTCATCAAGCAGTACCGCGAGAAGCACGGCTCCTCTGTGGTCACGGTCTACCTTCCGCAGTACATCGTGGGGCACTGGTGGGAGACGTTCCTGCACAACCGCCGCGCCCGCCGCCTGGCCAATCAGCTGATGCTCGTGCACGGGGTGTCGATCACGCTCGTGCCGTGGCTGCTCGACTCGTCTGAGCTCATCTACGGTCGGCGCTCGCGGCCCCTGCCCGGGCAGGAGCGCGCAGGCCGCCCGGTCGTCGTGAGCGGACGCCGCGCACACAGGCCCGAGGGTCCCCCCGAGAGCTGATGCCGGTCACGCGCGCAGCCGCTCAATAGGCTGGGTCGATGACCGATATGCCGCACGCCGATGTCTGGCCCGTCCGCACCGAGCGCCTGCAGATCCGTCCGATGACCGCACCCGACATCGATGCGATGTGGGCGTGGCGGCAGCTGCCCGACGTGAACCGCTGGCTGGGGCTCGCACCTGACACGATCGAGGCCTTCCGTGAGCGCTACCTGGACCCTGAGCGCCTCGCCTCGATGTACCTCGTCGAACTGCTGCCGCACGGTGGCGAGCCCGCCGTGCCGATCGGCGACATCATGATCAGGATCGGCGACGGGTGGGGTCAGCTCGAGGTCGCCGACCAGGCGAAGGACATCGAGGCGGAGCTCGGCTGGGTACTCGATCCCGGCTACACCGGACGCGGCTATGCGACCGAGGCCATCCGCGCGGTGATCGACGTCTGCTTCGGCCCCCTCGGGCTGCGCCGGGTGCACGCCGGGTGCTTCGCCGACAACGAGCCGTCGTGGCGCCTGATGGAGCGGCTGGGCATGCGGCGCGAGGAGTTCAGCCGCAAGACCGCCCTGCACCGCTCGGGCGAGTGGCTCGACGGCATGAACTACGGCATCCTCGCGGAGGAGTGGGCGGTCAGCTGACGGTCGCGGCCGTCACCATCAGCCAGAGACCAGCGCGAGCACGAGCGTCGCGACGAGCACTGTCGGCACGGCCACGATCGCACCCCAGAGCATGAGGCTTCCCCAGCGAATCTCGACGCCGAGGGACACCACCCGGTGATGCCACAGCAGGGTCGCGAGAGATGCCCACGGCGTGATCAGCGGGCCGAGGTTCACACCGATCAGCAGCGCCATGAGCGCGACCGGGTCGCCGGCCGCGGGTTCGAGGATCAGGTAGGCCGGCAGGTTGTTAACGCCGTTCGCGGCGAGCGCTCCGGCGGCCGAGAGACGCAGCAGCTCTGCGGGTGCGTGCCCGCTCGTGGCCAGCACCGACAGGAAGTCGAGGAGGCCGTTCGCGTGCGCCGTCTCGACCACGACGAACAGCGCCGCCGCGAGACCGATCGCCTGCCACGGAACGAGCGACAGTCGCAGCACGTGTCGACGTCGGATGCCGAAGAGCACGATGAGGATCACCGCGGCGACGGTGGCGGGGATCCAGACGTCATGGGTCAGCGCGAGCAGCGGCATCAGCAGCACGAGTGTCGCCGCGGCTCCCCAGAACAGCATGGGATCAGACGGCTGCCCTCCTGACGGCACCCGGTAGCCGCCGAAGAGCGTGCGCCGATGGCGGAGGGTGAGGATCAGCACGGGGATCAGGACGCCGACGAGCGTCGGCGCCCAGCTGAGGGCCAGGAACGAGAGCGGGTCGTCGCCGATCGCGCGCGCGGCCAGCAGGTTGGTGAGGTTCGAGACGGGCAGGGCGAGGGACGCCGTGTTCGCGAGCCACACGGTCACCAGCGCGAAGGGCAGGGGTGGGATGCCGACGCTCTGCGCCAGAACGACGACGACCGGCGTCACGATCACCGCCGTGGTGTCGAGCGAGAGGAACACGGTGCTGATCACCGCGAGCACCACCACCGACACCCACAGCAGGATGACGCGACCATGGCCCCAGCGCGCGAGGCGCTGGGCGACCACATCGAACACCGCCGCATCGCGGGCGAGTTCGGCGACGATCGTGATCGCCACGACGAACCCGAGCACCGGCGCGATGCGGGCGCCGAGTGCCCCGGCATCGGCCCGCGGAAGGATGCCGGAGACGATGCAGACCACCGCGACCACGATGAGCGCCAGGACGATGATCGTCCCTGCTCCCAGTCGCCGTCGCGTTGCACTCACTCGCTGAGTGTAGATCCGTCGCGTCGTCGTCGGCGCGCACGACTCTGCCTGGTCAGTCCTGGTCCCAGGGCAGCTTCACCACGGGCAGGATGTAGATCCGGCCCATCACGGCGGTCGGATGCTTCGCCATGAACGTCGCTGCTTCTTCTATCGACTCTGCGGTGAGGAGGTCATAGCCCGCGAACCACTCCTTGAACTCGGGGAACGGCCCGTCGGTGACGAGCACCTTGCCGTCTCGTACGGCGACCGACTTCGCTTCCTCCGGACCGGCGACCGGGGCACCGTCGCCCAGTCTCCCCGCGGCGTCGCCCTCTTGCGCCCATTCCCCCAGCATGCGCTGATCCTCGTCCTGAGGCATCGTGCCTCCGGCCGGATCGGTCATGTGGATCACGAGGTACTTGTTGCTCATCTGCTCTCTCCGTTCGATGCGGTCCCGGGCGTCCCGGGCGCGGGAGGCGTCGCGAGCTCGTCGCGGCGCCGGGTCAGGTGGATGATCTCAGCGGTGTTGTCGGCCAGCGCGATCGCCCGTGCGTACGCGTCGCGGGCCTCTGCCTCGCTGCCCGTGGCTCGCAGCAGTTCCGCGCGTGTCACGTGGAACCCGTGGAAGTGGTCGAGCGCGTCCTGCAGCTGCTCGACGAGCGGCAGCGCCTGCTCGGGCGAGTCCCGCTCTGCGAGCGCGACCGCCTTGCTGAGGACGACGACCGGACTGGGGTCGATCCGCTCGAGCTGTTCGTAGAGGCCGACGATGCGCGCCCAATCGGTGGCGGCGGCATCCTTCGCCCGCACGTGCACCGCGTTGATCTCGGCCAGCAGCCGATGTCGACCGGGCATCGCAGGCAGCGGCCCGTCGAGAAGTGCGAGCCCCTTCTCGACGAGCTCAGAGTTCCAGATCGCGCGATCCTGTTCGTCCAGCCGCACAAGCTCCCCCTCGGCGGTGACTCTCGCGGCGGCGCGCGCCTCGCTGAGCAGCATCAGTGCCAGCAGACCCGCGACCTCCGCGTCGTCGGGCAGCAGCTCGCGAAGCAGCCCGGTGAGCCTGATGGCCTCGCCGGTCAGCTCCCGACGCAGCGCGGGCACACCGGCCCCGGATGCGAGATACCCCTCGTTGAAGACGAGGTAGAGCACGGCGAGCACCCCGTCGATCCGAATCCGGAGATCGTCGGCGGCGGGCATCCGATACGGGATCCGCTCGGCCTTGATCTTCGCCTTGGCCCGGGTGATGCGCTGCCGCACCGTGGACTCCGAGATGAGGAACGCCCGTGCGATCTCCTCGACGGTGAGACCACCGACGATCCGCAGCGTCAGGGCGACGCGCGCCTCGAGCGACAGCACCGGATGGCAGCAGGTGAACAGCAATCGCAGGCGGTCATCGTCGATGACGCCTGTGGGCTCCGGTGGTTCGGGATCCTGCAGCATCAGAGCCTCCCGCTGCTTGGCGTCGCGGAACGACTCCCGGCGGAGCCGATCAATGGCCTTGCGATAGGCCGTGGTGGTGATCCAGCCGGCGGGGTTCGGCGGAACGCCCTCCTCCGGCCAGAGCTCAGAGGCTGCGGCGAAGGCCTCAGCAGCCATCTCCTCGGCCAGGTCGAGGTCCCCGCACCTCCGGGTGAGACCGCCGACGATACGCGCCCACTCGTCGCGGTACACCTGCGTGACGCGCGCCGCGACGTCGGTGTTCATCGAGGCTCCTCGATCCGATTCCGGCGCTGCATCACTCAGCCTCTCTCCGTCCGCACGATCGAGCAGGCTCTGCGCCGAGCCTGCCCTCCCGACGATCATCCCGGTTCCCCGCTCCTGCGGAAAGAGATGCGCGCCCACAGGCGGCGAGCGCGGGCGATGAGAGACGGTCGCCGGATCAGACCCGGATGCTCGAACGCCGCGCGCCGTCGAGCGATCCGCTCTTCGGCTTCCTCCGCCTCGAGCCGGTAGACCAGGCTCGCCACCATCGGGTCGTTGTACACAGCCGTCACCGCGTCTCTCGTGTCGTGCGGCGGCCGGGATTCGGTCGCCTCCACCTTCACCACGAACGCCGGGCCCCGAATGCGACAACGAGGCACGATGAAAGTTCGCCCGAGCCCCAGACGTGAGCATCCCGCATGCATCGCGCACGCCCCCGTAGGCAAAGCGTGAGGATCGTCATATTCCGGTCTGCACGGGAGTTGTATCGAGTCTCGTGCTCGACATCATCTACATCGCGCTGACTCTCGCGCTGTTCGCCCTCGTCTCCCTGGTTGCGAAGGGGGTGGAGCGACTGTGATCGTCTTCGAGATCATCGCCGCCGCCCTCGCCGTGGCCGCCGTCGTCTACCTCGTGGTGGCTCTCGTCGCCCCGGAGAAGTTCTGATGGGCGCCGGCACCGAACTGTGGTTCGGCATCCTTCAGGCCGCCGTCCTCATCGTCGCCCTCGTGCTGCTCTACCGCCCTGTCGGCGACTACATGGCCCACGTCTTCAGCACCCCGCGTGACCTGAAGGCCGAGAGGGGCATCTACCGCCTGATCGGCGTCGACCCGGCATCCGAGCAGACCTGGCGGGCCTACGCCCGCAGCGTGCTCGCGTTCTCGGTCGTCGGCCTGCTGCTGGTATACGGCCTGCAGCGTCTGCAGGGCTTCCTGCCCGAGTCGCTCGGTCTCCCCGCGGTTCCCGAGGGCCTCGCGTTCAACACCGCCGCGTCGTTCGTCGCGAACACCAACTGGCAGTCGTACTCGCCCGAGCAGACCATGGGCTACACCGTGCAGCTCGCGGGCCTCACGGTGCAGAACTTCGTCTCGGCAGCTGTGGGCCTCGCCGTCGCGGTCGCGCTGATCCGCGGACTCGCTCGCCGGGGCTCGACCACGATCGGCAACTTCTGGGTCGACCTGATCCGCGGACTCGGACGCATCCTGCTGCCGATCGCCCTGCTCGGGGCCATCGCCCTCATCGCGGGCGGCGTGGTGCAGAACTTCGCCGGCTTCACCGATGTGACCACCGTCTCGGGTGGCGCGCAGACGATCCCCGGCGGACCGGTCGCCTCGCAGGAGGCCATCAAGCTGCTCGGCACGAACGGCGGCGGGTTCTTCAACGCCAACTCCGCCCATCCGTTCGAGAACCCGACCGGCTGGACCAACCTCCTGCAGATCCTGCTGATCCTGCTGATCCCGTTCGCACTCCCCCGCACGTTCGGCCGCATGATCGGCGACAACCGCCAGGGCTACGCGATCGCCGCCGTGATGAGCACGATCTTCCTGATCTCGACCTTCGCGCTCTCGGCCCTCGAACTCGCCGGCCGCGGCAGCGCCCCCGAACTCGCGGGTGCCGCCATGGAGGGCAAGGAGGTGCGCTTCGGGATCCTCGGCTCGACGCTGTTCGGCAGCGCGAGCACCCTGACGTCGACGGGTGCGGTCAACTCGATGCACGACTCGTACACGGCGCTCGGCGGCATGATGCCGATGCTCAACATGATGCTCGGCGAGGTCGCCCCCGGCGGCGTCGGCTCGGGTCTCTACGGCATGCTCGTGCTCGCGATCATCGCGGTGTTCGTGGGAGGACTGCTCGTCGGCCGCACCCCCGAATACCTCGGCAAGCGCATCGGCCCGAAGGAGATCAAGCTCGCGAGCCTCTACATCCTCGTGACGCCCACCCTCGTGCTGATCGGCACTGCCCTGAGCTTCGCGATCCCCGGCATCCGCGCGGACGTCGAGGCGACCAGCATCCTGAACCCCGGTGTGCACGGCATGAGCGAGGTGCTCTACGCCTTCACCTCGGCGTCGAACAACAACGGCTCGGCCTTCGCCGGCCTCACTGCGAACACCCCGTGGTTCAACACCGCACTGGGCATCGCGATGCTGCTCGGCCGGTTCCTGCCGATCGTGCTCGTGCTGGCTCTCGCAGGGTCCTTCGCCGCGCAGCAGCGCGTGCCGGAGAACACCGGAACACTGCCCACGCACCGACCGCAGTTCGTCGGCCTCCTCGCCGCCGTCACGGTCATCATCACGGCACTCACCTACTTCCCCGTGCTCGCACTGGGACCCCTCGCTGAAGGACTCGTCTGACATGGCCACCATCACCACACCCTCCGAGACACCGTCGGAACAGCAGGATGCTCGGGCATCCGAATCCGCTCCCGCCGAGGCCCCGCGCGCGTTCGGCTGGGCGCAGCTGACCCAGGCCCTTCCCGGCGCACTGCGCAAGCTGAACCCGGCATCTCTGGTGCGCAACCCCGTGATGCTGCTCGTCTGGGTCGGCGCCGCGTTCACGACCGTGCTGGCGATCGCCGAGCCCTTCCTCGGCGGTCCCGCCGACTCGGGTGGAACGCCGGTGCCCGCACCGTTCACCTGGGGCATCGCGATCTGGCTGTGGCTGACCGTGCTGTTCGCCAACGTCGCCGAATCGGTGGCCGAGGGGCGCGGCAAAGCTCAGGCCGCGAGCCTGCGCAAGACCCGCACGAGCACCATGGCCCGGCGGGTGGTGCGCTACGACGCAGGCGCGGATGCCACGGCAGAGCGCACCGAGACGGTCGACGTCTCATCGGCCGAGCTGCAGCGCGACGACATCGTGATCGTCACGGCCGGCGAGCTGATCCCCGGAGACGGCGACATCGTCGCGGGCATCGCGACCGTCGACGAATCGGCGATCACGGGCGAGAGCGCCCCGGTCATCCGCGAATCCGGCGGTGACCGCAGTGCCGTCACCGGAGGCACGCGAGTGCTGTCCGACCGCATCGTCGTGCGCATCACGTCGAAGCCCGGCGAGACGTTCGTCGACCGCATGATCGCGCTCGTCGAGGGCGCCAGCCGTCAGCGCACGCCCAACGAGATCGCGCTCAACATCCTGCTCGCGAGCCTGTCGATCGTGTTCGTCGTCGTGGTGCTCGCGCTCAACCCGATCGCCTCGTACGCGGCGTCGCCCGTCAGCATCCCGGTGCTGATCGCCCTGCTCGTGTGCCTGATCCCGACCACGATCGGCGCCCTGCTCTCGGCCATCGGCATCGCCGGCATGGACCGCCTCGTGCAGCGCAACGTGCTCGCCATGTCGGGCCGCGCGGTCGAGGCCGCGGGCGACGTCACGACCCTGCTGCTCGACAAGACCGGCACCATCACCTACGGCAACCGCCGCGCCCACGAGGTGCTGCGACTCGGAGGCGTCGACCCCGACGAACTGCTGCGCGTCGCCGCCCTGTCGTCACTCGCCGACCCGACCCCCGAAGGTGCCTCGATCGTCGAACTGGCGCTGAGCCGCGGCATCCGGGTCGACGAGCCGGCGGATGCCGTGGTCGTGCCGTTCACCGCCCAGACCCGCATGTCGGGCCTCGACCTGGCCGACGGCACGCAGATCCGCAAGGGCGCAGGCTCGGCGATCAACGCCTGGCTCGGGCTCGACACGGATGCCGAACTCACCGGCCTCGTCGACGGCGTCGCCTCGAGCGGCGGCACCCCGCTGGTGGTCGCCGTGAAGCATGCGGCCGGCTCCGGCCAGGTGCTCGGCGTCGTGCACCTCAAGGACATCGTGAAGGACGGCCTGCGCGAGCGGTTCGAAGAGCTCCGCAGCATGGGCATCCGCACGGTCATGATCACCGGCGACAACCCGCTGACCGCCGCGGCCATCGCGAAGGAGGCAGGCGTCGACGACTTCCTCGCCGAGGCGACCCCCGAGCAGAAGCTCGAGCTGATCAAGCGCGAACAGGAGGGCGGCCGACTCGTCGCCATGACCGGCGACGGCACGAACGACGCCCCGGCTCTCGCCCAGGCCGACGTCGGCGTCGCGATGAACACCGGCACGTCGGCCGCGAAAGAGGCCGGCAACATGGTCGACCTCGACTCGGATCCGACCAAGCTCATCGACATCGTGCGCATCGGCAAGCAGCTGCTCATCACCCGCGGAGCACTCACGACGTTCTCGCTCGCGAACGACATCGCCAAGTACTTCGCCATCATCCCGGCGATGTTCATGGGCGTCTTCCCAGGGCTCGCTGCGCTCAACGTCATGCAGCTGCACTCGCCGGCATCCGCCGTGACCAGCGCGATCATCTTCAACGCGATCGTGATCGTCTTCCTGATCCCGCTCGCACTCCGCGGGGTGAAGTACCGCCCGGCGAGCGCCTCGCAGATCCTGCAGCGCAACCTGCTCGTCTACGGCCTGGGCGGAGTGATCGCGCCGTTCATCGGCATCAAGCTGATCGACCTCCTGATCACCCTCATCCCCGGTTTCTGAGCGCGTCTCGTCTCGCTCCGCTCGCTCAACGACAGACTTCGAAAGGCATCCCATGTCCTCCTCCCGCACCGTGGCCCGCACCACCGGGGTCGCGATCCGCGCAATGCTCGTGCTCACCCTCGTACTCGGCGTCGGCTACACGCTCGTCGTCACCGGCATCGGCCAGCTGCTGCTGCCGTTCCAGGCGAACGGCTCTCCGCTGGCCGACGGCAAGGGCAGCTCGCTGATCGGTCAGTCCTTCACGGACGCCGACGGCGAGGCGCTTCCCGAGTACTTCCAGTCGCGCCCGTCTGCCGCCGGCGACGGCTATGACGGCGCCGGCTCGAGCGGCAGCAACCTCGGGCCGGAGAACACCGACCTCGTCGCCGCGATCGGCGAGCGCCAGGCGGCCATCGCCGAGCGTGAAGGAGTGAGCGCCGACGCCGTGCCCGCCGATGCGGTGACCGCTTCGGGCTCGGGCCTCGACCCGCACATCAGCGTCGCATACGCCCTGCTGCAGGTGCCGCGGGTGGCAGCCGAGCGAGGCCTGCCAGAGCAGCAGGTGCGTGACCTCGTGGAGTCTAGGATTCAAGGGCGGGATCTGGGATTCCTCGGCGAAGAACGCATCAACGTCGCCGAACTCAATCTCGCGCTCGATGAGCAGGAGGGCTGATGACGCCAGAGCGGATGCCGCGGCGCGGCCGACTCCGCGTGCTGCTCGGTGCAGCCCCCGGGGTCGGCAAGACATTCGAGATGCTCGTCGAAGGGCGCCGGCTGCTCGATGAGGGCCGCGACGTGGTGATCGCGATCGTCGAGACGCACGAGCGTGCGGCCACCGCGGCGCAGACCATCGGCATCCCCGAGGTCCCCCGTCGCACCGACCTGCACCGGGGCGTGCCGCTGAGCGAGATGGATCTGGATGCGGTGCTCGCTCGGCACCCCGAGATCGCCCTGGTCGACGAGCTCGCCCACACGAACACCCCCGGCTCGCAGAACGCCAAGCGCTGGCAGGACGTCGGGATTCTGCTGGACGCGGGCATAGACGTCGTCACGACGGTCAACGTGCAGCACATCGAATCGCTGAACGCCGTGGTCGAGAAGATCACCGGCATCGCGCAGCAGGAGACGATCCCGGATGCCGTGGTGCGCGCCGCCGACGAGATCGAGGTCGTCGACCTGGCGCCGCAGTCGCTGCGCGACCGTCTGTCGGCAGGACTCGTCTACCCCGCCGAGCGGATCGACGCCGCCCTGTCGAACTACTTCCGTCTCGGCAACCTCACGGCGCTCCGCGAACTCGCACTGCTGTGGCTGGCCGACGAGGTCGACAGCGCGCTGCGCAGCTACCGCGCCGACCACGGCATCGAGGGCACGTGGCAGGCGCGCGAGCGCGTGGTCGTGGCGCTCACCGGTGGACCCGAGGGAGAGACGCTGCTGCGGCGCGGTGCCCGGATCGCCGCCCGGTCGGCGGGCGGCGAGCTGCTCGCGGTGCATGTCGCAGCACAAGACGGACTCCGCGACGAGACGCCTGGTGCTCTCGCAGCACAGCGTTCGCTGGTCGAGTCGCTCGGCGGCAGCTTCCACCAGATCATCGGCGACGACATCCCCGGCACACTCGTCGAGTTCGCGCACGGGGCCGACGCCACGCAGCTCGTGATCGGCGTCAGCCGGCGCGGTCGTCTCGCAGCGGCACTCACCGGACCGGGCATCGGATCCGAAGTCATCCGCCGTTCCGGCGACATCGACGTGCACATCGTGACGCACGCCGCCGCGGGCGGACGCGTCGCACTCCCCCGCATCACCGGCGGTGCGCTGGGGTGGCGTCGTCAGGTGCTCGGATTCGTGATCGCACTCGTCGTCGGACCGCTGCTGTCGTGGGCGATGTTCGCATTCCGCAGTCCCGAGTCGATCACGGTCGAGGTGCTGGCCTTCCAACTGCTCGTCGTGATCGTAGCCCTCGTGGGAGGCCTGCGACCGGCCGTCTTCGCGGCGGTGCTGTCGGGCATCACGCTGGACTTCCTGTTCGTCTCGCCGATCTTCACGATCACGATCGCGCATCCGCTGCACGTGCTCGCGCTTGCACTGTATGTCGTGATCGCCATTCTCGTGAGCATCATCGTCGACCAGGCTGCCCGGCGTGCCCGCACCGCCCAGCGAGCAGCCGCCGAGGCCGAGCTTCTCGCCGCCGTGGCCGGCAACGTTCTGCGCGGAGACAATGCCGTGCTCGCCCTGGTCAGCCGCACCCGCGAGGCGTTCGGACTCACCGGGGTGCGACTGCTCGCCGCCGACGGCGAGGTGCTGGCGAGCGACGGCGAACCGGTTCCCGACGGCCGCTCCACGACGATCGCTGTCGACTCCGGGCCTGCGCCCGCGGTGCTCGAACTGCACGGAGAACCGCTTGACACTCCGGCCCGGCGCCTGCTCGACGCGATCGTCGCGCAGCTCGCCGCAGCCATCGAGCACACCGACCTGCGTGCGACGGCCCGCGAGGTGGCCGCCCTCGCCGAGACCGATCAGGTGCGCAGCGCGCTGCTCTCGGCCGTCAGTCACGATCTGCGTCGGCCTCTGGCCTCGGCCGTCGCCGCGATCGGCGGGCTCCGCGGGGCGCACTCCCTGTCGGCATCCGATCGCGAAGAGCTGCTCGCCACCGCCGACGAGAGCCTCGCGACCCTGTCGTCGCTCGTGACCGACCTGCTCGACGTCAGCCGAGTGCAGGCCGGTGTTCTGGCGGTCTCGACCATGCGACTCGATGTCGCAGGCCCCGTGCTCGCCGCGGTCGACGAGCTCGGACTCGGTCCGTCGGACGTCGAGCTGGCGCTGGATGCCGGGCTGCCCGCCGTCTCGGCCGACCCGGTGCTGCTGCAACGGGTGCTCGTCAACGTCATCGCGAACGCGCACCGTCACTCGCCCGCCGACAGCCGCGTGATCGTGTCGACGAGCACGATCGGCGACCACGTCGAAATCCGTGTCATCGACCGCGGCTCGGGGGTTCCCGCCGAGAAGCGCGACGAGATCTTCCAGCCGTTCCAGCGGCTCGGCGACACCGACAACACCACCGGCCTCGGCCTCGGCCTCGCCCTGTCGCGCGGATTCGCCGAGGGCATGGGCGGTACCCTGACACCCGAGGACACCCCCGGCGGTGGACTCACCATGGTCATCTCGCTGCCCCTGGCGGCAGAGCCCGATCTCACGCAGGAGGAGACGGAGTGAAGCTCCTCATCGCCGACGACGACCCCCAGATGGTGCGGGCATTGCGAATCACGCTCGCCGCCCACGGTTACGAGGTCGTCGTCGCCCCCGACGGTGCCGCCGCCGTGGCGGCCGCCGCGCAGACGCACCCCGACCTCATCATGCTCGACCTCGGGATGCCTCGGCTCGACGGCATCGAGGTGATCCAGGCGCTGCGCGGATGGACGAACGTGCCGATCATCGTCGTGTCTGGCCGCACCGGGTCGGCCGACAAGGTCGAGGCGCTGGATGCCGGAGCCGACGACTTCGTCACCAAGCCGTTCCAGGTCGACGAGCTGCTCGCGCGGTTACGGGCCCTGTCTCGTCGATCGGTTCCGGCCGGTGGCGAATCGACCGTCGGATTCGGCGACGTCGTGGTCGACCTTGCGACCAAGACCGTCACCCGCGCCGGTGCGCGCGTGCACCTGACGCCGACCGAATGGCGCATGCTCGAGCACCTCGCCCGGCACCCCGGAGCCCTGGTCACCCGGCAGGATCTGCTGAAGGAGATCTGGGGCAGCGAGCAGGTGTCGGACTCGGGCTATCTGCGGCTCTACATGTCGCAGCTGCGCAAGAAGCTCGAGGCCGAACCGAGCGCACCGGCACACCTGCTGACCGAGTCGGGGATGGGTTACCGGCTCGTCCTCTGAGGCAGGTCTGCCGTTCTCGTCATTCCCGGTTCACAACTCAGCATGAACTTGCGGCGGCCGGCGGGTTCGCGGCGTCGTGCACGCGGTTCCTGCTGAATTGTGAACGGTGTGCGTGATCAACGCTTCATGATGGTGACCTCGACGGTGTCACCGATGTCCTTGCCCAGCGACTTCCGCGCCTTCGCGTTCAGCGACACCATGTGTCCACCCGTACCGGTCACCATCGCGCCGACGTTCTCGAGCTTCACATCGTCTATCAGGGCGTCGACCCTGACCGTCTTCCCGGTTCCGAAGAACTCGGCGGAGCCGGGTATCTCGACGCAACTCCACGTCTCGCCCTTGACCTCGACACCGATCGTGGTGTGAAAGCTCAGCTGATCCGTACTCATGAGAACAGGCTATTCGCGACCGAGCGCTGAATCAGAGCGCGATGTCGGCGCGCGGGCGGCGCAGCACTCCCCAGACGCCTGCCGCGACGAGGGCGACCGCGACGATGATGGCGGCGATTCCGGTGACGGTGCTCTCGGGCTCGCCGGTGAAGCGGCCGACTGCGAGCCAGCCGAGACCCCACGCCGTCGCCAGGGCGGGAGCGATGCGCTTGGTCACGAGGGCACTTGCGACGCCGATCACGAGCACGACGGCGAGCACGGCGACCGCCCAGATCTCGGCCTGGTCGGCCCAGCTCTCGGGGGCGATCTGTGTGAACCAGGCCGTGGTGTTGGCGACGGTCGCGATGGTGACCCAGCCGAAGTGCAGGCCGTTCGCTCCGTCGACGACGATGCGCTCTGGCCAGGTACGTGCACGGCTGCGGCCGAGGATCACGATCACCCGGGCGAGGGTCGCGAGCAGCAGGGCGATGACGATGACCGTCAGCGGCAGCGACAGGAACTGAGCGGTCACGAGCCACAGTCCGTTGAGGATCATCGATGCGGCGATCCATCCGCCGACCGCGCGCTGGCGTTCGTCGGCCCGCTGCGCCGGCAGCGCCTGCCACACGGTGTACGCGATGAGGCCGATGTAGATGAGCGACCAGATCGAGAAGGCAGGGCCGGCCGGGGCCAGGTACGACCCCTGCGCCGACAGAGCTCCGTCCTGCAGCTCACTGACCGAGGTGCCGCCGAAGGCACCGGATCCGACGGCCGCGGCTATCAGCATGAAGGTCGCCGCGGCGATGATGAACGACTGGCGGGCGATGTCCTGCGTCCGGGATTCCATACTCGCAACATACGCGCGAGCGGGCGGGTGCACAGGAGCCTTGACACCGGCCACCCAAAACGCTAGCCAGGCTAGCTAAATCAGATTCCCCCGCTGAGAGCTCAGGCGGCGACGGCGGCGTCGATCAGCACCTCGGCCGCATTGCGCGCCTGCACGGCGACCTGCGGATCCGCGGCGATGGCCGCGGTGCTCTGCGCACCCTCCGCGAGGATCGAGAGCTGCGCGGCAAGCGACGCGGGCGCCCCGGCATCCACCACGAGACCGGACATGTACGCCTGGAACGACGACTTGTGATCACGCACGATCTGCGCGACCTCCGGGTTCGTGCCGCCGAGCTCGCCGAACGCGTTGATGAAGGCGCAGCCGCGGAAGTCGTCGGTGCAGAACCAGCCCTCGAGGTACCCGTACACGGCGAGCAGTCGGTCGCGAGGGTCAGCACCGGCATCCGCCACCGCCCCGGTCAGCCCCGATTCCCACTCCGCGTGCTTGCGCGCGAGGACGGCCGTGACGATGTCGGTCTTCGAGGGGAACAGCGCATAGAGCCGGCGCAGCGACACGCCGGCCGCCGCCCGCAACTCGTCCATGCCGACAGCCGCGTATCCCTTGCGGTAGTAGAGCTCGTCGGCCGCCGCAAGGATCTGTTCACGCACCGTTTGCTCCGTCATGTTCTCAGTGTACTTGACATGAGAACGAGCGTTCTCTACAGTGGACAACATCAGCCGAGAACGACCGTTCTCATAGGATCGAAAAGGATCAGGATCATGGGTTACATCACCGTCGGAAACGAGAACAGCGCCCCGATCGAGCTCTACTACGAAGACCAGGGATCGGGCCAGCCCGTCGTCCTGATCCACGGCTACCCGCTCGACGGACACAGCTGGGAGCGCCAGACCCGCGAGCTTCTCGCTCAGGGCTACCGCGTCATCACCTACGACCGCCGCGGCTTCGGCCAGTCGTCGAAGGTGAACGCCGGCTACGACTACGACACGTTCGCCGCCGACCTCAACACCGTGCTCGAAACCCTCGACCTGCGCGACGTCGTGCTCGTCGGATTCTCGATGGGCACCGGCGAGCTCGCCCGCTACGTCGCGAAGTACGGACACGAGCGCGTCGCGAAGCTCGCCTTCCTCGCATCCCTCGAGCCCTTCCTCGTGCAGCGCGACGACAACCCCGAGGGCGTGCCGCAGGACGTCTTCGACGGCATCGAGGCCGCAGCCAAGGGCGACCGCTTCGCCTGGTTCACCGACTTCTACAAGAACTTCTACAACCTCGACGAGAACCTCGGATCGCGCATCAGCGAGCAGGCCGTCACCGGCAGCTGGAATGTCGCGATCGGCAGCGCACCCGTCGCCGCCTACGCCGTCGTGTCGTCGTGGATCGAGGACTTCCGCGGAGACGTCGACGCCGTGCGCGATGCCGGCAAGCCCACGCTGATCCTCCACGGCACCAAGGACAACATCCTGCCGATCGATGCGACCGCCCGCCGCTTCCACCAGGCCGTGCCCGCCGCGACCTACGTCGAGGTCGAGGGAGCCCCGCACGGTCTGCTCTGGACCCACGCCGACGAGGTCAACGCCGCGCTGAAGGACTTCCTCGGCAAGTAGTCCGGCCCCGGTCGAGAGCGACAAGCGCGCCGCTCAGCGCCGTTCGAGAACAGGACGACCGCCCCCGATCAGGACAGAATCACGCAGATTCTCCTGATCCGGGGCGGTCGTCCTGTTCTCCGCAGGTCAGCGGATGCCGGACTCTCGTGCTGTCAGCGCTTGACTGCCACCGTGAGCGTCTTGCTCTGGGTGGTGCCTGCGGCGTTCACGAACTCGACGCGGTAGGTGTGCTTTCCCACCGCACGGTCGGCGACCGGCACCGCCACGCGCTGCGCGGCAGGGCTGTTCGCGACCATGTCGCCTTCGGAGATCAGCACACCGTCTTCGTACAGGCGGTACGAGGTCGCGTTGGTGCCCCACCACATGTCGGCGGTGAGCGTGTATGACCCGTCGCCGTCCCAGTTGTCAGCTGACAGCACGGGCGTGCCGGGTGCTGCATCCTTCACCTTCACCGTCACGGGCTTCACCGCCGTCACGCCTTGCGAGTTGACCAGTTCGCCGGTGTACACGTAGCTGCCGTTCGCCTTGCCTGTCACGGCGACCCGCGCCGTCTGCGCACCGGCGCCTCCGAATGTCAGCGGCACCGCCTTGATCAGCACGCCGTTCTCGAACACTCGCAGCTTGGTGGCGTTCTGCCCCCACCACAGATTCATGGTGAGCGTGAAGTCGCCGTCGAGCAGCCCGGTGTCATGGCCGTTGTCGTGCGACAGCACTCCACGAGCCGGGGCGGCCGTCGCCGAGTCCTTCCGCACGAGTGCGTCGACGGCGTCATCGAGCGTCGCCACGGCTCCTGCCACGGCATCCTCACTCGAGCTGGTCGCTGCGAGCACGATGTCGGCACGCGCGATCGCACCGGGCATGGCGGCCGTCGACGACTCGACATACGTCGTCAGGTCGAGAGCCGCAGCCGCGTCGCGCCGATCCCGCAGCTGCGTGGTGTCGGCACCGGGCATCGGTTCGCGCACGAGCTCGAGATCGTCGATCGTGCCCCACGCCCCCGCCGGCAGCGCCGCGGAGATCCGCACGGTCGCCGTGCCCTCGGCACCCACCTGCAGCGCCTCGGTCGTCGGCGTCGACCACACCCGCCAGCCGTCGAACCCGAAGGCCGCAGCGGCGCCCGCTGCAGACGGCGACGAGAGCGACAGCGAAGCCCGTCCGTCTGCACCCTCCCCGTCGCCCTGCAGCGACGCACGCGCGACGTACGACCCGGCGGCCAGCCCGCTCACGGTCTGCGACAGATCGAACGA
The DNA here is from genome assembly GCF_038397735.1 of Microbacterium sp. LWH13-1.2. NCBI lineage: Bacteria > Bacillati > Actinomycetota > Actinomycetes > Micrococcales > Microbacteriaceae > Microbacterium > Microbacterium sp. LWH13-1.2. Next base: position 3,698,961 of record NZ_CP151635.1, on the reverse strand, counting down.
ATACGCGGATGCCGCATAGAAGTGCGCCGAATGCGTGCCGCTGCGGGGGTCATCCCATGCCCGCAGGGTCAGGCCCGACCCGGTCACGCTCCACATGCTCGTGTCCGCAGCCTCGAAACCGGGATTGCGCAGATAGTTGCGCGCTGAGACGGTGACGGTGGCGGAAGCCGCGAGGCCCGCATCCGTCACTCCCGAGATCGCGTACTCGCCGATGCCCTCGATGTACTGCGCGGCGTCAGACCATGTGACCGCCTGCTGCTCCGACGATCCGTCGTTGTAGAGCACGGTGACCTCGCCGGGCAGCGCGACAGCATCGCCCTCCACCAGCGGCAGCGCCACGAGCTGCACCGACTCGACGGCACGAGGAGCGTGAGCGCCGGTGCGCACGTACGAGAAGATGTTCAGCGCATCGGATGCCGTGCCGTCGAACCCGAACAGCGCCTGGTTGTCCCACGCCGATCCGCCGAACCACTGGCCGGCATCATGCGGTTCGTACTCGCCGGCGAAGCTCGACGCCCACCCCGAGCCGTCGCGCTCCCACAGCGCCCTGTTCTGCTCGAGCTGAGCGGGAGGGCCGACCGGCAGCCACGCGGGCTCCCAGTAGTAGACGCCGATGCCGGCCTCGCCGACGTCGGCGACCGCCTGCACGACCGCGCGCACCGCGTCTGCCTGACCCTGCACGCTCACCGGATACTGCGTCGCCTCGGACGGCAGGTCGACCACATTGCCGTGACCGTCTCCGTCGTCGAGCGTGAACGCCCACGAGGTCTCGGCGACCATGACCTTCTTGCCGTAGGTCTCGGCGACGTGCGAGAGCACCGCCGTGAGGTTCTCCGGGGTCCCGTGCCAGAACGGGTAATACGACGACGCGAACACGTCGTAGTCGACGTCGCGACGGTCGAGCTGGGCTGCGACGTCGGCATAGAAGCCGGCCCGCTCGGGGTTCGTGAAGTGCAGGGCGACGAGCGTGTCGGGCGCCTCGGCACGCACGGCAGCCGAGCCTGCGGAGAACACCTTCGCCATGTCGTCCCAACCGCGCACTCCGGCGACGCCGCCGTTGGTCTCGTTGCCGACCTGCACCATGCGCAGGTCCACTCCCGCATCGACCAGTCGTCGCACGGCATCACGGGTGAAGGTGCCGACCTCCGCGGCGACCTGGTCAGCCGTCATCCCTTCCCACGCCTTGGGCACCTGCTGCTTGGCGGGGTCTGCCCAGAAGTCCGAGTAGTGGAAGTCGACGAGCACGCCGAGTCCGGCATGCGTCGCACGCTGTGAGATCTCGATCGCGCGGGCAACGTCGACGTCGCCGCCGCCGTACCCGTTGCCGTTCGCGTCGAACGGGTCGTTCCACACGCGCACCCGTACGTCGGTGACCCCGGCGTCGGCGAGGATCTCGAACAGATCGCCCGGCGTGCCCGCGGCGTCGCGGAAGACGACTCCCGAGGCCTCGAGCGACAGCACCGACGACACGTCGACGCCCCCGATGAAGTCGGCGGGCAGGTTCTCGACCCGGGGGACGGTGATGGTGGCATCCACCGGGTCGTCCGGCGCGACGACTGCAGGCACGAGTGCCGAGGGCGAGGCGGCCGACGCCGGCAGGGCGACGCCGATCAGGGCGACGGCGGCGACCGTTGCCAGGGCGGTGGAGAGAAGGGAACGCGTGCGACGGTGCATGACGGCCTTTCGAGCAGTGCGGAAGAGGGGATCAGCCCTTGACGGATCCCTGGGTGAGCCCGCCGACGATGTACTTCTGCAGTGAGAAGAACAGCGCGAGCACGGGCACGGCGGCGACGACGACCCCGGCGGCGAACAGCCCCCAGCGCGATGTCAGCTGGTTCGAGACCCACTGGTACATGCCGACCGCGAGGGTCCAGTTGTCCTCGGAGGTGAGGATGATCTTCGACAGGATGAAGTCGCCGAACGCCGCGAGGAACGCGAGCAGGGCGACGACCGCGAGGATCGGCACGACCAGCGGCATGATGAGCCGCCAGAAGATCTGCGCATGGCTGGCGCCGTCGATCTTCGCCGACTCGTCGATCTCGACGGGGATCGTGTTGAAGAACCCGTACATCAGGAAGGTGTTCGCACCGAGAGCGCCACCGAGGTAGACGCAGATCAGCGCGATCTTCGAGTTGATGCCGAGTGCGGGCACGACGTCACCGATCGTCTGCAGCATCAGGAAGATCGCGATGAACGCGAGCGCCTGGGGGAACATCTGCAGCACGAGGAGCGTCGTGAGGCTCGCGCGTCGCCCGCTGAAGCGGAACCGCGAGAACGCATAGGCGCCGCAGGCTCCCATGAGCACCGAGCCGACCGCGGTCACGCCGCCGATCAGCAGGGTGTTGCCGAACCACACCCAGTAGCGGGATTCGCCGAGGGCGATGTAGTTCGCCGGGTCGAACGCACTGAACAGAGCGCTGGATGCCGCGAGGCTGCCGTTCGGGTTGAGCGATGCCGACAGTACGTAGACGAGCGGGAATGCGGCGAAGAACAGCACGCCGGCGGCAAGGATGTACTTCCAGCCGACCTCGCTCCACCAGCGGCGGCGACGTGCGCCTGCTCGCGCGGCATCCGCTTCTTTCGATGAACCGGTCACGATGACTCTGGTCTCACTCATCACTGGTACTCCTCGAGCTTGCGGGTCTGTCGGAAGCTCAGCGCTGAGATGAGACCGACCACGATGAAGGCGATGATCGACAGTGCGCTCGCGAGGCCGTAATCGGCCGCACCACCCGAGACGCCCGAGACGTCGTAGATGGCCGAGACAAGGATGTCGGTCGAGCCCAGTGCATACGGGGCGCCGGCGATGGCCGGCCCGCCGTTGTTGAAGGTGTAGATCACGGTGAAGTTGTTGAACGCGACGGCGAACGACGCGATCAGCAGAGGCGCGGTGGAGACGAGCAGCAGCGGCAGCACGATCGCTCGGAACCGCTGGATCTTGTTCGCACCGTCGATCTCGGCGGCCTCCAGCGTCTCGCCTGGCAGAGACTGCAGGGCACCGGTGCAGACGAGGAACCAGTACGGGTAGCTCAGCCACACATTCACGAAGATCACCGCGGCTCGGGTGAGCCACGGGTCGCCGAGCCAGTTGATCTGCGAGCCGAAGAACAACAGGTCGTTGATCACGCCGAACTCGGCGTTGAACATGCCGCGGAACAGCAGCGCGGCCATGAACGCGGGGAACGCGTACGGAAGGATGAACAGCGCCCGCAGGAACCGGCGACCCTTGACGCGCGGGTCGTTGTAGACGATCGCGAGGCCGAGTCCGACGGCGAAGCTCAGCACGACCGACAGGATCGCGAACGCGAAGGTCCAGACCGTGACGCTCAGCAGGGTGCCGGCGAGGTTCGCGTCCGTGAAGAGCTTGAGGAAGTTGGCGAATCCGACGTTCACCGACCACCCCGTCGGCAGCGCCGTGCCGTCTGCAGCCACGAACGCACCGAGATCCGTGGCCGTGTAGACCGTGCCCGACTGCGTGTCGGTGATCGTCTGCGCCTCGGCATCCCACACCAGCGTCGGTTCGTAGACCGAACCGGTCGAGCCCTCTCGGGTGCGGATCGAGCCGTCGTTCGGGTCGTCCGAGACCGGAACCCTGAGATCCTTGATCGCCGCGCCGAGCGTCGGGTCGGTCAGCACGGTCGCCCTCGCGACGACCTCCCACCCGGGCACCTCGCTCGGGGCGCCGGTGGTGCCGATCTCGGCATCGGATGCGGTGGTCAGCGGCTCGGTCGCGGATCCGACCTGCACGTCGCCCTCGTCATCGACGATCGCGAAGCCGAGCTCACCGCCGCGCTGCACGATCGAGAGCGGGTAGTCCGACGAGCCCTCGATGCGACGCTCGCCCTGGATCAGGGCTGCCTCGACCGCCTGCTCCTGTGTGCCGACGTGGCCGGTGCCGTAGTTCGTGAAGGCGATGTAGGCCGTGTAGCCGAAGATGAAGACCTGGAAGACGAGCAGGAAGATCAGCCCGGGCAGCAGGTATTTCAGCGGCAGCGCCTTGCGGGTGAAGTACACCCAGTCGGCGATGATCACCAGCAGCACGACGACGCCGAGGACGATCCACGACTCGGCGCTCCAGGCCGAGATCGCGGTCATGATGCCGAAGGCGTTGACCAACGCCATCAGGGCGAGCTTGATGAGGAAACCCCAGCCGAGGCCGCGGAAGCGGCGGGCGTGGGACTCGCGCGAGGGCTTCACCACGGGGGTGGGGGCCTCGGTCGGAGGTGCCTGGATCGTCATGTGTGCGTCCTGTCTGCGGATCGCAGGATGGGGAGGGGTTCGGGCCCCTCCCCATCCGGCAGGATCAACCGGCGAGGGTCGTCTCGAGGTCGGCGACCATGGTGTTCCACGTCGACACGGGGTCGGCGCCGTTGATGATCTGCGCCTGCGCGGCGTTCCAGAGGTCCCAGACCGAACCCATCTCGGGGATCGACGGCATCGGCACGCCGGACTGCGCAGAGGCCACGAAGCCGGCCGTGATCGGGTCGGACGAGACCTCTTCGGCGAGGGTCGACCAGGCGGGGATGCGCGGGTCGGCCTCGTAGAGCGCACGCTGCGCGTCTTCGGTGCCGAGGTAGTTCGTGAGGAACTCCTGGGCGAGCAGAGCGTTCTTGCTCTTGCTCGAGAGATAGAAGCCCTGCACGCCGACGAACGGTGCGGCGGCCTCGCCACCCGCAGAGGGGATCGGGTTCACCGCGACGTTGACGCCCTCGAAGGCGCTGATCGCCCACGGGCCCTGAATCGTGTACGGGGCCTTGCCCGACGCGAACAGCTCGTTGTTGATGTCGTAGTCGATCGTGGTCGAGATGTATCCGGTGCCACTCGAGCCGTTGGCGCCGAGCCAGGTGGCGAACGCCTCGCCGGGCGCTCCGCCCATGCCGACCTCGCTGGTGTACGAGCCGGTGTCGTCCTGCACGAAGACGGGGGCGCCGAACGATGTCTGCAGTCCGTACATCGTGTAGCCGTCGCCGGTCTCGCCGCCGGTGTTGATGACGAACGGACGCTCGGTGCCGGCGGCGACACCCTTCGCGATCATGTCGTCCCAGGTGGCCGGGGCCTCGGCGCCGACGAGGTCGACGTTCTGCACGAGGGCGATGGTCTCGAGCGAGTACGGCATGGCATACAGCTGGCCGTCGTAGGTCATGGCATCGAGGGCGACCTGCTCGAACTCCGACGCCTTGTCACCGAGGTCGATCGTGTCGACGACACCGGCCGCGACGAGTGCGCCGAGCCAGTCGTGCGCGCCGACGGTGATGTCGGGGCCCTCGCCGGTCGGGACCTGCGCGATGAAGTCGTTGCGGAGGTCTTCGAAGTTCTTCTGCACGAGGGTGACCTTGGCTCCGGTCTCCTCTTCGAATGCCTCGGCGGCTGCGGTGATCGCGGCTTCGCGCTCGGCATCCGTCCAGATGACGAGTTCAGCGCCGTCGCCGGATGCGGCGTCGTCGCCGCCTTCGGGTGCGCCGGCGGAGCAGCCCGCGAGGACCACGGCCGCGGCCAGAGCGAGTGCGCCGACTCCGATGTGCTTGCGCATGCGTTTTCCTATCTGTCGTGGCCGACGATGCGCTGCGCGTCATCGCGACCGGGTGAGTGGGTGGTGCAGGGTGTTGCTGTGTGGTTCGAGGTGGTGCAGGGTCGTGCGGGGCGTGCTGTCAGTGGGAGGTGCGGATGACGGCGACGCCGCCCGCCGCGATGGTCAGGACGCCCGAGATCTCGGCGCCGGTGAGGAGCTCGACGCCTGCGGCTTCGAGTTCGACGTCGTCCTCGCGGTGGTTCACGGCGATGCGGTAGACCGCGTCGTCGCCGTGACGCGTGATGACCTCGAGGCCTTCCGCGATGCCGGACGGTGCGATGTCGGCATCCGCGTAGACCTCGTGGAGGAGCGCGCGCATTCCCGCCCCATCCAGCCGGGTGCCGACGTACCAGCCGGTGCCCGCTCCGTGACGGTGACGCGTGATCGCGGGCTCGCCCTCACCGGGTCCACCCGAGAAGTTCGCGATGACTTCGGCCCCTTCGAGCGCGATGTCCTCCTGCCAGACATCGGCGACGATGCCCTCGTGGTCGACCCAGTCGAGGCCGTGGCTCTCTCCCTCGCGAAGGGGCAGGAACTCCTCGACCGTGAGGCCGAGCGCGTCACGCAGCGGGGCGACGAATCCGCCGGCGTGCACGGCGTCGTTCTCGTCGACGATGGCCGAGAAGAACGACACGAGCAGCGTGCCGCCCTCCTTGACGTAGGAGGTGAGGTTCGCGGCGTCCGCAGTGCTGAGCAGGTACTGCGCCGGGGCGACGACCAGGCGGTAGCCCGAGAGGTCCTGACCCGGCAGGGCGAAGTCGACCGTGATGCCGTCTCGCCAGAGCTGCTCGTAGAAGCGGCGCACCTGGGCCGCGTGCGTGACGTCTTCGGAGGGGCGCCACTCGAGGTCCTGCGCCCAGAACGACTCGAAGTCCCAGAGGATCGCGACGTCGGCCTTGACCGCGGCGCCCTGCACCTCGCCCAGGCGGCCGAGCGCGGCACCGAGATCGACGACCTCACGGAAGACCCGCGACTCGGTGCCCGCGTGCGGCAGCATCGCGGAGTGGAACTTCTCAGCACCCGAGCGACCCGCTCGCCACTGGAAGAACAGGATGCCGTCGGCCCCGCGGCCGAGGTGCGTGAAGGAGTTGCGCTTCATCTCGCCGCGACGCTTGGCGATGTTGCGCGGCTGCCAGTTGACGGCCGAGGTCGAGTGCTCCATGAGGATCCACGGCTTGCCCCCGCCGACCGAGCGGCTGAGGTCGGCCGCGATCGCCAGACCGATGTGCGCGTCTTCGTCGGCGGCCCACAGGTAGTGGTCGTCTGAGACGATGTCGACCTCGCGGCCCCAGGCCCACAGGTCTGTGGTCCAGCTCTGGTTGGCCATGAAGTTCGTCGTGACGGGCTGCGTGGCGTGCGCGCGGATCGCATCGCGCTCGGCGATGAAGCACGCGCGCAGCTGGTGATCGGTGAAGCGCGCGAAGTCGAGGCGCTGAGCCGGGTTCACGACGCTCGGGGCGATGGCGGGCGCTCCGACGTGCTCCCACGCCGAGTAGTGCTGACCCCAGAAGGCGGTGCCCCACGCGCTGTTCAGCGCATCAAGCGAGCCGTACTTCTCCTGGAGCCAGAGCCTGAAGGCGGCGACCGCGTTCGGCGAGTAGTCCTCACCGACGGGAACGCCGTACTCGTTGTGCACGTGCCACAGCACGACGGCCGGATGCTGCGCATAGCGCGCCGCGAGAGCATCCGCGATCCGCACGATCGCCTCGCGGTAGGCCGGCGACGAGTGCGAGGCCATGCCGCGCGAGCCGAAGCCCATGGTGCGACCCTCGCGGTCGATCACGTGGGCGTCCGGGTGGTTCGCGAAGAACCAGGCGGGCGGCGATGCCGTGGGCGTGCCCAGGTCGACCTTGATGTCGTTCGCGTGCAGCAGGTCGAGCAGCTCGTCGAGCCAGGCGAAGTCGAACTCGCCCTCGGCGACCTCGATGAGCGCCCACGAGAAGATGCCGACGCTGACCAGGTTGACCCCGGCATCGCGCATCAGGATGACGTCTTCGCGCCACGTCTCGGGCGACCACTGCTCGGGGTTGTAGTCGCCGCCATAGGCGATTCCGCTCAGTGCGGGCCAGGCGTGAGGGGAGGTCATCGGCACTCCATCGGGTCGGTGCGGTCGTGGTGCGTGTCCCGGGGTGCTGTCACTCATTCGACTGGGACCGGTCTCAGGTTGTTCCTCAGAACTGGACTGGGACCGGTCTCAGTTCTACCCCAGATCCGTTCGGGATCACAACCGCCGTTACCGAACTGAGACCGGTCCCAGCTTTGACTACCGCTGGACGAGATGCTGTGGGTAGAGTCACAGGCGATGAGTGATGTCAGCGCGAAGCGCAAGCCGACGATCCGCCAGATCGCGGCGCAGGCGGGGGTGTCCCGCAGCACTGTCTCGCGCGTGATCAACGGCGGGCACTGGGTGTCCCCCGATGCCAGGCAGGCCGTCGAAGAGGCGATCCTCGCCACCGGCTACACGGCGAACCATCACGCGCGCAGTCTCGCCACCGGCCGCGCCGGGTCTCTCGCCTTCCTGCTGACCGAGCCGCAGCAGCTCCTGTTCGACGACCCGACCTTCGCGCTGCTGCTGCGCGGCGCCGCCGAAGCTCTCGCCCAACGGGCCATGACCCTGGTGCTTCTGGTGGCCGGAACCCCCGCCGAGCGCGAGAGCGTCGCCCAGTTCCTCAGCGCCGGGCACGTCGACGGCGTCATGCTGATCTCATCGCATGAGTCCGACCCGCTGCTCGACCAGCTGATCGAGGTCGGCATCCCCACCGTCTGCTGCGGTCTGCCCCTCGGGCACGAACGCGAGCTCTCGACGATCTCCGTCGACGAGGTCGCCTCGGCCCGCACGATGGCCGCGCACCTCATGGCACAGGGACACCGCCGCATCGGCATGATCACCGGCCCCGACGACACCCCCGGCGGGCGCTACCGACTCGTCGGCTTCCGCGAAGAGCTCGGCGCCTTGTACGACGAGGCGCTGGTCGAGGTGGGCGACTACTCGTATGAATCAGGGCAGGCCGCCATGACGAGGATGCTCGAGCACGACGTCGACGCCGTGTTCGCGGCCTCCGACCGGATGGCCGCCGGAGCCATCGCCGCCGCCCGCCGCGCCGGACGTCGCGTGCCGGAGGACATCGCGATCGCCGGGTTCGACGACTCGGGCCTCGCGGCCACCCACGAACCGCCGATCACGACCATGCGTCAGCCGTGGGATCAGATCAGCGCGCAGATGGTCGCCGTGCTGCTCGAGGTCATCGCCGGAGCATCGCCCCGCTCGGTCATCCTCGACACCGAGCTCGTGGTGCGCGAGAGCGCGTGAGGCGGGTCTCTCTTACCTTCTCTCACACATCTACGATCGCCGGCCGATGCTCGCGGCGACGGTGCCGGCGCATCAGTAGACTCTCCATGCTCATACGAGCTGCGCGTCGCTGGACGCGAGGATACAGGGGGAGAACATGAACGACAGACGACCACGCCTCGCACATGCGGCGGTTACGCTTGCCGCCGTCCTGGTGCTGACCGGGGGTGCCATTCCCTCGCTCGCCGCGACCAGCAGCCCGACGGAGACGAGCACGGCCTCGGTGCCAGTGACGGCACTGCCGTCCAACCTGTCCTGCACGGTGGCGGTGACCTCGGTGAACGCGAACCAGCAGATCGTTACTCGTCGATACAAGAGCGACGCGGGCCGGGCATCCGTTGACACGGAGATCTACTCATCGCAGTCCTTGGGCTTCACTCCGCGGGCCGTCGCCAAGAAGGAATCCGCGAGCGACGAGAACGCGCTGGGAGACTCCGGCCGCGACTACTACGCCACATCGGTCAAGGGAGATCTGTACGTCATCGGGCAGAACATCGACGGCACGATCGAGAAGAAGCTCGTCAACTCGACATGGGCGCCGGTGCGATTGCTCGCAGCCGTGCCAGCGGTGTCAGGGACACCGGGCGCATATGTATACGCGATTCATGACAACGGCTCGCTGTACCGCTACACGGTGCCAGCGGGAGCCGAGAACATGCAGAACACCACTTTCGTGAGCTCCGGGTGGGCAGGAGTGAAGAACCTGACATTCCTCCACCTCACGGTTCTGCCGAATGGCCAACCTGCCCATGTGCTGCTTGCCACGCTCGCCACCGGACAGCTCGTCGAGTACACGATCCCGAACGGGAACCCGACGAACACCGGTACACGCATCGACATCCGCCCCTCCACATGGGAGATCCTGTCGTCGCTCACGGTGGGCTCCTGCTGGGATCTCACTCAGCAGAGGTCATCGCAGGTCTCGCCATGGATCGGCACTCTGGCGAGTGGAGAGGCACGGCTGTACATCGACAAGAACATCGACACCCCCGTGGGCAGCGACATCGTCGGCTACAACCAGATCGGTACCGACTGGACGAACGTATACAGCGGCTGGGGGCGATGACCCTGCCCGACTGGGATCGACCTCGCTCTCCCGAACGTCAGGGCGAGGTCGATCGGGATCAGACTGTCGCGTGAGATGGAGATCCTGCACACCGCGCATGCTCGGCGACGCGGAACGGCGAAGGCCTCGGGCTGGCCGGCGTAGCCGAACTCGCCATCCAATGCCGCAGTCCGACAGTATGGGGCGATGCGCCATCGCTCACGACTCGCCGTTCTCGCGCTCGGGCTGACCGCTGTCACCCTGCTGTCGGGGTGCGGCCTATCGGCGACGACCCTGTCCGTCTTCGAGACCGAGCGAGAGGCTGAAGACGAGCTGCCCCCGCTCGAGGATGATTCCTATGGGTCGGTCGATGTCGAGTCGAGCCACTACGTCGGAGAGTATGAGGGTGTGTCGCTCTGGGTCACGAAGGGCTCGGATTCACCGGTCTGCATCGTGGCCATCACCGACCCGGACGACGACTGGATGGTCGGATGCGGCGGCCTGCCGACGAGGATCAGCGGCTCCGGTCTCACATTCGAGTTCCGGGCTGACGATTGGCCCGCCCCCGAAGGCATGACCCGCGTCTCGGACAACGTCTACGCCGAGTAGCTCACCGACGCTCAGCCGCGCATGGCGACGCCGCGACGCCAGTAGCCCATGAACGCGACCTGCGAGCGGTCGATGCCGAGGTCCTTGACCAGGTGACGGCGCAGCGTGGTGACGACGCCGCTCTCGCCGGCGATCCAGAAATAGCGCTCGGCCGGAGCATCCGCCGCGGCGATCTCCTCGCCGAGTCCCGAGTAGTCGGGCGTCTCCCAGAGCAGGTCCTCGGACTCGATGTCCTTCACGTCGATCTCGTCGGCGGCGTCCGCATCGCCGAGATACTCGAGCACGGCGGGGATGAGGCGCACACCGTGGGGCTCGCCCGCGTCTCGGGGCAGCCAGTGCACCTCGACGCCGGCGGGAGCGTCGATGCGCAGGATGTCGGCAGGAGTCGGCACCTCGATGAACGCGCAGCCTCGGAGGTCGCTCGGGGCGTCTTCGAGGATGCGGGCGATCGCAGGAGCCGCCGTCTCGTCACCGGCGAGAACGACCGACGTCGCGGTGCCGGGTTCGTACTCGGCACCGCCGTGAGCCGCTGCGGCGACCCCGCGACGCGGTCCGACGATGAACAGCTCCTGGCCGGCGGCGGCTGCATCGGCCCACCTCGACGCGGGGCCCGTGAGTCCCGGCGCCAGGTGCAGCACGAAATCGACGTCGAGCTCGGTGCCGGCATCCGTCACGCGAAGCTCGCGCACCGAGTAGGTGCGCATGGATCCGCGCTCGTCCTCGGGCACGGCGAGGAACGACCCCCACCAGTCGTCGGTCTCGCGGTCGAGTTCGGGAAGGATGCCGGATGCTGGCGGGAACACGATCTTGATCCGAGAGTCGAAGACGTCACCTGGCGTGCCGAACTCGAAGAGGTCGTCACCGCCGAACGTGACGCGCACGAAGTTCGGCGACACCCGTTCGACCGCGCGCACCTCGGCGCGGGCCAGCACGTAGGTGGGGCGTTCGGTCGTCGTCTCAGCGGACATGATGCCTTCCGATCGGGGTGACCATCGGCTTTCCCGATACCGGGTCGATGGTGATCTGGTTCGCGAGGTCGAAGACCTCTTCGACGAGCTGGGCGGTCACGACATCCTGCGGAGCGCCGGTGGCGTGCACCCTGCCCTCCTTCATCGCGACGAGCTCGTCGGAATACCGCGCGGCGAGGTTGAGGTCGTGCAGCACCATGACGATCGTGGTGCCGCGCGAGACGCTCAGGTCGGTGAGCAGGTCGAGCACCTCGACCTGGTGCGCGACGTCGAGGAACGTGGTCGGCTCGTCGAGCAGCAGGATGTCGGTCTCCTGCGCGAGTGCCATCGCGATCCACACGCGCTGACGCTGGCCACCCGAGAGCTCGTCGACGCTGCGGTCGGCGAGGTCGGTGGTTCCGGTCGCCTCGAGGGCGTCCGCCACGATCTCGTAGTCGTGGGCGCTCCAGCGGGCGAGCATCTTCTGGTGCGGATGCCGGCCACGACCCACGAGGTCGGCGACGGCGATGCCCTCGGGCGCGACCGGCGACTGCGGCAGCAGGCCGAGGATGCGCGCGACCTCCTTGGTGGGGCGCGCATGCACCGACTTCCCGTCGAGCACGATCTGGCCTGCGGTCGGCGAGAGCAGACGCGCGAGCGAGCGCAGCAGCGTCGACTTGCCGCATCCGTTGGCTCCGACGATCGTCGTGATCTTGCCGGGGGCGATCGCGAGATCGAGGCCGTCGATGATCGTGCGGTCGCCGTAGGCGAGCGTGACGGACTCGGCCGTCAGAGTGTGCGCCTCGGTCACAGTGAGCCTCCCGAGCGGTTGGTGCGGATGAGCAGGAAGATGAGATAGGGAGCGCCGAGCACACCGGTGATCACGCCGACCGGGTAGCGATCCCCGAACGCGAACTGACCGAGCAGATCGCCGCCGAGCACCAGCACGGCACCGACGAACGCGCTCGGAAGCAGCAGGTTCGCACCCGGGCCGGTGATGCGGGCCGCGATGGGACCGGCCATGAACGCGACGAACGCGATGGGGCCGCACGCGGCGGTCGCGAAGGCGAGCAGGGCGACGGCACCCAGGATGAACAGCAGGCGGGTGGTGTTGACCCGCACGCCGAGACCGGACGCCGAATCGTCGCCGAGCTGCATCGCACCGAGCGCGCGCCCCTGCGAGAGCAGCAGCGGCATGATGACGGCCGCGGCGATCGCAAGGGGCATGACGCGCTCCCACGAGGCATTGTTCAGGCTTCCGGTGAGCCACTGCATCGCGGTCTGGATGTCCCAGCTCGCTGCGCGCGACAGCATGTACGAGATGACGCTCTGCAGCATCGCCGCGACGCCGATGCCGATCAGGATCAGTCTCGTGCCCGCGAAGCCGTTCTTGATCGACAGCAGGTAGATGATGCCCGCGGTCGCGATCGCGCCGACGAGAGCCAGGAGCGAGACCACCGGGCCGTTCAGCGACAGCACCACGATGCCGAACACCGCAGCGGCGCCGGCGCCGTTCGAGATGCCGATGATGTCGGGAGACGCGAGCGGGTTGCGGAGCAGCGTCTGGAACGAGACGCCCGCGATGCCGAACGCGAAGCCGGCGAGGATCGCGAGTACCGCCCGAGGAAGCCGCAGCTCGCCCACCGTGAACGAGGCGCCCGGCACGGTCTCGCCGAGGATGACGCGGATCACCTCGTCGAGCGGATAGAACGTGTTGCCGATCATCAGGGCGACGGCGAACAGCACCACGAGCATCACGCCGAGCACGATGGTTGCGACAGCGTGGCGACGGTGGCGCGAACGGCGCCCAGCGATGATCGCGGCGACGGCGTCGTGAGTGCGCTCGGATGCCGCAGGAGTCTGGGCCGCAGCCCGGTCGATGGTGCTCACAGTTCACGCACCTTCTGACGGCGGACGATCCAGATGAAGAACGGGGCGCCGATGATCGCGGTGATGATGCCGACCTGGATCTCCTCCGACGAGGGAGCGATCACGCGGCCGACGATGTCGCTCGCGAGCAGCAGTGCGGCACCGGCCGTGGCCGAGAACGGCAGCAGCCAGCGGTGGTCGGTGCCGACCAGCATCCGGCAGACGTGCGGAATGACGAGACCGACGAAGCCGATGGGGCCGGCTATCGCGGTGGCCGCGCCGGCGAGGATCACAGCGCCGAGCGCCGACATGAGACGTGTGCGGAAGACGTGCTCGCCGAGACCCTTGGCCATGTCGTCGCCGAGCGCGAGGGAGTTCATGCCGCGGGCGCTCGCGAAGCAGATCAGCGCGCCGAGGGCGAGCACGGGAGCGGTGATCGCGATGCGCGGCCACTCGGCGCCGCCGACCCCGCCGATCTGCCAGGACTGGAACGCCTGCAGCAGATCGACGCGCGGCAGCATGACGGCGCTGATGAGCGAGGCGAAGGCCGCCGACGTGGCGGCTCCCGCGAGAGCGAGCTTGAGGGGTGTCGCGCCACCGCGTCCGAGCGAGCCGACGGTGTAGACGAAAGCCGCCGCGAGGGCGGCCCCGATGATCGCGAACGCCATCTGGCTGTAGGCGTCGGTGAGGCCGAGGAAGGCGAGGCCGAAGACGACGGCGAGCGAGGCGCCGTTCGAGACGCCGAGGATGCCGGGATCGGCGATCGGGTTGCGGGTGACCGCCTGCATCGTGGCGCCCGAGAGCGCGAGAGCGGCCCCGACGAGGAGAGCGAGCACCGTGCGCGGGAGGCGCTTGATGATCGCGGCCTGGGCCAGAGTGTCATCCTGCCCCGCAAGGGCGGCGAAGATGTCGTCGATGCTGACGGCGCGCACTCCGAAGCAGATCGACAGGATGCAGAGCACGAGCAGCACTCCGAGGCCGACGAGCAGCCAGAGCGAGCGCGCCCACGCCGGGCGCCGCAGGTCTGCGGTGCCCGGCGTGGGAATGGTGACGGCGGTCACGGGAATTCAGTGCGCGAGAATGACGCTGAAGGTCACTTCGCGGCGAGCGGTGCCGCCAGCAGTGCGAGGTAGTCGGAGAGACCCCACGGGATCGACAGCGGCGAGGGGTTCGCGGAGGCGGCGATCGGAGTGGCATCCGGAAGGATCGCGATGCGGCCCTCGGCGATGGCCGGGATCTTCGACAGCAGCGGGTCGGCCTGCAGCGTCGCGATGAGCGACTCGTCGCCGTAGGTCACGAAGACGTCGACGTCATTGAACTTGTCGGCCTCTTCGGAGCTCACGGTCAGATAGAACTGGTCGCTGTCGGCGTTCTCCTCGACGACGGACGGGAGCGGAAGCCCCAGGTCGTCGTGCAGGTAACCGGGGCGCGTGTCGATCGCGGTGTAGTAGCCGACCTGGCTCAGGTCGCTCGGGTCGATGTAGGCGAAGAGGACCTTCTTGTCCTTGAGCGCGCTGTTCGCTTCGAGAGCGGCCTCGGCGTCTGCGTGCAGGTCCTCGATCAATGCCTCGCCCTCGGCCTCGAGACCGAGCGCCTTCGAATTCATCTCGATCATCTCGTCGACCGGCGTTCCCCACTTGACCTCGGGGTACGCGACGACCGGAGCGATCTTCGAGAGGGTGTCGTACTCCTCCTGCGTCAGGCCGGAGTAGGACGCGAGGATCACGTCGGGCTCCGTGTCGGCGACGGCCTCGTAGTCGATGCCGTCGGACTCGTCGAACAGCACGGGCTCTTCGCCGCCGAGTTCGTCGAGCTTCTCCTCGACCCAGGGCAGGATGCCGTTGTCGTCGTCGTCTCCCCACGTGGCCTTGCTCATGCCGACGGGAACGATGCCGAGCGCGAGGGGAACCTCGTGGTTCGCCCAGGCGATCGTCGCGACGCGCTCGGGCTTGGACTCGATGGTGGTCTCGCCGTACGCGTGCTCGATCGTGACGGGGAAGGCGCTGTCATCGGCGGGGTTGCCGCCGGCGGAGTCGGAGCCGGTCGACGGAGTCGCGCAGGCCGTGAGGCCGACGGCGAGGGCCGCGGCGACACCGGCGGCGATGAGACGAGAGGTGCGCACAGGCGTTCCCTTCGGGTTGGGATGAGGGGGGTGCGGCGCAGAGAGGCGCCAGGCTTTGGTAAGCCTGGCCTAATCTAACAGAAAGTTAGGTGAGCCTCATCTCGAGGAGCCCCTGAGGGCGGCATATCGCCCCGAGGTCGCGACGCCGACGAATGTGGCGCTACCCTCGATCCGAGCCTGAGGGGGAACTCATGGAATACGCGGCCTCTGCGCGTCAGAGCCACAGTGGCTGACCGTCGACGGCGTCGGACCACGCTGAGTCAGTACGCAGGCGTTGCCCGCCGCCGGGCGATCGACGTCGTGAAGCTGTCGATCCTGGTACTCCTCTTCGCCGGGGCCGCCCTGATCATCGCGGCCGGCGACAACCCGTTCGGCGCAGCACTCGTGATCGGGTTGATCGCGACAGCGGCGCTGGTCGTCGGCATCGCGCGCCCCTCGCACCGCCCCGGCGGCGTGGATGTGCTCACCTCGACCGGCACGATCATCGCCCGCTCCCGGCGACGCGTCATGATCTGGTGCCTCGCCCTACTGCTCGTCACCGCGGCGACCGGCGCCGCGTACTTTCTCGCCCTCGACTTCCCGGGAGGGGTTCCGGGCAGTCGCTCCGCCGGATTCCTCCTCATCGCCATCGGCTGCTTCGTCTACGCCGCGTGGCGTCTGATCGGCGCCGTGACCTCGAGCGACCTCCGACTCGACGCCGAGGGCGTGCACATCTCCTCGCCGGTGCGCAGGGCACGCCTGATCGAGTGGGACGACATCATGCTGACGACCGGCACCGAATCGCACCTCGTACTCGTGCTCTCCGACGGCACCGAGCCGTCGTTCCCGTTCAGGAGCCAGGCCACAGATCCTCGAGTGCTGCGTGCCCTGATCGATCGGTGCAGCGCTTTTCCCGCGGCTCGCGAGCGCATCGGCGACACGATCCTGGGCGACCTCCTGCTCGATGCGGCGCCCGACGGCACGGAGCCCAGTGAACCGAATGGAACCGCGCCCGCTGAGCGGTGAGCCCTCGCCGCCGCCTCCGCCTCCGGACATGGACGGGCGAGCGGGGTCAATTACGCATCGCGGACGGGCGAATCGGATGCGGAATCGACCCCGCACAGCATCCGGATGCGGAACTGACCCCGCACCGGCCCTCGAACCGGCATCCGCGCGAGGCCCCCGGGAATGCAGAAAGCCGGCCGGATCCGTGAGGATCCGACCGGCTTCAGGAAGTCAGCGCGCGCTCAGAGAGCGCGGATGTTCGCCGCCTGCATGCCCTTGGGGCCACGCTCAGCGTCGAATTCGACCTTCTGGTTCTCGCGGAGCTCCTTGAAACCGGAGCCGGCGATTGCCGAGTAGTGGGCGAAAAGGTCGTCCGTGCCGTCATCGGGAGCGATGAAGCCGAAGCCCTTTTCCGCGTTGAACCATTTCACAGTGCCAGTGGCCATGTGTTTTCTACTTTCTGTTTTCAAACGGCCGCTTGCGCGGCCCGCGCCGTGACGGAACGTCCGACATACGCGCGTCCTCAACGTACCACGGCAGGCTGACCGCTGGCTCCGAACCCCGACTTCTGCTGCAGGACGGCCGCTTCTGTGCGCGTGCTGACACCGAGCTTTCGCAGTACGGCCGATACGTGGACGCTCACGGTCTTCACGCTGATGAAGAGCCGCTCACCGATCTGTCGGTTGCTGAGACCCTCGACGATCAGTTCGAGAACCTGTCTCTCCCGAGCGGTGAGCGGATCGGATTCCGCGACAGCACGGGACGAATCGGATGCTGCAGCGAGGCCAGACGCGGAGGCGAACGCCCCGACGGTCTGCATGAGCGGAACATGCCCGAGCCGTTCGGCTTCACCGAGGGCGTGGGCGAGCACGGCGGCGGCCTCGGCGCGCTCGCCCGCGTCGACGAGCAGCCGAGCGAGCTCGAGTCGTGTCGTCACCCGGAACGTCACGGGCACGTCGTCGTCGTCGGCGAGGTCGACGGCAGCCCGCATCGACGGGGTCGACGTCGAGAGCAGCGCTTCGAGGATCATCCCCCACCGGTCGCCCTGCAACGGGGCGGGCTGCGCGAGCCACGCTCCCCGCACGTCGCCGATGGCCTCTGCGACATCGACGCCCGATGCCCGGAGCTCGGCGATCAACCACGAGGCTTCAAGGAGAAGACGGCGCTGGTGGAGGAACACGGGGCCGGCGTCCGCCAGCATCGCTCTCACTTCGGCGAGCGCTCGCGCGTGATCGCCCCGCCCTTCGGCGACGGCGACGCGCATCATGACCTCGTCGTACCAGATCTGCCGTTCGACGCGTCCGGTCTCTTCGAACGACGGATGCCATTCGCGCAGTATCTCGGCCGCCTGCTCATGCCGACCTCGCCACGACAGCACGCGGACCCGCGTCATCGTGGAGTACATGTGTGAGATGCGCAGCGTCCGCTGCGCGAGCTCGCGCGCCAGCATCCCCTCGACGCGGTCGATCTCACCCATCTCGAGAAGGGGCACCGCCATGTTCTGCGTCATCAGCGCACCGGTCGTGCGCTCGACGCCGAACGCCCGCGCCGGGGCGAGGCCGTCTTCAGCGACCTGCACCGCGTCGCGGTAGCGCCCGAGCAGCCCCAGCAGATCGGAGTAGTTCACCCGATACCGCATCTCGGCGTTCGTGCCCTTCGCCAGCCGCAGGGCGAGTGCGTACTCGCGGTGCCCGGCCTCGAGATCGCCGAGGTGAGCGCGGGCGCCGCCCCGGACGTTCGCGGCGATCGACGCCTCGTCATCTGACCCGGCGCGAACCGCACACTCTCCGGCCTCGGTCGCCAGCATGATCGCCTGATCGAGATGCCCCGCGATCATGTATCTGCTCGCCAGCTGATTGAGGATCGATGCGCGGAGCCGATCGTCGTCGACCCTGCCGTCGAGCACCTCGAGCGACTCATGAAGCAGCGCGATCGAGCCTTCGCGCCCGAGATTCATCAGGTAGTACGCCTTGTCGCGCAGGAGCCTCGCGTACGTGCGCGGATCGACCGTCGCGGGATCGACCTCGTCGAGGGCGACGTTGACCACGGCCAGCGCCCTCTCGCCGTCTCCGGCGTTGCGCAGCACCGAGCCGAGGGTGCGCAGCAGCTCGAAGCGCTCGATGTCGACGACGCTCTCGGCGTCGGGAACCTGGATCCACAGATCGAGGGCGAGCTCGCCGAATCGGGCGGCGCTCGCGAAGGCGAATCGCGACTTGGCGTCGAGCATCGCGGTGACGGCTGCGGCGAGCGCACGACGGTCGTCTTGCGCGAGCTGCCAGTGGTAGGCGAGCGCGGCGGGATCTCCGCTGTCGGTGCCGGTGCCGTTCTCTTCGAGCGTCTCGGCGTACGCCCTGTGCAGGCGAGCGCGCTCACCGGGAAGCAGGTCGTCGTGCACGGCTTCGCGCAGCAGCGCATGCCGGAATCGGTAGTCGTCGTCGACCACGACGAGGATGCCGCTGAGCGTCGCCTCGCGGATCCCCTCGTCGAGTCGCGCCTCCGGAAGGCCGGCGAGCCGAGTGACGAGCGGATGCGTGAGCGGACGCTCGGCGCCCGACACGACGTGCACGACGCGCCTCGCATCGTCGCCGAGCCGGTCGAATCGGGCGAGCAGGAGGTCTCGGAGGCTGCCGGGGAGAGGACCTGTCGAGCAGCCGGCGATCTCCTCGACGAAGAACGGCACGCCCTCTGCCCGCTCCTGGATGCGCTCGAGCGCGGTGTCGCTGAGCGGCTCTCCGGTGATCGACTCGGCGAGCTGTCGCACGGATTCCGTGTCGAGCCTCTCGACCGTGACCCGCTCGAGAAGGCGCGCACGGGTGGACTCGCCGATGAACCGGCTCACGGCATCGCCCCGGCGCACGTCGTCGGTGCGGCAGGTGAGGACGAGCAGGATGCGGCCCCGTGCCAGCGTGCGGAGCAGGAAGGAGAGGAGCGCGAGGGTCGACTCGTCGGCCCAGTGCAGGTCTTCGACGACCAGCACCTGCGGAGCGAGCTCTGCGGCGGCCTCGATGAGCGACGCGATCGCGTCGCGCAGGCGATCGGGGCTGGTCTGCGACCGGTCGGTCGGATTGAGCTCGGGCAGCAGCATGCCCAGCGCCTCGACACCGACGCCGAGCTGGTCGCGCACGCGATCGGCGCCCATGAGCGCGACGATCGAGCGAAGGATGCCGGTCAGCGGTCCGAACGGCGTGCGCGATGCCCCGAGGTCGAGGCACCAGCCGACGTGGACGTCGGCGCGGTTCGCCACCTCGGCTCCGAACTCGCGCAGCAGGCGCGACTTGCCGATGCCCGCCTCGCCCTCGACCAGAACGGCGACCGGGACTCCCTCGACCACCTGGTCGAAGAACCCGCGCACGATCGCGAGCTCGGCGTCGCGGCCGACCATCGCGGCGCTGGGAGCGGACGGGGGCATGGATTCATCGTCCCACCCCCGTCCGACATTCAGGGCGCTCCACGCGTCTGCCGTCGGCAGAGCAGCGCTCACCGGGCTGCGACCGGTTCGCACCCTGCGGCGGCCCGGCGGTCGGCGGGTGCGGAGGCATCCGTCGTGGCGGTGCGGGCACCGGTGATGGCGCGCAGCATCCGCTGTCCTGCTCGTCGGACCGGGCCTGCGGCGCGGGGGACGATCTGGTCGGCGTGCTCGGCGATGAAGCGACGGCGCTCGGCCGCCTGCTGGATCCGCTCCTGCTCGTACTCGGTCACCGTGTAGGCGAGATAGGGGTGCTCGTACATGACATCTCCTCGGTTGGGATGTCCCTACGCTCCGCTCTGAGGTGCCCCGCCGACATCGGGAGGATGCCCTATCTTTGCGCCCCCGACCGCCCCGGCGCACAGCACGAGGCCCGAACGACAGCGGGGACTACCGCCGTTCGGGCCTCTCACCTGGGTGTGTCAGGCGTCTACGTCACCGCGCCACGCACCGGTCTCGGCACCGCGCTTCTCCATGAACTCCTTGAAGTTCTTCAGGTCCTTCTTCACCGCGTGCGAGCCTGCGCCCACGAGGGAGCCGACCTTCTCGAGGAAGCCTTCGGGCTCCCAGTCGATCTGCACGGTCACGCGGGTCGTGAGGTCCTCGATCTTGTGGAACGTCACGACACCGGCATGCTCCGTGTCGCCGCCGACGCTCTTCCACGCCACCCGCTCATCAGGATGCTGCTCGGTGATCTCGGCGTCGAACTCACGCGTCGCGCCGCCCACCTTCACGGTCCAGCGGTTGTGGGTGTCGTCGATCTGGACGATGGACTCGACCTCGTCGAGGAACTCGGGGAAGCTCTCGAACTGGGTCCACTGGTTGTAGGCGACGTCGATCGGAACGTGGACGTCGATGGTCTCGATGATCTGCACCATGTGATGCTCCTCACTGCTCGTCGTTCGTTGTGATCCCATTCCGCTGCATGCGCCTGGGATGCGCGATGGGGTTGACATCGAGGGCGCCGCGACCGAGCATGCGCGCGAGTAGCTTTGAGTACATGCGCATCCATGCCGCGATCCGCGCCTCGAAGCGCTCGCCCCTGCTGCAGGTGGTGAAGTCCGCCGCAGCGACGATCGCCGCGTGGCTGCTCGCGGGCTGGGTCGTTCCGGGGCAGCTGCCCGTGTTCGCCGCGATCGCCGCACTGCTGGTCGTGCAGCCCAGCGTCAACCAGTCGCTGTCGAAGGCGCTGGAGCGCAGCATCGGCGTGATCGTCGGCGTCGTGATCGCCGTCGCGCTCGGCCTTCTGCTCGGTTCGCCCAGCTGGATCGTGCTGCTCGCGATCGTCGTGGCCATGCTCGTCGCATGGGCGTTCCGTGCCACCCCTGGCACCGGCAACCAGGTCGCGATCTCGGCGATGCTCGTGCTCGCCCTCGGTTCGACACCCGACTATGCGATCGCGCGCATCTTCGAGACCCTGATCGGCGTGGTCATCGGCATCGTCGTGAACGCGCTGATCGTGCCGCCGGTGCTGGTCGCCCCCGCCCGCCGCGACCTCGGACTGCTCGGCGCAGAGCTCGCCGCGAGCCTCGACCGCCTGGCCGACTCGCTGCCCGAACCGCAGACGCCCGCGAAGCTGCAGGAGCTCATGCTCGAGGCCCGACTGCTGCGCCCGATGAAGGATGCCGCTGAGGCCTCCATCGCGGCGGGCGAGGAGTCGCTCACCCTGAATCCGCGTCGCTCGACGCACCGCGATGAGCTCCGCGAGATGCGGGCGCTGCTCGAACGACTGTCGCCGATCGTGACGCAGACCATCGGGATGACCCGCGCGTACTTCGACCACTACGACGACTCGATCGGCCAGGAGCCCGCCGTCACGGCGATCGCCGAGCAGCTGCGGCGTGCGGGGCACGACGTGCGGCTGGCCGTGCAGATCGCGGACGTGTCACCCGAACCCGAGACCCTGACCTCGGCGATCCCCGCGCTCACGGCGCCGCTCGTCATCCGGCCGCCGTCGTCGACCCACTGGATCCTGATCGGGTCGCTGATGGAAGACCTCCGGCGCATCCGCGGGGAGCTCGTCGAGGAGGAGTGAGCGCGAGCGCGCGTTCACAACTCAGCACAGACTGACGTCGGTGTGCCGTTTCGGCCCTATTTCGAGCCCTTCGCGGAACTCATGCTGAGTTGTGAACGCGACCGCGGTGTCAGTCGTCGTCGGGGTCGTCGGCAAGAACGTCGCCGTCGTCGTCGGAAGCCGGCGCTGACGGGACCACCGTGGGCGGCTCGCCCTTGTTGTCCTCGGCTCCGAGATTGTCGTTCTCCTCGGGTCCGGGCGACTGCTCGGTGCTGATGTCGTTGCTGTCGTTGCTCATGCGCGTTCCTCTCGTCGGCGTTCGGGCTGCGTGGGGGCGAGGCTACGTCGAGATCTCTCGCTCAGACCCGGGCCTTGACACGGCGGCTCGAGGCCTACCCTGGAGGCATGTCCGACATGACCGTCGCCGAAGCACTGGCCGAGCTGGCCGCGATCGAGGATCCGAAGATGCGCGCCGCGAACGAGAAGCGGGGCGACGACCACGGCATGAACCTCAGCCGGCTCCGCGGGGTGGCCAAGCGCATCAAGACCGATCAGCCCCTCGCGAAGGAGCTGTGGGCGACGGGCGACACCGGTGCACGTCTGCTCGCCCTGCTCGTCTGCAAGCCCCGCGAGTTCACCGCCGACGAGCTCGACGCGATGCTGCGGCAGACGCACGCGCCCAAGGTCAACGACTGGTTCGTCAACTACGTCGCCAAGAAGACGCCGCTCGCCGAAGAGCTGCGCCTGCGCTGGTTCGGCGACTCCGACCCGACGGTCGCCGCCGCGGCGTGGTCGCTCACGACCGTGCGCGTCGCGAAGGACGCCGACGGCCTCGACCTCGAGCACCTGCTCGACTTGATCGAGCGCGATCTGCAGGATGCTCCGAAGCGCCTGCAGTGGTCGATGAACGAGACGCTCGCGAACATCGGCATCTTCCACCCCGAGCTGCGCGCGAGGGCGCTCGAGATCGGCGAGCGCCTGCAGGTGCTCGCCGACTACCCGACGGCACCGGGCTGCACCTCGCCGTTCGCGCCGATCTGGATCGGCGAGATCGTGCGGCGGCGCGAGGGCTGAGCGTCCTCATCAGCGGCGTCAGTACGCTGAATCCATGAGCACGCACATCGCCGCAGAGCCCGGTCAGATCGCCCCCATCGTCCTGTTCCCGGGCGACCCGCTGCGGGCGAAGTGGATCGCCGAGACCTTCCTCGACGATGCCGAGCTGTACTCCGAGACCCGCGGGATGCTGGGCTACACCGGCACCTGGGAGGGCCACCGCGTGTCTGTACAGGGTTCGGGCATGGGCCAGCCGTCGATGGCGATCTACGCGAACGAGCTGTTCGAGGAGTACGACGTGCAGACCATCGTGCGCGTCGGCTCGTGCGGCGCTCTGACCGAGAAGCTGAAGGTGCGCGACATCATCATCGCCAACGGCGCCTGCACCGATTCGGGGATCAACCGGGTGCGGTTCCACGGTCTCGACTACGCGCCCGTGGCGGACTTCGGCCTGCTGCGTGCCGCGGTCGAGGCGAGCGAGGCCGAGCCCCTCGACGCCGCCGTGCACGTGGGCCTGCTGTTCTCGAGCGACCAGTTCTACAGCACGCGCCCCGAGCTCACCGAGCCGTTCGTGCAGCACGGCGCACTCGGCGTCGAGATGGAGGCCGCAGGGCTGTACACCCTCGCGGCGTTCCACGGGCGCCGCGCCCTGGCCATCTGCACGGTGTCGGATCACATCGTCACGGGCGAGCAGACCACCGCCCAGGAGCGCGAGCAGACGTTCGGCGACATGATCCGCATCGCGCTGCGCGCCGCGACCTCGGTCTGAGGCGTTCACAATTCAGCATGAGATCGTGCTGACCGCTCGAATCCGGTGGTCTCGGCCGCATCGGACGATTCCCTGCCGAGTACTGCACGAGGTTCGCCCGTGCCGGAGGTGGGATGATCGACAGACCATGCCTGCGATCCTCGACCACACCACGCTGACCGACGGATCCGATGCGGATGCCGTCTACACGGCATTCGTCGAGTGGGCGGAGTCGACCGGCATCAGTCTCTACCCCGCGCAGGACGAGGCTGTCATCGAGATCGTCTCGGGCAACAACCTGATCCTCTCGACGCCCACCGGCACCGGCAAGTCGCTCGTCGCGGTCGGGGCGCACTTCGCCGCGCTCGTCGAGGGCCGCCGCTCGTTCTACACGGCTCCGATCAAGGCCCTGGTGAGTGAGA
Organism: Microbacterium sp. LWH13-1.2; assembly: GCF_038397735.1. Lineage (NCBI taxonomy): Bacteria > Bacillati > Actinomycetota > Actinomycetes > Micrococcales > Microbacteriaceae > Microbacterium > Microbacterium sp. LWH13-1.2. Next base: position 3,674,764 of record NZ_CP151635.1, on the reverse strand, counting down.
AGTTCTTCGCGCTCGTCGACGTCTTCGGCGCCTCGAACGTCGGCATGATCACGGGCGACTCGTCGGTCAACCCCGATGCGCCGATCATCTGCTGCACGGCGGAGATCCTCGCGAACCTCGCACTGCGCCAGGGCACGGATGCCGCGGTGCACCAGGTCGTCATGGACGAGTTCCACTTCTACGCCGACCCGGACCGCGGGTGGGCGTGGCAGGTGCCGCTGCTCGAGCTGCCACAGGCGCAGTTCATCCTGATGTCCGCGACGCTCGGCGATGTCTCGCAGCTGTCGAGCGACCTCACCCGCAGGACAGGCCGCGACACGGCATCCGTCACGGGCGTCGAGCGTCCCGTGCCGCTGCACTACTTCTACGAGACCACGCCGATCCACGAGACGATCGACGATCTGCTCGGCACCGGCCAGGCCCCGATCTACGTCGTGCACTTCTCGCAGGCGGCGGCGATGGAACGGGCGCAGGCGCTGTCGAGCACCAAGGTCGCCACGCGCGAGCAGCGCGACGAGATCGCGGCCCTGATCGGCGGATTCCGATTCACCACAGCCTTCGGCAAGACCCTCTCGAGGTTCCTCCGGGCCGGCATCGGCGTTCACCATGCCGGGATGCTGCCGAAGTACCGGCGCCTCGTCGAGCAGCTGGCCCAGCGCGGCCTGCTGCGCGTGATCTGCGGCACCGACACCCTCGGCGTCGGCATCAACGTGCCCATCCGCACGGTGCTGCTGACGGCCCTGACCAAGTTCGACGGCACCCGGATGCGGCAGCTCAGCGCCCGCGAGTTCCACCAGATCGCGGGGCGTGCAGGACGCGCGGGGTTCGACACCGCCGGCACGGTCGTCGCGCAGGCGCCCGAGCACGAGAGCGAGAACGTCGCCGCGATCAAGAAGGCCGGCGACGATCCGAAGAAGAAGCGCAAGATCGTCCGCAAGAAAGCGCCCGACGGCTTCGTCTCGTGGGGAGAGCCGTCGTTCCGCAAGCTGATCGACGCCGAACCCGAGACGCTGACCTCGCACATGCAGATCACGAGCGCCATGATGCTCAACGTGATCGGCCGCGGCGGCGACGTCTTCGGCAATATGCGGGCCCTCGTCTACGACAACCACGAGCCTCGCAAGAGGCAGCGTGAGCTCGCGCTGCGCGCCATCGGCATCTACCGGACACTGCTCGAGTCGGGCGTCGTCGAGCAGACGGATGACGGCGAGATCCGCCTCACGGTCGATCTGCAGCCGAACTTCGCCCTGAACCAGCCGCTGTCGCCGTTCGCCCTCGCGGCGTTCGACCTGCTCGACCCCGATCCCTCGGCCGGCACGGGCACAGGCTCGTACGCCCTCGACATGATCTCGATCGTCGAATCGACGCTCGACGACCCCCGCGCCATCCTCGGCCAGCAGGAGTTCCAGGCGCGCGGCGAAGCCGTCGCCGTCATGAAGCGCGAGGGCATCGAGTACGACGAGCGTATGGAGCTGCTCGAGGAGATCACCTATCCGAAGCCGCTCGACGAGCTGCTGAGCGCCGCGTTCGAGACGTTCAGTGCGGCCCAGCCGTGGATCCGCGACTTCGAACTGCATCCGAAGTCCGTCGTGCGCGACATGTACGAGCGAGCCATGTCGTTCGGAGAATATGTCGCGTTCTACAAGATCGCGCGCTCCGAGGGTGTGGTGCTGCGCTATCTCTCGGACGCGTATCGGGCGGCCTCGCAGACGATTCCCGAAGAGGCGAAAGACGAGGATCTGCGCGACCTCATCGAATGGCTCGGCGAACTCGTGCGCCAGGTCGACTCGAGTCTGCTCGACGAGTGGGAGGAGCTCGTGAACGGGGTGCTGCAGGATCCCGACGAGGAGCCGATCGTCCCGCCGGCCCCCAAGCGCCTCACCTCGAACGTGCGGGCGTTCCGCACCCTCGTACGCAACGAGCTGTTCCGCCGGGTGCAGCTCGCGGCTCGCGAGGATGTCACCGCCCTCGCCGAGCTCGATCCGTCGTTCGGCGCGGATGCGTGGTCTGACGCGCTCGACGGATACTTCGCGGATCACGACGAGATCCTCACCGGCGCGAACGCCCGCAGCTCGCAGCTGCTGCTCCTCACAGAAGGCGCCACCGAGTGGACCGTGCGTCAGATCCTCGACGACCCGGCCGGCGACCACGACTGGGGCATCTCGGCCACGGTCGACCTCGCCGCCTCCGACGAGGAGGGCGCCGCTGTCGTCACGGTGACGGGCGTCGATCGACTCTGACTCGCTCGGATGGCTGACTTTCGCCCGATTGGCTGACCGTTGCCGCCTGCGGAGTCAGCCGGGCGGGGCTCAGCCAGCCGTCCGGACCTCAACCGCCCCGACCGCAGCCGCCCGGACCTCAACCGCCAGGGGTATCAGCCAGCCGTCCGGGCAGCAGCCACGCGGTCGACGAGAAGCAGCGGATCGAACAGCACCCCGAGCCCCACACGCACGAGCCCCGCGTGCACCGCGAGGCAGATCGCGATCACGACGGCCGTGAGCACGATCGGCCAGGCGACCTCCACCGCCGGGGTCGCGACCCAGCCCGAGCCTCGGAGGGCACCGTCGATCAGCGCCAGCGGGATCATATGGATCACATAGATCGGCAGCGTCCGCCGGCCGATCCGGCGCAGCGGGCGGGCGATCACCCCCGCATGACGGTCGAGCAGAGAGCACGCCGCGACGCCGAACGCGACCGCGACGATCGCGAGCATCGGCCAGACGCCCGGCCACTGCCGCATGCCCAGCACCCCCACGGCACCGACCGCGCCGACATATGCCGCTCCGAGCATGACAGTGCGGAGGGGCCCGGATGCCGCGGCGAAGCGCTCGATGCTCGACCTCAGCCGAAGGCCCGCAAGGAAGAAGAGAAGGTTCTGCACGAGCTGCCACAGGTTGCCCAGATCCGGGATGAGTCCCGCGGCGGCGATCGCGGCGATCGCGAACGCGACGGGCAGCACCACCGCGGTCGGCACGTGACGAACCACGCGCGCGATCAGGAGATACACCGCGAGCGCCAGCAGGTACCAGAGGTTCGTCGGGCTGATGGTGAGCTGCGCGAGCAGCTGCCATCCGTTTTCGGCCCTCGCCGTGTCAAAGTCCGGCGTCCACGCGAGCACGAACGTCTGGATCACGACCCAGATGACGTAGACCGCGGCGAGACGCCCTGCGCGGCGACGCCACGAGACCCCGGCCGGCGCATTCACGGCGCTCCCGGCGAACATCCCCGAGATCAGGAAGAACAGCGGCATCCGCAATGGGAGCAGCTGGGCGTTGAGCGTCGCCCAGGCGTCGGTGATCGGCCCCGCCCCCTCGACCTCGATCGCGTGTTTGGTGACCACATGCCACAGCACCACCAGGATGATGCAGACGCCCTTCGCGACATCAGGCCAGCCGACGCGCGCGGTCACCGCCCCGGCACCTCGGCGGCGCGCACGAGGCGCGACACCAGGTCGACGTATGACACGTCGGCCGCCGCGAACATGCGCGGGACCTGCGATGCCGCGGTCAGCCCCGGCATCGTGTTGATCTCGTTCAGCACCGGCCCCTCCGCCGTGAGGAAGAAGTCCATCCTGGCGACGCCGGCGCAGCCGAGCGCATCGAACATCGTCAGGGCGGCCCGACGGAGCGCGGTCGCATCGTCCTCCGAGAGCCGAGCCGGCACCGTGAACCGTGCGCTGCCGTCGTATTTCATGGCGGTGTCGAAGAGCCCTGACGCGTGGATCTCCAGCGGCGGAGCCGCCCACCGCACCCCGCTGGGCTCCCGGATCACCGCGACGTCGATCTCGCGTCCCTGCACGACCTCCTCGACGAGGATGCGGCGGTCGAACCGCGCCGCCTCCTGCAGCGCAGCTCCGAGCTCATCCGCGTCGCGCACCAGCGAGACGCCATAGCTCGAGCCCGCCGACACCGGTTTGACGACCACCGGGCCGTCGAACTCGGCGTCCCCGCAGTCCGCCGCATCGATCAGGCGTCCGCGGGCAGTGCGCAGCCCCGCTGCCTCGGCGACGAGCTTCGTCGCCCACTTGTCCATGCCGATAGCCCCGACCCGAGGCCCCGATCCGACCACTCGAACTCCCGCCAGCGCACACAGCGCCGCGAGCACGCCGTCTTCCCCGAGTGCTCCATGCACTGCGGGGAATACGACGTCGGCCTCCGCGAGCAGCCGCATCGCGAGAGCCAGGGAGAAGGCGGCGGTGGCACCCTCCGAGACGCCCGCCACCTCCCAGATCCCGTCGCGCGAGATCGTCACCGTGTCGACCTCGTATCCGCCGACGCCCAATGCCTCGGCGACCGCCGCGGCAGAGGCGAGTGAGACGTCGTGCTCGGCGTTCTGCCCTCCTCCGATGACGAGCACCCTCACGCGATCGCCCTCTCGACCCGAGCGCCGACACCCGTGACGATCGTGTGGGGGATGCTCCCCGCCCACCGCGCCCACTCCTGCACGCTCGGCACCGCTCCGCCCTCGGGGCCGAACACGACCGCGGTGGCGCCCCGCGGCACGATGGCATCGCCCGTGTCGACGACGATCTGATCCATCGACACCCGTCCGACGATCGGGCAGCGGGTGCCGTCGATCGCCACGCTCGCCCCCGCCAGAAGCTCGCGCGGAATGCCGTCGGCATACCCGACCCCGATCACGCTCAGACGGCTGGTGCGCTCCGTCACGAACGCGCCGCTGTAGCCCACCGCCGTACCTGCGGGCACGACGCTGCTGTGCACGACGGACGCCGTCAATCGCGCCGCCCCGTGCAACGACACGGTCTCGGACGGATCGATGCCCACGAGACCCGCGCCGACCCGCACGAGGTCGAAGTGCGTCGCCGCGTCGGTCAGCGTGCCGGATGTCGCGGCGAGGTGTACAAGGAGCGGACCGAACCCGGCGCGCAGCACGGCATCCCGGGCCTGACGCATCCGCAGCACCGCGGGGGCGTTGAGAGCGGGGTCGGCGTCGTCGGCGCGCGGCAGGTGTCCCATGACCCCGACGACCTCCACGCACCCTCGGCCCGTACGCGCCACCTGCAGCAGCTCCGCCCAGTCCGCCAGGGGCACTCCGCCCCGCGTCATGCCGGTGTCCATATGCAGGTGCACTCGCACGCGGCCCGCGGCGAGCGGTGCGGCGTCGGCGATGAGCTGTCGCAGCTCCTCGACCGATCCGACGGCGATGTCGACGCGATCGGCGATCGCCCGTGCCGCATCGACGCCGGAGGGATTCAGCCACGCGAGGATCGGCACCTCGATGCCCGCCCGGCGCAGCTCGGCCGCATCCTCCGCATCCGTCACGCCCAGCCACTCTGCGCCCGCGTCGATCGCCGCGCGGGCGACCGTGACGGCTCCGAGGCCGTAGCCGTCGGCTTTCACGACCGCCATGATGCGCGCGTCGGTCGCAGACCGCATCCGCTCGATGTTCGCCGCGACGGCTGCGGGGATCGTGTGCAGAGTGGGCGCATGCATGCGCGAGAGAGTGAGGGGCGGGGTCGTCAGTGTCGTGCTCATCGCTGGGTCCTCGGGTCGGCGGTCGGGTCGTCGTACATGAGGGGGCAGCCGTTGGCGACCGCAGCCGGGCGCAGCTCGAAGTGCCAGCGCTCGTTCGCGTAGATCTGGCAGAGCCCGAACTCGGCGCCGTGGCGCGACAGCCAGTCCTGCGCAGCGACCGGTCCGAGGTCGACCGCGTCTCCCGACACGTGCTCGGAGTTCTCGGGGGTCGCGACCCAGCGGGCCGCCTCCTCCGCGGAGCCGTATTCGATCACGGCATCCTGCCGCAGCACCTGCTGATACGCCGCCGATCGCCAGCCGCTGTTCACGTGCACCCGCACCCCATCGAGCTCGGCGGCGGTCGCGGCGGAGCGCACCGCCGCGAGCAGATCGGGGTCGAGGTTCGTGACGGCAGGCACCTCGTCGAACACCGACACCGCGCCCTCCTCGCGGATGACGCCGTCGGACTCGGTGAGAGAGGCAGCCGAGAGCTGAGGAGCGACGGATGCCGACGCCAGCGACTGCTGGCCGATAATGACGGCCGATCCGGCGATGGCGGCGGCGAGCAGCGCGACACCGATGATCGCGGTGAGGCGGCGCCGACTGAGGGCAGTGCGTGTGTTCATGCCCTCAGTCAATTCAGAGTCCTGTTGCCACGGCGTATGCGCTTTTGCATACGCTCCCGATATGCCCGGGTGCGTAAGCTCTGAGCACATGAGAGCTGTGCCGTGCGTGTGCTGATCGTCGAGGACGAGCCGTACCTGGCCGAGGCCGTGCGCGACGGATTGCGCCTCGAGGCGATCGCCGCCGACATCGCAGGAGACGGCGACACGGCGCTCGAACTCCTGAGCGTCAACTCCTACGATCTGGCCGTCCTCGACCGCGACATCCCCGGCCCCTCCGGTGACGACGTCGCCCGCTCGATCGTGGCGTCTGGCAGCGGCATCCCGATCCTCATGCTCACCGCGGCCGACCGGCTCGACGACAAGGAGACGGGCTTCGAGATCGGGGCCGACGACTACCTGACCAAGCCGTTCGAGCTGCGAGAGCTCGTGCTGCGCCTGCGTGCCCTCGACCGCCGTCGTCAGCGCGTGCGTCCGCCCGTGCTCGAGATCGACGGGCTGCGGCTCGATCCGTTCCGCCGCGAGGTCTATCGCGACGGACGGTACGTCGCCCTCACCCGCAAGCAGTTCGCCGTGCTCGAAGTGCTCGTCGATGCGGGCGGCGGTGTCGTGAGCGCCGAGCAGCTGCTCGAGCGCGCGTGGGACGAGAACGCCGACCCGTTCACGAACGCCGTGCGCATCACCGTCTCGTCGCTGCGCAAGCGGCTCGGGGAGCCGTGGCTGATCCTCACCGTGCCGGGCGTCGGCTATCGCATCGGCACGGATGCCGATGACTGACCGGATCCGCCCGACCAGGCGCCGCGGCATGAGCGCCCGCTGGAAGCTCACTCTGAGCTATGCGGGCGTCGTCGTCGTGTCCGGAATCGGGCTGCTCGCCGCGGTCGCCTTCTACCTGCTGCGGTATGTGCCCGACGTGAACATCATCAGCGACTTCTTCGTGCCGAACCGCTCCGACCTCATCCGCGCATTCGTCCCGGTCGCGATCGTGATGATGCTGGTGCTGCTCGCTCTGGGGCTGGGCGGCGGATGGCTCATCGCAGGGCGCATGCTGGCGCCCCTCGACCGCATCGGGCGCGCGGCCCAGCTCGCAGCCCAAGGGTCGCTGTCGCACCGCGTCGCCCTCGAAGGACCTCGCGACGAGTTCCGCGACCTGGCCGACGTGTTCGACTCGATGCTCGAGCAGCTCGAGGCGCACATCTCCGAGCAGCAGCGGTTCGCCGCCAACGCCTCGCACGAGCTGCGCACCCCGCTCGCGATCTCGCAGACCATGCTCGAGGTCGCCCGCAACGACCCCGACCGCGACGTCGATGCCCTGATCGCCCGACTGCACGAGGTCAATGCACGGGCCATCGAGCTGACCGAGGCGCTGCTGATGCTCAGCCGCGCCGAGCGCCGCACGTTCACGCGCGAGCCGATCGATCTCTCGCTGCTGGCCGAGGAATCCGCCGAGACACTGCTGCCCCTCGCCGAGCGCCGCGGCGTGACCCTCGATGTGGGCGGCGACACGGCGAACGTCCTCGGATCCCCCGCATTGCTGCAGCAGCTGATCACCAACCTCGTGCACAACGCGATCGTGCACAATCTGCCCGCGGATGGCACTGTGACCGTCCGCACTCATATGCTCCCCGAGGCGGTCGCGCTCGTGGTCGAGAACACCGGTGCGGCGCTGCCCGCGGATAGGGTCGCGACCCTGGCCGAACCGTTCCAGAGGGGCACCGACCGCACGCGAGACGATGACCACGCGGGCGTGGGCCTCGGGCTCGCCATCGTGCAGCGCATCGCCCAGACGCACGACGGATCGCTCGTGCTCACGCCCCGCAGAGGCGGCGGGTTGAACGTGACGGTGTGGCTGCCGCATCCGTTCCCCCGCCCCCTCGCCTGAATGCTGGTCAGGCGACCTGCTCGCCCCGGAGAGCGGCGAGCTCGCGGCCGTACGTGCGGGCCGACTGCTCGGCGTTCTCCTTGAGCTCGCGGGCGGTGTCGGCGAAGGCATCCAGTGCCGGGTTCACTCCCACGAGGGTGAACGGACGCTCGACGATGCGCAGGTCGAGGCCCCAGACATCCTCGAGCACGCGGCGCAGCCATGCGGTCGAGTGGTCCCAGCCCTCCTTGGGGGTTCCCGGAGCGTAGTTGCCGCCGAGCACGGTGACGAGGGTCGCCGGCTTGCCGCGAAGCGCCGTGCCCTGCGGGTCGATGCGCGGGTCGGTGTAGGCCAGATCGAACCAGGTCTTGAAGTGCTGCGAGACACCGTAGTTGTAGAGCGGCACGGCGAACAGCAGCGCATCGGCGCCGATCAGCTCGTCGGCGAAGCTGGTGGCGAGGGCGCGCGCGGCGCGCTGGGCGTCGGTGCGCTGCGCCTCGTCGACGAAGCCTCCGGTGACGGCATCCGCCCAGGCCGTGGCGGGCACGGGGTCAGCGGCCAGATCGCGACGCGTGACCGTGGAGTCGGGGTGGGATGCAGTCCACTCGGCTTCGACCAGATCGGCGAGCGAGCGGCTGGCGGACGACGCGGGAAGGATGCTGGCATCCAGGCGGAACAGGGACATGAGAAGTGCCTTTCGTTTACGTGTCACTCTGTTTTTCTTAGCGACTCGCGTTAACGTAGCACAGGTATGATGGGCGCATGGCCGAGATCGACGAAGAGAGTCACGTGTGCGACGCCGCCGTCACACTGGCTTTCAGCGTGCTCGGAAAGCGCTGGAACGGCATGATCGTCTCGTCACTGGGTGGAGGCCCGTCGACATTCGTCGCGCTGCGCCGCGCGGTCGCCGGCATCAGCGACACCGTGCTCTCCGACCGCCTCGCCGAACTCGCCGACGCCGGCCTCGTCTCCCGCGCCGTCGACCCCGGGCCGCCCGTCGCCGTCTCCTACGCCCTCACCGACAGCGGCCGCGGGCTTCTGCCGATCCTCGACCAGCTCGGCGCCTGGGCATCTGCGAATCTCGAGATCCGAGCCCGATGACGACGCCCCAGGCACGACGACCCCGCCGCGCCTGGTGGATCCTGCTGCTGCTCGGCGCGCTCGTCTTGGCCGGCGCCGCCGCACTCGCGTTCAGCCCCGGGTTCCGCCTCGAACCGCCCGTCGCCTTCGGCGAGGAGCTCACGATCGATCTCACCGAAGGGGATCACGCGATCTATGTGACCCCGTCGGACCAGTGGAGCGAGATCGAGTGCACCGGCACGTTCCCCGCCGGCGGCGTGCTGAAGCTGCGACCCGACATGTTGCAGCAGGCGATCGTGATCCCCGAGCAGTGGGATGCACAAGGGAGCTTCTCGCTGGGCGTCGCCTCCCCCGGCACGATCACGTGCGACGGGCCTGTCGCCGACGGTCGGTTCACGGTCGGCCCGGTGATGACCTTCTTCACGGTCGTCGGCGCCGTGCTCCTCGCCATCCCCGGCATCCTGCTCGTGATCGCCGGCGTGGTCGTCGGAGCCGTGCAGTCTCGGCGTCCGTAGATCAGACCGCCGAACTCACGCTCCCGGACTCACCAGGGGCTGGGCTCGTAGTCCTTCAGGAAGACGCCGTGGATGTCGTCGCCCGCCTCGCCGCGCACGATCGGGTCGTACACGCGGGCCGCACCGTCCACGAGGTCGAGCGGGGCATGGAAGCCCTCCTCCGCGAGGCGCACCTTCGTGTAGTGCGGGCGCTCGTCGGTGATCCATCCGGTGTCGACGGCGGTCATCAGGATGCCGTCGGTCTCGAGCATCTCGCCCGCACTCGTGCGCGTGAGCATGTTCAGGGCAGCCTTCGCCATGTTGGTGTGCGGGTGGCCGGGACCCTTGTACCGGCGCGAGAACTGACCCTCCATGGCCGAGACGTTCACCACGTACTTGCGACGAGCCGAGGATGCGGCCATCGACGCACGGAGGCGACTGATGAGCAGGAACGGCGCGGTCGTGTTGGCGAGCTGCACCTCGAGCATCTCGAGCGGGTCGACCTGATCGATCGACTGCACCCAGCTGTTGGTGCGGTTGACGTCGGGCACGAGGCCGCCGGCGTCGATCGCGGTGCCGTCGGCGTGCTTCTCGAGTGACGACGACCCGGGGGCCATTGCGAGCCGCGCGAGGTCTTCGGCGGTGAGCGCCTGACCGCCCTGCTCGGCGACGGTGCCGCCGAGGGCCGCGACCGACAGCAGCGGGTGCGCATCGACGGATGCCTGCAGCGCCTGCGGATGCGGATCGGCGGTGTGCCCGAACGTCTCCATCTCGGGCAGCGGTCCGTCAGGAAGGGGCTGCAGCTCGGCATCCGCCAGCAGCGAGTACGACCCGGGCGAGCGGCGCACGGTCTGTGCGGCGTTGTTGATCAGGATGTCGAGCGGGCCCTGCGCCGCGACGGAATCGGCGAGCCCGATGACCTGGGCCGGGTCGCGCAGGTCGATGCCGACCACGCGCAGGCGGTGCAGCCAGTCTGCCGAATCGGGCAGAGCCGAGAACCGACGCACGGCGTCGCGGGGGAAGCGCGTCGTGATCGTCGTGTGGGCACCGTCGCGCAGCAGCCGCAGAGCGATGTGCATGCCGATCTTGGCGCGGCCTCCGGTGAGCAGCGCGCGCTTGCCGGTGAGGTCGGTGCGGGCGTTGCGCTTGCCGTGGCTGAAGCGCGCGCAGTCGGGACAGAGCTGGTGGTAGAACGCGTCGACCACCGTGTACGGCTGCTTGCAGATGTAGCAGTTGCGGGGCTTCAGCAGCTCGCCCGCGATCGGGGCGTCGACGACGCTGGTCGCCAGGTCGTGGCCGCGGGTCTCGTCGTCGATGCGGTCGGGGGCGCCGGTGGCGGTGCGGGCGACGACGGCCTTGTCGGCCTCGGCGATCGCATCGCGGATCTCCTTGCGGCGCACGCGCTTGACAGCCTTGAACATCGCGGCGGTCGCGTGACGCACGGCGACGAAGTCGGGGTGCTCGTTGTCGATCTGGTGCAGCTCCGAGAGCACCCGCAGCGTGGTGGCCAGGTCTTCGGGGTCGATGCCGGCACCCAGGTCGGAGGTGGCGTCGGGTGCGTCGGTCATTGTGCCGATTTTACGCGAGTTCTCGGGGTCATTTCCTGGGAGCCCCGGGGGTGGCGCCGCCGGTCGCCGTTCATGACTCAGCAGGAGGTCGTGCGCTCGATCACCAGCGCCTTGGAACGGCGGGATCGACGAACCCCGTGCCTCAGGATCATGCTGAGTCGTGAACGACGAAGGGCTGTAACGTCGCACCCTCGGCGTAGGGTCTGAACATGAGCAGCCACACCGAAACCCCTGGAGTCGTCCCGTCCTACCTGCTCGCGCGCCTGGCGGAGTCGGGCCGCTACCCTCGCGCCGCCGCCGCCGCGAGGCAGACGCTGACGGCGGGCAGACCGCCGTTCCGTGCGCGCATAGACCTGTCGATCGACGAGAACGGCGACCTGGTGGCCGAGCTCTCCGACGCGCCCAACCGCACGATCAGCGACGCGGGCAACACGCAGACCCTCCCCGGTGCGATCGTCCGCAGCGAAGACGATGAGCCCGTCGCCGACGCCTCCGTCAACGAGGCGTTCGACGGGCTCGGGGCCACGTTCGAGATGCTGCTCTCGGCCTTCGGCCGCAACTCGCTGAACGACGCCGGGGCTCCGCTCGACGCCACGGTGCACTACGGCGTCGACTACGACAACGCCTTCTGGGACGGCGAGCGCATGGTCTTCGGCGACGGCGACGGCGAGGTGTTCGTCGGCTTCACCTCCTCGACCACGGTCATCGGTCACGAGCTCGCGCACGGCGTCGTGCAGTACACCGCGAACCTCGAGTATCAAGGCCAGCCCGGCGCGTTGAACGAGTCGATCGCCGACGTCTTCGGCGCACTCACCGAGCAGTTCCTCCTCGAGCAGAGCGCGGCCGATGCGACGTGGCTCATCGGTGCCGAGATCTTCACCGATGCGGTGCAGGGCAAGGCGCTGCGGTCGATGATCGAGCCGGGCACCGCCTACGACGACGACGAGCTCGGCAAGGATCCGCAGCCCGCCCACATGAGCGGGTTCGTGCGCACGACCGAGGACAACGGCGGAGTGCACATCAACTCCGGCATCCCGAATCGCGCGTTCGCCCTGTTCGCGATCGACCTCGGCGGCAACGCCTGGGAGACCGCGGGCACCGTCTGGTACCGGGCGCTCACCGGAGGGTTGTCGAGCACCGCGAACTTCACCGAGTTCGCCGACGCGACGGTCGCCGCGGCATCCGCGATCGACGAGGCCACAGGCGCAGCCGCTCGACGTGCGTGGACGACCGTGGGAGTCTATGAAGATGAGCGAGTCCCCTCCACCGACTGACGCACCGGTCGTCATCGCGGTGGTGCGCACGGGCGGCATCGCCGGCATCCGTCGTCAATGGCGGGTGGAAGCGGATCCTGCCGAATCCCACGACTGGATCGCCATGATCGATAGCTGCCCGTGGGATGCCGACGCGGATGCCACCACGGGAGCCGACCGGTTCGTGTGGCTGATCCGGGTGCGCACACCGTCGGAGAAGCGCGAGCGAGAACTGCCCGACTCCGCGCTCGACGGCCCGTGGCGGCAGCTCGTCGACGCCGTCCGCGCGGCATCCGGCTAGAAAGCCGTCCTCAGGCGAGGCGACCGCGAGAATCCGCCGCCATCGCGCAGGATGGAGCGACGACACGAGGGAGAACACCATGCCGACGAGCGAAGAGGCCACGCGACTGCTGCAGCTGTCACGCGACGCGTTCGACCGGGGCGATTCGGTACTGCATCTGCAGGTCGAGGTCAGTCGCCTCACCGGACAGCCATCGTCATGGGGCTCGTCAGAGAACGACTTCGTGAGCGACGACCACGTCGGGTACTTCCTGAGCGAAGTCGAACGCATCGGCTGGCGCCTCGAGCAGACCGGATACACCTTCGTGGAGTCGGGCGCGACGACCTCGGCGCGCATGCTGAGCACCGGAACCGGCGTCGTCAATCATGGCCACGTCGCGGGCTACTTCACGTTCCGTCGCATCACGCCGTCGGCCTGAACCGAGCAATCCGGTGTGAATCCGGCGATCCCGCTGACGGGCGGGATCAGAATGGGACCCATGGGACTTTTCCAGCAGCGATCCGACGAAGAAGAGAACCAGTGGACTCTGCCCTCTGAGCCGCTCGAACGCTCGGAGTCCGAGGTGCTCGACGAGGCTCCTTCTGTGGACCCCCTGTCGATCGGCCTGGGGCTGGGCCCCGACGCCTCGGTGAGCTCCGTCGCCTTCCCCGTGGCACCGCCCGCACCGGAGGCGTTCTCGATCGAGAACCGCGAACCCGAGAACGACGACTGACGCCGAACCGACCGGCTGCGGCACGGGCGATGTCGCCCGTCGCGGCTACGGTTGAGAGATGACGATCACCGCCGCCGCAGACGGCTCCGCCCTGGGCAATCCCGGCCCCAACGGCTGGGCCTGGTACATCGACGACGACAACTGGGCCGCGGGCGGATCCCCGCACGGCACCAACAACCAGGGTGAGCTTCGGGCTGTGCTCGAGCTGCTGCAGGCGACGGCGGGCATCTCCGAGAAGCTCATGATCGAGTGCGACAGCCGCTATGTGATCGATTCGGTGACCAAGTGGATGCCGGGGTGGAAGCGCAAGGGCTGGCGCAAGTCCGACGGCGGACCGGTGCTCAACCGCGACCTGCTCGAGGGTATCGACGAGGCGATCCGCGGACGAGACGTCGAGTTCTCCTGGGTCAAGGGCCACGCCGGCCATCCGCTGAACGAGGCGGCCGACGAACGTGCGAATGCCGCGGCCAAGGCCTACCAGGCGAAGCAGGAGCCGCGCCGAGGGCCCGGATTCACGCTGGCGACGGATGCCGGCGCAGCCGCGGCAGCATCCGCTCCGATCGCCGCCGCGGCCACGCGCGCAGACGATGCACCCGCTGCGTCGCCGACCGTCGCGACGGCGATCGCCGAGCCGCTGTGGGCCGAGCCGTCCGATCTGCTCGACAGCCTCTACGCTCCGATCGACGACCCGATCGAGGTGCGACTCGCGCTCTCGAGCGACGAGCATGCGCGACTGCGCGACCGCGCCGAGGCGCAGGGCGTCACGCTCGAAGAAGCGCTCCGCCGCCTGATCTGACGAGTCTCGACCTCAGTGCGCCCGCGTACACTCGCACCATGTCGAAGAAGAATGTCGCACGCACCGTCGGTCGGATCTTCCTCGGTTCCTTCCTCGTCTTCGCCGGCGTCTCGCATCTGACGTTCGCGCGCGAGGAGTTCCAAGCGCAGGTGCCCGACTGGGTGCCGCTCGACCCCGACGTGACCGTGCTCGCATCCGGAGTCGTCGAGGTCGGCCTCGGCGCCGCACTCCTCGTCGCACGCAAGCGTCGGGGGCTGGTCGGTGTGCTCGCGGCGCTGTTCTTCGTCGCGGTCTTCCCCGGCAACATCGCCCAGTGGCTGGAACACCGCGACGCCTTCGGGCTCGACACCGACGCCAAGCGCTTCGTGCGACTGTTCTTCCAGCCGGTGCTCATCGCCCTCGCGCTCTGGTCGACGCGCACTCGGCGGCGCACATCCGCCGGTTCTTCCGACTCGTAGCAGCGGCCTCTCGTTCACAATTCAGCATGAACGTGAGCAGAACGGCAGAAGAGGAGGCGGTTCTCGAGAGAACCGCCTCCTCTTGCTGAATTGTGAACGTCAGACTGCGAGCAGCTCCCGCTCGAGGCGCTCGTACGACGTCTCCATGCCGTCGGCCATGCCGGTGGCGAGGATCATGTCGCGCGTCTCCTTGTCGGGGTACTCGATCAGCAGGGTGATCAGCGTCGCGCCGTCCTCTTCGTAGAGGTTGAGGTCGTTCAACGTCTCGACCGGCATCCCGATCATCCGCTCGGTCTGCACCGACCGGCGAGGTGCGTCGATCAGCAGCGCCTCCCCCTCGAAGCCGAACGGCTGCCCCTCGGTGTCGCCCACCGGCGCCCACGAGTTGCGGTACGTCTGGCCGACCTCGGCGGCGACGATGCACTCGGTCATCTCCCACCCGTCGGGGCCGAGCAGCCACTGCTTCATGAGCTCGGGCTCGTTGTGGGCACGCCAGACCAGCTCGCGCGGACCCTCGACGAGCCGGGTGATGCGCACGTGGGTGTCGTCGAGCAGTTCGACCTGCGTGCCCCTGCCCTGTGCGTAGTCGCGAAGGTCCTGCAGCACGGCGTCGATCTGGCTCATCGCGAGCTTCGTGCCTTCGACCGCGCCCATCGACACGACCTGCTCCAGCGCATCGGCAGACGCGAAGTGGCTCGTGGTGACCATGCGCGTGCCCTCGGCGGTCGATTCGAACGAGAAGACCATCCTCATCGAGGGCAGGTCGGGGTCGGGCGTGCCCTGTTCGTCGGCGAACGCGTCGAGCACCTCGAAGCCGCGCGGGGCATCGATGCGCAGGAACTCCCACGTGCCCGAGGCCTTCTCGCCGCGGGGGCCGTTCATCGTGTAGTTGGCCTTGCCGCCCACCGTGTGGTCCCACTTCGTGAAGGTGGCCGGCCATCCGGGAGGACCCCAGAAGCGCTCGAGCTGGCGCGGGTCGCTGTACGCGGCCCAGACCCGCTCGATCGGCGCCGCGAAATCGGCGACGACGGTCATGGTGAGGTTGTCGGCATCGGTGGTGACATCCGTGACGGGCATGTCAGTCTCCTTCTTCGGTTCGTGGATCTTCGGTGGTGTCGGTGTTGCTGGTGCGATCCGCCGGCTTCTCGGCCAGCAGGTCATCGAGCCGTGCGATGCGCGACCGCCACAGCTCTTCGTATCGGGCGAGGAGCGCGCTGGCGCGGGCGATCATCTCGGGGTTCGCGCGGACGAGCCGCTCGCGTCCCTCGGCGCGCTTGACGATGAGATCCGCCGCTTCGAGCACGGCCACGTGCTTCTGCACCGCGGCGAACGACATCTCGTACTCGGAGGCGAGGGTCGAGACCGACTGCTCCCGCTCGATCGTCCGGCGCAGGATGTCTCGCCGGGTCGACGTCGCCAGTGCGTGGAACACACGGTCGACCTCCGCTTCGCTCAGTTCTCTTTGTGCAACCATTTGGTTGTACGTTATGCCTGAGTGAGATGGATGTCAAGAGATTTCGTGTGAATCGCGTCTTTGGATCGGACTAGACGCTTTACATCGGACTACACGACGTTGAACCGGACTGAGTCCGATCTAAAGCAGAGCGCTGGGGCAGCCTCAGCTCGAATCGGCAATGACGCCAGCTGGGATCGCGGGGAAACTCAGATCGTCAGGCGGACTCATGCACGACGACGGTCGAAAGGGCAATCTCTGGACCCGGATACGGGTGGGATGGTGGTTGGCAGAACGTACGCCGAAACCCATACACCACCCGTTTCGGTGCCCTATGGTTTCGACAGGGGGTTACGGCGGGGCGACGCTCGGCGTGTCGCGCTTCCCAAGCACCACCACAGTTACCCGGCCGCAAACGATCGATATCGGCAGTCCGCAGGCGAGCGCGCCTTATGTCAGCTGAGCGCCTTCGTCTTGAGCGTTTCGTACTCCGCCTGAGTGATCGCGCCGTCGGTGAGCAGGGACTTTGCGTGGGCGATCTCAGCGGCGGGACCCGTTGACGCCACCGACCTGATGTAGTTGTCCTGCTCCTCTTGGAAGCGAGTCGTCTCGTCGACGAGGCGGTGGCCCATCCCGTCGCCGCGAACGATCAGATAGACCAGCATCGTGAGAACCGGGACGAACATCAGAAGGACGATCCAGAGCGCCTTCCACCATCCGTTGAGCTTGCGGTCGCGGAACAGATCGCCGATGACAGCAAAAAGGGCGAACAGGTAAGAGATGAGGACGAAGACCAACAGGAACCACCAGATGATGTCCCAGAATGAGCCCCAGAATCCCTGGTACTCGTAGGCAGCGGTTGCTTCGGCGATACGCACGGTGGTGTCCTTCGTTGATCAGTGTTGGGTGTTCTTGGGGAGAGTGCAGCGCTTCGATGCTGGCATGTGCCGCGTTGGGTGCTAGCTGACGGCACACTTTCTCATCCGTCACGGATGAGGCTTGGAGCGTCGCTCGGATCGGGGACGTGAGTTTCGCTAGCGTACGGAGCGTGAACTCACGACTCGTCATTGGCGCTCAGGTAAATGCGCGCGAGCCAGCAGAACTCCTCCCGGCGAAGTTCAATCGGCACACTTTCTGGTGCGGGCAGAGTGGTTCGGGGAAGACATACGCATTGGGGGTCGTGCTGGAGCAGCTGATCGCGGCGACACGCTTGCCGGTGGTGATTCTGGACCCCAACTCAGACTTCGTTCGCTTCCACGAGGCTCGCGCCGACACCGCTACCGAAGTTGCGAACCTATGGGCCCAGCGTTCGGTGCGGGTATTGGGTCCGACAGGACACGAGCCGTTGACTGTGCGGTTCATTGATCTCCCCATGCGTAGCCGGGCGGCGATCATGCAGCTCGACCCCGTCTCAGAGCCGGAGTCCTTCAACGCGGCGCTACGTGTCAGCAAGCAACTTCAGGAGTATGCCCCCGTTCGGGAACAGTTCGACGAATGGTTGCGCCGGGACGACGATCCCGACCGCCGTCGGTTCGCGATGCGGCTGGAGAACCTCGGCACGGCGGAATGGGACCTGTGGGCGTGGGGCGACCGCGACGCCTGCGACGTCATCGACGAGGAGCACGACGCGACGGTGCTCGACCTGGGTGCCTTCCGCGAGCCGGGCGAACTCAAGGCTGCCGCTCTCGCGGTATTGGACCATCTGTGGGAGCAGCGCGACAAGCGCCGTCCGCGGCTTATCGTGATCGACGAGGCGCATAACTTGTGCAGTCCCGAACCCTCGACGCCAGTGGACCGTCTTCTCACGGAACGTATCGTTCAGATCGCTGCAGAAGGCCGGAAGTTTGGTTTGTGGCTTGTCCTCTCCACGCAGCGCCCTTCCAAAATTCATCCGAACGCTCTGTCGCAATGCGACAACGTCGCGATCATGCGGATGAATGCCCCGAACGATCTCGCGGCCCTGGCTGAGGCGTTCGGATTCATTCCTTCCGAGCTGCTCGCGCAAGCAACCGACTTCGGGCAGGGCCAAGCCATCTTCGCGGGCGGCTTCTCTCCGCAGCCGCAGCGCGTGCAGATGGGAGCCAGAATCACGGTCGAGGGCGGATCGGACGTCGATGTGCCGATGCGGGACTGACGAGTCAGGCAGGTAACCGGGCGGCGAGGACTGCCGCCAGCACGACGACTCCGACAAAGGCGAGTATCACGGTCAGGACGAGCGCGGCGTGATCGCGTGGCGCTGGTTGTCCGTCACGGATGGCGCGATCAACGCTCCGGGAGTGCAGGATGGCGGCGGGCGCCGCGAGAAACCCGGTGATGATGAGCACGACGGATGCGAGGAAGGTCAGAGCGTCGTTCATCCGCAAGTCGACCACTTGCAGTGCGACTCCTCCCGCGAGCAGGCCGATGATGGTCCGTGCCCACGCGAGGAGTGTGCGTTCGTTCGCCAAGATGAAGCGTGGATCGGTGTCTTCGCGTTCTGGCCCGGGAGCCGCGTTTCCGGTCATAGCCGGTACTTTACGGCTTCACGTCGGTTGGCGACTCCGAGCTTGCGATAGATGGCACGTTGATGGGTCTTCACTGTGTTCACTGACACGAAGAGGGCTTCTGCGATCTCCGATGCAGGCAGGGACGTGCGCATGTACTCGAGCACCTGCTGTTCGCGCGGGGAGAGTTCTCGGTCACGAGCAGAGACGGAATCGGAGCGTCGGGCGAGGAGGGAGCCGATCACCGCTTCGTGGCTTGACCCCCACGACGCATGCTGGGCCAGAAGCTCTCGGGCACCGGGCGAGTCGATGAGGAAAGGGAGGTAAGCAGACTCGGCCGCGGCCGCGTCGAGCGCCCTCTCGAGGCGGAGGTGAGCTGCGTTATCGAGCCCGGCGTCGTTCGCCATCAGGGCACGCGTCATCTCGACGAACGCGGTGAGGTAGCCGGGAGTGCGCTGGGGGTCGAATCCTTCCAGCGCGTTCTGCGCGCCGTGGCTATCGCCTGACGACCTGATGACGTTCGCGGCGATCATACGCGCAACAGGGACGTCATCAGCAGCGAGTACGAACTTGGCCAGTCGTACCGCAGTATCGGTCCGGCCATGAGCCTCCGCCAGGACGCATTCGGCCGTCGCTCTCCACACACGCCACGGCACGCCGAGGGACGTGTGCTCCGGGAGACGCCGCAGCTCGAGGTGCGCGATGGCTTGAGCATGCGGTCCGCCGATTCGTGCGGTAACGAAAGCGTTGAACACCCGAGCGAGATGCCCATAGGGTGTTTCGCTGTTCTCGGCGATGACAGCGTCCAGTGTGATCTGTGCGGCGTCGAGCTCGCCGCGCCAGTAGTGGACGAATGCGCTGGTGAGCCCTTCAATACCGCCGTCGTACATCCGCCACTCGCCGTGCAGGATAGGCGTAGATCGAAGGATCTGTAGCGCGTCTCCGAATCGACCGGCGAACGCCAGAGCAAACGCTCTGTTTGTGGCCGCACGGGACGACAGCGTCTTGAGGCCACGGAGTTCGGCATCTGCACGCGCGGCTTCGAGCAGTTGATGCGCTTTCATCGGGTCTTTTCGGAGCCGAAGCAGGGTCCAACCCACCAGATATACGGCGTACGCGTGCGATCTTCCCCGAACGGTCCCCGCCATGATCACTTCGAGGCTTCGAGTTACGGCGGTGTAGAGCAAGTTCTCGTCGTCTTCGAGAAACAACGAGAACAGGGGCGATTCATCCGTATCTGATCGGCGAGCTCGCGCTCGCGCTACGAGTAGCAGAGCCCCGTCCCGGTCTCCACGAAGACGCGCGCAGCATGCGCGAACCGAGAGAACGTCAACATCGTCTGAGAGGGCATCAGGCAGCTGCGCAAGCAGCGTGTCCGTCTGGGAGACATACCCGTCGATGAGGAGCTCGATCCAGGCTGACAGGACGAGTTCCTGAGCTTTGGCGGACTCACCGTTCTCATAGTGAGTTCGCGCCTCGGCGAGGATGTCGCCGGACGTCGTGACCTCTGCCATGAGGACATGCTATTGGCTCCGACGTAACTCGAACTCGACGGAGCCCTTCCCCCGATTGCTGTCACCTGTTCAGTCGCATTCCAAGTCTGACTGTGCGACTTGTCGCGCCTCACCGAGTTCTCGGAACTCTTCGATGAGAGACTCACGCGCGTCCGCAATAGCCGCATCGTCGGAGACACCTTCGACGTCTTCCGACAGCGCCGACCACGATTCCGCGAGCTGGTCAGCGCGATCGGCCGCGACGCGGTCGAGAGCACTCTCAGCCTCGGTGTAGGCCTCGGACACACTCTCACGGATATCGCGCAGATCTCCCATCGTCTCGGCGGAGCTGAGTTCTGATTTCGCTGCTTCCACGGCCGAGTTGAGCTGCTCGAGGGCAGCGCAGGCGGAGGCGGTGTTCTCTTCCGGTGCGGCGTCCGGCGCGCACCCGGTCAAAGAAGCGATGGCGAGAGCGCAAAGGAGGACCGAGGTGATGGAGCGTGTACGCAACAGAGTGCCTTTCACGTAGGTGAGTGCGGACTGACGTGACTGACTATGCCCTCGCGTTCGACGCTCCGGAAGATGACGGCCCGACATTCATTCGGGGCGGATGAGGCCTGTGAGTCGAGCAGTCATCACGCCCCGTCCTCATTCGCCGCGGATGAGAGCACTAGACGTCGTGAGGCAAGAAGAGCATTCTCGAACCATGACCGCCCGACCTCATGTCCAGGCCATCGCATTCGACGCCTATCAGTACCTCTACCCGCTGGTGACGATGGATGCCACCTTCCGGCAGGCAACCAACGTGACTGCCGCGGATGTCGAGCCCATGAGGGCGCCGACGAACCAGTTCGCACACTTCCGCGCGTATCCGGATGCGGACGCACGAGACGTGGTCCGCTTCAATTTCGACACTCTCTACTCCTTCGCATGGCTCGATCTTCGAGACGAGCCAATCGTTCTCACGGTCCCCGACTCCCGTGGCCGCTTCTACTTGACCCCCATCCTCGACATGTGGACCGATGTGTTCGCTGTTCCTGGAACGCGCACCACCTACGGAGCGGAACGTTCCTTTGCTATCGCGGCCCCGGGCTGGTCCGGCGCACTGCCCCCAGGAGTAGACCTGTTGATCGCGCCGACACCGATCGTCTGGGTGATGGGCCGCATACAGTGCAACGGCGTCGATGACCTGCCGACGGTGCACTCGATCCAGGACGGATTGAGCACAATCCCCCTGAGTCGGTGGGGTTCATCGTTCTCGTGGCCGAACGATTCTGCCGTTGATCCGTCGGTGGATGACGCGACGCCGCCGCTGCATCAGGTGAATGCGATGAGTGGCTCCGAACTGCTCGCATACGGCGCCGAGCTGCTGAAGGTACACCCTCCGCACCCCAATGACGGGCCCATCCTGGAACGGATGCGCAGCATCGGTCTGGTCGTCGGACAGAGCTTCTCTCCTGACGACGAAGCCTCGCGTGAAGCGATCGATGCCGCCGGCACGGAAGCACTGCACGATATTCTCGCGGCCACCAGTGACGGATCTCTCGGCGTCTGGCGAGGCGGGTGGATGACGATCCAAGGCGGCACCTATGGCACTGACTACCGCCGTCGGGCGATGGTCGCGCTCGGGGGCCTGGGGTGCAACCTTCCGGAGGATGCCCTCTATCCAGGCACCGCCACCGACGAATCCGGCGAACTCTTGACCGGGCGACGTGACTACGTACTTCATTTTGCGGCAGATGAGATCCCGGCAGCCGATGCCTTCTGGTCTTTGACCATGTACGACGCCGAGGGTTTCCAGGTACCGAACCCCATCGATCGGTTCGCGATCGGGGACCGTGACCCGCTCGTCTACGCAGAGGACGGCTCGCTGGAGATCCTGATTCAGCATGATTCCCCGGGCAGTGAACGGGAGTCGAACTGGCTCCCTGCACCCGCAGGAGAGTTCCAGCCGATGCTCAGGATCTACTCACCCAAGCCTGAAGCACTTCGCCGAGGCGTGGTTCTACCGCCCATCAAGCGGATCGCGTGATCCGCGCCCCTCAGAGAAGCAGCACCCGTCTGCGACCGGCAGCCTGAGTCGACAGCACGGTCAACGTTTCGCGGAGCATGTCCGCGAGGATCGGATCTGAACATGTCAGTACTGGCGAATGACCTTCGCACCCTGAGCCGCGAGGCGTACATCTACCTCTATCCCCTGGTGACGATGGAGGTCAGCCATCAGCAGGCTACGAATCTTGAAGCCGATGCCCGTCCGGGCTTCGGACCCGCGAACGCGTTCCACCATCTGCGCACGTTCCCGCCCGCCGATTACCGCGCAGTGGTGCGACCTAACTTCGACACTCTCTATGCCAACGCCTGGCTCGACCTCACCGACGGCCCTGTGCTGCTGCACGCTCCCGACACGCAGGACCGGTACTACATGCTTCCGATGCTCGACATGTGGACCGACGTGTTCGCCACGGTCGGTAAGCGCACCACGGGGACCGCTGCTCAAGACCACGTCATCGTCGGGCCAGGGTATTCAGGAGACCTCCCCTCAGGAGTGCCCGTCATTCACGCACCGACTCCCATCGTCTGGATCATCGGTCGAATTCAGACCAACGGCCCCGCCGACTACGACGCAGTCGCCGAGGTGCAGGACGGCATGTCCATCACGCCGCTCATACCGCGCCCGCTGCCGCGCATCGACCCTGCCGTCGACACGGACACCGAGGCGCTCATCATCGTCAATCGAATGAGCGCGATCGAGTTCTTCAACTACGCCGCCAGAACTCTGCAGTTCGTTCCGCCACATGCAACGGACTTCTCGATCCTCGCCCGTATCGCTCAGCTGGGCATAGTGCCCGGCGAACAGTTCGACGCCGGTCGATTCAGCGGCGACCAGCTGGCCGACATCGAAGGCGGCGCGAGCGAAGCACTGGCCCAACTAGTCGCCTCAGTTCCTGTCCTGGGCACCGAGACCAACGGCTGGACGAACTTCTCCGACACCATCGGCGTCTACGGCAACGACTACCTTCACCGTGCCGGGGTAACGCTTGCCGGACTCGGGGCTAACCCGCCAGAGGACGCGATATACCCGCTCCTGGTGCACGACGCCGATGGCGATCCGGTCGTGGGAGAGACGGACTACATCCTCCATTTCGCCGCCGATCAGCTGCCACCCGTTGCCGCCTTCTGGTCGGTGACGATGTACGACGCCGAAGGCTTCCAGACAGCGAACGAGCTGAATCGGTTCGCGATCGGCGACCGCGACACTCTCAACTACAACAGCGACGGTTCGCTCGATCTGTACATCCAGCACACCAATCCCGGCCCTGACCGGCAAGCCAACTGGCTCCCCGCGCCGCTGGGTCCGCTCGGGATCAATATGCGGCTGTACGCCCCAGCCCCGGAAGCTCTCGATGGCCGGTGGTTCCCGCCTGCGGTCGTCAAAGCGGGGCATGCCCGGTAACTCCAACGCCCGCGCCGTCTTGAACGGAGGCGCAAATCCTGCGGATCGCAACATCCTTCGCGTCCATCAGGCTCTGCGGTCCGGGTTCGGCACGGAAGCGGCGGTCTACGGCACGATCCTGGTGAGTGGCCTCGTGGCCGTATCCTCCGCGCACGGAGAGACATCACTCGTCGTGCTGGCGACCGTAGCGGTGACGGTGCTGGTCTTCTGGGGAGCACATGTGTACGCCGGAACCGTCGCGCGTCTCTCTGATCACATCGCCCCGCGGCAAGGACACCGGGTGGGTATCAAGGCCGCGTTCACGGCATCCGTGAGGCACTCAATGGGCATGTTAAGTTCTGCGGCCGTCCCCGCGGCTATTCTTCTTGCGGGTACAACACGAGCCATCTCCGACGACGTAGCCAACGATGCTGCGCTGTGGTCCGGCGTCGCGATCCTGGCGTTCCTGGGCTATGTCGCCTTCCTTCACCGCGGGAGCTCCCAGCTCGTCAGAATCCTGGGCGCCCTGGGCACCGCATCCTTCGGCGTCGTGTTCGTCATCTTGAAGGCGCTCCTCCACTAGGGCATTCCTCACAACACCCGCCACACACTTCCTCGCCGACGTGTTTGGCTCGAACGAAAGGGAACCGTCGATGTGGCGACCGCTGCGCGGCCTCACCTGGCGAAACGCACCCTCCGAAGCACTGGCAGGCGTGACTCTTTTGGCCATCGCCGTCCCACTCAACATCGGTTACGCCCAGATTGCGGGGCTCCCCCCGACGGCAGGGCTGTACGCGCTCATCCTTCCAGCGATCATCTATGCGCTGACGGTGTCCTCCCGACAAGTCGTCGCCTCGCCAGACGCAGCCGCAGCCGCTCTGGTGGCATCCTCGATCGGCGGCCTCGCCGTCGCCGGCTCCGCGAGTTACATCTCCATGGCTCTCGCTCAAGCAATCATCTGCGGCGTACTCTTCGTACTCGCTTCGTTCCTGAAGCTCGGCTTCCTTGCGAACTTCCTGTCGAAACCCATCCTCATCGGGTTCGTCGGCGGACTGGCGTTGGACATTCTCATCAGCCAACTTGCCAAGATGCTCGGGGTGAAGATCGACTCCGGTGGAGAATTCGTCGACAAGCTTCTCGGCCTCATCACCGGTCTTCCGGCATCGAACGGATGGTCCCTCCTGATCTCCGGCTCCTCCGTCGCCCTTCTGCTTATCGGAAGACGTGCCGCTCGGGCCGCCCCCTGGGCGCTGGTAGTGCTCGTCGCCTCAACAATCGCCGTTTCGACCAGCGGGCTCGAGAAGCTGGGAGTCGCGGTCCTGGGGCGCGTAGAAGCCGGTCCTCCCGAGCTGACCTGGCCCGTTCTGGATTGGGTGACCTGGCTGGCGTTGATCCCGTCCGGGATCGCGTTGACCATGGTCGCGATGGCGGAGGGGCTGCTGATCGCCCGCAGCTATGGCGAGAAGAACGGCTATGAAACGCGCCCCAACCGAGACCTCCTAGCCTTCGGCCTGGGAAACATCGCTGCCGGCGCCAGCGGCGGCTTCTCGATCGGTTCCTCCACATCGAGGACTGCCGCGATGGATCAAGCTGGTTCCCGTACGCAGCTGCCAACCATGGTCACGGCTATCGGCACTCTCGCTCTCCTGCTGTTCGGCACCGCATTGCTCGAGCAGATCCCCTCGCCGGCCATCGGGGCTATCGTCGCAGTCGCCGTCGTGCCGCTCCTCGGACTTCGCGAGTTCCGGGCACTCTGGCAACAGGACCGATTCGAGTTTCTGATCGGCGTCAGTTGCTTCCTAGTCACGGTCCTAGCGGGCGCTATCGCTGGCATAGTGGTCGCCTTCGTGCTCGCGCTCGTCAACCTCGCCAAACGAGCGTCCTACCCCGCGATCGACGTGCTCAGCGGAAACGACAATCCGGATTCCTCTCTGCTCGCTGCGGCACCGCCTGGGCAGGACACCGCGCCAGGCGTCGTGGTCATCCGCCTCGCGGCTCCGCTGTTCTTCGCTAACGGAGCTGTGTTCTCCGAGGCCGTCAAGCGCGCTGTGACGACAACCCCAGACGTACGACACGTCGTCTTGGACCTCGAAGCCGTGACGGATATCGACGTCACCGGCGCCGAGTTCCTGACTGCGCTCGTGCGATGGCTCGAAGACAGAAGCATAGTTCTCTCCTACAGTCGCCCCCGGCCGGAAATCGTGCGACGGCTCAACAAGTTCGACATAGTCACTGCCGATCGTCTATACCCAACGAACCGGGCAGCACTGCGCGCCCTTACGCGCCCAGCCGAGTAGCTGATCTCGTCAGATGATCCCCGATGACGGCCGTGCCGAAAGCCCCCGCGGTATTTGCGTTCCGAAGCACGTTACTGGCAGCCTCATCAGCGCGCGCGACTGGCGTGCGCCGAAAACGATCGCTTTCGGTCGGTTTCTGTGGGCACCCCGGGTCCGCTTCCACCTCAAGATTGTCAAGCGACGTCACCGCCCCGTCGTCGGCGATCTTGAACCGAGCTACGAGGCACTCG
Organism: Microbacterium sp. LWH13-1.2; assembly: GCF_038397735.1. NCBI lineage: Bacteria > Bacillati > Actinomycetota > Actinomycetes > Micrococcales > Microbacteriaceae > Microbacterium > Microbacterium sp. LWH13-1.2. Next base: position 3,648,755 of record NZ_CP151635.1, on the reverse strand, counting down.
AGCGTCCCGCCGAGCGGGGTCACCGTGCAGAGCTACGCCGCGGAACCGGGCAAACGGTCCGCGGACGCCCTGAGAATGGTCGCCAACGGAGCGTCCACCGCCCAGCCTCCGGAGCCCACTCCGGCGTGCCCTTGCGGTATCACGCGAAGCCGGCACCAACCCACCCCACTTCCCACCAACCACAGGCTAATCGACGTGCACTAACGCCAGTACTCGTTGACCCCGCGCCACACGCATCACTCCGTCATCTCAACTGGAGTAACACAATGGAACGCCGCAGGATGCTCACGCTGACGGCGACGAGCGCCGCCTCTCCCACAGGGACTCGTTGTCATGGGCCTTCACGTCTCTCGCACCGAACCGGAAGCACTTCCCCCGGAACCGGAGCCGCCCCTCCTCTACTTCCGTTGGTGCACACTCGCCTGGACTCCTCGAGTGCAAACATCTACCTAGCGAAAGCCGCAAGAAAACTGGGCTACCGGATCAAAAAGTAGGAGTAGGCGATCGCTGCTGCCAGAGCGCATGCGACTGTGCAGTTCTGCTTCTAGGGTGGCGCCGACCACGTACGCGATGCGACGATCGAGGATGCGCAAGAGCGGCAAGAGCGGCAAGAGCGAGCCCACGTCCCTATTCTTTAAGGCTCCCGGCAACCGGTACGACCGCTTGATCTTCCGCTATCCCTACCAGGACGATGCGCTCCTCGCGGCGAGCTTCCAGCAGGCTGCCGGGCGCCCTGCCGGGCCCTTCAGAGGGGAGCCGATCGATGACACCATGCTTCTACCATCCTTGACGCTCTATCGGCAGGCGTTCGAACTCCGGCTGAGGGCCATGATCCGAGAATTCGCGTCATTGCGTCGGCGCTTTCATGAGTCGGGCAACCCGGACCTTGCGTCAGCGAAAATCGAGCAGCGGCTTCGAACGTCTCGCATCCTGGGTCACAACCTTGACGCTTAGACGAACGAGTTGATAGGTCACTACAACGCCCTGGAAACGGATGAGCCGTTTCGAGAGTCGATCAAGGAGCTGCTGCTTCTTCTGCACGAAGCGGACGGCACAGGAACCTCCTTCCCCTACTCCGGGCAGATGCCCGACATCCAGGAGACTCTCGACTTCCTCGACTTAGTCGCCATCCTAGACACCGAGTTCGAGCTCCTGGGAGGCATGCTCGATGGGATCACCGAGATGTACGCCGCCGGACCACAGCCGGAGAACGAGAGCGACTGGCGATGAACCGGAGAGCCTCGATGGGCGTTGAACCGGCCGACTTCGAGTCGGCACCTGTCACGACGTTTGGGCGAGAGCCGCAGAAGCTCCGGGGAAGGTCACGATAGTGAATGTCAGACCCCGCTCGTATGATCTCAACACCGGGGCACACGAGCGGCGGGAAAACCTGATTCTCGCTTTACATCGGACTTAGTCCGATTTCATCGCGATTCTGACATTTCGCCCGACCGGTCATCTCGGAGGTCATCTCGCTTCGCGAGGCCCCTCATGGCTGTGAACGCCAAAACCGCAGCACAGAGCAGTGCTGCGCTGACCAGCAGCGGCCCGGTTGCGCCGGCGGCTGTCGCATAGGCCATCCCACCGAGGGCCGGACCCGCGGCGGCACCGACATTGAGTGACGCTGTCGCGAACGATCCCGACATCGTCGGAGCATTCGCTGCAGCCCGGATCGACGACGCGATGAGCGTGCTCCCGACCGCGAAGGAGAGCGCGCCCTGGACGAAGGCGAACGCGAACAGTGCGACGGGGATCGCCGACAGTGTCGCAAATGCTCCCCAACCGATCAGCAGGGCCACTCCGCCGACTGTGAGGATGCGGGCCGCGTGGCGATCGCCGTACCGTCCAGCCACCCACACTCCGACAGATGATCCGACACCGAATATCACCAGCGCGGCGGGAACTGCTGCGTCCGGCAGGCCCGCAGACTCGGTGACGACCGGAGCGAGGTAGGTGAAGGCACAGAATGTCGCACCATTGACCAGGGCCCCCAGTCCGAGAGGTACGAGCAGCGCTGGACGACGCAACGACCCGAGCTCGTCCTTGAGCGTCGTGGAACGCTTGGTGCCGATCGATCGCGTGGGAGTCGCGAGGAGCACTGCGACGAGGGCGGGCACCGAGATGACGGCGACTCCCCAGAGGGCTGCACGCCAATCCAGCAGAGCCCCGACAGCCGCGCCGGCGGGGACTCCCGCTATCAGCGCCAGAGTCGTTCCGCCGAGAATGACCGAGAGCGCTCGGGCGGTGCGGTCAGCCGGCACGAGGGCTGAGACCGTCGAGAGAGTGACGGCGAGGAAGCCGGCATTGGTGATCGCCGCAACCATCCGGGTGACGAAAAGCACACCGAAGTCGTCTGTCGACGCTCCCAGAACGTGCATGGCGATGAAGACGAGGAGGAAGGCCGACAGTGCGAGCCGAGGGGACCACCGGCGGCCGACGATGGCCATGAGCGGAGCCCCCACGATCATCCCCAGGGCAAAGGCTGAGGTCAGCAGCCCCGCCTGCGGGATGCTGACCGCGAGGTCGCTCGCAATCGCGGGCAGCAGCCCGGCGAGCATGAATTCTGATGTTCCCTGCGCGAAGACCGCGACGGCGAGCAGGACGATGACAAAGGGCATGGTGAGTCTTTCGATGAGGTGCGACGGTCACGGCGGACCAGCACATCGGAACTCACACAGACGCGATCGAGATCGCGGAGAGCGCCCGCTCAGATGGGGCGATGTCGAGGTGGTGAGCTACCGGCGTGCCGGCAGCTCGACAGTGGATGCTTCGGGTGAACTCACCCGACCACCGTAGCCGGGATCGCCGACGAGACGAAACGCCGCCTCTTCCTGCGGGCGGATAATTGGAGAGACGGCTCCGAGCGCTCCCGCCTTCCGCACCGCGCGGCAGACCGCTCGTGCGCCAGGAAGAAGAATCACATGAAAGCTCTCCGTTACGTCGAGATCGGCAAGCCCCCCGTCGTCGTCGACATCCCGATTCCGAAGCCGGGGCCGGGCCAGGTTCTGCTCAAGGTCACAGCGGGCGGCGTCTGCCACTCCGACGACTACGTCATGGGCCTCCCCGAGAAGGACTACCTCGAGCAGAGCTACCCGCTGCCGCTGACGCTCGGTCATGAAGGCGCGGGCATCGTGCACGAGATCGGTGAGGGCGTCGACTCGACGCTGAAGGTCGGAGACGCCGTCGCGGTCTACGGACCGTGGGGCTGCGGACGCTGCCACAACTGCTCACAGGGCATGGAGAACTACTGCACGAACGCCGCCGCTGAGGGCATCCGCCCTCCCGGTCTCGGCAGCCAGGGCTCGATGGCGGAGTACATGATCGTCGACGACGCCCGCCACCTCGTGCCGCTCGGCGACCTCGACCCCGTGCAGAACGTCTCGCTGACGGATGCCGGCCTCACCCCGTACCACGCGATCAAGCGCTCACTCCCGAAGCTCGGTGCAGGCACCTTCGCGGTGGTCATCGGCACCGGCGGCCTCGGCCACGTCGGCATCCAGATCCTGAAGGCGATCTCGGGCGCCACCGTCATCGCGCTCGACGTGAACGACACCAAGCTCGCCCTCGCCACCGAGGTGGGTGCCGATCACGTGCTGATCAGCGACGCGTCCGCCGCCGAGAAGATCCGTGAGATCACCGGCGGCCTCGGCGCGAACGCGGTGTTCGACTTCGTCGGAGCCAACCCGACCATGGCCCTCGCGCAGAGCGTGGCGGCGCTCGACTCCGACGTCACGATCGTCGGCATCGGCGGCGGGACGATGAGTCTCGGTTTCGGTGCGATCGCCTACGACGCTGCCGTGCGCATCCCGTACTGGGGCTCACGCTCCGAGCTGATCGAGGTGCTCGACCTCGCTCGCGCCGGCAAGATCCACGTCCAGACCGAGACCTACTCCCTCGACGACGGCCCGAAGGCGTACGAGGACCTCGCCGCGAACAGCATCCGCGGCCGCGCGGTCATCGTCCCGTGACTCACGAGCGCCGTGCGGTCGGGCACCGACCGCACGGCGCTCCGGTCACCCCTCGGTCAGGTCAGAGCGGCGAACCGCCGTCGACCGTCGCAACGACCGCGACGAGATGACCGCCCTTGCGCTCGACCCGGCGCACAGGCGAGGAATCGACGGCATCTCGCTCGAGCATCCGCCATGGTCGCGCCACGATGTCGGCTCCCCCGGTCGCGCACGCGAGCCGCGCCAATGGTGACAGCACGCTCCAGAAGCCGTGCGGTGGCTGCATGTCGACGACGCACGCACGCGCGCCGGGGCGCAGACACGCTCGCGCACGACGCCACGCCTCCTCGCGCTCGGCGATCACACTGAGCGAGTACGTCGCGAGCAGAGCATCCGCGCGTCCGTCACCGGGGCCGCGCAGGTCGGCGACGGCCGGGGCCACCGTCTCCGGTTGCAGCTCTGCGGCATCCGTCCGGATCAGGCGAACGCGGTCTCCCCACCCCTCCCGGTCGATCCGCCGCTGGGCCATGTCGAGCATCTCGGGGCTGCGGTCGATGCCGATCACGCTGCCCGACGGGCCCGTCGCCGCGAGCAGGGGTGCGAAGTTCAGGCCGGTCCCGCATCCGAGATCGATGACGACGTCGCCGGATCCCGGCGCGAGCAGCGAGATCCCCGCCTGCCGCCCGGCCCGATACACCAGGCGCTCACCCGAGAGCGCGTCGTACCAGCGCGCACCCGCGCTGTACCGCCGCATCAGTGCAGCCATCCGGCCTCCCGCCTCCGGGTCCACTCTAGGCTTCAGGCATGAGCACTCCTTCTCGCAGACCCGCGCGTGCCCTCTCGGCCCGCGAAGCCGGCGCACGCACGTGGGATCTGGTCGTCATCGGGGCCGGCAGCGCCGGGCTCGTCGGGGCCCGCACCGCCGTCGCGCTCGGTGCGAGCGTGCTGCTGATCGAGGCCCACCGCTTCGGCGGAGAGTGCCTGCACACCGGATGCGTCCCGTCGAAGGCGCTCATCGCCTCGGCCGCCGCCGCTCACGCCGCACGCAGCAGCACGGACCTGGGCGTGCGCTCAACCGAGGTCGACATCGACTTCTCAGCGGTCATGCGGCACGTGCACTCCGCGATCCGCGAGATCGAGCCGGTGGATTCCCCCGAGACGCTGAACCGGGACGGCGTGCACACCCTCACCGGACGCGCGCGGTTCGACGGCCCTCGATCCGTCGTCGTCGACGACGAGCGCATCGGCTTCCGCGACGCGCTGATCGCGGCGGGAAGCATGCCGGTGCGCACGTCGGTCGAGGGCGAGGCTGCAATAGACGTGCTCACGAACGAGACGTTCTGGGACCTCGACGAGCTGCCCCGGCGTCTGCTCGTGCAGGGCGGCGGCGCGATCGGCTGCGAGCTCGCGCAGGCGATGGCGCGTCTCGGCAGCGCGGTCACGCTGGTGCACCGGGGCGATCGACTGCTGCCGAAGGAGGATGCCGCGGCGAGCGCTGTCATCCTCGCCGCCCTGCGCGCGGACGGCGTCGACGTGCGTCTCGGCACGACCGTGCGCGCCTTCGAGTCCCCCGGCTCCGACGATGATCCCTCCCCGTCAGGAACCGCGACACTGAGCGACGGCACGCAGGTCGCATTCGATCGAGCGCTCGCCGCTCTCGGGCGTCGCGTCGAAGCCGCGGGTCTGGGGTTGCCGGCAGCGGCTGTGCGGCTCGACCCACACGGAGCCGTCGACGTCGACTCCGCTCTGCGCACGTCGAACCCCCGCATCCGTGCCGCCGGCGACGTCACCCCGCTGCCGAGATTCACGCACACGGCCGGCATGTACGGCAGCGTCGCCGCGACGAACGCGGTGCTCGGGCTCGGCCGCAAGGCCGACGTCGATGTCGTTCCCCGCATCACATTCACCTCGCCCGAGGTCGGGGCGGTGGGCATCACGCCGGATGCTGCTCGCGCACGAGGGATGCGTGTGATCGTGCATTCCCACGCTCATCTCGATCGGGCGATCGCCGACAGACACACCGACGGCTTCACGAGCATCGTGGTCGATCGGCGAGGCCGGGTCGTCGGCGCCGCGATCGTCGGGCCGCGGGCAGGCGAATCGCTCGCGGAGTACACCGTGGCGGTGAAGACCGGCCTGAACGTGCGCACGCTGGCCACGACGATGCACGCCTACCCGAGCTACTCCGACGCCGGGTGGAACGCCGTCGTGAAAGAGGCGCAGCGCGGCCTCCGCGGCGGGCTCGTCGCATTGGGCATCCGCCTTCTCGCCCGTCGCCACCGCCGCCGCGCCTGAGCCTGCCCGACCCGACTCAGCGCAGGCTGCGATAGCCGACGATGATGCGCTGCACGGCGCTCACGGCGACGAAGAGCGCCCACAGCAACGCGATCTGCCATGCCCAGAACGGCAGGATGAGCCACAGCGCGTGCACCGCGATGGTCTCGGTGCCCTCGGCGATCCGGCCGAGGAACGACAGTGAGCGTCCGTCGTCGATCGTGCGCCCAGTGCGCTCGGCGATCGAGGAGAAGGCGAGGAAGGCCGTGCCGTTCACGTAATAGACCAGGAGCACGACGAGGAACGGCCACCACGGGGCGTCGAACTGCGACGTGGCGCCGAAGGCGACGCCGACGACCGTGGCGCCGTAGACGACGAAGTCGGCGGTGATGTCGAGGAATCCGCCCGCATGCGAGGGCGCGGACTCCCGCCCCTGCGACTCCGCCAACCGTCCGCGACGTCGGGCGAGGGTCCCGTCGAGCCCGTCGGCGATGCGGGAGACGAGCCACAGCACGAGAGCGGCCCCCCACAGCTGGAATCCTGCCGTCACAGCGGAAGCGACGCCGAGCACGAGCCCGAGCACCGTCAGCCGATCGGGCGTGATCCCGGGTCGGTCCAGGGCCGCCGCTGTCGCCTCCAGTGGTCTGGCGAGCACGGCCCGCAGAGAACGGTCAAGCATCGAGACCGCCTTCGGCCTTCTGCGCCGACGACGAGCGGTCGCCGTTCCGGCGGCGCAGGATCGCCGCTGTCACGACGCCGCCGAGGATGAGCACACCCAGCACGGCCACCGCCACCCAGAAGGGCGGCCCGAGCTCGAGCCCGAACGCGCCCAGCGCCACGTAGGCGGCAGACCCGGGCAGGATGCCGATGGCCGTGCCCAGCGCGTAGTCGCGGCGTCGCACCGCCGTCAGGCCGGCGCCGTAGTTGATGAGCGTGAACGGGATGATCGGCACCAGCCGCGCCCCGAGCACCGCGAGGAATCCGCGGTGCGCCAGCGCGGCGTCGAGGCGCGCGACCCGAGCTCCGGTGAGCCGCTCGACGGCTTCCCTGCCGAGCGCTCGACCGATCACGAACGATGCGGCGGCGCCCAGAAGGGCTCCGACGTAGACGAGCACGAGCGCGAGCCAGAAGCCCCACACGAGACCCGCCGCGATCGTGAGCAGATTCTTCGGCACGGGTGTCAGTGTGAGGGCGGCATACCCCGCCACGAAGAGCAGCGCGCCGCCCGGTCCGAGGCCTGCGGCCCACTCTCTGACCACGTCGATATCGCTCGGAGCGAGGAAATACCCAACCGTTCCGACGAGGGCGACGAACAGAAGGAGAAGCACGAGGCGGACGATCGCCGACCGCTTCGAGGGGGCGTCTCTGACACGCGAATCACCAGCGTCCACAGCATCCTCCCCGACTCCTATACCCTAGCCCGGCGCGATATGCCGATACACCGATTCCGAAGCGAGGAACCCCTGATGAGCAGCATCGCACGACGACCTCGGAGAACTGCAGCCCTCGCTCTCGCCGTGCCGCTGCTCGCCCTCACGGCCTGCGCGGCACCCGAGAGCAGCGCGTCGACGACCTACGACGACTGGGATGCCGTGCTCGAGGATGCCGAGGGTCAGACCGTGCAGCTGTGGATGTACGGCGGCGACGACCAGGGCAACGCCTATGTCGACGACATCCTCGCCCCGGCCGTGGCGGAGTACGGAGTGACGCTCGAGCGCGTGCCCGTGACCGATACGGGAGATGCACTGAACAGGGTGTTCACCGAGATCCAGGCCGGCCGCGAAGACGGCACTGTCGACCTCATCTGGGTCAACGGCGACAACTTCCGCACCGGCAAGGAGGCCGATGCCTGGCTGTGCGGCTGGACCGACCTGCTGCCGTCGATGGCTGCCACCGATCCCGAAGACCCGCTGCTGCAGTCGGACTTCGGCACGCCCGTCGACGGTTGCGAGGCCCCGTGGCACAAAGCGCAGTTCACGCTCGCCTACAACGCCGAGGCGATCCCCGACCCGCCGACGACTCTCGCCGGGGTGCTCGACTGGGCCGAAGCCCATCCCGGACGCTTCACCTACCCCGCCCCGCCGGACTTCACCGGCTCGGTGTTCGTTCGCGAGGTGCTGGCGAGCGTCTCGGGCGGCGCCGACGAGGTGCCCGCGGCGTACTCGGACGAGGCATTCGACGAACTGAGCCCTGCCCTCTACGAGCGGCTCGATGACCTGGCCCCGAGTCTGTGGCGTGGCGGCGACACCTACCCGGCGAACGAGGCCGAGCTCGGACAGCTCTTCGCCGACCGGCAGATCGACATCACGATGACGTATGGGCCGGCGACGCTCACCGATCTCGTGGCCGACGGCACCTACCCGCCGGGAACCACTGTGCTGCCTCTCGAGGACGGCACCGTGGGCAACGCGAGCTTCCTCGGACTGCCCGCGAACTCCGACTCGATCGCGGGCGCGATGGTCGTCGCGAACGTCGCGCTCTCGGTCGAGCAGCAGGTGGCGAAGGCGCAGCCCGATGTGTGGGGACAGTTCACGGTTCTCGACATCGATGGCCTCTCGGATGCCGACCGCGCCCTGTTCGACACGCTCCCGGAATCGCCTGTCGTTCCCGGGTACGAGGTGCTGTCGGAGAACGCGCACGGCGAACTCTCCGCAGAGTGGGTCCCCGCCCTCGACGAGGGCTGGCGAACCGGCGTGCTCGGCCGATGAGCTTCGCGCCGGTGGCGCGCCGCCGCGGGAGCGCTCGTCAGCTCCTGAGCGGCGCGTTGCTGGTGCTCCCTGCGGCCGCCGTGATCCTGCTCGTCGTGGGCGGCGGGATCGGCGCGACAGTGTTCCAGGCACTCGGCCTGATGCCGGTCGCCGGGCCCGTGACTCCCGGCGTCGACGCGTTCCTCGCCCATCCCGACGACCTCGCGGCCGCGACCGCGGTGTCGATCGCCGTCGCGGCGGTGTCGACGGTCATCGCGGTCGTCGTCGGCACCGGCGCCGCGGTCGTCATCGCCTCCGGACGCGCAGGGAGTCGACTGCTCGCCGCCCTCGGTGCGACGACCGTGACCGTGCCTCACCTCATCGGAGCCGCGACCATCGGACTCCTGCTCGCGGACGCGGGAGTGCTTCCGCGGCTGCTCGGCATCCCACCCGAAGTGTGGGCGCCGTGGGTCGGCGGCCCCCTGTGGGGTGCGGCCATCGCCGAGTTCGCCTGGAAGGAGTCGGCGTTCGTCGCGCTCGTGGTCACCGGCACCCTCGCGACCCGCATCGCCACCTACGACGAGACGGCCGCGCTGCTCGGGGCAGGTCGGTGGCGCCGCTTCCGTCACGTCCTGCTACCCTTGACCGCGCCGACCATCGTCATCTGCGCGGCGATCAGCTTCGTCTACGCGCTCGGATCGTACGAAGTGACCTGGCTGCTCGGCCGCACCTATCCCGAGCCTCTGCCCGTGCTGGCCGTCCGGTTGTTCCAGGGCGTCTCGCTGGCATCTCGTCCCGAAGCGGCCGCGGTCGCGCTCGTCACCTGCGCGATCTCGCTCGCTGTCGTGGCACTCACCTTCGCTGCGCTGCGACGCACGGCTGTCTGGCGGTGACCGGATGACGTCGAGCACCCTCACCACCCCTCGCGGCCCCGGCCGCGTCATCCGTCTCGCCATCACCGCACTGCTGATCGTCTGGTTCACCCTGCCCTTCCTTCCTCTCGCGCTCTGGGCGTTCGCCGACGGCTGGTCGTTCCCGTCGCCGCTGCCCACAGCCTGGGGAGTCCAGGGCATCGAGGATGCGCTGGGCTTCGGGCTGCTTCCGGGATTCGCTCGGTCGGTGCTGCTCGGGCTGGTCGTCGCCGCGATCTCCACACCGCTGGGCGCCCTCGCCGCGCGGGCGCTGACCTTCGGCACCGTCCCCTTCCCTCGCACGATCTCGGCACTGCTGCTGGCGCCCATCGCCCTGCCGCCGTTCGCTGCGGTCCTCGGCGTCAACGTCCTGCTTTTGAGGGCGTACGTCCCTCCCGTCATCGGAGTGGTCCTGGTGCTCGTGGTCCTTGCACTGCCCTATACGACGTTCGTGATGCGCACAGCCTACGGAGCCTACGACCTCTCATACGAAGAGGAGGCGCGACTGCTCGGCGCCTCCCGCGCGCAGGTGCTCAGACGCGTGCATCTGCCGATGATCTCTCCTGCGCTCGCTCGCGCCGCGTTCCTCGCGTTCCTCGTCGCCTGGAGCGACTACATCGTGACGGTCATCGTCGGCGGAGGCGAACTCGTCACCCTTCCGCTGATCGTGGCAGGAGCCGCCGCCGGCCTCGGCAACGATGCCGCCGTCGCCGTCATGTCGCTCGGAGCGGTCGTCCCCCCGGTGCTGCTGCTCATCGCCGTGCTGGCGGTGCGCGGATCCGGCCGAGCCACCGCCGGAAGGCGCCGCCTGTCATCCGCCGCCCCGAACATCGCGTCTTCCACCTCGTCTTCCCACCCCACGACCTCAGGAGCATCCGCGTGAGCGCCGACCTCGTCCTCGACGGACTCGACAAGAGATTCCCCGGCTCGCCCACCCCGGCGCTGCGCGGGTTCTCGCTCACCGTGGCCGCAGGGACATGCACGGCGGTTCTCGGCCCCAGCGGCTCGGGAAAGAGCACCCTGCTGCGGGTCATCGCGGGGCTGGAGTCGCCGGATGCCGGAGCAGTCCGCATCGGCGGAACGGATGTCGCGGACGTCGTGGCAGAACACCGCGGAGTCGGGATGGTCTTCCAGCGTTCGCTGCTGTTCCCCCACCTCACGATCCTCGACAACGTCGCGTTCTCCGACCGGGTCTCCGGGATGAACCGCCGGGCCGCGCGCTCTCGCGCCAGCGAGTACCTCGAGATGGTGCAGCTGCAGGGCTTCGGGGATCGGCGGGTCGGCGAGCTGTCCGGCGGACAGGAGCAGCGGGTCGCGATCGCCAGGGCCCTCGCTGCCGAACCGTCTGTGCTCCTGCTCGACGAACCGTTCAGCGCACTCGACCCCGCTCTCCGCAGCGACATGCACGACCTGCTCGACTCCGTGCGGCAGGCGGTCTCGCCCACGATCGTGCTCGTCACCCACGACCGAGACGAGGCGGCTCGAGCCTCGGATCGCATCGCCCTTCTCGAGCACGGCGTGCTCCTGCACGAAGGCACGGTGCTCGACGCGTACAGACGCCCCCAGAACCTGCGGGCATCGCAGATCATGGGCGGTCGAAATGCGGTGCCGGGCGAGGTGCGGAACGGCAGACATCACAGCGCGCTCGGAGCAGTTCCGGTGCCGCTGGACACACCGACAGGGTCAGGGACGCTCGTGATCCGGCAGGAGGATGTGGCGGTCCTCGACGGCGGCGTCGGACCCGCGGATACCGGTTCGATCGCAGGTGTGGTCGAGTCGATCCGGGTGACCGGCGCGCGCTCCGAGATCACCGTCCGCTGCGGCGAGGCCCTGCTGCACGCGGAGGCGCCGCCGACGCAGCGATGCCAGCTCGGCGATCGGATACGTGTGATGCTGCCGACGACCGCCGTGCACGTCGTCGCCGACTGATCCGGCCACCCGAGGCAGCGGATCTGCCACCACGAGCCGCACGGATCAGCGAGAGGCGGAGCGAGCTGCGCCGGTCTCCCTGACGCCCGTGAGCCCCGAGGGCCGTGAGACGACCTGGGGTTCGACACCGTCGCGGATCGAGGGGATCGGCAGCAGACGCCGCAGTTCGACGTTCTCGATCGGGTCGAGCACGGAGTGCTGCACGCACGCCGGAACCAGGCGTCCGTCCTCCGGATGCGCCATCGCGTACATGCACGAACCGAGGCGCTCCTGAGTCTCCTTCAGCAGCGGATCATCGGCGACGATGCCCTGTTCCATGAGCTTCCACGCCGGGTCGACCTGCTCGGCGTCCATGAAGTTGTGCACCACGAAGGTCTTGAAGGACACCTTGCCCCGACGTGCCTCGCGCAGCACGCGACGCAGTCCGCCCGCACGGCGGAGCACGCGTCGGGCGAGGCCGATGAGAGGAGGGATGTCACCCGGGTGGCCGGCGACGGCACGGACCACCTTCACGACGAGCACAGGCTTCGGGATCCCGCCGAAGATCATTCCACCGAAGTGATCGAGGAACCGGTCGCGTGCCGCGATGTCCTTCGGATCGTCGGGGTCGAGCAACGCCGCGAACCCGCCGCCGACCCGCACGCCGACCGTGGAGCGGTTGCATCGCGGGTCGCCGAACTGGGTCGCCTGCCAGGGCAGCTTGTGGCCGGCACCCGCCTCGATCCGCTCCCACACGGCGTCGATGGTGACCTCGCCGAAGTCCTCGCGCCAGCGCCGGTCGTCGCCGATGAACGCGGCCGGCTGGAAGGACATCATGTCGAACGGCATGTCGAGCACGTCGCGGGTGACCTGCTCGACCTCGTCGACATTGGACGGCGTCACGGTCATGTTGTGCGCGAGGTAGCTGTCGACTCCGTGATCGCGCTTGAGGTCGATGAACATCTGCGCGAACTTCTCGCGGAACGGATTGAGCTCGGCTTCACTGTGTGGGCGGACCGCACCCTTGCGACCTCGCATCAGCGAGTCGAAGTGTGCGGCGAAGGACACCTTGTCGAACCTCGGCTTGCGATCCTGGTCGAGCACGACATCGAGCAGATAGTCGTACTCGAAGTCGCCGTGGGTCATCGACATCGGCTCGCGTCCGACCGCGCGCATGGCGAGAAGCGCCTGGGCATGATCCTCCGCCGAGAGCAGACTGACCTCACCGCCGATCAGCTGCGCATGCGCTCGCGGCCCCCGCACCTGACGCAGATACGACATCTGACGCTCGACGTTCTGGATCGTGTGGTCACCGTCGATGCGCACCTTGTTGGCGTCCGCCGAGTGGTAGCAGGGCGAGCACGTGAGGTTGCACTTCGGGAAGACACCATGGGTTCCCTCACATCCCACCGCACAACGACCGAGCAGCTGATTCGGTGTCTTCGCGTGCTCGGGCAACTCTGACCAGCGGATGGCGAGAGCACGTCTGGTCTCGGGATGTATCGGTCGCGTCTCGAGTTCGATCCGCTTGAGTGTCGTGGCGAGTCCCATGGCATCCTCTCGACTCCGTGAGCATCCGCATCGTCGACGGGCTCGATGTCCGAGAGTTGTTCGACGCCGACGGCATCCCGGATTGCATCGATTGTCGCACCCCTGCTCCGTGACGGCACCCCGCACTTCGCCGAGTATCCCGGAGTCGAGCGACGCGTGTCACCTCCGATCGCGATCACCCGACGCGAATGCGCTCCGATGCGGGCGCAGAGTCGAGACGGGGTGCGCTTCCTCCTGACTTCGGCCAGCGCGCCAGGTCCTCGGCGCGTGGAGGCGCCGCCCCGGCACGAGACACCGCGATCGCCGCACTGGCGAGGGCCGTTCCCGTCGCCTGATCCAGCATGCTCGGGACATCGGCGTCGGGAGCGAAGATCGCGGCCGTGAGCGCCGGGACGAGGCCGGACGAGACGATCCCATAGACGAGACCGGACATGAACGCGTCGCCGGCACCGATCGTGTCGACCACGGTCGCAGGCGACGCACGCCTCGTCACCGGTTCTCCCGCGCCGGCGATCGCGGTGACGCAGCCCTCGCCTCCTCTCGTGACGACGGCCAGCCTGGCTCCGAGGCCGAGCACATGCGCGAGCACATCATCGACGGTGCGACCGGGGTAGAGCCAGTCGGCATCCTCATCGCTCAGCTTCACGATGTGGGATGCGGCCATGATCGACTCGATGCGCGACACGGCGGCGTCTCGCGGTCCGAGCAGCGCCGGCCGGATGTTCGGGTCGTATGTGCGCAGGATCCCGCGAGGGATAGTGGCGAGCATCGCCCGCACGGCCGTGGCTCCCGGCTCGAGTGCCGCACCGATCGATCCGACGTGAACGATCTCGGCATCAGCAGCCTCGACGATCGCGGCGCGCGCGGACAGCTCCCACTCGATGTCGAAGTCGTAGGCGGCCGAGCCGTCAGCTCCGATCACGGCGATCGCACGGGAAGTCCTCGTCCCTGGTCGGATGCTCACCAGCGGCACCCCGACTCCCTCTCGGACCAGATGCTCTTCGAGCAGCCGTCCGTGCGCGTCGTCTCCGATCCGGGTGAGAAGGCTCGTCGAGAGTCCGAGTCTGGCGAGGCCGACGGCGATGTTCAGCGGTGAGCCGCCCGGGTGCGCCATGCCGTCGACGACGTCGACGAGAGCCTCGCCGACCACGAGACAGCGCGGAGCGGTCACCACCGCATCTCCACGACGTCCGCTCGTGCCTGGAGGAGCCGGCCGCCGACCGCGGCGAGCGCGAAGGTGCACGACGACGCGGGGATCAGTGCGGTGAGCACCCTCTCCCCGTCTTCGGCGAAGAGCTCGAGTGATGACACCCGTTCGTTGAGTGCATCGATCCAGATCTCCCAGTCGATCTCGTCGCCCCGGGCGAGAGGAGCGGAGGGCGAACTCCGGAATCCGTCCGGCATCCCCGCCTCCGGACGGTCGAGCTCGATGCGGGAACCGGCATGGTCCTGCCGGACCACGACCGCGCCGCCTTCCGCCTCTGATCCGATGCGCAGCTCAACGCTCTGCGCCTCCCCGAACAGCGCCGAGACCCGGATCCGCACGGCATCCGACGCGTCCGCGACGAGCGCGGCACCCTCGGTGAGCGAGCCCAGGTCCGATGTCTCCGGCGCCTCGAGATCCATCACCGGATGCTGCCGGAGTCGTATCGCTCCGTCCCGATCGCGTACGAGCGAGAGGCGTCGGGGAAGAGTCATCGCGCTGCGGTGTTCATCGGAATCGTCGGTCGGGATGCGACCGGCATACTTCCAGTTGTCCATCCAGGCGATGAGCGTCCGCTCGTTGCGCGAGAGGCCGTCGAACGTGACCCCGGCATAGCAGTCGGGTCCGAAGTCGATCCAGCCGTAGCGTTCCAACTCGTCGCGCGACTGACTCCCGTCTCTCAGCAGCGCACGCGTCGGAGTGGGGTGGGGAACGGAGGCGCGGAACGTCGTGCCGTCGAAATCGCCCACGACGTAGTGCGTGCCTGAACCACCCGCGATACCCCCGGGGTTGAGGCTGATCAGCAGCACCCAGCGCACGTCGTCGTCATCGCCGTCGACCGCGAGCGGGAACATGTCGGGGCACTCCCACACACCGCCGACCGGCCCCGCCGGACCGTAGGACGACAGGTAGGTCCAGGTCTTGAGATCGTCGGAGCGGTGGAACAGCACCTGGCGGTCCTGTGCCTCGACCGCGACCATCACCCAGTACCCGTCTCCTCCGTCGTCGTAGCGGAACACCTTCGGGTCGCGGAAGTCGCTCGTGCCGCGGTCGAGCACGGGGTTGCCCGAGTACTTCGTCCAGACGTACCCGCCGTCGGTGCTGTACGCGAGCGCCTGCGCCTGATGCCCCGGCGCCGCGGCCGTGTAGAGCGCCACCAGCGCCGGATCCTGGTCGGTGGCGAAGCCGGACGTATTGCCGTGATCGACCACGACGGAGCCCGAGAAGATCTGCGCGTCGTCATCGCAGAGGATCGCCGGGTCGTGCTCGGTCCATCGCAGCAGATCGGTGCTCGTCGCATGACCCCAGCTGAGGTTGGCGTGTTCGACGCCCTGCGGGTTGTACTGGAAGTACAGGTGGTACAGGCCGTCATGGAAGACGAGACCGTTCGGATCGTTCATCCAGTTGTTGCGCGGGGCGAAGTGCATGCGCGGGCTCGTGGTGCGGACCGGGGGAAGGTCAGTGGGGGTCACCGGGCAGTCGTCTTTCTCCTTGATGGGGGCGTGCGTCACTTGCCGACGCCCGCTGTGAGTCCTTCGCGCAGAGGCTTCTGCCCGAAGAAGAACACCAGGAGCGCAGGGATCATCGAGAGGATCACGCCGGCGAGCACCGTCGAGATGCTGCCGGTGCCGAGGTTGCCCTGCAGCGTCACGAGTCCCAATGGCAGGGTGAAGTTCTGGTCGCTGATCGTCATGATGAGCGGCCGGAAGAACTCGTTCCAGTGATAGTTGAAGGCGAGGATGCCGACGATCGCGAGTGCCGGCGTCGCCAGCGGCAGGTAGACGCCGAAGAACGTGCGCCAGGGCCCTGCGCCGTCGAGCTGCGCGGCTTCGCCCAGTTCCGTCGGGATCCCCATGAAGTACTGCCGCATCAGGAACGTGCCGAACGCGGTGGGCAGGGCGGGCACGATGAGCGCCAGGAGCGTGTCGGCGAGCCCCATGCCCCTCACGAGCATGAACACGGGCACGATCGTGACCTGCAGCGGCACCATCATGGTCGCGAGGATCAGAGCGAAGAGGATCTTCTTGCTGCGGAACTCGAACTTGGCGAAGACGTAGCCCGCCATCGCCGCAGAGAGCATCTGCCCCGCCGCGACGAGCATCACCACGAGCGCGCTGTTCCAGGCGTACAGCCAGAGCGGGATCTTGGTGAAGACATCGGCGAACGCTCCGAAGCCGACGGTGACCTCCTGAGTGACGCTGTCGGTGGGCGAGAGCGCCGTGACGAGGGTCCAGACGACCGGTCCGAGAGTGAGGAACGCAGCCAGCCCGAGGATGACGAACTTTCCGCCTGTGCCGAGGCTGTGGGCCCACGAGCGCTTCGTGATGATTGTCGTAGTCATGATGGCCTCACCCGTAGAAGACGAATCGGCGGCTCAGCCGGAACTGGATGGCCGTGACGAGCATGATGAGAAGCGTCAGCACGATTCCGATGGCGGAGGCGCCCCCGAAGTCGAGCTCCCGGAAGGCGGACTCGTAGATCACCATCACGGCGGTCCGGGTCTCATCACCGGGACCGCCGCGGGTGAGCACCCACGGCTGATCGAAGATCTGCAGCGCGTTGATGATGGCCATGACGGATGCGACCAGCAGGGTCGGGCTCACGAGGGGCAGCGTGATCATGCGGAACTGCGTCCACCCGGCCGCGCCGTCGAGCGAGGATGCCTCATAGACCTCGCTCGGGATCGCAGCGAGACCTCCGATGAAGAGCAGGAACGTGAAGCCGAAGTTCTGCCACACGTAGACCAGCAGCACCACGACCTTCGCCCCGAAACCGGTCGTCAGCCACCCGACGTCGGCGATGCCGATCAGGTTGAGCGTCTGGTTCACGAGCCCGAACTCCTGGTTGAACAGGTACGCCATGATGAGCGAGACGGATGCGGCCGAGAGGATCAGCGGGAAGAACAGCGACGACCGGAAGAAGGTCCGCAGCCACGTCGGCATCTTCGATTGGACGAGGATGGCGAGCACCAGCGCGACCGTGAGCTGCAGGATGACCGCCACGATGACGAAGCCGATGGTGTTCAGGAACGACACGCGCACCGTGGGATTGGTTGCGAGGTCGACGAAGTTGTCGAGCCCGACGAACACGGGGTCCGAGATGATGTCCCAGCGGAAGAACGCCAGGACGAACGATCCGACGATCGGGACCAGGTTGAACAGCCCGAGGCCGATCACCGTGGGGGCCAGGAAGACCCAGATGATGGACCGGCCCGAGCGGGCGACGGTGCCGGTCTCGGCGCGTGCTCCCGGCGGGACCGTGAGGGTTCGAGTGCTCTCCGACATCATCGTCCTCCCAGCGCGATCTCGAGATCTCGCTGCATCGTCTCCAGGCCCCGGCGCACACCGGACGGGCCGTTGGTGATGGTCGACACCACGTTCTTGAGCAGCGCCGACTCGACGGCGGCCTGCTGCGGAGGCGCCGGCATCGGGCCGGTGTCGGGGAACTTGTCGAGGGTGTCGTAGAAGACCTCCCAGTGGGCGGGACCCACTCCGGCTCCGTACAGTTCGGCGTTGAGCGAGCGACGCGGAAGCGACGAGTCGGGCTTCGGGTGGGCGATCTTCATGCCCTCGACCGAGACGCAGTACTTGAGCCATTCCCACGCCTCGTCCTTGCGCGGAGAGGTCTCCATGATCGCGTACCCGCCCGCGCCGAACTGATGCCGCTGCCCCGACATCCGCGGGAAGTAGGTGACGTCATAAGCGTCATTGGCGACGCCGGCCTCTTCGAGACCGCGAACCCAGAATCCTCCCGCGGGGGTCATCCCGACCGACCCCGTGGAGAACAGGGAGACCAGCTCGTTTCCGCCACCCTGTGCGGGGTTCGCGGCGAGGCCCTCCGAGACCATGCGCTCGAGCACCGAGAAGCTCTCGATCGCGTGCTCGTTGAGCGCGTCGGCCTGCTTCCACACATAGCCTCCGCTGCGGGCAGGCTGGTCCGGATAGAAGCGGTCCCAGAACCAGTCACCGCCTCCGGACTTCTCCTCTCGGAGGAAGCTCGTGTTGTTCACGTACAGCCAGGGGACGACGCCGCCCCACAGCCGGTTGTTCCAGAAGTAGGGCAGGAACTGACCCGACGCGCTCTTCTTCATCGCACGGGCGGTGCCGAGGAACTCCTCGAGCGTCCAGTTGTCGGCGGGGCGTTCGAGCCCTGCGCGCTCCATGGCCTGGGTGCTGTAGAAGACGTTCGCCGCGTTGAAGTTGTCGGGCATCTGGAACAGGCTGCCCTGGTACATGAACGCCTCGATGAGGGTCGGGTTCACGTCGTCGAAGTACTCCTGCATCTCCGACGCGTCGCGGCGCACATACTCGTCGAGAGGATGCGCGAGGCGCGATGCGAAGAGCTGCGCCCCCTCGGTCGCGACCGTGACGACGTCGGGCGGCGTGCCCGCGGCGATCATCGTGAGGATCTTCGCGAAGTACTCGCTCCAGTCCTGACCCTGGATGGCGACGATGCGCACCTCGATGCCGGGGTGCTTGCGCTGGAAGCCGTCGACCAGCGCCTGACGCGCCACGGCGTCCTGGGCAGTGCCGAAGAGGGCGACGGTCAGAGTGTCTGTGCCGCGGCCGGGGATGTCGGCTCCGGTGAGTCTCGGCCACGAGACGACGGTACCCACGATGCCCAGACCGATCGCGCCGAGCAGAGCCCTGCGAGTGAGATCAACCACGATGTTCTCTCCTGAGTGAGTGACTCCGCAGGCGGGATGCAGTCTCCGCGCGGAGGTGCTGAATTGATTCAGCACGCCGAGATTAGCATCGCGGATGGGGGGCTGCAAGCATTTTGCTAAATCAATTCAACTCAGGTGGTTCCGAGGCGTCTCGCGCACTGCCTAAGCTGGAGATGTCACGACAGGAGGAAGCCGGTGCCGAAGAACGTCGATCGCAGGCCGACGCTCGCCGATGTCGCCGCGCTCTCGGGAATGTCGAAGACCGCCGTCAGCATGATCCTGAACGACCGGCCCGGTTCACGCCTCTCGGCCGATGCCGCACGTCGGGTCCGCGCCGCCGCCGAGGAGCTCGGCTACCGCCCGAACCCGGCTGCACAGAGCCTGCGGCTCGGCAAGACGAAGACCCTCGGGTTCATCTCCGACCAGATCACGGTGACCCGCTACGCATCCGAGATGATCCGCGGCCTGCTCTCCGCGGCGAAGGAGCACGGCCACACCGTCCTCATCGCCGAGACGGAGGGCGACGACGCGACGATCTCGGACGAGATCCAGGCGATGATCGATCGCCGAGTCGACGGCATCCTTATCGGACTCCTCGGAGCCCGCATGATCGAGGTACCTGAGACACCCGCCGACGTTCCCGTCGTGATCGTCAACGGCACCTCGACGACGGGGCACCCCTCCGTGCTCCCCGACGAACGCACCGCTGGCCATGCGATGGCGCGCCTGCTCACGGAAGCCGGACATCGTCGTGTCGGAGTGATCGGCAACAACCCGCGCGCGGTCTCGTCGCCGTTGCACTCGGTCACCATCGGGCCGCGCTTCGACGGCATTCGCGCCGCGTTCGCCGAGGCGGGCGTCGACCCGCTCATCATCGACGTCCCCGAGTGGAACCCCGACATCGGATACACGCGGACGCTGCAGATGCTCGACGCGCACCCCGACCTCACAGCCATCCTGGCCGGCAACGACGGCGTGGCATTCGGCACGTACCAGGCGATCGCGGAGCGCGGGCTGCGGGTTCCCGACGATATCTCGGTCGCATCGTTCGACGATGAAGAGCTCGCGAGCTTCCAGCGACCGGGCCTGACGACTGCACGGCTCCCCTACGACGTCATGGGTCGCACGGCCGTCGAGATGCTGCTCGGCGAGCGCCCGCTCGGCGCGGTGCTGATCCCGATGCCGGTCATCGAGCGGGCCTCGATACGCTCCGTGGGCTGACCGAGAAATTCCATTCACACGCATCCACCTCACTCTCGCAGGCGTAGGCTGGAGAGAAGGACGGACCGTCCGAGAAGATCTCCCGGCACCGCGATCGTCCGGAAGAGGAGTCACTCGTGGCTCAGTACGACGTCTCGAACCGCTCGGCGATCGTGACGGGAGCAGGCAGCGGAATCGGACGCTCGACCGCTCTGCTGCTCGCCCAGAACGGCGCATCCGTGGTCGTGAACGACCTGAACGCGGAGCACGCGAACGCGGTCGTCGACGAGATCCGCGCTGCCGGCGGCATCGCCGAGGCATCGGTCGGAGATGCGACCGACACCGCCTGGATCGCCAGCTCGGTCGAGCTCGCGAACACGCTCGCCCCGCTGCGCATCGGCGTGAACAACGCCGGCATCGGCGGAGCATCCGCCCCCACCGCCGAATACGACGACGCCGCGTGGGACAAGGTCATCTCGATCAACCTCAACGCCGTGTTCCGCAACATGAAGGCGCAGATCCCCTCGATCCTCGCGAACGGCGGCGGCTCTGTCGTGAACATCGCCTCGATCCTCGGCAGCGTCGGTTTCGCGAACTCGCCCGCCTATGTCGCCGCCAAGCACGCGGTCGTAGGCATGACCAAGTCGGCCGCCCTCGAGTACTCCGCGCAGGGCGTGCGCGTGAACTCCGTCGGCCCCGGCTTCATCGACACCCCGCTGCTCGCCACCATGGGTGACGAGGCCAAGGACTTCCTGATCAGCAAGCACCCGATCGGCCGTCTCGGTCAGGCCGACGAGGTCGCGAACCTCATCGCCTTCCTCGCCAGCGACGCCGCCAGCTTCATCACCGGCAGCTACCACCTCGTCGACGGCGGCTACACCGCCCTCTGAGTCGCGGTGTCCGTGCGCAGCGCGGCACACCTGCAGGACGAAAGAACGGATGCAGGGCGAGATCGGCGATCTCGCCCTGCATCCGCGTTTCGGCCCTACATTCGGCACCGACCTACCCGTCGGCGCCGGATCAGGCCACCTCGGGGGTCACACCCCCGAGGTGATCACGCGAGGCGGTCCAGCCGCAGCGTGGCCGTCGCGCTGTGCGCCGCCATGCCCTCGGAGTCCGAGATCACCTGCACCGCGTTCGCGAGCTCCGGCGTCGCCTCGCGGCTGATGCGCTGATAGGTGAGCGGCTTGAGGAAGCGCGACACCGAGAGGCCAGCGCTGTGCTTGGCGCCGCCAGCTGTCGGCAGCACGTGATTGGTGCCCGCCATCCCCTTGTCGGAGTAGGCGACGGTGCTCCACGGCCCGAGGAAGATCGAGCCGTAGTTGTGCAGATTCTCGTGGTACCAGTCGTCGTCGGCCGTGAGCAGTTCGAGGTGCTCGGGGGCGAGATCGTCCATGAGGGCCGCAGCGGTCTCGCGATCCTTCGCGACCGTGACGACGCCGTAGTCGCGCCACGCGGCGCCCGCGATGTCGACGGTCGCCAGCGTCTCGAGCTGCCGTTCGATCTCGGCGATCACGGCATGACCGTGCTCTTCGGATGTCGTGATGAGCGCCGCGGGCGAGTTCGGCCCGTGCTCGGCCTGCCCCAGCAGGTCGGCGGCGACGAGCACGGGGTCGGCCGTCTCGTCCGAGATGACGGCCACTTCGCTGGGACCGGCGAGCAGGTCGATCGCGACCGTGCCGAACAGCTGACGCTTGGCCTCCGCGACGAACGCGTTGCCGGCACCGACGAGCATGTCGACGGGCAGATCTCCGAGCAGGCCGTAGGCCATCGCCGCGAGCGCCTGCACTCCCCCGATCACGAACACGCGGTCGACGCCCGAGAGGTGCGCCGCGTAGACGACGGCGTCATTCGCTCCGCCGTCGGGCTGCGGGGGCGTGCAGGCGATCACGGTCGGCACCCCGGCGGCCTTGGCCACTCCGACCGTCATGAAGGCGCTGGCCGTGAGCGGGAAGCGGCCCGCCGGAAGGTACGCACCCACACGCGAGACGGGGATGTACTTCGCGCCGGTCACGATGCCGGGAACGAACTCGGTCTCGAAGTCCGTCAGGTGCTCGCGGGAGGCGCGAGCGAAGGCCTGCGTGCGCTCGGCGCCCAGTTCGATCGCCGCACGCAGATCCGGGTCGAGCCGGTCTCCGCTGCTCGCGATCTGCTCGGCGGTGAGCTCGATGTCGGTGCCCTGGTAGTTGTCGAGCTTTCGCGCATAGTCGAGCACGGCGTCGAGGCCTCGCTCGCGGATGTCGGCGAGCATGGTGGTCACGGTTTCGATGACGGCGGGATCGCGCTGCGCGGCGGGCGCATCGATGAGCGGGGTCTTGAGGTGATGGAAGTCGCCGTCGAAGCGGGCGAGCACTGCTGAGGAGTAACGCATGCAGGAAGGCTAGATCCGACTGATCCACGAGACAACCCTGGTGATCCTGCGCTAGCCATCGGGTTTACCATTGGGTGTGACGATCACCCAGCTCACGGCCTTTCTCGCTGCTCTCGACGACGGCTCTTTCACGGCGGCCGCGAAGAGCCTCGGGATGACGCAGGCATCCGTATCCGAGCTGGTCGCGCGGCTCGAGCGCGAACTCGGCGTCGCGCTGTTCGCCCGCGGGAGCAGACGTCTCGTGCCGACATCCGCAGCGCTCGAACTGCGACCGCACGCTGCGCAGGCGGTGAGCGCGGTGCAGAACGGCATCGACACGATCCAGGCGCTCGCGTCGCTCGATCGTGGCACCTGCACCTTCGGCGTGCTGCGCAACGCGGCGTACTACGCACTCGCCGATCTCGCCGAGACCTTCCACCACCGGCATCCGAACGTGCGACTGCGGCTGGTCGGCATCAACTCCGCACATGTGGCTCGTTCGATCGCCGCCGGCGAACTCGAGGCCGGCCTGCTCGTGCTGCCGGTCGATGAAGACGGCCTCGAGGTGCGCCCGCTGTTCCGCGACGAGGTGCTCTACGCCTCAGCCACGCGCGAGCCCGAGGCGGGCCCCGTTACGACAGAGGAGTTCGCCGACGCCAAGCTCGTGCTCTACGACGCGTTCGCCGGGTGGGATGACCCGACCAGACGCCAGCTCCTCGAACGCGCAAGACTCCGGGGGCTGACGATCGAACCGGCGGTCGAGGTCGAGCATGTCGAGACGGCCCTCAGTCTGGTCGCGGCGGGCACCGCCGACACGATCGTGTCGCGCTCGATCGCCGAGTCCGAGGGGTTCCCCGTCGGCATCCGCACCTTCCCGTTCGCCGAACCGATGCACGACACCATCGCACTCGTGCAGCGAGAGGGTGTGCTGTTGTCACCCGCGACGCAGAAGCTCGCCGAGTTGGCAGAGCGGATGCTGCGCGAACGCCTGCCCGAGCACGAGGGGCGCACGGCGCTCGACTGACGCCGGATTTCCACTCAGTACAGGTCGGCCCGACGGTCGGCGAACAGGTCGTTGTGCGGCGGTAGCGCCTTGCTGCGCGCGGCGTCGAGCGAAAGAACGGCGGTCGCCCCCATCACGGCGCGGAAGGCGACGATCCAGCCCTGCTCGTCGATGATCGCCGTGCCGTCGGTCCAGTCGACCCCGCGCTCGGCTCCCCACCGGTCGGCGATCACGACCGGCAGTCTCGACGACCGCGCCGACGCCATCGCCTGGATCAGCTCGGGAGCGTGCTCACCCTCAGGGCGAGGCACGAGCGGCCAGTTGACCGGAAGCGCGAGCACATCGGCGCCGGCGAGCGCGAGGCGACGAGGCACCTCGGGGAACTCGTTGTCGTAGCAGAGCGCCACGCCGAGTCGACCGAACGGCGCATCGACCACGACCCCGGCTTCCGCGCCGCTGTCGAAGACCAGCTTCTCGCCGCCCCACAGGTGCGACTTGCGATAGTCGGCGAGACGTCGATCGCGGGTGAGCACGGCGGCGGTGTTGAACAGCAGGTCGCCGTCGCTCTCGGCGTATCCCACCACGACGACGGCATCGTCGGGGATCACCTGCTGCAGCGTCGACCATCGAGGGTCGTCGGCGCTCATCGCCGCACCCCGCGCTTCGTCCTGATCCGTGAACACATAACCGCTCGTGGCGAGCTCCGGCAGCACGATCAGCTGCGCCTCCCGCCGGGCGGCCGCCGATATCGCCGAGCGGATGCGGTCGAGGTTGCCCTCCAGATCGCCGATGACGATCTCGGGCGACAGCGCCGCGACGCGCAGCGCCGCTGTATCCGCCCCACCTGCGTCGTTCGCAGAGAGGGCCGAGGAGTCGCCGAGGCGCGAGGAGCCGGAAGCCCCTCGCGCCCCTGCATTATCAGTCATCTTCGGTGGCGGTGACCATCACTCCGAGCGGGGCCAGGTAGCCGTTGGGGTCGATGGTCCAGTCGGCGGCGGCTGCGGCCTCGACGACCTCGGGAGCCCACTCGAGGTAGACGCGGTCGTCGCCGCCGTTGATGACGAGCACGGTTCCGGTGCCGGTCTCGTCGCCCTCGACGCAGACGTACGAGCGCCAGCTGCCCTCGGGTACCGAGAACGTGTCGCCCGCGCCGAGCGTGACCGCGGTCGACGGGTCGCCGTTGAGGGTGACCTCCCACCGGCCGGTCTTGAACAGCAGCGCCTGCGTCTTGTCGTGGCGGTGACGGAGCACGCCCTGGCCCGCCTCGGCACGCACCCACGCGAGGGTGAACGAGTGCGGCTCGGTCACGTTCGGCACCTGGCGACGGTTCTCGCTCATGCCGTAGCCGATGGCGGTGGCGAGCTCGACCCGGCCGCCGTCGACCGCCGCGCAGAGCAGTGCCGCCGACGAGTACTTGCGGTCACCCGGTTGGATCACACGCGAGCGCATGTCGTCGACCGTGTAGGTCGTGAGCTCGTCGATGTAGTGCTGCTTCATCGGCGTGATCAGCGGCACGTCGTCGGGCAGCACATCGCCCGCGACCGTGTCGATGAGCTTGTTGTCGGCCGTGAGGTGCAGCCCGTAGGACTCGGCCTCGCGCAGCACAGACGGGCCCCAGATGATGCCGCCGTTGTCGTCGCGACCGAGCACCGTGTAGAGGATGCCGTCGTCCGGCCCCTCGTTCGTGAAGCCGCGGAAGATCCAGGTGGGGATCGTGACGATGTCACCGTCGTGGCTGATGTACTCGCCCTGCTTGCCGTCGACGCCCCACCGGAGCCGGAACTCGCCGCCGAGGTTGATGAACACCTCTGCCGTGAAGTGCAGGTGCAGGTTGTTCGAGATGCCGTTCGGCATGCCGGCGGCTCCGGTGTTGAAGCCGTGGTTCACCTCGAGGTTCACGTACTGGCTCGCGTTCTGCGAGACGCCGGCACCGATGAAGGAGTAGTTCTCCTTGCGGTCCGACCCCGGGGTCCGGCAGTCGATGAAGGCCGAGTTGCACGGCACCCAGTCGGTGCGACGGATGGTGCGGCGTTCGATCTCGTCCGCGGGGACGATGACGTCGACCTGGTCGACGATGGCGTTGCTCATTTCTTCTTCTCCCTGTCGATCAGTCGCTGATCAGTAGATGTTGCTGAATGCTGCGGGCTCGTCGCCGCGGACGCCCGCGATCTGAGCGCGCAGGGCGATGTCGTCCCAGAGGCGCACCTCCTTGACGAGGGCTCCCTGGTGGAACGTGAACTGCGAGATGCCGATCAGGTCGATCGGCTTGCCGGTGAGGCTGCCGTAGTTGGGGACGCCGTTGTAGTCGCCGACGAACTTCCACGTGACCGCGACGCGGAGGCCTGCGTACCGCACGTCGTAGTTGGTCTGGATGTCGCGGATCTCGAACTGCCCAGCGGGGAACGACTCGAGGAAGCGCAGCAGCGCGCGGCGGTAGCCCTCGGGGCGGATGACGACGCGGTTGCCCACCGTCAGCAGCACGAGGTCGCGGTGGAAGAACTTCTCGACCTTCTGCAGGTCGCGCTCGTTCCACACCGTCTGGATCATGTCGATCACGGTCTCGACCTCGGAGCGGTAGTCGTCGGGCCGCACGCCCGAGTCGCCCTTCGCGATCGGATCGGCGGGTGCCGACTCGAGCCACGAGCCCGAGTAGCCACGGAAGGCCTGCGCACGGGCCAGCTCATCGAGGTCGTCGCCGCGCTCGAGCGCCCCGGCGAGCGAATCGCGCACGACCCATTCCTCGACCATGCGGCCCTTGCGGTAGAGGCAGTTGGCGATGGTGCGGCTGTGGGATGACGTCTGCAGATGACCCGAGAGCACGAGGTGCGAGCTGAGGAACGCGTCGTCGCCGCGTGCCTCCCAGATGACGTCCTCCGCCTGCCCGGTGCGATCGGGGGTCGCCGAGATGCGCATGAGCGTTCCCTCGATGACCTCCTGCCGCGTGGTCGAGGTGCCGTAGGCGCCGTGCACGATCGAGTCGGGCTCGTAGTTTTCACGGATGAAGCTGATCGACCGATCGACCCAGATCAGATCGGTGACCTCACGGATGAAGTCGTCGGGGTCTTGGTACGGCAGGTAAGCAACCGGGTCGAGAGACACGCTTTTCACTCCTTCAGGATGCGAAGCTGCGGTTCATCGGTGATCGCTGGCTCCGTCTTCGTCAGTGTATGCGTATGCACAAACCAGCGCAAGAGAAGATCCAGCGCACACGGTGATCATCGCCGAGCGGCGGGGTCAGCCGGCGTGCGGGGCCGCGAGAGTGCGCCGCGGCACGAAAGCGGATTCGAACCGCGTCTTCTCGAGTGCGGCGTCCGGGTCCTCGATGCGACGCACGATGAGGTCTGCGGCGGCGCGCGCCATGCCGGCGATGTCGTATCCGATCGTGGCCAGGTCGATGATGGGCCAGGCAGCCTCGGGCAGATCGTCGAAGCCGAGGACCGAGAGGTCCTCCGGCACACGCAGACCCGCGCGGTGGGCGGCGTTGAGCGCCCCGTATGCGACCACGTCGTTGCCGCAGAACAGGAGGGTCGGGCGGTCCGCTCCGGCGAGGATCTCGGATGCCGCCGCCTCACCCTCAGCTGCTCCGTACGGAACCCGCCGCACATCGCTCTCGTGCAGCGTCACGCCCTCGGCGACGAGGGCGTCGCGCAAGGCCGCCTCCCGGCTCTGCGCCGTGCTGGTGTTGCTCGGTCCGAGCACCGCTCCCACGCGCGTGTGACCGAGCTCGACCGCCCGCCGGACAGCGTCGCGATAGCCCGGCGCGGGATCGACGACGGTGGCATCCGCCTCGACGAACGAGCCGGTGCGATTGAAGTACACGAACGGCAGGCCGCGGTCCTTCAGGCGCAACGGTGCGACGGACTCGACCGTGGTGGTCGCGAGGATCACGCCGTCGAGACCGTTGGCGAGCAGCCGTTCGACGATCGTGTCGTTGTCGGCCGACTCGGTGTGCAGCATCAGCTGGTAGCCGAGGGTCTCGAGCTCCCGGTGCACCGGGGCGATGATGTGCGAGTAGAACTGGTTGTCGAGATCGGTCAGCAGCAGGCCGATGCGCCGGGTTCGACCCGACGACAGGGCACGCCCCGCCTCGCTCGGCACGTAGCCCAGCAGCTGGGCCGCTTCGCGCACCCGGAGCTTCGTCGCCTCGGACACCCGCGCATCGTCGCGCAGCGCCCGAGACACCGTCGGCTGCGAGACACCCGCCAAGCGGGCCACATCACGACTCGTGACGACCATCTGGCGCCTCCCCCTCGATCTCACGGATTCTACTGCTCTTGACGCCCGAATGCATACGCGGTCATAATCAGCACATACGTATGCAACGGAAGGAAGGGCCATGCCCCTGCATCTCAAGACCGCGCCGACGAAGACGTTCGCGGACACCGCTCAGCAGGACGTCGCCGAGCGGGTGAGGGGAATCATCGGCGACATCCGCGAGAACGGCGACGTCGCCGTGCGTCGGTATGCCGAGCAGTTCGACAACTGGAGTCGCGACTCGTACCGACTCTCCGATGAGGAGATCACGGAGATCATCGGCACGCTCGATGCACAGGTGATCACCGACATCGAGTTCGTGCAGAGCCAGGTGCGCCGTTTCGCGCAGGCGCAGCGCGATTCACTGGTCGACATCGAGGTCGAGACCCTTCCGGGGGTGTTCCTCGGCCAGAAGCACGTGCCCGTGCAGGCTGCGGGGGCATACATCCCCGGAGGCAAGTACCCGCTGACGGCGTCCGCGCACATGACGATCATCACGGCCAAGGTGGCGGGGGTCCCTCGGGTCGTCGCGTGCACCCCGCCGATCCGCGGCGAGATCCCCGCGGCGACCGTGGCCGCGATGAAGATGGCCGGCGCCGACGAGATCTACATCCTCGGCGGAGTGCAGGCCGTGGCCGCGATGGCCGTGGGCACCGACTCGATCGAGCCCGTCAACATGATCGCCGGGCCCGGCAACGCCTACGTCGCCGAGGCCAAGCGCCAGCTGTTCGGCGAGGTCGGCATCGACCTGTTCGCCGGCCCCACCGAGATCCTCATCGTCGCCGACGAGCACGCCGACCCGTTCTTCACCGCGGTCGACCTGCTCTCTCAGGCCGAGCACGGACCCGACTCGCCCGCCGTGCTCGTCACGACGTCGCAGGCGCTGGCCGAAGAGGTCATGGACTGGATCGAGAAGATCCTTCCCGGCATGCCCACGCGCGACTACGCGGGTCCGGCCTGGCGCGACTGGGGTCAGGTGATCGTCGCCGACGACCTCGACGAGGCCTATCGGATCGCCGACGACTTTGCCTTCGAGCACGTGCAGATCTTCACCCAGAACCCTCGCGAGGCTCTGACGAAGATGCACGACTACGGCGCGCTGTTCCTCGGCGAGAACACCTGCGTCTCCTACGGCGACAAGGTGATCGGCACCAACCACGTGCTGCCGACGCTCGGCGCTGCCCGGTACACGGGCGGGCTCTGGGTCGGCAAGTATCTGCGCACCGTGACGTATCAGGAAGTGCAGAACACCGAGTCGTCGGCCGAGCTCGGCGCCGTCTGCGGGCGCGCTGCCCGGGTCGAGCTGTTCGAGGGCCACGCCCGCTCGGGTGACGCCCGTGCCTGGCGTCATGCCGGCACCGAGTTCGCGTGGATCGACGAGAGCCACGCGGCGGTCGGCGCGGCGGCGCGATGACCGACCTCGCCGGTCGCACTGCGGTGGTCACCGGCGGCGGCAGCGGACTCGGGGCGGCCATCGCCCGGGCGCTGCACGCCGCCGGCGCGCAGGTGGTCGTCGTCGGGAGGGATGCCGAGAAGCTCGACCGCGTCGTCGCCGAGCTGGGCTCGCGTGCTCGCGCCCTCACGTGCGACGTGGCCGACGCGGCATCCGTCGATGCGCTGCACGAACAGCTCGTCGGCACCGAGGTGTCGATCCTGGTGAACAACGCCGGCGTCCCCGGCCCTGTCGCGGCTCTCACCGACATCGATGCCGCGGACTGGGACGAGGTGTTCGCCGTGAACGTGCGGGGCACATTCCTGCTCTGCAAGGCGCTGCTGCCCGGCATGGTCGAGCGCGGAGACGGCGACGTCATCAACGTCGCATCCGTCTCGGGCAAGCGACCGCTCGCGCACCGCACCCCGTACTGCGCCTCGAAGATGGCCGTGATCGGACTCACCTCGACCCTCGCGTTCGAGGTCGGTCCAGCCGGAGTGCGCGTGAACTCACTGTCACCGGGGCCGGTGCAGGGACCGCGCATGGAGCGCAACTTCCGCCTCGAGGCCGAGAGATCGGGCACCAGCATCGACGACGCGGAGCAGGCGTTCGTCTCTCGTGCAGCCCTCGGTCGCATGGTGACGGAGCAGGAGGTCGGCGCCGCGGTCATCGCGATGCTCGCGATGCCGGGCATGTGCGGCGCCGACATCGACCTCTCGGCCGGGATGGTGGCTTGATGCCGTCGCTGCGCGCCCGCGCGCTCGCCGGCGAGAAGCTGATCGGCGCGCTGCTGCGCATGCCGTCGGAAGAGCTCGTCGAGATGCTCGCCGTCGCCGAGTTCGACTTCGTCCTGATCGACTGCGAGCACGGGCCGGCCGACCTCGTCGCGTTGCGCCAGCACATCGCGCTCGCGCAGGTGCACGACGTACCGGTCATCGTGCGCGTCGGCGAGGGCGATCGGGGTCAGATCCTCCGGGTGCTCGATCAGGGAGCCGAGGGCATCCTGGCTCCGCACCTCGACACGACTGCGGATGCCGAGGCGCTGGTCGCCGCGGCGATGTATCCCCCGGTCGGGTCGCGTGGTTTCGCGACGTACAGCCGGGCAGGGCGCTTCGGTCTGGTCGACCCCGCCGACCACCGCGAGTGGTGGCTCGACAACACGCTCGTGCTCGGCATGGTCGAGTCTCCGGGCGGGGTCGCGAACGTCGACGACATCGTCGCGGTGCCGCGACTCGACGGCATCATGGTCGGGCCCGCCGATCTCGCCGCCAGCTCCGGCCCCGACGATCAGCCGGTGCCCGAGGCGATCGCCGCGGTGCACTCTGCTCTCGCACGGGCCGGTTCGCTGCGCATGGACATCGTCGGCACCCGGGATGCGGCGAGCGCGGCGTTCGCCGACGGCGCCGACCTCGTGGTCTACAACCTCGCATCGTCGCTCATGGCGCATCTGCGCGGCCTGGCGACGCCCGAGCGCTGAGCCCGCCGCCGCATCCCCACCCTTCGGGCCTCGCGGCTCCATCCCGACCCTTCGGGAGGCCGCGCGACGGCGCCCGAGCGTCTGTCGGCTCAGATGCGGAGGTGCGAGCGCCACGACCGCACGAGTCCACCGAATTCCCGCGGCCTCTCGAGCGGCAGCAGGTGGCCGGCATCCAGAGACACGAGCCGTGCGTCCGGCATCGCCGACACGATCTCGGTGTGGAAGCGCGGCGGGCAGATGACGTCGTCGAGTCCTGAGACGACGAGCGTCGGCATGGTCAGTCCGCCGAGTCGCGACAGCAGATCGGCGCGTGTGAGCTGCATCCGCAGCTGAGCCCGCAGCCGCTCGGCCCCGGTCTCCTCGCCCATGCGCAGCGTGCGCTCCACGAGGTCGGGACGATCTCGCACGACGTTCTCTCCGAGCAGAGGCTGGAGGATGCTGTCCTGCAGCGCTCGCGGCTCAGCACCACCTTCGAGAGCATCCAGCCAGCTCGTCCAGCCGGAGCGCTGCGCATCGGTCGGCGCCTTGGCGTTGGTCGACACGAGGCAGAGCCCCGCGACACGCGTCGAAGCGGCGAGCGCGAGCGCCATGCCGACGATGCCGCCGAGCGAGTGCCCGACCACGATGAACGAATCGGGCAGCTCGTCGAGCAGCGCATCGACCTGCCCCGAGACGGTGGGGCGATCCAGCACCGGCCGGATCGCCCCACCTGCTCCCCCTCCGAAACCGCCGTCCTCCCATAGATCGGCGGTGCAGTTCATGCCGGCCAGCAGCACGAGCGGCGGCACCGCGACCGCCATGTCAGCCCTTCACAGCGCCGTCGCTGAGGCCGGCGACGAGGTACTTCTGCGCGATGAACGCGATCACGAACACCGGGATCGTGAGCAGCATGGATGCGGCTCCCGCCTGTTGCAGCATCGGCAGGGTCTGCCCGAGCTGGGTGGCGATGAACACCGGCACGGTCTTCGACGAGGTGTCGGTGAGCACGAGCGCCGTGAGGTACTCCTGGAACGCGAACAGGAAGACGAAGATACCGGCCGTCAGGATGCCGGGGCCCATCAGCGGGATCATCACCCTGCGCAGCATCCCGATCCTGGTGCATCCGTCGATCATGGCGGCCTCGTCGAGCTCCCGGGGGATCTCGGCGAAGAAGTTGCGCAGCAGCCAGATCGTGAACGGCTGGTTGATCGCGACGAGGGCGATCGCCAACGCGAACGTCGTGTCGTAGATGCCGAGCGCCCTGCTGATGTCGTACATCGGCAGCACGACCGAGAAGCGCGGGAGCGCCCGGAAGATCAGGGCGAGCACCAGCAGCAGCGCCGAAACATAGCTCGGGAACCTCGAGAGCGCGTACGCCGCGGGGATGCCGATGACCAGCGCGAGCACGGTCGAGACGACGGCGACCACGAGGGTGTTGACGAGGTAGTCCGCGAAGTAGGTCGTCTCCCACAGGTTGACGAAGGCCTGCAGCGTGGGCTCGTAGTCCCAGAACACCGGCGGGTTCGAGAACGCGACGTCTGTGGGCTTCGTGACCGACAGCGCCATCCAGATGAACGGGCTGAGCATCACGATGCAGAGGATGCCGAGCAGCAGTCCGGTGACGACCGGGGGGCGGTTCGGTCCGCGCCGCTTGCGCTTCGATGCGCCGCTGGTGATGATCGCCCGGGTGGAGAGCTCGGAGTCGGAGAGCTCGGAGGTCGTGAGGCTCATCGTTCTGCCTTCGCTTCCTTGAAGATGCCCCGGATGAACGGGATCAGCATGATGAGGATGAGGACGATGGTGAGCACGTTGATCGCGCTGCCGAGGCCGAGGTTCTGTGCGCCGTCGGCGAAGGCGACCGAGTAGACGTAGAGCATGATCGACTCGTTGCCGATCGACTGCGCCTGCGGCGACAGGGGGATCAGGTTGTCGAACATCCTCAGTACGTCCATGATCGTGATCAGCGTCACGAACCCGAGCACCCCGCGAATGGTCGGGATGATCACGCTGATGTGGGTCTGGAAGGCGTTCGCTCCGTCGATCTTCGCGGCTTCCTTCAGTTCGTTCGGCACCCCCTGCAGCCCCGCCAGGATGATCAGCATCGCGAACGGGAGCATCGACCAGACAGTGTTCGCGATCACGAGGATCGCGTTGGGAACCTGGTCGGTGAACCAGAGCACCTGGGTGCCGCCCATCAACCCGATGAACCGGTTGACGACGCCGCCGAAGCTGTCGTCGAACAGCCACGAGAACGCCACAGCCCCCACGAGGTTGGGCAGCACATACGAGACGAGCAGGATGCCGAGTACCAGCGGACGGGACGTCGTGATCCTGTTGACGCCTGTCGCGATGATGTACCCGAACACGAGCAGGATCACGGTCGTGATGACCGTGACGATCACGGTGAAGGCGACCGCCCGGTGGAAGCGCGGATCAGTCAGCGCGTAGACGAAGTTGTCGAGCCCGACGAACGATCCGGGTGAGCCGTAGCGGACCTGCTCGAAGCTCCACTGCACCGTGCGCACCAGGGGGAGCACGAGGAGCGCCCCCATCACCAGCAGGCTCGGTGCGAAGAGCAACCAGAACTCGCGTGTCTTCATAAGCGTCCTCCCTTGGACGAGCTGTGGCCTGAACTCGCGCTCAGGCCACAGCCGCGGACCGGCGGTCCTGGATCAGCCGACGAAGGACTCGCCGGTTGCCTGCATCTGCGCCAGCCCGTCGTCGACGGAGACGTTGCCGTTGAGGATCTCGACGAGGATCGGGCGGATCTCGTTCGTCAGGTCGGCCAGCACCGGCGACACGATCGGCGGCATCGCCGAGGCGATCGAGTCGTTGGCGGCGGCGCCGTACGGCGAGTTCTCTTCGGTGACCATCCCCTCGCGGGCCGGGTAGGCCGCCGGAACGGATGCCGTCGACGCGTCTTCGCTGACGGCCGAGGCCATCATCTGGAAGAGCATGTCGTGGTCGAGCTTCGTGTTGAACGGAATCGACCATCCGTCGATCGACAGGCGGTTGTAGGAGTAGTCGGCGTCAGTCGTGAGCTTGGGCGCCCCCGCGAAGCCGAACGAGTCGGAGAGCTTCGAGTTCTCCGGCAGCGTCAGGTCGATCATCCGGCCCGAGAACATGATCGACATGGCCGCAGTGCCGTTGAACATCTGCTGCTGCACCTTGGGCTGGTCGAAGGTCGTGACCTGCGGATCCATGTACGGCTTGAGCGCGAGCATCGCCTCGACGGCTTGCTTGGCCTCGGGGCCGTCGAGCGTCACGTCGCCGTCGGCGTTCACGAAGTCGGCGCCGAGCGAGTTCATCGCGGCCTGGAAACCGGTGGAGACGTCGCTCGTCGCGAGCCACGGCAGCGCGATCGGGTAGTCCATGAGCCCCTCGGCCTGGATCGCCTCGGCGGCGGAGATCATCTCGTCGAAGGTGGTCGGCACCTCGAGCCCCAGGTCGTCGAAGACATCCGTGCGGTATGCCATGACGAACATCTGCGCCTGCATCGGGATGGCGTAGATGTCGCCGTCGTACGACATGCCCTCCACCATCGACTCGCTGATCTCGCCCAGACCGTAGTCGTCGGCATACTTGTCCCAGAGGTCGTTCAGCGGAACGAGCTTCTTCTCTTCGGCAAAGCCCGGGATGACGAATCCGTAGGTTTCGAGGATGTCGTAGGTGCCCGAGTCGCCGGCGAGCGTCGCCGTGGTCTTGGTCACCTGCCCGCCGAAGTCGATCGGGTCGTGCTTCAGCGTCACGTCGTCGTTCGAACAGCTCGACACCATGGTGTCGGTGAACGGGTCGATCGCCGAGGAGTTGTAGGCGAGGACGTTGACCGTGGTCTTGCCCTCCGGAGCCGTGTAGTCACACGACACCGTTGTCGAGTTCGCGTTGTCGGTGCGGGTCCCGGCGCCGCAGCTGGAGAGGGCGATCATGCCCACCGCTGCGAGGGCGAGTACCGGCAGTGCCCGATGCTTGATATGTCCCATGACGCTGATGGTATACGTATGCAACGGACTTAGGGAAGCCTATATTCCAGGAATTCTTGAGGATTGAATACGTATACTGCGAAAACTCGCGGCCCGCTGCGGGAAGACGCTCTCGGCACCACTCTAGAGGCCTCTGTCGACCTCCTCGGCCGCCGGCCCCAAGCCCTACTCCCGGACCTTGCGCTTGTCGAGCACGCCGGCGAGCAGCACCGCGACGAGTGCCGCGACCGGCGCCACGATCAACCCCGCCCGGAGGCTCTCGGTGTCGGCGATGAATCCGACGAACGGTGGCGAGAGCAGGAAGCCGAGCCGCAGCAGCCACGACACGATCGTGAGGCCCGTGCCCGGCTTCAGTCCAGGCAGCTCGTCGGCGGCATGCATGGCCGCGGGGATGAGCGTCGCGATGCCGAAGCCGACCGCCGCGAAGCCCGCGATGGTTCCGGGCACGCTCGGGAAGATCAGGGCGAGGGTCATACCGCCCGCGGCGATCAGACCGCCGACCCTGGCGACCGCCCGCTGGCCGAAGCGGTCGGTCATGCCGTCGCCCAGCATCCGTCCGATGAACTGCGCGCCGACCAGGGCGATGAAGCCGAGCGGTGCGATCGCGGCCGCGGCGCCGAGCGACTCGCTGAGGTACAGCGTGGCCCACGAGTTTCCGGCATCCTCGGCGATCGCACCCGCCATCGCGATGAGCGTGAGGGCGATGACCATCATCACGATGCGCGGGCTCACGCCGCGGCGCACCGCGGTCTGCAGCTCGACGGGTTCGGCGGTGGCCTCGGCATCCGCCTCTTCGTCGCGGCCGGGCAGGCCGAACCAGAGCGCGGTGAACGCCACGGCGGCGAATACCGCGGTCGAGATGCCGAGGTGCACGCCGAGGGGCAGCTGCAGTGCGATCGCGACGGCGGCCATTCCGCCGCCGAGCACCGCGCCGATCGACCAGATCGCGTGGAACGAGTTGATGATCGAGCGTCCGTAGCGGCGCTGCACGCGCAAGCCGTGCGCGTTCTGCGCGACGTCGGTGATCGCATCGGACGCTCCGCCGAGCAGCAGCGCGACGGCGAAGAGGATGCCGGAGGGCGCGACGGCGGCGGCGAGCAGACCGAGCCCGGTGGCGATCGTGCCGAACACGGCGATGCGCGCCGAGCCGAACCGACGGATCAGCACTGCGGCGAGGAGGCCGGCGGCGATCGCTCCGGCGGGGAACGCCGCGATCGCGAGACCGTAACCGACGTTGTCGAGACCGAGTGCGGATTTGATCTCGGGGTAGCGCGGAAGGATGTTGGCGAACAGCGCGCCGTTCGTCAGGAACAGCGCCGAGACGGCGATGCGCGCACGTCGGGAAGCCCGATCCGGTGCCGGTCGTCGAATCGATTCGATCGAAGTCATAGCAACGACCGTACACGCCCATCGGCATCGTCTGGAAATCGCACCGAGCCTCAGCCGAGGGGACTCAGTTCAGCTGCGGCTCAACCTCGGGAGCGGTCACCGCGCTCGATGCAGCCGCGGCCACAGCGACCTTCGCCGCATCGAGCTCGTCGAACATTCCGAGGAAGTCCGATTGCGGGCCGAAGGCGCGGAACCCCTCGAGAGGCGTTCCGGCGATGGAGCCGAGGAACTGGCGTCGATCATTTCCGACATGGAAGCCGGGGTCGACCTCGACCCAGAGTCCGCCTGACCGGGACGCCGAGCGCGCACGCACGCCGGCGACGGCCTTCGCCGCTTTTCTGATCCGAGCTGACATGGGTCACGCACTCATCGCATGGAGCGTGCGAGCACCGACCGCGGAGGCGGCGAACTCCTCACGCGTGACGTCGAGACCGCCGGATGAGCTCGCGGCGTTCATCATCGCGACCACCAGAGGGCGATCGATCGCCGCCTCGTCTTCGATCGCGAATCGCAGCGGGATCGAAGCATGGAGCCAAAGCGTCTCAGCCACGCCGCTTCGCAGAGGAAGCGTCAGCGGGAAGGACTCATTGCGCCGGAGCTTCGTCACGATCACGAGCCTCAGGTGCGTGAGCAGCGCGTCGTCGACCTCGATCGGCGCTGCGGTGTTTCCATACGTCAGGTAACCCATGATCACTCCTCAAGCGAAATACTGCTTGAAAGATAGATTACTAGGTTACCTAGCTAAATCCCAGTCGGAAGTTAAGGCAGGTCGCCGATCTCTTCGGCGAGCCGGCGGAGGAAACGCGTCACAGCCTCGGTCTGCTCCGGCGTGAACTCGCTCGCGAGAGACTCGATGCGCTGCGTGAGCTCATCGGCCGGTGAGTGCAGATCCCGCAGCGACGGGCGCAGAACCTTCGACCGGGCATCGGCCGGGTGCGGGGCGATGACGATCTGCCCACGCTCCTGCAGTCGACGCAGCAGGCTCGTGATCGCCGCAGTGCTCACGTTCAAATGAGCGGCGAGGCCGCCCGGCGTGGCCGGCGCGTCCGAGGGAGCATCCGCGATGAACCGCATCGCCTCGCGATCGGTGTCATTCGGCGCGCGCATGGCCGCCAGCCGACGCCCCAACTGCGCCTCGGCGCGACGAAGCTCATCGACGCGCGCGACGAGTTCGGTAGTCGTGGTCTGCAGCTCGGTCCTGCTTGCCATGTGTCACCCCCTGACGCTCCCATGATACTCGATGAAAAGGTAACCAGGCTGGCTAGCGAAATCCAATGCGACCAGGGACTCTGTTCGGGTGCGAAGATGGATGTCTGCGGGAAGGGAAGCCATGGTCGAGCGATTCACACTCGAGGATGCGGGGTACATCATGTACGCCGACATGCTCGATCGCCTGCGGGAACGCTTCCCGTCCGTCCCTACGTGGCGCCTCGACCAGATCGTCTCCGCCGAGCATGACGCCATCACCGGCGGCATCCTGCAGATCGTTCCCGCAGAGGTCGAATCCGGCGCGATCGAGATGCTCTCCCGCGAGGCCGACGAACGCGCGACCGACGACGCACGCAGCGACGATGGCGAGGTGGCGTGATGGAGAAGCCTGAGGAGTTCGGCCGCTCCGGCTACTGGTACCCCGATTCGAGCACCGCCAGCACGGTCGACGTGCTGAACATGCTGCGTCGCTACCGCGCGGCCGAGACCGCCATGCGCGCCCGCACCCGGGTGTCGATGGGCATGAACGAGACCGATCTGGTGGCACTGCGCTTCCTGCTGCGCGAACAGCGGGCCGGTCGCATCGTGCGCCCGATCGACATCGCCCGCATGCTCGACATCTCGACCGCTTCGACGACGACTCTGATCGACCGGCTCGAGAAGGGCGGTCACGCGAAGCGCGAGCCGCACCCGACCGACCGCCGTGCCGGCGTCGTCGTGCCGACCGTCAGCAGCGACGACGAGGTGCGCGAGACCCTCGGGGCGATGCACCGCCGGATGCTCGCGCTCGTCGATGAGATGAGCGACAAGGAGCGCGGCATCGTCACGCACTTCCTCGCGGGCATGACGTCGGCGATCGAAGAGGCATCCGACCTCGATCAGGAGCTGCGCGACGTCATCCGCTCGCACGAAGAGTCGGAGTCCTCCGGCGAGTGACTGCCGAGGGCCGGCCGCGAATCGGCCGACCACTCGACAGGTCGATCAGGCCTTCTCGGCCTGACCCTCGCCCTGCTCGTCTGCGCGCGAGGCCTGCCCGGCCACCGCATCGTGCTCCGCCTGCGCGGCCAGTTCGGCCACGTACTCCGCGTTCTCGAGGCGCTCGGGGAAGAGCTCGTCGAGGTCCAGGTCGGGGTTCTCCTCCTGCGTCTCGACCAACTCGACGGCCTCTTCGTGCGTCTGCACGCTCGGCATCGCACCCGGCAACGGCCTGCGTGCCGACTCCTTGAGCACGACCACGGCGATGAAGCCGGCGATCGAGGTGCCGATGACGTAGAACGCCGGCGCGAGCGACGACCCGGTCAGCTGCACGAGCGCCTCCATCACCACCGGAGCCGTACCCGCGAACAGCGCGACCGCGAGGTTGTACGAGATGCCCATGCCGCCGTAGCGGGATGACGTGGGGAAGAGCGCCGGCAGTGACGACGCGAGGTTCGCGACGTAGAACGTGACCGGGAACGCGAGCAGCACGAGGCCCAGCAGAGTCGACCAGATCTCGCCGTGCATCATGAACAGGAACGACGGCACGGCCAGCACGATCGCCGAGATCGAGCCGATGAACAGGACCCTCTTGCGTCCGATGCGGTCGGACAGCTTGCCGGTGAGCGGAATGCAGAGGGCCATCGCCACGAGCACCGGGAGCGTGAGCAGCGTGCCGTGCACCTCGTCGTAGCCGAGGGTTCCGGTCAGGTACGTCGGCATGTAGGAGGTGAGGGCGTAGCCGACCGTGTTCGCGGCAGCGACGAGAACGAAGGCCGTGAGCAGCTCGCGCCAGTACGCGCGGATCAGCGCGATGACGCCCTTCGGGGCGTCGACCGCTTCCTTCGCGTCGTCGGCCGCGCGCTGGGCGGCATCCTGCGCCTCCTGGAAGGCGGGGGTGTCTTCGATCTTGAGCCGGAAGTAGATCGCGATCAGTCCGAGCGGCAGGGCGACGAGGAACGGGATGCGCCAGGCGAAGCCCTGCATGACCTCGGCCGAGAGCGTGAGCTGCAGGATCGACACGAATGCGGCGCCGATCGCGAAGCCCATGTACGAGCCGAGGTCGAGCAGAGAGGCGTAGAAGCCGCGGCGCTTGTCGGGCGCGTATTCGGTGATGAACGTCGTGGCACCGGCATACTCGCCGCCCGTCGAGAAGCCCTGCGCGAGCTTGAGGACGATCAGCAGGATGGGCGCCCAGACGCCGATCACCGAGAAGTCGGGAAGGACACCGATGAGGAACGTCGCCGCGGCCATCATGATGAGCGTGAATGCGAGCACGCGCTGGCGACCCATGCGGTCGCCGAGCTGGCCGAGCACGATGCCGCCGAGCGGACGCGCGACGAACGTCACGGCGAAGACGCCGAGCGAGAAGAGCGACTGCGCACCGGCCGATGCGTCGGGCAGGAACGCGCGCCCGATGATCACGGCGAGGTAGCCGTAGACGCCGATGTCGTACCACTCCATGAGGTTGCCGACCACGGTGCCCGCGACGGCGCGGCGGAGCATCGGACGGTCGACCACCGTGACGTCTTCGACGGTC
Organism: Microbacterium sp. LWH13-1.2; assembly: GCF_038397735.1. NCBI lineage: Bacteria > Bacillati > Actinomycetota > Actinomycetes > Micrococcales > Microbacteriaceae > Microbacterium > Microbacterium sp. LWH13-1.2. The sequence continues at coordinate 3,608,819 of NZ_CP151635.1, read as the reverse complement.
AGGCGCCGCAGTTCATCCCCCTTGGCCGGTCGCAGGCGACGGAGCAGTCGCTGCCACAGGGTCAGGTTCTCGGTCTTCAGTGGATCGGACATGCAGTCATCTTCTCTCTCGTGCCGGATCTGCCTCGTAGGCCGGGCCGGACAGACGACGGGGAGGCGGCTGTCGCCGCCTCCCCGCACTGTGTGGCTGTTCTCAGCTGTTGAACGCGTCCTTGACGTTCTCGCCGGCCTTCTTGACGTTGGCCTTCGCCTGGTCGGCGCGGCCCTCCGCCTCAAGCTTCTCGTTGTCGGTCACCTTGCCGGCGGCCTCCTTCGCCTTGCCGGCGAGGTCCTGAGCGGCGTTCTTGATCTTGTCATCGAGTCCCATGGGGGATCCTTTCTCTCATCAGCGGTGGTCTTCAGTTGGTCTGGTGGTCTTCAGTCGGTCCACGACTTCGGCTCTGCGCTCACAGCGGGAGCGAGAGGATCTGGGCGATCAGGGGCAGCGTCGCGGCGGCGATCAGGGCGATCAGACCGACGATGCCTGCGGCCTGCCAGAGCGGAGCGCGCGACGAGGAAGCCTGCGCGAACGAAACGCGTGACGAGGAAGCAGCGACGCGGTCGATGCCTGTGCGCCTGCCCACGGCCTCGCGGGCCGACAGCGGGGCGAGGGCGACCGACGATGCCTCGGGGCTCACGATCCGGCGCGCTCGGAGATCGCGGCGCGTGGGGGCTTCTGCTGCTGTCGTCATGGCGTCACACCTTCCTCCGCACAAAGATTACTAGGTGAACTAGTGAATTGTCACCCTAGCGAAATATTCAGGCATTCCGCTTACGCTCAACACATGACCGAGCTCACCCAGCCCACCGGGCACGAAGAGGCCCTGCGCGCACTCCCCCGCGAGGACGGATCGGCGCCCCGCGCGCTCGTCCTCGGAGCCACCGGATACATCGGTGGCCGCCTCACCCCGCGCCTGCTGAACGCCGGATATCGGGTGCGAACGCTCGCGAGGGACGCCGCACGCGCGGCATCCTTCCCCTGGGGCTCGGAGTGCGAGATCGTCGAGGGCTCGGCCGATGACGCGGATGCCGTGGCCGAAGCCATGAAGGATGTCGATGTCGTCTACTACCTGATCCACTCGATGACCGCCGGCAAGGGGTTCGAAGACAGCGACGAGCGCGCGGCGACGACGGTGGCGGGTGCCGCGGCCGCTGCCGGCGTGCACCGCATCGTCTACCTGGGCGGACTGCATCCCGAAGACGCGAAGCTCTCCCCTCACCTGCGCTCCCGGGTGCGCGTGGGCGAGATCTTCCTCGAATCCGGCGTGCCGTCGCTGGTGCTGCAGGCCGGTGTCGTGATCGGCTCGGGGTCTGCATCGTTCGAGATGATCCGCCACCTCACCGACGTGCTGCCGTACATGCCGGCGCCGAAGTGGGTGCGCAACCGCATCCAGCCGATCGCCGTGCGCGACGTGCTGCACTACCTGCTCGGAGCTGCACGGGTGGATGCCGACGTGAACCGCGCGGTCGACATCGGCGGCCCCGACGTGCTGCGATACGGCCAGATGATGAACGGGTACGCGCTCGAAGCGGGTCTTCGTCAGCGTGCCATCGCGGCTCTGCCCGTACTGACCCCCGGCCTGGCGTCGCACTGGGTGAACCTGGTGACGCCGGTTCCGCGATCGATCGCTCGTCCGCTCGTCGCGTCGCTGCAGAACGAGTGCATCGTGAAGGACCACGCGGTCGACGACCTGATCCCGAAGCCCGAGGGCGGACTGACGCCCTACCGCAAGGCCGTGTCGATGGCGCTGGGCCGACTCGACGCCGACACGATCGAGACGAGCTGGCAGGATGCCGAGGTCTCTGGCGCCCCGAGCGATCCGCTGCCGAGCGACCCCGACTGGGCCGGGCGCACCGTCTTCACCGACACCCGCAAGCTGAAGACCGCCGCGCCGGTCGACGGGCTGTGGCGCGTGATCATCGGCATCGGCGGGTCGAACGGCTGGTACTCGTCGAAGTTCCTGTGGGCGGTGCGCGGGTGGATGGACCGCCTCGTCGGCGGCGTCGGGCTTCGCCGCGGGCGCCGCAGCAAAGTCGAGGCCCGGGTCGGCGACGCGATCGACTTCTGGCGCGTCGAGGCCGTCGAGGAGCCCGGGCGCAAGACGGACGACTCCCCCGCGAGCGGCGGGCTGCTGCGCCTGCGCGCCGAGATGAAGGTGCCGGGCGAGGCGTGGCTCGAGCTGCGGGCACTGCCGGACGGCGACGGGTCACGCTACGAGCAGCGCGCCGTGTTCTTCCCGCGTGGACTCGCCGGCCGCCTGTACTGGCTCGGTGTGCTGCCGTTCCACGGGTTCATCTTCGCGGGCATGGCCGCCCGGATCACCGACGCAGCGGCCCTTCCGGTCGAGACGGTCGCGCCCGGGACGGACGATGCGTCCGGTGCGGATTCCGAGGCGGCCGCCGTCGCCTGAACCGCACCGGCCGTCCGCCCGCCGCGCGGGGTCACTTTCGCACCGCAATTCCACGCGGGGTCACTTTCGCACCGCAATCAGCCGATTCGGATGCGTAACTGGCCCCGCACCGGGCCGAAACCCATGCGGGGCCACTCGCGCACCCGACGTCAGGACGGGCGCTCGGCGAGTCCCGCGGGGTCGGCGCCGGGATCGGCGTCCGCACCGGCACCGGGATCGGCATCCGCCCCGGCGTCCGGGATGATGTCGATCGCCTCGGTCGCGGTCGCGTAGACCTCGGCGAGGCTGTCGTCGACGTCGGCTTCGTCGATCCAGGCGAGGTCGTCTTCGGAGTGGTCGTATTCGACCGGCACGAGGGCGAAGTCGTCGCCGTACTCCTCGAGCCCCGCCATGACGCTGTGGCGCACGGCCATCCGGGCATAGCGGTCGCGCAGGATCAGCGGATCACGCCGGAGGTCCTTCATGAACGCGACCATCATGAACGTCATGATCACCGCGAACGGCAGGGCGGCGATGATGGTGACGTTCTGCAGCGACTTCAGGCCGCTGCCCTCTTCGCCGGTGACGAGCAGCACCGCGGCGATGACTCCGACCAGCACACCCCAGACGACCGCGACCCAGCGCGACGGCTCGGGCCGCCCCTGCTGCGACAGCGTGCCCATCACGAGGGATGCGGAATCCGCCCCGGTGATGAAGAAGATCGCGATCAGCAGGATGAGCACGATGCTGGTGATCAGCGGGAACGGCAGGTTCTCGAGCACGCCGAAGAGGACTTCCTCAGGCGGATCGACCGTGAGGTTCGCGCCGTCCATCTGCTGCTGGATGGCCGTGGTCCCGAAGATCGCGAACCAGATGAGCGAGATGACGGCGGGCACGACGATGACGACCGACACGAACTGGCGGAGCGTGCGGCCGCGCGAGATCTTGGCGATGAACATGCCGACGAACGGCGACCACGAGATCCACCACGCCCAGTAGAAGATCGTCCAGCTCGACAGGAACATCTGCGCCTCGTCGCCCTGTGAGGCCGAGCGGGCGACCATCTCGGGCAGGTCGCCGAGGAACTGCACGGCGACCGAGGGGATGACGTTGAGGATCAGCAGCGTCGGACCGACGAAGAACACGAAGAACGCGAGCAGCAGGGCCACGACCGCGTTGATGTTCGACAGCGCGCGGATGCCCTTGGAGACACCCGACACGGCGGAGGCGATGAAGCAGGCGGTGAGCACGGCGATCGCGGCGATGAGCACGCCGTTGCCGAGCTCGCCGATGCCGCTGACGATCTCGACGCCGTGGCCGATCTGCAGGGCGCCGAGACCGAGCGAGGCCGCGGTGCCGAACAGCGTCACGATGATCGAGAAGACGTCGATCGTGCGGCCGAGGGGTCCGGTCGTGCGACCCTCGCCGAGCAGCGGCGCGAAGATCGACGAGATCAGCGGAGTGCGTCCGCGGCGGAAGGCGCCGTACGCGATCGCGCCACCGACGAGCGCGTAGAACGCCCAGGCCTGCGGGCCCCAGTGGTAGAGCACCTGCGCCTGCGCGGTGTGCATCGCGTCGAGAGTGTTCGCCTCGACGGTGCCGGGCGGCGGGTTCTCGAAGAAGGTGAGCGGCTCGGCGGCGCCCCAGAAGACGAGGCCGATGCCCATGCCGGCGGCGAACAGCATCGAGATCCACGAGAACATCGAGAACTCCGGCTCTTCGTCGTCTCGGCCGAGGGGAATGCGTCCATAGCGACTGAAGCCGATGAACAGCATGAAGACGAGGATGACGGTGGCGATCGTCGTGAAGAAGAAGCCGAAGTACTCCACGACCCATGCGAGCACGGTGGACGTCGTGCCCGAGAGGTTGTCACCCGCGAACACGCCCCACGCGATGAACGCGACGGTCAGTGCGACGGCGATGCCGAAGACGAGCGGGTCGGTGCGGTAGGTGCGGCCCGTCTCTTCGACCGCGACACCGGGAACGAGCGCCGGATGCACGCCGCGCGGCGGCACGGCGGCGATGTCACGGACGATCTTCTGGGCGGTCTCGGTGGCCTTCGCGGCCTGCCGGACAGCGGCGGTGGTGGTCTTCGGAGCGTCGTTCCTCGGGGGCGTCTTATCGTCCGGAGTGTCCATGAGAACCCATTCTCCCATGCCGGCATTCTGCGGCCGGGGTGGGAGGACCGTCAGCGCAGGCGGCGCCCGCCGAAGACCGCGTGCAGCAGGGGCAGGGCCGAGACGCAGAGGAGGGTGATGCCGAGCGGTGGGATGGAGGGGACGAGCAGCGCCCCGCCGACGAGCATCGCCGCGAAGAGCACGCCGGATCCGATGCGGCGGGCGATGCCCTCGAGCCGGTCGAGGCGACGCTCGAGGCGCGAGGTGTCGAACGTGACATTGCCGTCGTCGACGCGGGTGATGATCGCGTCGATCCGCTTGGGAAGACGGTAGGTGACGGCCGCGGTCTCCATGGCCTGCTGCGCCATCTCCTGCATGAGGTTGCCGGACTCGTCGCGCAGCAGACGCCCGGCGTAGGGTTCGGCGGCATCCCACACGTTGAAGGTGGGGTCGAGGCTCGAGCACATGCCCGAGGTCAGCGAGACGGCGCGGATCAGCAGCAGCATGTTCTCGGGCAGCTGCAGCGGGAGCGAGCGCACCATGTCGCCGAACTCGTCGGCGAAGTCCGTGAACTCCTTCGGGTCGACCTTGCTCAGCTCGGCGAAGCCCATGCCGCCGAAACGGGCGAACAGCGCCCGGAGAGCGCGTTCGAGTTCGGCGGTGTCGGCCGACGGCAGCAGCACGCCGATCTCCTGCGCAGCGGCCACGAGCCCCTTGCTGTCACGGCCGGCGACCGCGATGAGCAGCGTGCGCAATCCGTCGCGGAGGCTGGCCGGCACCTCGGCCATCATGCCGAAGTCGATGAAGGTGAGTCGGAAGTTCCGGCCGGTGGTGGATGCGGGCTCCGGCGTCACGAAGATGTTGCCGGGGTGCGGGTCGGCGTGCACGAAGCTGTGCGTGAACACCTGGTCGAACATCACCTCGGCGAACACGTCGGCGACCTCCGACGGATCGATGTCCGCTGCGCGCAGAGCATCCGTGTCGTTGATCTTGATGGCCGTGACGTCCGACAGGGTGAGCACGCGGCGGGTCGAACGCTCCCAGACGATCTCGGGGGCGCTGACGCGCGCATCCTCGGCGAAGTTCTCGCGGAACCGCTCGGCACTGGCCGCCTCGTGCAGGTAGTCGATCTCCTCGAGGCTCGTCTGCGCGAACTCCTCGACGAGACCGGGGGCGTCGACGCGGTCGGCGACCAGGCGCACGCGGGTCAGCCAGCGGGCCACGCGGCGGAGAGCCGCGAGGTCGACCGCGACGATCTCGTCGATGCCGGGGCGCTGCACCTTGACGACCACGCTGCCGAGTCCGGTGTCGACGGCATCCTGGGCTGCGAGACGGGCTCGATGCGCCTGCCCCAGGGATGCCGCGGCCACCGGCGTCTCGTCGAACCAGGCGTAGGCCTGTTCGAGCGGCATACCGAGCTCGGCCTCGGCGGCAGCGCGGATGCCGGAGAACGGCACGGACGGAACCTCGTCCTGCAGGCCCTCGAGCTCTTTCGTGATCTCGGGCGGCAGCACGTCGAGGCGCGACGACATGAACTGGCCGACCTTGATCATGAGGCCGCCGAGCTCGACCGCGAGCAGGTGGAAGCGCTTCGCGAAGCGCTGCATGCGCGGCGCTCGGGTGCGCTCCGAGACGGAGCTCAGACCGAACTTCGGCAGAACGAGCTCGAACCACCAGATCTTGAGGAATTCACGCGCCGCGAACGAGAGGATGCGGCGGTACCGGGCACGATGGGCGCCCTGCGCCGCAGCATCCGTCATGTGTCGTCCCTGGGTCGTGTGCGATCAGTCCTGAGCGAGGATCGAGTACAGCCTACGGCGGGCGTCGTCGAGGATCTCGACCGCCTGCTGCACCTGCTCGGTGCTGCCGCTGCGACCGACGGCTGCGGCGGCGGCCGCGAGGTCGACACCGGCCTTGGGCAGTGCGCTGTAGCGGGGGTTGTCGTGCGAGCCCTCGCCCTTCGACTGCGACTCCCACGGGGCGGGGGTCTCGGTGTGCTCGGACGCGACAGCGCGACCGGCCTCGGTGAGCGAGTAGGTCTTGCGTCCGTTCTGCTCCTCGGCCTCGATGAGTCCTTCGTCGGCGAGCAGCTGCAGCGTGGGGTAGACCGAGCCTGCGCTCGGCTTCCACGAGCCGCCGCTGCGATCGGCGATCTCGTTGATGATCTGGTAGCCGTGCATCGGCTTCTCGGTGAGGAGCGAGAGCACCGCGGTGCGGACGTCGCCCTTCGCCATGCGCGAGCCGCCGCTGGGGCGCTGCTCGAACGTCTTGCGGAGCTGGTCCATGGCATCGAAGATCGCGGATGCGGGGCCGCCGGGGCCCGCGCCGAAGCCGGATCCGCCGAACGGGTTAGAGGGGAATGCGTTGTTCATGGTGACCTCCCGGAAGTGGTGAGCGATAGTCAACGATATATCGTTAAGGCTGAGTATGAGGTGGGAGTTCGGGCTCCTCTGCATGCACGCGCGCCTGAGCGCAAGCCCCGTGCGCCGCATAGCTCTCAGTGTTTGACTTCCGTCGATGTCGAATTCTCCTGCCGTTCAGCCCGCGTCCACCTCGATCCGAGTGAGCGTGGTCGTCCCCGTGTTCAAGCCGGGTGCGGCATTCGACGAACTCATCGCCTCGCTCGACGCCCAGACGCTCGATCACTCACGCTTCGAGGTGCTGCTGTGCGACGACGGGTCGGGCGAGGAGACCGCAGCACGGCTGGTCGAGGTCGCCCGTGATCGGGACTACCTGCATGTGGCGTTCCTGCCGCATTCCGGGTGGCCGGGCACGCCCCGCAACCACGGGATCGACGAGGCGCGAGGGACGTACATCCAGTTCGTCGATCAGGATGACTGGCTCTACCCCGGGGCGCTCGAGGCACTGTGCGACTACGCCGACCAGCACGGCTCCGACGTCATGGTCGGCAAGGAGGTCGGGATCGGGCGCCGACTGCCGAGCCGGATCTTCCGTCGCGATGTGCCCCAGGCACGGCTCGGCGAGGATCCGCTGCTCGAGATGCTCACGCCGCACAAGATGTTCCGCACGTCGTTCCTGCGCGAGAACCGCATCCGCTTCCCCGAGGGCAAGGTGCGTCTCGAGGACCACCTGTTCGTCATGCGCGCGTACTTCGAGGCGTCGACCATCTCGATCCTCGCGAGCCAGCCCTGCTACGCCTGGGTCAAGCACGCGGGCAGCGCGAGCTCGTCGCGGATCGACCCCGAGACGTACTTCCCGCACCTCGAGGCCGTGCTCGACCTGGTCGAGCGGTACACCGAGCCCGGGCGACTGCGCGATCGACTGCTGCGGCACTGGTTCCGCGGCAAGATCCTGAAGCGACTGACGGGCAAGAAGTTCCTCGGGTATCCCGACGAGTATCGCGAGCGGCTGCTCGACGTGGTCGGGCCGCTCGCGCAGCGTCGGTTCGGACCGGGCGTCGACGGCGGGCTCGCGTTCCCGAACCGGATCAGGGCGGCGCTGCTGCGGGCCGACCGCCGTGCGGATCTCGTGACATTCGCGCGATTCGAGGTCGAGACGACCTGCCGCGCCGTCGTGACCTCGGCGCGATGGTCGCGGGGTGGCGGACTCTATCTGACGGTCGCCGTGTCGATCACCCGCGATGGACAGGATGCTCTCGTCGTCGAACCAGGCACCGGCGTGCTGACGTCTCTCCCCGTGGCGATGGACGGCCTGCCCACCGGACTGCTCGAAGCCGGGCGCGAGCTGCAGAACGACCGGGTCGAACTCGTGCTGCGCGATAAGGCTGCGGGGCTCGAGCGCCGCGTGGCGCGCGTGAAGCCGCGCGACCTCGACTCTGTCGCTCTCGCGATCGATCCGCTGAAGGTGTTCGGCCCCGATGACGAGTCGCGCGGCGCGAGGCTGTTCGTGAGCGTGCGGCGGGCCGGATGGACGTTCGACGTTCCCCTCACGGCGGATGCGGCGACGCTCGCCGCCGCAGGACGCTCGCCGTTGCTCGCCGGTCGCACCTGCACTCCGGTCGCGGGGCGCGGCGGCGCGGTCGAGCTGCGTCGCCAGTGGCCCGGTGGGCGGTTGAAGGATCTCGCCGGCCGCGCGGTGCGCCGGGTGCGGGGCGGCTCGCGGAGTGCGTCGCGCCGGAAGTGAGCCTGTGCCGACTCGTCCTCAGCGCGGGAGCGTGAGGATCTCCGCGCCGTCTTCGGTGATCGCGATCGTGTGCTCGGTGTGGGCGGTGCGGCAGCCGGTGGCGCTGCGCAGAGTCCAGCCGTCGTCGTCAGTGATCAGCTCGTCGGTGTCGGCCATGACCCACGGTTCGAGGGCGAGCAGCAGGCCGGGGCGCAGCTTGTAGCCACGGCCGGGGCGTCCGTCGTTCGCGACGTGAGGGTCCTGGTGCATGGTCGAGCCGATGCCGTGGCCGCCGAACTCGAGGTTGATCGGGTATCCCGCGCTGCTGAGCACCGCGCCGATCGCGTGCGAGAGGTCGCCGATGCGGGCACCGGGACGGGCGACGGCGATGGCCGCGGCGAGCGCCCGCTCGGTCGTGTCGATCATCGCGAGATCGGCGGATGCTGCGCTCTCACCGACCACGAAGCTGATGGCGGCATCGGCCGAGATCCCCCGCAGCGTGACGGCGAGGTCGAGCGTGAGCAGGTCGCCGTCGGCGAGGGCGTAGTCGTGCGGCATCCCGTGCAGCACCGCGTCGTTCACGGCGGTGCAGACGTAGTGTCCGAAGGGTCCGCGGCCGAACGACGGGGCGTAGCCGACGTAGCAGGATTCGGCTCCGGCATCCTCGATCATCTGCTTCGTCCAGCGGTCGAGATCGAGCAGGTTCACGCCGACGGTCGCGCGCTCCTTCAGGGACTGCAGGATGCCGCCGACGAGCGCCCCGGCATCCCTCGCCCTGGCCAGTTCGTCGCTGGTGAGGATCTCGATCATGGTGCTCTCCGCATCCGGCATCGTGGTCATTCCAATAACTATCCCGGTAATACTATCCCGGGATTAGAATCGGCACATGATGGTTCGGATGCCGCTCACCCCTGCCGAGGTCGAACGAGGCGAGCGTCTCGGCGCCCTGCTGCGGCGAGCGCGTGGCGAGCGGTCGATGCTGAGCGTCGCTCTCGACGCCGGGGTCTCGCCCGAGACCCTGCGCAAGATCGAGTCGGGTCGCGTGGCGACTCCCGCGTTCTCGACGATCGCGGCGATCGCGGGCGTGCTGCACCTCTCGCTCGATTCGGTGTGGGCGGAGATCGAGCCGCCGGTACGCACGATCGGACGAGTGCAGGTCGCGTCCTGAGATGGCGAATGCACTGATCACGGGCAGTTCGCGGGGAATCGGCCGCGCTGTCGCCCAGGCGTTCGCCCGCCGAGGCGATCGGGTCGTCGTGCACTACGGCCGGGATCGCGCCGCTGCCGAGGAGACACTCGCCTCGCTCGACGGTTCGGGGCATGCTCTCGTGGGCGGCGACCTGGGTGATCCGGCTGAGGCGCAGCGCGTGGTCGAGGAGGCCATCGCCGCGCTGGGCTCGCTCGAGATCCTGGTGAACAACGCGGCGGTCGCGCCGAGTGCGGCGAATGAGCATCGCGTCGACTCGACGTCGTACGCCGAGTGGCAGGCCGCGTGGTCTGCGATGGTCTCGGTGAACCTGCTCGGAGCGTCGAACGTGACGATGCTGGTGGCACAGCACATGATCGAGCGCGGTGCCGGTGGAGCGATCGTCAACGTCGGCTCCCGTGGTGCATTCCGCGGCGAGGCCGATCACCCCGCGTATGCCGCGACGAAGGCGGGGCTGCAGGCGTTCGGCCAGTCGATGGCCCTGGTGCTCGCCCCTCACGGCATCTCAGTCACGTCGGTCGCACCGGGAATGGTCGCGACCGAGCGCCAGTCGGCGAAGCTCGAGGGAGAGCAGGGCGACAGCATCCGCGGGCAGAGTCCGTTCGGTCGGGTGGGCACTCCCGAAGAGGTGGCGGATGCCGTCGCCTACCTCACATCACCCACGGCCGCGTGGGCCTCGGGTACGGTGCTCGACCTCAACGGGGCGTCGTACTTCCGCTGAGCCCCGGCGACCTACCCCCGCAGCACCGAGTCCAGCAGCCCCGGGAAGAGCGAGTCGAGCTCATCGCGGCGCAGCGTCAGCATCCGTCGCCGTCCGTTGGGCTCGTTGCGGATGACTCCTGCTTCGCGCAGCACCTTCATGAAGTGCGACTTGGTCGACTTCGGGAGGTTCGGGTCGGTGGCGTGGCATGCGGCCATGTCGAGCGGACCGTCGGCGAGCTGTCGAGCGATGGCCAGGCGTTCGGGGTCACTGAGCGCGAAGAGCACGTCGGTGAGCTGGATCTCGGAACGATCCGGATGCGGAAGGTCGCCTGGCATGGTTCGAGAATAGTTGAACAATCGCGGGAAGGCGAGTACGCTCCGATAGTTCGATGATTCTCGAACCCAACTCGTTCGAGACCTCGAACTCGACCCCAGACCCGCGGGAGCACAGATGACGACCACGTCACCGATCGCCACTACGACGGCCGCGCCGATCCGCCGCTCGCGCTTCGGCTTCGCGCTCGCGATCGTCACGCAGATCGCGATGATGATGGGTGCGAGCGCGCCGTCGCCGTTCTACCCGGTGCTCGCGGCCGAGATCGGGTTCGACGCGATCGTCATCAGCGCCGTGTTCGCGGTGTACGCGATCGCCCTGCTGCTCGCGCTGCTCACCGCCGGATCTCTCTCCGACCACGTCGGACGCCGTCCCGTCGCGATCGGCGGACTCCTCCTGCTCGCCGCGAGCATGCTGCTCTTCTGGCATGCCGACAGCGTCGCGACGCTCATGCTCGCGCGCATCCTCCAGGGCGCGGCGAGTGGTGTGCTCATCGCCGCGCTCTCGGCCGCGGCGCTCGACCTCGCTCCCGGCGGACGGTCGAGGGTCGCCGCTCTGTGGAACGCACTCAGCCCCGGCATCGGCCTCGCCCTCGGCGCGCTGATCTCGGGCATCGCCCTCGACCTGACCGGCCAGCCGCTGCTCGACGTTTTCGCGCCGCTGACCGTCGTCTACATCGTGCTCGCCGCGCTCTTCTTCCTCGCGCCCGAGACCGCACCGCTTCGACCGGGAGCGCTGGCGTCGCTGAGCTTCCGCCTGTCGGTGCCGGCCGGCATCCGCTCGGACTTCTGGCGGGGCGCGCCCGCGATCATCGCCGGATGGGCGACCGGTGGACTCTTCCTCTCGCTCGGCGCCAACATCGTGCGCACCGAGCTCGGTGGCGAGGCGCACGTCTGGCAGGGGCTCGCGGTCGCGATGCTCGCGGGAGTCGGCGCGATCACGGCGTTCGTGTTCCGCAACCGCACGCCGCGCACCTCCGTGATCTTCGGCACCGCGGCGCTCGCGACGGGAACCGCCCTGTCGCTCTGGGCCCTCTCGGCCGAGTCGCTCCCCTTCTATCTCGCCGCGACCGCGATCACCGGCATGGGATTCGGCACCGCCTTCTCGGGGGTCGTCGCCTCGCTCGCGCCACGGATCCCCGCGACCGACCGCGCCGACACGTTCGCCGTGATCTACCTGCTCGCCTACCTCGCGTTCGGAGTGCCCGCCGTGGTCGCCGGGACGCTGGTCGGGGTGTTCGGGCTCGGAGTCGTGTGCGTCGGATACGGGGTCGCGGTCATCGTGCTCGCGCTCGTCGCGCTGGTGCTGCGGGCGCGCCGGGCGGAGTAAGGGTCGCGGATGCCCGACCGCGGACGGCCCCGCGACCTACCGCTCCGCGAGCAGTTCCCGCAGCCGCGCGGCCTCAGCCTCGGGCATTCCGTACCCGTGCTCGGGCGCGGGGTAGACCCCGTCGCGCACCTCGTCGGCATACGCCTGGACCCCCGCGACCGACACTCCCCGCACATCTGCGTAGCGCTTGACGAACTTGGCGACGCCGCCGGCGTAGATGCCGAGCAGGTCGTGGAAGACGAGCACCTGGCCGTCGGCATCCGCTCCCGCTCCGATGCCGATCAGCGGAATGCGCAGCAGGGGCGCGAGGGCCGCGGTGACCTCCGACGGCACTGCTTCGATCACGAGCAGCGAGACTCCGGCATCCTGCAGCGCGAGGGCATCGTCGATCACGGCGAGTGCGGCGTCGGCGGTGCGCCCCTGGGCACGGTATCCGCCGAGGGATGTCGCGGTCTGCGGGGTCAGCCCGACGTGCCCGACCACGGGGATGCCGGCATTCACCAGCGCGCGGGCGCGGTCGACCGTCGTGCCGCCGCGCTCGATCTTGACCAGGTCGACGCCCGCCTCCTTGATGAAGCGCTGCGCGGTCGCGAGGGCGAGCTCGTCCGACGCCTCGTACGAGCCGAAGGGCAGGTCGCCGACCAGCAACGGCTTCTCGAGTCCGCGGCGCACGGCCTTCGTGAGCATGAGCATCTCGTCGACCGTGACGGGCACGGTGCTGTCGTAGCCGAGCACGGTCATCGCGGCCGAATCGCCGACGAGCACCAGGTCGACACCGGCCTCCTCGACGATCTGCGCGCTCGGGAAATCGTAGGCGGTGACCATGACGATGGGCGCGCCGGCGTGCTTCTTCGCGGCCAGATCGCTGAGGGTCAGGCGCTTGGTCGGGGCGGCGTGGGCGCTCATGCGGTGACCACCAGTTCTCCGACGGCGTCGTCGACGCGAACGATCGCGTTCGACCGATCGACGTGCACGACGACGGGTTCGTAGTCGACGAGGTCTTCCGGCGAGTAGTCGGCGTAGGAGATGACGATGATCGTGTCGCCGGTGTGCACGAGGCGGGCGGCGGCGCCGTTGACCTGGATCACGCCGGATCCGCGCTCGCCGACCAGCGTGTAGGTCTCGAAGCGGGCCCCGTTGTCGACGTCGACGACGTGCACCTGCTCGTGCGGCAGGATGTCGGCGGCCTCGAGCAGATCGGGGTCGACGGTGATCGAGCCGACGTAGTGCAGGTCGCTGCCGGTGACGGTCGCGCGGTGGATCTTCGACTTCAGCATGGTGCGTCGCATCAGGCGTCGCCCTTTCCGTCGGTGGTGGTGTGGGTCTTGGCCAAAGTGGTCTCGGCCGCCCGGAGCAGGTGGTTGTCGATCAGTCGGGCGGCGCCGACACGGGCGGCGACGAGCAGAAGCGCGTCTCGTTCGACGGCCGTCACGGGCTGCAGGGTCTCGGCGTCCCGGAGTTCCAGGTACTCGACAGCGATGCCCGCCTCGTCGAGAACAGCGTGGGCGGCAGACAGGATGCTCTCCCCCGATCGGTGCGCCACGTCGGCGGCGTCGAGGGCGCGGTTGAGCGCGGTCGCCTGGGCGCGAGCATCCGCGTCGAGGTAGACGTTGCGCGAGCTCATGGCGAGTCCGTCGGGTTCGCGGACGATCGGGCAGGCCTCGATGCGCACGTCGAGGTCGAGGTCGCGCACGACCCGGCGGACGACGAGCACCTGCTGAGCATCCTTCTGTCCGAAATAGGCGACGTCGGGCTGCACGATGCCGAACAGCTTGGTGACGACGGTGGCGACGCCGTCGAAGTGATGGGGCCCGCGGCTCGCGCCGTCGAGCACCTCGGTGATGCCCGCGACGTGGATGTTCGTGGCGAAGCCGTCGGGGTAGATCACGGCGGGCTCGGGTGCGAAGAGGATGTCGACGCCCTCGGCCTCGGCGAGCGCGGCGTCGCGGGCCTCGTCGCGCGGGTAGGTGCTGAGGTCTTCGTTCGCGGCGAACTGGGTCGGGTTGACGAAGAGCGAGACGACGACGAGGTCGTTCTGCTCACGCGCAGCGCGCATGAGTGAGAGGTGGCCGTCGTGGAAGGCGCCCATCGTGGGGACGAGTCCGACGGACTGGCCCGCTGCTTTGGCGTCGCGGACCGCGGCTCGCACCTCGGCGATCGTGCGGAGGATTCTCATGCCTCGGGCTCCTCGGTGGTCTTGTCTGTGGTCGCATGCGGCGCGCGCCCTGCGACCGCGCGGGTGGCGGTGGCGAGGGCGTCGAAGAGGTCTTGGTAGTCGCCGGATGCTGCGCGCTGACGCGCGACCGTCGCCTCGTCGCCGCGCGCGATCGGTCCGGTGAGAGCGGACGCCGCGCCAGACGCCACCCAGTTCTCGACCGTCTGCCGAACGAGCGGTGCGAGGTGGGCGCGGTCGACCCCGGCGTCTTTCGCGAGGCGTTCTGCCGCGTCGAGCACGGTGAGCACGAAGTTCGAGGCGAAGGATGCGGAGGCGTGATACTCCGCGCGATGGGCGTCGCCGACGTGGAACGGGTTCGCGTCGAGCGCCCGCGCGAGCTGCTCGGCCACCTCGAGCGCCTCGGGGGTGCGGCCGTCGATAGCCACGCCGATGCCGTGGAAGACCTCGGGAGCCTCTGTGCCGGTGAAGGTCTGCAGTGGGTGGAGGCTGAAGTCGACGTCGGTGAGCGGTGTCGCCCCCGAGACGTGGGCGACGAGCCGCGCATGCGGTCGCACGGCGAAAGCCACAGCCGGGATGGCGGAATCGGGAACGCAGAGCAGTGCGATGTCGGCATCCGGCGCTCGGTCGTCGCGACGGAGGGGTCCGATGACGACGAAGCCCGCTGCGCGGAGGGCCCGTGCGAGTACGCCGCCGAGACGGCCGGCGCCGACGATGGCGATGGTCGTTTCAGGGGCGAGAGCAGGGGTGCTGTGCATGTCGATTCCCCGGCCGAGACGGTCGGCGCGGATGGGATGAGTATCCGCCCGAGACAGGGTGCGCGCAAAATCTGGGAGCAGCGTGCATAGCGTTTGATGCCACTCGGTGTCTTTACTGTCTACTTTTTTCGAAGAACACTGCGCATAACGCTCCCGCTCGTGTTGACAGCGATCGGCGTCGTCGTGCGCACTAGGACCGGCACTCGCCCAAACCTGTTCTGTCCATGCCGGACGCGAGCGCTTGACGATCAGGGCGCAGCCCAATGGACTGGGGGGATGCTGTCGACACCTGCACCCGGCGAGGGCCCCGTAGAGCTCGTCATCATGCCGGAATGGGCGAGCTCGCAACGGGTCGTAGGCATATTCTCTGCTCGTCTGTCGAGAGACCTTCAGACACGTATCCGCGCATGGAACGACGAGTGGAAGTTCACGCTCAACCCTCAGAAGACGATCCGCTGGCCCCACCCCGAGATCGGGCGCCGCTGGGTAGAGGAAGGGAACGCTCTCGTCGAGGCGATCCAGGCAGAGCTCGGGCCGAGGTTCCACGTCGTCGGCGGGTTCGCTGACTACGCCCCGGAGTCCTGAGCGCGCATCGGCGGCTGAGCCGGAAGGACGAGCGCCCGGAAGACGTCCGAGCGGCCTCCCCGCTGCCGCTCACGAGCGACACGAACGGCAGCCCCCAGCATCCGCCGTACCCTTAACTGTTCTGCCCCATCCCCGGGCACCTTCTCTGGAGCATCCCCATGTCTGCACCCACGGTCGACGATCGTGCCCGCTATCGGGCGAATCCCACCGTCCTTCAGGCGCTGAAGAGTCCGCGGATGCTGACGCGCGAGGTGCTCGCGGGTCTGGTCGTGGGGCTCGCGCTGATTCCCGAGGCGATCGCATTCTCGGTGATCGCGGGCGTCGACCCGAAGGTGGGGCTGTTCTCGTCGTTCATCATGGCGGTGTCGATCGCGTTCCTCGGTGGGCGTCCGGCGATGGTGACCGCGGCGACCGGAGCCGTCGCGCTCGTGATCGCACCGGTCGCGCCGACGTATGGGATGGACTACTTCATCGCGACGGTGATCCTCGCGGGTGTCTTCCAGGTGATCCTCGGGGTGCTGGGTGTCGCGAAGCTGATGCGGTTCATTCCGCGCAGCGTCATGGTCGGGTTCGTGAACGCGCTGGCGATCTTCGTGTTCAGCTCGCAGTTCCCGCAGCTGATCGATAAGCCGTGGATGGTGTATCCGCTGGTCGCGCTGGGAATCGTCGTCATGATCGTGATGCCGAAGATCACGAAGGTCGTGCCGGCGCCGCTCGTGTCGGTGGTCATCGTGACGGCTGTGGTGCTGACGTTCGCGATCGCCGTGCCGACGGTCGGCGATCAGGGCGAGCTGCCCAAGAGCCTGCCCGAGCTGTTCATCCCGAACGTGCCGCTGACGTGGGAGACGTTCACGATCATCGCGCCGTTCGCGCTCGGGGTCGCGCTGGTCGGGCTCATGGAGTCGCTGCTCACCGCGAAGCTCGTCGATGAGATCACCGACACCCACTCGAACAAGACCCGGGAGTCGTGGGCTCAGGGCGTGGCGAACATCCTCTCCGGAACCTTCGGCGGCATGGGCGGATGCGCCGTCATCGGCCAGACCATGATCGGCGTCAAAGCCTCAGGCGCCCGCACGCGCATCTCGACGTTCTGCGCCGGCATCTTCCTGTTCCTGCTGGTCGTCGTGTTCGGAGACTTCGTCAGCACGATCCCCATGGCGGCCCTCGTCGCCGTGATGATCATGGTCGCGATCGGAGCCTTCGACTGGCACAGCGTCAAGCCGTCGACCCTCAAGCGGATGCCGAAGAGCGAGACGTTCGTGATGGTTTCTACCGTTCTTCTGGTCTTGGTCACCCACAATCTCGCTGTGGGGGTTGTCGGTGGGGTCCTGGTCGCGTCGGTGCTGTTCGTGCGCAGGGTCGCGCACTTCGTGTCGGTGTCTCGGACTGTCTCTGCTGCCGGGGATTCCGTCACGTATGTCGTGAACGGAGAGCTGTTCTTCGCATCCAGCAACGACCTGACGACGCTGTTCTCGTACTCGAAGGATCCGGATTCTGTCGTTGTCGATCTGACGGGGTCACACATCTGGGATGCATCGACCGTCGCCGCGCTCGATGCGATCGAGACGAAGTACACGGCGCTAGGGAAGAGCGTCGAGATCATCGGGATGAACGAGAGCAGTCAGCGGATGCGGGGACGGCTGACCGGCGGGTTCGAGTAGGCCCTCGATTTCCGCAAGGAGATCGCAGTCCGCTGATCCACCCAGGTGGATCAGGCCTCGCCGAGGCGCATCGGACGTGGTCCCGTAACGTTCAACGAGAGCGCCCACGGTCCGGCGCCTCGTTTGATGATCTCTCTCACGATCCGCTCCTCGTGACGCAGGAACAGAGCGGCCTGCTCGTCCGGTCGCATGTCCCTCTTGGCGCCGATCCACACCGACCGGATTCCGTGCTCGCGATAGGCGGCGAGCTCGGCGGGGCGAGTACGGATGCGTCGGTCGCGCGTGACGACGACAAAGCCTCGTGCCCCGATGATCGGCATCCACTCGAGATCGAGAGCACCGAGAGGTACCTCGGGCAGATCCGGATGCCCCGGAGACAGGAAGTCACTGCGCCCGGAGTGTCGAAGCACCTTCGCCAGGCCCAGCGTGTTCTCGTCCGCGAAGTACACCGGCGAGAACGGAGTCATCACGCGGCTCGGTCGCTGCTGACGATCAGCTCGAATCGCAAGGCTTCGTCGACCTGGTCGAGGGTCAGCTCGTAGAGGTCGGCGAGCTCATCACGCGAGCTGCCCGCTTTGTAGTCGCCGGCGAGGATTTCGGTACGCACGTTGCGCACCGCAGGCTGGCCGAAAGTGCGCGCGGGATCCATAACCACGAACGGAGTGCGCGGATCGGGCTGGATGCGGCCAGCGGCGCCATCCACATACTGCACTGAATCGCTGAACCGTTCGGTCGCCGCCGTGAGCATGCTCTGACCGTTGCGTACGACGACGAGTTGAAGGGACCGGTCGAGCCCGACCTCTTCTTGGACGACCTGCACGAGCTCTCGCCCTTCTACCTCCAGGAATGGCCGTGCGAGCGCGAGTGGGTACCGTCCGAATTTCTCGCGAAGCTGCTCGATCGCCGGACGCAGTTTCTGAACGGTGACGTCGCGGCTTCGGAACTCGGCAAGGAGACGAGCTTCGACCATCTCGCCCCAGGTGACGACTTCGGTTCCCGTCGAGGCTTCGCGAAGGATCGGCTCGTAGAACTTGCCTGCCCTCGAATACCCGTCTAGCCAGCGCCGGGCAGTGCCGCCATGCAGGCCAACGAGGCGATCGACGTCCGAGTAGGAGTAGATCGCCCTGTCGAGCATCGAGGTGGTCATGGCGTCAATCATGACAGTCCCCGACGACAGCGTGGGGATTGCGCGCAGGTGCAACCTGGCCGCGGGCGCCATCAACTAGCGCCCGATACAAGGATGCCGGTCTCGTCGCGCGTCCAGGTGAGGTTGGAACTGTCACGGAACCGCATTCCGGCGATCGTGCGCTTCTTCGACTTGGTGACGGGTCGGATCTCCTCGTCGAAAGAGCGGAGTCGCGACGCGAACTCCCAGGCGTATGCCTCGGCGCTCTCCTCGAGGTAGTACGCGCCCGGCGGCAAGATCGTCAGCTCGATCGGGCGTCGCTCGGCGCCACTGGCACCGGTCACTCGCACCGTCACGTCGTAGATCGCCTGCTCGGACGAGTTCACGACCACAGCGCCGTACGCCTTCGCTTCATCGTCGACGATGCGCGAAGCCACCCACGCGAAGACCTGACTGGCTTGGCTCTGCCTCTCACGAGCAGCGGTGCTCTCATCGCGTCTCGCTTCGACCGCGAACAACCGGCCGGCATGTTTGGCGCCGAGGATCGCTGCGATGAGCGCGCCGATAGCGGTGAGGGCGGTGATGACGTCTGCGAGGGATCCGAGTTGCACGGGATGACCGTACCCACCCGGCAGTCGCTCCCCAGCCCGGACGCGCCGCGGAGAGAAGCAGTACATCGGCATCCATCAACGGCGGTCCGGCTCACGCCATCCGTCAGCCGATGGCTGCCTGAATCTGCCCCGCGAGCTTCTCGACGGCCTTCTTGTTCTTCACGCCGTCCATGAGTGCCGGCGGACGGTTGTGGTGCACGTTCAGCGACAGGTGCACGTCAGAACCTGATGCCGCGGGCGTCGTGATCGCGCGTCCGAGGAGCTCCCAGTTGAACAGCGTCTTCTTGGTCTGGAAGTCGATCGTGGTGCCGTCGGGCGCCTGGCCCAGGATCTTCGCCTTGTTGTCGGCGAGAACCTTCTGGACAGCAGCGGCCGTGGTCGCGGCGTCGGCGTTCGAATGGAATGTGGTGGTCGCTTCAGCTGACATCGTGATCCCCCTCAGGTCATGGTGTTTCGTCACACCCTAGCGATATACCGCCAGGCGAAGAGCCTTCGTTCACGCGGGGCCACTTCGGCATCTCGGAGGCCACGCCGGGCCACTTCCGCATCCCGGAGACGCGTATCGGGTGCGAAACTGGCCCCGCTGAGCGACCATCTCGCGGCCGAGCGCGACGATACGCCCACCACGCGCGCTCGACGACCGAAGTGTCCGCACCGTTCACCCGGCGCTCGCTTCACGTTCACCCCCGCCGCCTATCTTGAGTGCGGTCGCGCGAACGCGGCTAAGAAACAGACAGATCGTTGTACATAAACCACAACACCGGGGTAAAGTCAGATCAGACATACCTCGATGACGAGAAAGGCGACCATGGTCGACATCCGAAAGAAGCGCTGGACTCTCCTGGGAATCGCGGCCGTGGCGGCCGTGACCCTGACCGGATGCGCGGGCGGCAGCACCGACGGCGGCGACGGCGGCTCGAGCGACGGCGGCTCCGATGCGACCCTCATCGTGTACACGAACTCGAACAGCGACGGTCGTGGCGAGTGGATCACCGAGCAGGCCGCGGAGGCCGGTATCGACATCGAGATCGTGGGCCTCGGCGGAGCCGACCTCACCAACCGCATCATCGCCGAGAAGAACAACCCCGTCGGCGATGTCGTGTTCGGTCTGAACAACATGTTCTTCGAGCAGCTCAAGGCCGAAGAGGCGATCACCGCCTACGAGCCCGAGTGGAGCGGAGAGGTTCCCGCCGACGCGGGCGACCCGGCCGACGGCGCGTTCTGGCCGCTCGTCGAGCAGGCCATCGTCACGGTCTACGACGAGAACACCATCACCGACGCCCCCTCCGACGAGGAGGAGCTCTGGACCGACGAGAAGTACGCCGGTCGCTACGAGGTCAACCCGGCGCTCGGCGAGGCCACCCCGCAGCTCATGCTCGCCAGCATGCTGTCGCGTCATCTCGATGAGGACGGCGACCTCGGCGTCAGCGACGAGGGCTGGGAGCTCGTGGAGTCGTACTACGCGAACGGCTCGCCGGCGGTTCAAGGCACCGATCTCTACGCCCGCATCACGCGTGACGAGGTCGACTACGGCGTGCTGCCCTCGAGCGGCATCTCCGCGCGTGACGAGGAGTACGGCACCAAGACCGGCATGATCGTTCCGGACTACGGCGTGCCGTATGTCACCGAGCAGATCGCGCAGATCAACGGCACCGGCAACGAGGCCAAGGCGCAGGAGTTCATCGACTGGTTCGGCAGCGCCGAGGTGCAGGGCGACTTCGCGGCCGAGTTCAACTCGATGCCCGTCAACGAGGGCGCGGTCGAGCAGGCCAACCCCGAGGTCGTCGAGCTCATGGGCACCCTCGACCGTCAGGACATCGACTTCGGCTTCGTGAGCGAGAACCTCGGCGCGTGGGTCGAGAAGGTCACGCTCGAGTACATCGGCTGATCGAACCGAACCCCTCTTCACCAACCAGCCGGAAAGACAGCATGATCCGTTTCGAAGACGTCGAGGTCGCGTTCGGCGATCACCGCGCGGTCTCGCACCTCGATCTGGAGATCCGGGAGGGTGAGTTCTTCACCCTCCTGGGTCCGTCCGGATGCGGCAAGACCACGGCCCTCCGCACACTCGCCGGGTTCGTCGAGCCCACCGGCGGACGCATCCTGATCGGCGGGCGCGATGTCACGCGCGTGCCGAGCGAGAAGCGCGGCGTGGGCATGGTGTTCCAGAACTACGCGCTGTTCCCGAGCATGAACGTGCGCGAGAACATCGCCTTCGGCCTCTCGATCCAGAAGACGTCGAAGGCCGAGCAGCGCCGCCGCGTCGATGAGATCGCCGAGCGCACCGGACTCGCGCAGTCGCAGCTCGAGAAGAACGTGTCGGAGCTCTCGGGTGGGCAGCAGCAGCGCGTGGCCATCGCCCGCGCTCTCGCGCTGACCCCCAGCATCCTGCTGCTCGACGAGCCGCTGTCGAACCTCGACGCCAAGCTGCGGGTGCAGCTGCGCGAGCAGCTGAAAGACCTGCAGCACGAGGTGGGCGTGACCACGGTCTACGTCACCCACGATCAAGAAGAGGCCCTCACCCTCAGCGATCGCATCGCCGTGCTCGACGCAGGCACGCTGCAGCAGGTCGGCACTCCCGAGGAGATCTACGACCGCAGTGCGACGCCGTTCGTCTGCCGGTTCATCGGCGAGAACAACCGCCTGAGCGCCGCGCAGATCACGAGCCTCGGCGGCGGGCTGGATGCCACGGCAGAGAGCTACGTGCGGCCCGAGAAGCTGCACCTCGCCGAGGCCGGCGAGGCTTCGACAGCATCCGCCTCGCTCGACGGCACCATCGTCGACCGCACCTACCACGGCAGCCACAGCGTCTACACGGTGAGAGCCGAGGATGCTGCGCTGCGCGTCAGCGTTCCGGCTGCGGCGAGCGCCCGCCAGTGGAACCCGGGCGATGCGGTGCGCGTCGACGTCGACCCGCGCTGGATCCTGCAGTACCCGGCGGCGTGACATGTCGGATCAGACTCCCCAGAACCCCGCGGTCCCGCCGTCAGCGGCCGTGACCGGAGAAGCCGGCTCCTTGGCGACCCACGCGGTCGTCGAGGGTCAGACGCCGGGACCGCGGCCCCGCAAACGAGGAAAGCCCGGCAACGTGAAGGCGATGCTGCGCTCGCCGCTCGCCTGGATCACGGGCATCATCGTGATCTGGTTCGCAGCCGCCTTCCTCGTGCTGCCGAACGCCGCCCTGCTCGGCGTCACGTTCTTCCCCGACGGCCAGTTCAGCATCCGCGCCGTCGAGAAGCTGTTCGGCAGCGAGCGCGCGCTGAAGACACTCGGCAACAGCTTCCTGCTCGCCGTCACCCTGTCGATCACGGTCAACGTGGTCGGTGTGTTCATCGTGCTGGTGACGAAGTACTTCCAGGTGCGCGGGGCCAAAATCCTCTGGCTCGGCTATGCCACGACCCTGATCTACGGCGGCATCGTGCTGGCCGCCGGATACAACTTCATCTACGGCCGGTTCGGATTCTTCACGAACATGATGGTCAACTGGTGGCCCGACATGGATCGCGACTGGTTCTCGGGGTACTTCGCCGTCGTCTTCGTGATGACCTTCGCGACCACGACGAACCACATGCTGTTCCTCTCGTCATCGCTCGGCAAGGTCGACTACGCGTCGATCGAGGCGGCGAAGCTGATGGGCGCGTCGACCTGGACGATCCTGCTCCGCATCGTGCTGCCGGTCATGAAGCCGATGCTCTTTGCCGTCACGGTGCTCACCTTCCTGATCGGGCTCGGGGCGCTGACCGCTCCGCTCGTGCTCGGCGGACCCGACTTCCAGACCGTCGCGCCGCTGATCATCGATCTCTCGCGCAGCCCGATCACGCGTGACATCGCGGCTCTGCTGGCGATCGTGCTCGGCATCGCGACGATCATCCTGCTCGCGATCATGAACCGCTTCGAGAAATCGGGCGTGTACTTCTCGGTCGCGAAGGTGGCGACGCCTATTCAGAAGCAGAAGATCCGCAACCCGTTCGCGAACGTCGTCGTGCACGTCATCGCCTACCTGCTGTGGGTGATCTACCTGATCCCCGTCGTGCTGATCGTGATCTTCTCGTTCGTCGATGCGCGCAGCATCCTCGCCGGGTCGATCACCCTCGACAGCCTCACGCTCGACAACTACATCACCGTGTTCTCGAGCGCCGAGGCGATCCGCCCGTTCATCGTCAGCGTCGTCTACAGCGCCGTGGCCTCGATCGTTGTGGTCGGCGGTCTGCTGTTCGTGGCCCGGATGCTGCAGAAGCACCGCAACCTGCTGACCACCGCGATCGAGTACGTGTTGCACATCCCGTGGATCCTGCCCATCGTGCTGATCGCGCTCGCCCTCGTGACCGCGTTCGACGAGCCGCGGGCGATCGTGGGCGGCCTCGTGCTCACCGGCACACCGATCCTGCTGCTCATCGCCTACATCTGCGTGAAGATCCCGTTCACGCTGCGCCTGCTCAAGGCCGGGTTCGCGTCGGTGCCCGATTCGCTCGAAGACGCCTCGCGCATCCTCGGGGCGAAGTCGCTGACGACGTTCCGCAAGGTGCTGGTTCCGCTCGTGCTGCCGACCGCTGCGGCGATCACCGCGCTGAACTTCAACAGCCTGCTCGACGACTACGACGCGGCGATCTTCCTCTACCACCCGCTGTTCAAGCCGCTCGGTGTCGCGATTCAAGAGAGCACGCGCGGCGAGAACAATCTCGACGCGATGCCGATCACGTTCGTCTATACAGTGCTGCTCATGATCATCATGGGTGTCACCATGTATCTCGTGTATGGACGAGGTTCGCGCGCCGGAGCGCCCCGCAAGGCCAAGAAGGCGCGCGCGTGAGTGGTGCGGATGCCGGTGCTCCGGGGCTGCGCGTCACGGTGAGCGATGTGGCCGCGGCCGCCGGTGTCTCCCGGGCCACCGCGACCCGGGCGCTCAAGGGCGAGGGGCGATTCGCTCCCGAGACCCAGGAGCGGATCCTCGCCGAGGCCGAGCGCCTCGGATACGTGCGCAACACGATGGCCGCCGAGCTCGCCGCCGGCCGCACCGGCACGGTTGGACTCATGCTGCGCGATGCGAGCAACCCGGCATACGGCCTGCTGTTCTCGCGGCTGCAGGATGAGGCACACAGGCGTGGCCTCGACCTCGTGACCGTGACGATCGGCGCCGACGTGCAGGGCGCCGAGCAGGTCAACGCGCTGCACCGACTGCTGGGCATGCGCGTCGCCGGACTGATCGTCGCGACCGGTGGCATCACGGCCGCGCAGCTCGAGCCGTTCGCCGACCAGGTGCCGATCGTGCGCGCGGGTCGGGTCGAGACGGCGGAACGGATTCATACCGCGCACTATGACGATCCGGAGCATGGAGACTTGCTGGCTTCGCACGTGCTGTCTCTGGGGCATCGTCGGGTGGTCGTGCTGTCTGGCGCGGAGGACGTGTCGTTCGCTGAGCATCTGCGGGCGTCGGCGATGCAGTCGACGTTGGTTGCCGGCGGGGCGTCGGTGACTCTGGTGTCTGCGGGAGCTGCGCCGACCGATGGAGTGGATGAGGCGCTGGATGCCGTAAGCGATGGGGCCACGGCTGTGATGTGCGCGTCGGACTATCGGCAGCTCGCGGTCATGCGCGCGCTTCGTGCTGCGGGGCTGTCTGTGCCCGGGGATGTGAGCGTGACGGGGTGCGACGGCATCCTGCCCGGTGCCGACCTGCTGGGTCTGACGACGCTGCGGATTCCTGTCGAGGCTGTTGCTGCGGCGGCTGTGGAGACGATGCAGCTTCTTCTGAACTCTGATGCCGACTCTGCGCCGACCGTTCGACAGCCGTTCGTCGGAACCCTCGTTCCCGGGTCGACTGCCGCGGCCATCTGACTTCTGTCCTGTACTTGTTCGTCGTCTTACTGGAAGAGAAATGATCCTCACCGAACACTCTCGCCCATCGCACACCTTCGTGCACATCTCCGATACGCACCTTCCCGGTGAACGCTCGCCTCTGTATGGAAGTGGAGCGGATGCTGATGCGAACCTCGCTTCGGTTCTGAGTCGGTTGGTGTCTTCTGGATTGAAGCCCGATGCGCTGCTGTTCACGGGGGATCTCGCGGATCGAGGCGACGCGTCGTCGTATCGGCGGTTGCGGGAGTTGGTAGCGCCGGCTGTTGAGGCGTTGGGGTGCGAGGTCATGTGGGCCATGGGCAACCACGACGAGCGCGGGGCGATGCGGGCGGAGCTCGGGCTCGCCGGTGGCGCTTCGGACGCTGTGGTCGAGGTGCGCTGGTTCGGTGGGATGCGGGTGATCGTGTTGGATTCGACGGTTCCCGGGCAGCACTGGGGGCGGGTCGATGAGGCTCAGCTCTCGTGGTTGGCGACCGAGCTGTCTGTTCCAGCGCCGGAGGGTTCGCTGCTGCTGATCCATCACCCGCCGCTGCCGACCGTGCTCGACCTCGCAGTGACGGTCGAGCTGCGCGAGCAAGCAGCGCTGGCTGCGGTGCTGGCCGGGTCGGATGTGCGGGGGATCCTGTCGGGGCATGTGCATCACCCGTCGTTCGGGACGTTCGCTGGAATTCCAGTCGCGGCTGCGTCGTCGAGTGCGTACGGGCAGGACCTGGCACAGCCGGTCGGGGCGACGCGTGGACAGGATGCTGCGCAGGGGTACAACCTCGTGCACGTGTACGACGGGACGATCGTGCACTCGGTTGTGGGGCTTGAGGTCGGTGCGGACGTCGGGGAGCCGGTCGCGGCGGAAGAGGCGGGAAGGCGGATTGCGGGGCGGGGGATTTCTTGGCGGGAGCGGGTGCGGCCAGCCCAGCATCCCTGACCAAGCGAATCGGCGCGGTTGGACCGAAACCCGTCTCCTTTCGCGGAGCTCCGGAACTCCCTCCGTACCAGCACAAATCCAAAAGAACTAGGCACACCCAATTACTGCTCTATCCTGGCCGACAGCGAGTCATCGTTGGCCCCTAGTAATTGGAGAATCATGGCTTCCACGACTAATGCCCCGTCAGAGCCCACGGCCGCGAGTTCCATCGCAGATAGAAAGAAGTACTTCGACTACAAGCGCAAGCAGCAAGAAGCCATCTCTGTTCGCGATCTGATCGGGTATTGGGGTGCCCGAGGTCGTGGTCGCAATGTGATCGAGATGGTGACCGCCGACCTAATCAAAATGGGATTTGAGGTCGATCCTCCCATCGACACCGGAACTCTCGACACGCGAGTCAGAGTCCAGAACGCGTCGGCATCGTCCCAATATGTCGACCCTGACGACCACCTGCTGACGCTCGCGCGGATCCCTGCTGCATCCTTCGCACTCGCCAATCAGGACGACCCGGCGCTACCGGGCCTGGTGGAGCCATCGACTCCCGTAGACGATGCGACGGCCATGATGTTGAGATATGACTACTCGCAGCTCCTCGTTGTCGATGACGTCACCAGGCGTAACCTCATCGGTGTCGTGAGCTGGAAGTCCTACGGCTCTGCGCGGCTTCGTCGCGAAGAACCTCGTACCGTAGCGGACATCCTGTCGCCGGCAACCCCGGTAGACCTGCACTCCGATCTTTTCTCAAACGTTGGGCCCGTGGTGAAGTACGACTTCGTCGCCGTGACTTACCAAGGGAAGCTTGCTGGCATCGTCACTGCAACGGATCTTACGGAGCAGTTCGAGGATCTTGCCGTCCCGTTCCTCGCCATCGGTCGGTGCGAACGGGAGCTGAAGCGCGTTGCGCGTGCGAAGTTCACAGCCGTCGACAGGGATGAGATCGACAACGCAATGCTAGGAAAGCTGCAACAGATGTATGTGAAGCACTGGGATAGCCTCGGTTGGTCGATCAGTCGGGATGAGTTCAATGCATGGATCGATTCGATCCGCGAGCTCCGCAACAAGGTCGCGCACTTCGACGACAAGGACCTCGATCTGCGGCCAGCCGTGCGGACGGTCCATCAACTTGCAGCGTGGCTCCGAGGAGTTCGGACACCGGCAGACTCCGAAGTACTCGCGGAGGTGTCCTCGAGTAAGGCCTAAACGAGAAGGGCAGCCTGCTGGCGAAGTCACCGGCTGGGTCCGCGTCGAAAGCGGGCATCTGTCCGGTCTTACGCTCGAGGCACGTGGCGTTGACGACCACCATCGTTCGCGTCTGCCACTATCAAGGCATGACAGCGAAGCAACCGCGAGTTACTGCCGGAACGATCTACTGGGCTCTGCTCGACGGGGGGCCGTTCGCTGGTGCGATCGTCGAACAGACTGCGGAGACGGAGGGCCCCGCAGACGAACTCAGTTTGTCTGGAGACGCTGGTGACGCGGTGTACAAATATCAGGGAACCGGCACACAAGGGACCCTCCGTTACCTGCATGAGTATGTCTGCATCTCAGCAGCTGGGCCCGCAATCGGCTCCACACGCCCCGCATGACTTCGCGGCGCCGAGTGATGACGCGCGGAGATGAGGCCATAGATGGCTAAGTACTCGGTCCACCAGCAGCCCGTCGACACTCTCCTGTCGTGGGTGAAATCCGGCCAGGTCGCGATTCCCGAGATGCAGCGGCCGTTCGTCTGGGACTCGACGAAGGTGCGTGACCTCCTAGATTCCCTGTACAACGGCTTCCCCATCGGGTACCTCATCACGTGGCAGAGCGCGGACGTCGGGCTGAAAGACGGCTCGAAGTCGGCGTTTAGGCAGATCCTGATCGATGGGCAGCAGCGCATCACTGCGATGACAGCCGCGCTCGTCGGACAGCAGATCGTCGATAAGTCCTATCGCAAGAAGCGGATCAAGATCGCGTTCAACCCGGCGACGGAGAAATTCGCGACGCTCACTCCGGTCATTGATCGAGACCCGGCGTGGATTTCCGACGTCGCGGAGTTCGTGAACGCCCCGAACTTCTCGGCGACCAAGGCCTACCTCGACGCTAACCCTGGGGTGGACGCTGAAACCGCACAGCGGTCACTCGAGCGCCTCACTTCCGTCAAGCAGGCGCAGGTCGGCATCATCACGCTGGCCGAGGATCTCGACATCGAGACCGTCACGGAGATCTTCATCCGCATCAATTCCAAGGGCGTTCCCCTCAGCAGTGCCGACTTCGCTATGAGCAAGATCGCTAGCCATGGCCAGTTCGGGGCGAACCTTCGCAAGCTCATCGACTACTTCTGCCATCTATCGGTTGCGCCCCATGTGTACGACGACATCGCAACGAACGATTCTGAGTTCGCAACATCCCCATACCTGAAAGCGATCAGCTGGCTCAAGAACGACTCATCAGATCTCTACGATCCGAGCTACACCGACGTGATCCGCGTCGCCGGCATCAAGGAGTTCGGGCGCGGAAAGGTCGCGGCACTGGTAAGTGTGCTCTCGGGTCGCGACTTCGAGACGCGATCGTTCGACGAGCAGCTTGCCATCGAGTCTTTCGAACGACTCGAGCGCGTTCTGCTTGAGATCGTCAACCAACGCAACTTTCAGCAGTTCACGCTGACAATCCGGTCTGCGGGGTTCATCGCGCCCCGATTGATCAGTTCGAAAAACGCGTTGAACTTCGCCTACGCGTTGTATCTGAAGCTGCGTTCGGAAGGCACATTGAACGAAGCAGACATCAAGTACGTGGTCCGTAAGTGGTTCGTGATGTCGATCCTCACCGGAAGGTACACGGGGAGCTTCGAGACGGCGTTCGAAGCGGATATCAAACGGATTGACGACCTTGGCGCGCGTCGTGCTCTGGAAGATATCGAGGCATCACAGCTCGCGTCGAACTTCTGGGACGTCGCGCTGCCGATGGACATGAGGTCGTCGAGCGTGCGCAGTCCCTACTTCCTCACCTTTTTGGCGGCTCAGGTGCACGCTCGCGCGAAGGGCTTTCTCTCGAAGAACATCACGATCGCGAGCATGATCGAGGAGGTCGGCGATATTCACCACATCGTGCCGAAGAACTACTTGGTCAAGAGCGGCGTTAACGACAGAAGTGACTACAACCAGATCGCGAACTACGCGTTGACCGAAACCCCGATCAACATCGCAATCAAGGATCGGGCGCCGTCGGAGTACATGGGTATCGTCGACGCTCAGGTGACCTCTGGCGAGCTTCGATTGGGTGAGATCACCTCCCAAGTGGACCTCGCGGCGAACTTCGCGATGAACGCGGTTCCGACGAATCTCAGCTCGACGACGGCAACTTCGTATGAGGCGTTTCTGTCAGACCGACGCAAGTTGATGGCACGGTACATCCGGAACTACTACACCTCGCTGTAGAGCGACGCCGGGTGGTTCGGAACTACGCCCGACGATTCACGTGGTCCGGGGCGCGAGCGATGTCGCACCCCGGGAGTGGTGATCGAGCTGAGGGACCACGCGGGCATCAGGGAATCACGATGACCTTGCCCGAGATCGGACCCTCAGCCGCCTCCGCGTGCAGCGCCGGAAGCTCGGTCAGGGGGATGCGCCGAGTAACCTCCAGCGCAAGTGCCCCGCTATCAACCAGCGACACGAGCTCGGCAAGCTTCTCCGCGTCACTTCGAACGAACACAACCACAGACCGCACACCACGATAAGCGTCATCCGGCGCCGGCATCCACGCGGTGGTGCTCACCACGACTCCCCCGTCACGCACGAGTCGCACCAGGGCGGTGAACTCCTCCGGCTCGATGGGAGCCAGGTTGAGCAGGAGGTCAACATGCTCGGTGACGGCATCCAGGACCTCGGTCTCGGTGTGGTCGATGATCTCGTCGGCACCCGCCGCACGCACGGCATCCGCGCTCCGCGGGCTGGCCGTCGCGATGACGTACGCGCCCGCACGCTTCGCCAGGGCGATCGCGTACTTGCCGACGACTCCGCCGGCACCGACGATGAGCAC
Source organism: Microbacterium sp. LWH13-1.2 (assembly GCF_038397735.1). Lineage (NCBI taxonomy): Bacteria > Bacillati > Actinomycetota > Actinomycetes > Micrococcales > Microbacteriaceae > Microbacterium > Microbacterium sp. LWH13-1.2. The sequence continues at coordinate 3,578,913 of NZ_CP151635.1, read as the reverse complement.
TCGCTGCCCTGCCTTGAGGCCACCGTCATCGAAGAGCGCCTGACGTGCAGTCAGCGCAACCGACGGGAGCGCTGCAGCGTCCGCGAGCGGCACGCTGGTCGGCGCTGCAACGAGCGCATCCCCCGGGGCGATGACGTACTCCGCCGCTCCGCCGTCCCTCGCCATCGGCAAGAAGGCGATCACCGCGTCACCCACCGCGAAGCCGTCGACTCCGTCGCCTAGGGCGTCGATCGTTCCGGAGACGTCGTATCCGGGGACGTGCGGCAGCACCACCGGAATCGGCAGGGCTCCCGCTCGCATGCCGTTGTCGGCGGCGCTGAACGCGGATGCTGCGACGCGCAGTCGCACCTCGCCGGCGCCCGGGATGGGCTGGTCGATCTCCTCGTACTGCAGAACCTCGGGGCCGCCCACTTCGTGGAACCGTACTGCCTTCATGATCTTTCCTCTCGTCAGGTGCTTCGAATTCGAAGCAATAGGTTGAAGATAGCACTGCTTCGAATTCGAAGCAACGCGTATACTGGATCCATGAGCACACGCCCCCCTCAGCTCTCCCCGACGGAGCTCGCGGCCTACTTCGCCTTCACCGAGGTGAGCAGCCTGCTGCGGCATGCGGTCGAGAAGCAGCTCCGCGACGTCGGCAAGCTCAGCTACGTGCAGTTCCAGCTGCTCGCGCGACTCGGCGACGCTCCGGATGGTTCGCAGCGGATGACGGACCTCGCGGATGGTGTCGTGTACAGCCGGAGTGGGCTGACGTATCAGGCGCAGTCCCTGGAGGAGCGCGGACTCGTCACGCGTGCGCCGTCACCGGAGGATGAGCGCAGCACGATCGTCGCGATCACGGACGAAGGGCGGGATGTGTTGGCGAAGGTGTTCCCGGGGCACATCGAGGCAGTGAAGATGCATCTCTTCGAGTCGCTCAGCGCGGAGGATGTGGAGATGCTCGCGCGAGTGATGACGCAGGTCAGCGGGCATCTGCGGGCGGAACCACCGCGGAGCGCGGCTCCGAGAAATCGGGCCCCGAAGCCCCAATAGCGTTGGCCTGAGGGCAGCCCGACGCCGACGGCCGACGACGACCTCAGGCTTCGAGCATGTCGCGCACCTCGGCGAGCGATCGCCCGAACACGAGCTCGGCGACGCGCGCCCCGAGGTCGGAGGCGACCTGCACGATGGTGGCCCCCTGAGACATCCATCGGCCGCCACGACGCGTGAGGTCCAGGCCCTGGAGCACCTCCGCTTCCGGCAGCTCCGGGCGGCCGGCGGCGGCGCGAGCAGCAGCCCCGAGCATCCCGACGAGCCACGCTTCGCCGAGCTCGTGTGGGCGTATCGACGCGCGCGGACCACCCGGACCGACGAACACCTGCAGCATGGTGTCCGCGCGTCGCACCGTCCAGGTCTCACCGCGGTACGTAAAGGTGCAGGCGATGTCAGCGTGCACCGTGATCTCTGCGCCGTAGCTCTCGATGGCCTCGATGCACTCGGCGCTCAGCAGCTTCGCCGCGACCTCCCGCTCACGGCGCCGCAGCTCGGCGGCGTACTTCTCCCGCGCTATCGGCGCATACTCCGCCTCGAGGTCGTATCGACGTGCGGGAGCGCCCTGGGCAAGACGGTCGAACAGCCATGCGGGATCAATCTGCACGAAGTACCGGAAGTAGATATCGACCGGCCCATGATCCAGCGCGCGGTCGACAATCAGCATCCGCACGCCGTGATCGACGGACCACACGGCGGCGACCTCGCCAGCGACGACGGCGACCCACGACCAGCCTTCCGCCCGGATCTCGGGTGAACTCTTCTCGAGGGCAGAGCTGAGCGTCGTGCCGGACGGAACGGACAGCGTTCTCGCGTGCGAGACGGCGTCGTCACCCATGGCGACGCCGTCTCGATCGACGCGGAGTTCGATAGCGGTCGATGGCATGGAACGAACCTAGAGCGAGTCCTCCATACGTCGCCCTTCTGCCGGCACGACGCTGAGGCCCCCATCGCATTCCGGAATATGTTGTCGACGGTCAGGCGGTCTCCGCGCCAGACGTCAGGGGCTCGCGCTACGGTTCCCACAGCCCGGCTCGATCGGCGAGCCCACCCGTTCGTCGGAATGTCTGACGAACCGACACCGGGGGTCACATGGGACTGGATTTCATCGAGCGCTTCTTCAAGCTGACGCTCGACAACGTCTACCGCTTCACGTGCAGTCTGCTTTTTGTCCTGGCGTGTATCGGGTATCTCCAGGGGGTTCCGCCGACCGCACAGCTCGCATCGGTGCTGGACTGGCTGGGCGCCCCGTCTGCGTGGCTCGCGGCAGTCGGGGAGTGGATCGCTGCACGACAGAACGTCGTGGCAATCGTCGCGACGCTGCTGCTACTCGTCGCGGTTCTCTTCGCCGCAGCGAATGACGCGCGCAGTCGATCGGGGTCGACTGCGCTCCTGGCATGCGCACTCCTCGTCGAGGTCGAGCTCGGCTGGTGGATCTTCACCGGTGCGCTGATCGTAATGGCTTCCCTGGCCCTCCTTACCGGCGGGGGGCTCTTCCTGACGCGTCGACTCGGCTGGGTCGAACCGGATTGGCCACGACGCGTGTGGGAACCCGTGGGGAGAGTGGTCGTATCGGTGGCGCTCGCCAGCGTCTACGTTCTCTCGCCTCTCGGGTGGCTGATCTCGCAGGAGCCCTACAACCTGCGTGGAACGCGCCTCAACCCGCTCTTCATCGCGCAGGTTCCGAAAACGGGACCCTCGGGAGCTGCTGCTCGTTGACCGCGACCTTCAGTCGGGGCGGATGTTGGGAGCCGGTTGCGGCGGACAAGGCCGGGAGAAGGAGTGCCGGGCGGGGGATTCGCTGGCGGGCGCGACTGACTCACTCGGAGAGCGAGGAGCCCTTTGCTGCAGGATCGCGTCGTACCCTCACGCCGATCCCGTTCGCCCGATCACGCGCTCACTAGAGACCGCGAAAGGGAACGGCCGACGGAAGCACGCGCACGCTCGAAACCAAGCTGTACTTGCTCAGCAGGCGCTCGACACTCGCCAGTCGCTGATCGCGTTTGCGGGTGTCCTGCCCGTCGTTCAGCCCAACTGTAACGATCATGAGGCTCTCCGCGAGGTTGACGGGCGCTGAGATGTAGGGGATGAACAGCCCGGAACTCGATATCCGGAACTTCTCCTCGTATGCGTTAGCGCTTGAGACGATGAATCGCCTGGACTCGCGTTGATCGGGCCGTCGTCGTCGGTCGACAGGTTGCTTGGCACGCATCGGCTCGAGTCCCGCGAGCTGGACCTTCCTCGTCTCGGCGCGGTGTTCGGCGGTGGTGCAGCAATGGTCAAGGCTGGTTCTGAGATCGCTGCGAACTCGGGCCGGTGGATGAAGCTGACCGAGGACTCGTAGCAGGGGGCGAAGCTCCTCGCGATGGTGATTAACTCGACGACGAAAGACCTGCATGCGATCCTTCGAGCACCGAACGGGCAGTTCGAAGAATCTGCAGTTCTTGAAAACCCCGGAGCGATGCTCACCAACTCCGCCATGACCGCCGGAGTGGCAGGAATCACGGCTCAGGTCGTGATGCAGCAGACCATCTACGAGATCACCGACTATCGCGCGATCATCGACGAAGAATTCGACGACGTGCTTCGAGCGCAGAAGGACGCCGTTCTCTCCGACATGATCGGCGTCGGTCCGCGAGCCACCTTGCTGTCTCGTCCAAGAGGTCGAGCAGCAGGTGCAGGAGTGGCTGGCTGTTCTCGCCCTGTTTCGCAAGCGTAGATGACAACCGGCGGATCGCGCCTCCAGCAGCAGGCCACCGGCCTTTTTCAGCGGCGAGCGGAGCGGAGTCGCATACCCGGCGGTATCACCCCGCGACCCCTCGGCGCGCAGCCTAGATCGAGATCGGATCCACGAGTTTACTGGTCTCATTCGGTCCACCGAGAAAGAGCGAACGAGTCTTGTACTTCGCGTGCTCGTCGTACCATCCGACCAGGAATCGAACACCAAATGTCTCGCCCTGAGACGTGAAGACGCCGACGAACTCGCCAACCGCACCCTTCTCCTCGGTGCCCGAAAGATCCTTCCAATGACCGGCACTGATGATCTTGAACTCTGCCTCAGCCTCGAGTCGGACCTCTTTTGCCACGCTTCTAGGTACGGAGTTACGGAGCACGTACTCGCCCCTCTTCCCCGACGGGGCGGGCGCGATCATCCAACGAGGCAACGGCAGTGGGGGCTTTGTCGGGCTATTCAGAATCTTCTCCACCAAGTCTTTGCCCTGTTGACTCTTGGTTTCGTTCGCGGCCGCAGCGCTAGCGATTTGCTCTCGAAGTTTCTTGACTTCGGTGTCCTTGTCTCTGAGGGCCTTCTCATGCGCAAGCACGACCGCGCGGATCTGGTGTCCCCAAACTTCTTTCGGAGCCTCGAACAAATCCCGCTCATACTTAAGACCGCTCTGATCCCACCAGCTCACGTGAAAGGTGACCCCGTCGCGAAGTCCCTTCTCCGTGGGCGAGCCTTGGAAGGGCTTGCCGGTAAGGCTTCCGAACACACCGGCGAAGAATACTTCTCCGCCCAGGATGAACTCGGCTGGATCGGTCGTGATTTCGACATCCGCCACCTCGTAGCCCTGGTTGCGGAGCCAATGCAAGGCTGGGTCGCCGGGCAGATGATCCTCCGCCCGGACATTCCAACGGGGTTGCTTCGAGTCCTCGCGCGCTTTGATCAGTTCCATCTGCCGTTTGGAGTAACCGGAGTCGATCAGCGATTGCCGCTTACGCGCAGTGACGGGTCTAATTGCCGATGCCCACTTAAAGAACGTCTGCAGCTTCACCCAGGTGGCGCGGCGCCACACGGGAATCAGCACCGAACCCAAGATGAGTCCGCCAACCCCGACCGAGACGTAGGCCAAGAGTGAGACCCTCGCCTTCGTGGACTCTGAAATCAGCCACGGGACAAACCAGACCAGAAAACCGACGACCGCTCCGCCTAGCACGTTCGACACCAGGGGTCGGTCGTACCAGGCAGTAGGAGGGTTTGGTTCCGCGTTCACCCGCTCAGAATACTGGCGGCGAAACCGCAACTGATGCGGCACGCACGAAATGTACGCCTACCGGGGCGGGGGCGCATCCCCAATGAGATCGGTAGTCGGCACCGTGTTGGTATTGCGAGCATGGTCATCGTCCTCCGCATCGACGATGCCAGCGAGGCCTGCCAGGAGACACGTTAGCCGAACCGCGGCATGCGCGGTTACCAGGAGACATGCCTCCAGCACCCACATACCGGGCTCGGCGCCGAACCCAACCACGATCACCGCCGCCACGAGCGCTCCAAACGCGCCGGTGAAGGAACTCAGGACAACGGATACCCAATTCGCGCGCAGTCGACGCGACCCCTTGCGCCGCAGAAGGCGGAACCGGTCGTTCTCGCTTCCAAGACCGAACACGACGACTACTCCGGCGAAGCCACCGACCATTGCACTTACGCCCGCGACGCCTAGTGCTAACGCCGTCAGCGTACCTTTAACGTCTCCGGCCGAGGTCACGGCCAAGGCCGCCGAGACGTTGAGAACGGGCCACCGCTGGGAAGCAGCGAAGTGCGCAATCACGAGACCGATGATGAGCATGCTGACGAACAACGGGTAGTTGGCGAACCAGCCGCCGATGGTTCTGAGCAACTTCACGATCCACTCCTTCTGAAGAGACCGAGACTACGCCGGAGGTAGGACACTAGCGCCCGTCGCCGTCCTTGCCGCGCTCGATGGAGATCCTCGCAGTACCGGTGGTGCCTGCTGCTTGAAGGCCGATGGTTGAGCCGCCTCGAGTGAATTCCGTGATCGCCTTGCCTACAGCCGTAAGGATGGCCTCGTCGGTAGCTCGCTGTCCGGCGGCAGTCTGAAACGTGACGTTCTTCGTGATCCTATCCTTGAAGATACTGCGCGCCTCGTCGCGAACCAACCGACCTTCGTTGTCGATGTCTGCGAGCTTGACCTTCGCGTTCGAACTAAAGGTGTTGCGCACTACCCAGAGCGCGCCTTTTCGAAGTGCATCTCGAACCGGCTTGGTTCCGCCCGAGCGATCGAGAGACCAACGGAACACCATGCGAGCTTCATCGAGTGACTGATGCTGTGCGTTGCGGAAAGCATCACCCACCGGCCCGCCCCCAGTTGCTGGAACTGCCACCCCCGCGTCCACGTGAACCTCGAGCATGACCGCGCCCTCGGCATCCATGATTTTCTTGAGGACATCCGGATCGACGACTGGGACTAGCTCCAGCGAATACCCTTTGGCCACCAGCCCGAGCACAAGGGTGAGCCAGCGCGAGATTGTCTCGGAACGAGTTCCCTGCACTGCCGGACTCATCACCGCCACCCGGCCGTGTGCACCAAAGGGCACGACGAACGTAGGCTCCGAGACTCGATCGTCGGGATCATCGAAGTCCAGCGGCTCGACATCGCCGTTGGCGAGGTTGGAGCGATTGAGCTGTTCAGCGAGATCCCGGATGCGCTCGATTTGCAGGTGAGGTAGTGCCGGCCTCATCGGCGAAACAGACCGAACGAAGTAGTCGACCTCGAAGACCTTCCCGCTGCGCGCTTTCAAGTCCCACGTCGCGAAGGCATCGATCACCGAGGACCAGAAGTCCGGTTCCACGCTCTTGCGAACGTCCTTCTCGTCGATGAGAACGGTGTCGTAGAAGCGAACAGTCTTCTGAATTGTCGCCATTGATTCTCCTCTCAGGCGAGACCAGAATACGGGTGTCCCACATGTGGCCGCGTGCGCTGGCGTTCGTGTCGACTTGAACGAAAGACCGAAGCTCTCAGTGCGAGCGCTCGGCGTCAGCGAGACAAGCACACGCGGCTCGCTCGACAGCGAAACCGCAGGCGCCATAGGCCGGAGTCAGGCGGAGCTTCCCGCTCGGAGCGTCGGTCTCCTATTTCTGTCGCATCTTCGTTCCCGATGCTGCGACGGCCTTGACGGTTTCCGCCGCACCGCGGGCGGTTTCTCACTCTCGTTCTTGAATCGACGCGCCGGATTTGCGTCGTGCCTTCACAGAAGGATTCGATGCGCGGACCGACCGTCCGTGGGATGTGACGTTGGGGCGCGCATGCTGACCACTGGGGCGGGGATCAAACGTTGCAGAACGTGGTAACACTGCTGACGCGGATGCGCGGTCACGATCTCTAGTCAGCCTGGTCTTTCACTTGGAGCACTAGCCCCAGGGTCGTAACTATCTTGCCGAGGGTCGCCGTGTTGACGTCATCGCCGCGCTCCACGCGGGCCACAGATGGCCTCGAGACCTCAGCGCGGTCCGCGAGCTCACTTTGACTCAACTGCACCGCCAAACGAGCTTCGCGAACACGCTGTGCGATCTCGATCATGACAGCACGCTGATCAGCCATCATCGTTGGCCTTATCTCGATCCGGCTTGGCGTCGTCATCGGCGGCGGTGTGATGCTCTCCGTGCATCTTCTCAGCGGTGATGGCGAGCAGCGCGGCAAGCACCTCGGGATCAGCGAGCGCCTTCTTGATCTCATCAGTGTTCTGGAATGCCTGGAACATCGCATAGTCGCTGGCGTCAGAGAACTTCGTCGAACCTTTCAACTGCTCGACGCTGTTGCTTTTGGCCATGGCCACGGCTTCGTCGTCCGCGTCGAGGAACCCCCAGTACGCGGTGATGAAACCGGCGATGCTGCCAGGGTCCGCGTCGATGCCCTTGTCGCTGAAGAGCTCGTTGACCGTTTTGATCGCCTCGTCGAGAGGACCCCGGGCCTTCGAGCCGACCCCGCCGGGCTCGGTGGTGAACTTTGGCAGCTCGATGGCGATACCGCTGTCGGTGATGTAGTCCACTCGGAAGTCGGCGTTCACCTTGTCAGGGACGAGCTTCACTCCCCCGAGCTGCACACCGTCCATGTAGCTGCTGTCGTACTCCTCGGGCGTCAGATGCAGGTTGCGGGCGAGCAGCGTCATGAGCACCGCGCGCAGGCGGAGATCCTCGTCGTCGTAGTCGACGATCTGCGAGAGGAACTGCCAGGCGTTGCGGTAGCTGATCGCGTCCGAGCGAAACTGCTTCAGCTCCTCGGTGCGGACCTTGTCTTTGGAGAGACGCGCCTGCCGCAGCCCTTGGCTCCAGGCGAACTTGATCGGTCCGAGCGCGGCCTGGATCGCCTCGCCCCCGAGTTCTTCCATGTAAGCATGAGCAACAGCGCGCATCTGGGCCTCGGTGTAGAGACCCACCGCATCCAAGCGCTCGGCGAGCTCGTACAGAGCGTTCGCATCGACTTCACCCTCGACGTGCGCGTCGGTGTAGTACCGGGCAAAGTCCTTCTGAATGTCCTCAGGTGAATTGACGAAATCCACGACCATCGGAGCAGACTTGCCCGGATACATGCGGTTCAAGCGCGACAGCGTCTGCACCGTGGCGATGTCACTGAGGACCTTGTCGACATACATCGCCATGAGGCGAGGCTCGTCGAAACCTGTCTGGAACTTGTTCGCGACAATCAACACCTTATAGTCGTCTTCTTCGCGGAAGGCTCGCGCGACGTCGCTCAGCGCGTTCATCGAGACTTCGGTGACTTCTTCGCCGGCATCGTTCTTGACAGAGCCGGAGAACGCGACGAGGGTCTCGAGCCCGGTGTAGCCCTTGTCAGCGATGTAGGCGTTCATCTTCTCCGACCACAGGACTGCTTCCTTACGCCCCGAGGTGACGACCATGGCGCGGGCCTGACCGTTCAGCATGTGGGCGACGTTGCGGCGGAAGTGCTCAACGACGACCTGTACCTTCTGTGCGATCGCGGTGGGGTGCAGCCGTGTGAAGCGCACGATCTCCTTCACCGCGCGCCCGGTCTCAACCTCGGTGTCTTCTTTTTCTGCGTCGAGGGTGTTCTTCACCCGCAGGAACATGTCGTAGGTCGAGTAGTTCGTCAGCACATCGAGGATGAACTGCTCTTCGATCGCCTGCGCCATCGTGTAGGTGTCGAACGCCTCCCAGCGTTCCTCCCCAGGCACCTGGGCTCCGAACAGTCGCAGAGTCTTCGCCTTCGGCGTGGCGGTCAGGGCGATGAAAGTGATGTTCGAGCTCGCCGCGATCGCAGAGTCCCTAGCAGCCAAGAGGTCATCGGCGCTGAGCTCTTCGTTCGGGTCGAGGTCGAGATCGACGAGCAGGCCTTTGAGCGCGCGGGCCGTCGAGCCGGATTGCGAGGAGTGCGCCTCGTCAGCGACGACGGCCCAGCGACGGCCGTGCAGATCAGCGGTGTCTTCGATCAGGTTCATCACGTGCGGGAAGGTCTGCAAGGTGCAGGTGATGATGTGGTTGCCCTCGAGCAGCGCATCTTTGACCTGCGCAGACTTCGCGCCAGACGCGTCCCCGATGTTGACGACCAGGCCCGCACTGGACTGCACGAGGTTCATGTCGTCGCGCACGTTCTCATCGAGCACGGTGCGGTCGGTGACGACGATGACCGAGTCGAACGTCGACTGGGCATCTATGCCGACGTGGCGGATCAGGCGGTGGCTGAGCCAGGCGATGGTCTTTGTCTTGCCGGATCCGGCCGAATGCCAGATCAAGTATCGTCCGCCGGCGCCCTGCTGCTCGATGTCAGCGACGACGCGCTCGACAGCGCGCAGCTGATGGAAGCGCGGGAAGACCAGACGCCCGTCACCCTTCTTCGAACGGTTTGGCTCGAACAGCGCGAAGTTCTTCATGATGCGCATGAACGTCGGGCGGGCGAGAATTTCTCGCCACAGGTAGTTGCTCGCCGAGCCGGTCTCCGAGGCTGGGTTGCCCGCGTGGCCGTCTGTACCCTGGTTGAACGGCAGGAAGAACGTGTCCGCGCCCTGCAGCTTGGTGGTCATGTACACGAGGTCATTCGATACCGCGAAGTGCACGAGCGCGCGCCCCGGCTGCAGTAGTGCGCGGGTCGGTCCGGGCACGCGGTCATTCTTGTACTGGGTGATCGCATGATTGACGGTCTGCGTGTTGTCGGTCTTCAGTTCGAGCGTGGCCACCGGCAGACCGTTGGCGCACAGCACGACGTCGATGGTCTCGTTGGTCTGCGTATCAAAACGCACCTGACGCAGCACTCGCAGACGCACGGCATCCGACTGCTCGATGACGCTGAGCAGATTCGGATTCTCCGGAGGGAACTCCATCAACGGGCCGAAGCTCGCCGCCGGGCGTCCGATCTGCGCGAACTTGAAGCCGCGACGCAACACACCGAGCAGGCCACCAACAGGGTGCCCGGTGATCGGGTCCATCTTCGTGATCTTGCCCAGTTCTTTGATGACGTGGTCGAGCAATTTGCGCCGCGCGAGGTCCAGCGCACCGTTGGTGAGGTCCGAGGGCACCGCCTTCTCGTACTCGTCCGGGTACTGGGTCGCGAGCCAGTGCAGCACATCAGCTGGCACCATTGCCCGGGCGATGTCCCAGCCGACGACGTTCGGATCGCCGACGTTCTCATAGAGCCAGCCGCGCTCGGCCAGTTCATCGCAGAGATTTGACTCGAACTCGTGCTCGAGAATCTGGTGGTGGGTCATGCCACTTCCTTTCGACCGGTGACGACATCAGTGATGAGTGCCGCACGGCGTTCGGTGAGAAGGGATTTGAGTGCGGCAACCTTGGCCAGCATCGCATCGATCTTGCTGGTCAACAGGGCCTGGCGTTCGACGAGCTGGTCTTGTTGTTCAGCCGAGATTAGAGGCAACCGAACTTCTTGAACGACCTTGGTGTTCAACCGGGCGCGAGTTGTTCCTCGGGAGAGAAGCTTGAACTGGTCTCGGGACTGCGGCGCGGATAGCGCCCAAGCCAAGTAACTTGATCTCACCAACTCGTTCGGGCGAACGCGGTAGCAGTCAGCCTTAACGATCGCTGGGCCAATGTCGGGAAGAACAGCTGCCCGACCGAGGGGCATACGCTCGTCACCTAGGCCGGCGACTACAACGTCTCCAGGAATGACTGTGTGAGAACTGAGCTTTTCCGCATATGCAAGAGGAATGAATGCCTTATCGTCATCACGAAAGGCGTTAATCCCAAGGTTTCCCAAGCGGATGACTCTTGCGCCATCTTCTGAATAGTGAGACGAGGTAAGCGACGATCCGAACGGACCGTCAGCAATCGAGTCAATCAGCAAGCTAAGCCTTACAGCGGAGCCGGCTTCGATTGCAGCCTCGAATTCCGTACCCCACACCGCATCACGCCGCACCTCTAGCTGCCTCGACAGCTCGTCCATCTTCTTGATCATCGCGTCGATCTCGCCGGTCTCGCGGTCGAGGTAGTCGGCGATGCGTTGTTGACTCGGGAGATCGGGCAAGTTGACGCTCATGACATCGAGTTGTTCAGGCTGAAGATCCCACTGGTTCGGGCGCACACCTTTCGAGATGCTCGCGTAGAACTTGATGTAGTGGTCTGAGCGCAGTGCATAATGCATGAACCGCGAGTTGTGATTTGTCTGCGGCTTGTAGACGAAGTAGGCGGGAGAGACAATTCCTCGGTACGCAGAGACCCCTAGCGATCCCTGCCAGGTCTTCATCTTGTTGAGTACGAGGTCACCTGGTTCCACAAGCTGGTACGCAGACATGTCCTCGCCTGGGCGATTCCAGTTGTCGTCGCGATCGGACTTCCGAATCACACCATGGTCCCGATAGACAGATAGCAGTTCTTCTGTCGGATATCCAACCTTCTTGCCTCGCTTGTACAGCGACCAAAACGGCATCTGAGTCCAATCCGGCGTCTTACTCATCCTTCGTGCACCGCCTCGAACATCTCGACCAGCTCGCCCATTAGGCGCGAAACGTCAGCATCGATCTCCTCGAGCGGGCGCGGCTCCTCGGGCACATAGAAGATGCGCGTGAAGGGGATCTCGTTGCCGGGTTTGGCCTTCTTCTCGTCCCAGGTAGCGCCTTCTGCGAACGGCAGCACCTCGCGCTGCATGTGTTCGTCGAGCTCTTCGCTCATCGGCACACGTTCGGTGATCTTCCAGCCGTCCAGAAACACAGGATTGCCCTTGCGATCGATCGCCAGAGGGGCTGTGTTGTCCTGGATACCGAGGGCATCTGCCACAGCGTCCACCAGACCGATGGGTGCCTTGAGGCCGGCGCTCTTGCAGCGCTGCGGGAAGAGTACCGGCAGGCTGTTCCACTCGATCCCGTCGAGGCCGCGGATGATGTCGGCGTGCGCGTCGGTGTAGCTCTTGTGCTCGGCGATGGCTTCGAGAGCTCCATCGGTGAACACCGTCGCCAGACGCGCCTGCTTGAACACTGTCACGTCGCGGAACATGAAGTCAGCCTTGGTTAGTACGCGCGAGATCGCAGGATCTGCTTCCTCGAACTGCTTGTACGCCTGGTGCACCAGCTGGCGCTTGGTCTTGCTCATGCGGCGACGCTTGTCACCCATGCCTTTCTTCATCGGGTCCCAGAGGCCGGAGCCGTCGATCAGCTGGATCTTGCCCTGACGCTCGGCGGTCTTATTCGTGTCGAGGACCCACACATAGGTGGCGATGCCAGTGCCGTAGAACATCTGGGTCGGCAGTGCGATGATCGCGTCGATCAGATCTTCGTCGAAGAGCCATTGCCGGATCGCGTTCGGGCCCTTGTCGGAATTGAACAGCGGCGAGGCGTTCGAGACCACGGCAGCACGACCGCCGTGTCCGGCCTTGCCGGCAGGAGCGAGCTTCGAGGCGCAGTGCGCAAGGAAGAGCATCTGGCCGTCGGACTTGCTCGGCAGACCGTGCGAGAAGCGCGAGCCGGGCACGTTTGACTGCTCGACGACGCTCTTGTACTGCTTCTCCCAGTCGCCACCGAAGGGAGGGTTCGAGAGCACATAGTCAAACTGACGGTCGGCGTATTCGTCGCGCAGTAGAGTGTCGCCCTGGCGGATCGCGTCTGGCAGCCCGCCCTGAATCAGCAGGTCAGCTTTACCGAGCGCGAATGCCGAGTCCATGAGTTCCTGACCGAACAGATTCACTTCGATGTCAGGGTTCAGTTCGGTGAGATGGTCTTTGCCGACGAGCAGCATGCCGCCGGAGCCGGCAGTCGGATCGTAGATCGAGCGAGTCGTGTTCTGGCCGGTGAGGGTCTCCTCGTCGGACGCGAACAGCAGGTCAACCATGAGCTTGATCGCATCGCGCGGGGTGTAAAAGGCACCGGCCGCTTTGCCCTTCTTGTCGAAGGCACGGTACATAACGTTCTCGAACAGGTCACCCATGGCGGTGTTGGACATCGAGTCAGCCGAGAGGTCCAGAGTCGAGAAGTGGCGGACGACCTGGTGCAGCGTGTTGGCGTCCGCGAGCTTCTTCACGAGGCGCGGGAACTCGAACGAGGTCCAGATGTCGGCGATGTTGTGAGAGAAACCGGCGACGTAGTCGAGGACGGATGCCTCAACGTGGTCGTCGGTCGCCGCGATCGCTTCGAGGCTTAGCGAGGACGTGTTGTAGAAGCTCAAGCCGAAACGGCGCTTGACCTCGGCATCGATGAAGCGGACTGGCGTGTCCTTGTCGATCAGTCCATCGACGACCTTGATGAGGTCAGTCTTCGTATCCGCGAGCAGGCACTCGAGACGGCGCAGCACCGTGAACGGAAGGATGTAGTCGCCGTACTCGGTCTCTTCGACGACGTTGCGCAGGAACTTGTCAGCAGTGGCCCAGACAACGTTTTCGGTAGTCGCGAGGCGTTGAGCCCGCCGAGGCGTGGTGGTGGTCATGGAACCTCTACTTTGGTGGCCTGAAATAGGAAGGTATGTATCAGAAATTTTACATGCGTGCCAGCGAATCGAGCAGAATGGTCACCCTACGGCGGGGCGCGTTTCGACTGCTGCCAGAGCCCGCGGCTTCGAGAATGAGTGCGTACGGCGATTAAGCACCTCTGAGGCCATGAGCTAAACCTCCCGGGGGCGGACTCCGTCGGGTAGGCGCACCGCTTCGCCATAAGACACAAGGTACGGGTGACGGTGGAAGAGCATACGACAAATTGGCGCCATGCCCGTCCCGTCGTCGTGCTGCTCATCCAGGCACCGATCTTCATCGCCCACCCGCCCGACTCAGGGGTGGGATCATCTGGCACCCATCTGAGCGCACTCAGGCGTAAGCTGCCTAATACATAGACGCACCGTTGCGAAACCCCAGCCCTCAAGGAGCTCGACCATGGCCCTCACCGCACACTCCACCATCGGCGACTGGCTGAACGACCCGACCGGCGGGCCACTCATCCGCGCACTCTTCGAGCAGACGGGCGCCGACCCCGAGCTCCTCACCCCCGTGCTCGGACTGCCGCTGCAGCAGCTCGTCGCGATGAGCCAGGGTCAGCTGCCGCAGTCCGTCGTCGATGACCTCGTGCGCGCAGCCAACGGCGGCGAGATCCCCGAGGCCGACGAGTCCGAGGGCTGGACCGAGAAGCCCACCACCGGCCGTTTCACCGGCAAGACCGTGATCGTCACGGGCGCAGCATCCGGAATCGGCAAGGCCACCGCATCCCGCATCGCCCGCGAAGGCGGACGCGTCATCGCCTCCGACATCGCCGCCGACAAGCTCGACGCCCTGAAGGCCGAGCTGCCGGATGCCGACATCACCACCGTCGCCGGCGACCTCACGAAGCAGGACGCGATCGATGCCGTCATCGCCGCCGCGGGCGACCGCATCGACGCACTCGCGAACGTCGCCGGCATCAACGACGACTTCTCCCCTGCGGGCGAGACGACGGATGCCGTCTGGGACCGCGTCATCGCCATCAACCTCACCGCCCCGTTCAAGCTCATGCGCGCGGTGCTGCCGATCATGGAGAAGGCCGGCCGCGGCTCGATCCTCAACGTCTCGAGCGAAGCGGGTCTGCGCGGCAACTCCTCGGGCAACGCCTACACGGCCAGCAAGCACGGCATCATCGGCGTCACGAAGTCCGCGGCGTTCATGTACGGGCCGAAGGGCATCCGGGTGAACTCGGTCGCTCCGGGCGGCGTCGCCACCGGCATCCCGATGCCCCCGAACATGTCGGAGTATGGCTCCGGCCGCCTGGCCCCCTTCCAGCAGGCGATCCCGACGGTCGCGACCGCTGAGCACCTCGCCGCGTCGATCACGTTCCTGTTGTCGGACGACGCCGTGAACATCAACGGTGCCGTGTTGGCATCCGATGGAGGATGGTCGGTGCAGTAAGCACCGTGATGACCGCGCCCCTGCCGACCCGAACGGCAGGGGCGTTTCTTCATCCATCCCAGGCCCCACAGGTCTTCCTTCACCGTGGCGATGATGAAGCCTCGACGGATAGGGTCGTCGCATGGGGGATATTTTCGCGTTCAACGCGTCAGCAATGCAGAGCTCGGCCGGATACACAAGAAGCGCACTCGCGGGCGTCGGTGACGACGGGTTCGACCGCGTCGACAATTGCGGAAGCGCGCTCGTCGCCGAGACCGTCGACTTCTTCCTCGATCTGTTGGAAGGGTCGCTCGCGAACGCTGCGAAGTCGTCAGAGACGCTGGCCACCAACATCGAGCTCACCGCCGAGGAGTTCAGCGGCAACGAAGCGGAGAGCCAGGGTGAGGTCGAGGATCTCGTCGACACGCTCAAGGAGATGTACTGAGATGGGCTCGCAGTGGACTCCAGGCAACCCCGGCGCCGGCAGCACCGCAAGCGTGACCGGCCTCGCCGAGCAGCTGAACACCGTCGAAGAGAAGATCGACACCGCCCTCATCGAACTGCGCAAGGCCGACGACGTGTTCCTCGACCAGTGGGTCGGGCAATCGGCGTCAGGCGCGCGGTCGCAACTCACCTCGCTGATCACCCAGTCGAAGGCACATGAGAAGGCGATCTCGAAGGTTCGGAAGGCTCTCATCAGCTATGCGGCCGAGGTCTCTGAGATCAAGGAACTCGCCGCCGTGCAGATCGAGAAGCGCACCGCGGCACAAGAGGCCCTGCAAGACCAGCTGGTCAACGACCCCGGCGCCTTCCGGCCGGAGCGCGGCGGGGGCGCCCAGCAGGATCTGCAGGATGCCGTGACAGAACTCCAATCGCTCGCCACCCGGCGGCGCAATGCCGACGACGCAGTGCTCGCCGAGATCCGCGCCGCCGTCGCGACCACCTGGGACGTCGACCCGGAGGACTACCCGTCAGCTCGATACTGGTTCGACCAGGCCGAGTACGAATACGTCATCGACGACGACCTCGGGTACTCCACTGACGACTACACAGCAGAAGAGCTCATGGACCTCTTCAAGGAGCACCCGACCGAGGTGTTCCCGTTCGACGTGTCGGGCTCGTCGAAGACCTTCAAGGACGGCGCGGTCTTCACTCTCTCCGACACCATCCTCACCAACGGCTTCGACGAGATCTACGAGACGGGTGACGTCGTCGTCACGACCACCGACACGAGCGTGAAGTTCACGGTCATCTCAGACGCCTACTTCGACGGACCCGGATCGACCATCGAGTTCTCCATCGTCGAGGTCGACGGCGAATGGGTGCTGCGGAAGACCGCAACCGCCGTCAATGCCAACCAGGCTGCCGCAACCGGCGCCGAATGGGCGGCAGAGCAGACCTGGAACGTTCAGGCGGACAACCTCAAAGACGTCATCGACAAGTACGGGAAGCGATGACCGTGCGCAGCCTGACCCTTCCCCTGACAGTGTTCGGGACCATCCTCTTCACCGCGACCATGCTGATCATCCAGGGGGCGATCTATATCGCCAACCTGCCTGACTCCCGGGCGGGGCTCAACTGGACCATCCTGCTGATCATGGTCCCGACAGTCGTGACCGGCATCGTTTCGGGATTGACCGCAGCCCTCGGCGCATACATCGGCAGGCGCATGTCGTCCCGCACCGCCGACGCGCCAACCGGGCGGAAGAAGTCGATCGCGGGCGCCGGCCTCGGCGGGGCGTTGGGCAGCACAGTCTTCTTGATCTACCTGAGCCTGCTCTACCAGAACGGCCCGGGGCCGTGGATCCTGGTTCTCGGATTCATAGTGGTCTTCGGCGTCTACGCGGGGTTCACCGCGCTCTGGACGGGTCGCAAGACGCTCGCATCCCCGGCAGAGCCCGGACCGGCGGTTCGCGGTTCGGCGAGAGACTGACACGGTGCCTGACCGCCCAGAGATCGTCTGCATCTGCGGCTCCATGCGGTTCGTCGAAGAGATGCGCGCGGTGAGCCGGGGTTTGGCGCTCGATGGCGTCATCGTGCTCATGCCTGCCGAGATCGACGGCCCGATCACCACCGAGCAGAAGGCCGCGCTCGGCGAACTGCACCTGCGCAGGATCGACCTGGCCGATCGAGTGGTCGTCGTGAATCAGGGCGAGCACTACGGCGAATCGACGCTCCGCGAGATCGCCTACGCAGAAGCGGCGGGCAAGCCCGTGACCTTCGTCGGCCCCGCCTGGGGCTCGTCGTAGTCCTCACATCTCGGCTCGATACCCTGGCTCGCATGAAGAAGCTCCCCGCGCTCGCGTCGCTGGCCGTCGGCATCCTGTTGCTCTCCGGATGCTCGCAGGCGTCGACTCTCGCGGCCTGCGGCCAGGTCGCCGCTCAAGCCGTGCAGGTGACCGGTGTGATCGAGAGCGTCAGCTCGCCGACTCCCGAGGCCGCGCAGGCAGCGCTCGACGAGGTCAAGAAGGTTGCCGAGAACATCCGCGGGGTCGACGGCCCCGACGAGTTCGTCACGCTCCGCGACTCGTGGACGACGAGCATCGACGCGTTCGTCGCCGAGGGCGAGAAGGCCATCACCGGCGATGTCACGGGCCTGGATGCAGCGTCGACCGAGATGCGCACGGCGACCGACGCGATGCTCGCCTACTGCACCCCGTAACCGGAGCCCGTCACTCCTCCTGCTGAACGCTCATCGCGATCTCGAAGCTGTCACCGATCACGCGACCTCCGTCGAAGAGGGGGTCTTCGTCGAGCGTCTCGAGAACGCGAGGATCGCGCGTGACGGCAGCGGTTCCGCGATCGCGAGCCTCGCGCGACGGCCACGTCGTCACCGTCACCACGACGGATTCCTCAGCACTCGCGCCCGCGAGGTCGGCGATGCTCTTGAGCTCGCCCGATTCGTACGATGCCCCGTCTGCGTGAGTCGCCCTGGTCGGCTGAATCGCTCGACTGCCAGTAGTCGACGACACTGATCGCACCGTGGTCGCGGTAGACCCCGGCCATCCGCTTCGAGAAGTCCAGGTATGCGGCCTTGCGTTCCCTCGACACCGGAACGGCCGTGATGTCAGCGATGACCATTCCAACTCCCGTCGTCGACGTCGAGTACTCACGGCAAGGTTAACCGCCATCGACTTCGCCCGAACTGCCTACCGCGCGGTCCCGGCAGCAGCCGAGCGACCGTCTCGTCGCCGGCTCCGCGCTCAGTTGCGATTCAGTCCCCAGCGACGTGAGTCGAGCGCTCGCTTGTAGTGATCCTCAGCCTCGTTGACATCGCGCTCGGGCGTCGCCGGATCGAAGACTCGAAGGATCGAGTAGCGGAAGGTCGAGGGTTCGAGGTTGCGCAGCTCGACGTTCCCGCCGTGCCCGTTCGTGGCGTAGACCGCCCAGCGCTGACGGATGCTCTCCGACCCATCGGCCTTCCCGACGTAGTGGCGACCGTCGCGCGTATCGGTGATCAGGTAGATCCCCTTCACCGAAGCCAGCGCGGTGCGCCACGACGCGTACCGGTGGTCACGCATGACCGCCTGAAGCTGCGGGTGATCGAGAACCAGGGCATCGAACCCCGGGAACGGAATCGGTTGGGAGTCTGCGATCTCCAGAACAGGGTACGGCGCAGCCGTCACCCCGTTGATCCACCAGGCGCGAGGAGACTTCCAGCCGATGACGAGCCTGTTCCGCAGGTCGTCCATCTGCTTCGACACCGTCAGGGTGAACGCGCGCTGCCTGCCGTCGTTCCAGGCCTCGCCGTGGTTCTCGACAACCGCCCAGAAGCGAGCACGCCCTCCGTCTTCGCGGATGAAGACGATCCAATACTGCGGGGGCGTGACGGGGAATACTCGTTGCGTCGCACTCTGCCGGCTCGTGTAATAGAGGATCTCGTCGTCGGTCGAGTCGGCATGGATGCCCTGGAGTCCGCTGTCCTCATGCTCGCGCACATAGGCATGGCGAATCACCATGGTCTCGTCGGATCGGATGTCGGCGCTTCGGAGAATCCAGTCCAGCGAGAGCATCAGAGACAGTCGATCACTGCTTCGCGAGACGAACCGTCATCGTGGTGCCGAGGGCGGTGAGCTCATACGAAAGCTCACCGTCGGCATAGGTGAAGGTCTTCGTATCATCGCTCGAGGCCATGAGAGCGTTGTCCGTCTTGGTCTTGTCGTTCACGGAGTCCCAAGTAAATGAGGTCGACCCGTCGGCCGGGACCTCGACGTTTCCGGCCCAGTAGATCGCCTGCATGTCGGGGCTGTTCCAGAAGACCTCGATGGTCTGCCCGGTGATCGTGGCCGACTGGAAGCTGTCTTCTGCGCCGGAGTTCGTCTGCTTCCACTCACCGGTGAGATCGACGGGCTCAGGTGCCTCTTCTACCTCTTCGACCTGTTCGGTAGGAGCCGACGTCGAGTCGCCCGTGGTGTCAACAGCGGGAGCACTGCAAGAGGTGAGAAGGAAGACAGCAGCGAGGGCCGTCGCGAGGCGGAGTGGAGTTTTCATCGGCCTAAACGTATCGGCCGGCCTGGTCTCGGCGCGGCGTCGTTACCGCTTCGCAATGAGCGGCGTGCGCGGCATCTAGCGAGCGATCCCTCGGAGCAGCCGAGTCACCGTCTCCTCGACGCGCTCGGCGCTCAACGGCTGACCGATGAGCGCGGCGTACGACGCCATGGCGATGAGCTGATCGGCGATGGCGGCGGCATCCACGTCCTCGCGGATCTCGCCCGCCGCCTGTCCGCGTGCGATCCGTTCGGCGACCCACGAGCGGATCGGCGCGGCGAGACGCTCGTTGAGCGCGAGACCGAGTTCGTGGTCGGTGGCGGTCACCGCGATCAGCGCCCGCGCGAGCGCGACGCCCTCGGGCCGCTCCATGCCGGCGGACATCGCGGAGAACCAGGCGTGCAGGTCGGCGCGGATGTCGTCACTCATCGCGACGGTCGCATCCGCGAGGGGCACCTCTCCCTCGAGCAGAGCCTCACCGAGGATCGCCGCCTTCGACGGCCACCAGCGGTAGATCGTCTGCTTGGAGACTGCCGCAGACTCCGCGAGCCCCTCGATCGTCACGGCCTCGTACTCGCCTGCCACGACCGCGGCGCGCATCGCCTCGAGCACGGACTGGCGCGCGGCTTCACTTCGAGGACGGGGCACTAGAACAGGCTAACCAGGTAGGAGCGGTTTCACCTCCGCTGGCCAGGCGAGGGTATGGGCGTTGGCGTGTGACGAGCATCGCGAAGACCGATAAGTTTGCACAGTACGGGTAGGTGAAAACCCTCGTAAAGCAATGAGAACGTGCTTTCTGCGCTGCGTGATGACGTGCGCATGCTCCCCGTACTCCCGTTTCAGATGTCCACCCAGGAGACGACCGTGTCTGACGAGATCAGCAGCCCGTCGGAGGCACCGGCAGTGAAGCGCCGCTCGAAGAAGCGCACCATCGCGCTCATTGCCGTTGCGGCGGTCGTGCTCGCCGGTGGAATCACCGCGACCTCGGTTGCCGTAGCCCAGGCGGAGGCCGAGGAGACTCTTCGCCAGTGCACAGTCGCACTCAAGTCCGGAGCCGCAGCTGCCAAGACCGCCACCGAGTCTGTCGCCGACGCCGAGAACGCACTCGAGTCCGTCGCCATCACCGCGCTCCCCGACACGGACGGGTGGATCAGCGCGAACTACGCCGACCGCCCCGGGGCGGAAGCCGTCGACGCCATCGAGGCGGTCGAAGCCAGCGAGGGTGTCCCCGCCCAGGAGGCAGTCGACGCCGTCCCCGCACGCTCGAGCGGTGCCGAGCAGATCGCGGCTGTCACCGATGCCAGCGTCGAGCTCTCGAATGTCGTCATCCCCGACGAATGCACTGACCGTGATGAGGCCGCCGCCCTCACGAAACTGGCGACGGAAGCCACTGCCGATGCGGCTGCGCTCGATGAGACGACCACGACGCTCACCGAGGACTTCGCCGTGTTCCAAGCTGAGGAAACCGCTCGCATCGCCGCCGAGATCGAGGCCGCTCGTCTCGCTGCCGAAGCCGAGGCCGCACGCCTCGCTGAGGAGGAAGCGCGACGCCTCGCGTCCGAGGAAGCTGCCCGCCAGCAGAACGCGAACAGCAACGGCGGCAGCAACGGCGGATCGAGCAACAACAACGGCGGCAGCAGGCCCCCTGCCAACAGCGGAGGTACGAAGCCCGGCGGCGGCGGCCCTCCCGGTGGCGGACAGGTCGGCGGCTCCGGAGGCTGCGTCGTGGATAACGGCATGGGCGGCACGCGGCCCTGTTGACGGCGACGCCGGATCGGGTGCGGCGCCCCCGGGCAGCGTGCAGGCTCAGGGCAGGGGGTCCAACACCGGTCGATATCGCTGCACGACCGCTCCCGATGCGAACTCCCGTCGTTCGATGTGTTCGAGCGCAAGGCGCTCGCTCAGGCCGTCGAGCAGCCTGGGACCGTGCCCGGCGATGATCGGATGCACGACGAAGATGTACTCGTCGATCAACCCCAGCTCGGCGAGCGCGAGCGGCAAGCTCACGCCACCCACCGACAACCCCTCGCCCGGCTGGTCCTTCAGCCGTCGGACGGCGTCGCCCAGATCGCCGGACACCAGCTCGGCGTTCCAGTCGACCGACTCCAGCGTGCTCGACACCACATGCTTCGGCACGCGGTCGAGGGCATCGGCGAACGGGATCTCCCACTCATCCATCCAGTCGGGCCACACCCCCGATTCCGGACGCCGCCAGGCGCCCTCCATCATCTCGTAGGTCGTTCGGCCGTAGATGACGGCATCCGCTCGCTCCGCCGTCCAGAAGCCCATCAGCTCCTCATCGGGAGCGACGCCCGCCTCGTGATGCACGCAGCCGTCGAGCGTGACGTTGATCGCGTAGCGCAGTGGTCTCATCTCGCCGATCTCCTTCGATACGGGCGGTGGGTGACGTGGGATGCGCACTAAGGTACTGGCGAGCCTCCGGGGCCGACACCCCGCCGTCGCACAAGTCATCGCAGGCAGGGAATATCGTGGGCGGATGAATCTCCCCCACCCTCGTGTCATCGCCGTTCGGAGTGGTCGCATTCGTCCCGACAGATCGTGGCTGTATGTCTGGCTCGACACCGCCACTGCGGAGATCGCGCACATCGGCGGAACGGGATTCGATCCGGAGTTGCGGGCATATCTGCACCTGACGAGCGACGACCCCACGATCGGACGCGTACGGGCCACCCTGTCTCGATACGACGAGCGGGACTTCGACGTGCTCGCTTTCGAGGTGGCCGAGGGAATCGACCGTCAACGCGCGAAAGATGCACTGATCAGCGCTCTCCTCGAGTGCGGAGATGGCGACGAAAGGGAGCGTCAAACGGGCGAACTGCGACACGTCGTCGGCCAGATCGTTCAGGCAGTCTCGGAGTATCGCTCGAAGCTGACCACGACCCGCGAGTAGTGCCGGCCGCCACCACCGAACAGGCATCATCACGTTTCAGATTCGACAGTTGTCGGGCGCACCGACGTACCGGTATACAGGCAGTGGCGCTCTGGGGGCGCCGGCGATTCGTCGCCTCACAGTCGAGGGGAACTCTTCATGTCTCAGCCGCCTGCCGCCTGGCATCCCGATCCTGAGAATCCGAATCAGCTGCGCTGGTGGGACGGCGTGCGATGGACGGGCGCCACAGCGCCCTCGCCGGCCGCGGCCGTGACGACGCAGCTCACGACGGTCGCGGCCCCCACAGCATCCGCACCGGCCAGACGACGCACCGGATGGCGCACGACCGGAATCATCGTCAGCGCACTCGTTGTCGGCGGGATGCTGGCGCGGCTGTCTCCGATCGCGATCGTCCTCGCAGTGACCGCGGTGGTCGCAGTGGGGCTGATCGTCTTGCTGGCACGCCCGCTGCCTGCCCTCGGACTCCGATCGCGCCCGTCCGGCCTGGTGGCCCTCGGCCTGGCAGCGCTGCTCGTCACCGGCGGCGGCATCGCGAGCGCGAGCACGGGTGGCGCCGAGGCTCCGACCGCCTCCAGCCCGAAGCCCTTCGCTGCCGTGCCGACAACGACTCCGAAGCCGAGTCCGACTCCCACACCGACCCCGACGACCTTCGACACCGTGTCTGAAGAGGTCGTCGTCCCATTCGTGCAGACGACGGCCGACGACCCGCTGAGCCTTCAAGGCACGAGCGCCGTGACCACGGTCGGGGTGAACGGCGTCACGGTGATCACCTACCGTGTGACACTCGTCGACGGCGTCGAGGTGTCCCGTGAGGTCGTCAGCGAGGTCGTGAAGACCGCCCCGGTGAACGAGGTGACCTCGATCGGCAGCAAGGCTCCCGCTCCGGTGGCAGCACCCGTCCCGCTGGTGCAGCAGGGCGGCGGCGGATGCGACCCGAACTACGCGGGAGCCTGCGTTCCGATCGACACCGACGTGGACTGCGCGGGCGGCAGTGGCAACGGGCCTTCCTACACCCAGGGTCCTGTCACGATCATCGGCAGCGACATCTACGACCTCGACCGCGACGGAGACGGCATCGCTTGCGACTGATGAGCGGATGCAGGTGCGTTCGGACCCGATGCAACAGTCAGGGCATGCCTCTCAACAGAAGCCGTCGTTTTCGCCTCGCGATCGAAGGGCGCGGCCCATGACCTGCCGATCTTCGCCATACGTTCCGAGCGACCCCCACCCGCACGACGAGTAAAGACGAACGGCCGGATCGTCTGCCCGGGCAGACGTCGACAAGAGCGCACGCTCATGCGGCAGATCGGCGAGGAGCGCATCGTGCAATGCTCGACCGATACCGCGACCACGAGCGTGCGGTATCACCGCGAGCTCGACGAACTCGAAATGGCCGCCGATCCACTCATCGACGCGCGGGCCGAGCTCGCGTGAAATGAGGTCCGACCAGTACTGCCCTCGCTCACCCGTGTACCCCCACGCGAACCCGACCAACCGATCGCCCTCGCGCGCGGTAACCAGGCGGAAGCCCGCCCGCGATCGATGGCGCTCCCAGATCGATGTTCGCCAGTCGTCTGCATCCTCTACCGCTCCGAACACATCGGACCAGATTTCGAGAACCTCGGAGTCGAGTCCAGTCGCTTCACGACCTCCGAGTGTGACGACGAAGACCCCGTTCACGTCAGTGGGCGACGTAGCGCTGCGCCGGTCGCCTCTCGTCCGCCATCGCCTGCCGGTGCGACGTCAGCGCTGCGCGCACGGCCGTGTAGATGACGAACCACAGGATGAGCAGGCTGATGAGGAAGCCGCCGACATAGAGGAGCACCACGAAGAGGAAAGGATCCATGGCGCCAGGATAGCCACCGGGATCTGCACGCCGTCTACCCGCCGCCTCCCAACGCCCGGTAGAAGTAGACCGCTCGCTCGCCCGAGTCCGGGTCGGTGCCGCTGAAGCCGTGCCGTTCGTAGAAGCGCATCGCCCCGGCATCCGATTCGTCGACGTTGATCTCGATCGCTGCGACTCCGAGCTCGCGGCAGATCTCGACCATCCGCCGCAGGATCGCGCTGCCCACGCCACCGCCGCGTTGCTCGGGCGCGACGTACATCTCGTCGAGCAGCGCGACCGGACCGTCCGACCACACGTTCGGGCGGAGCGTCACCAGAGCCACCCCGACCGCCGGATCTCCGCCGAGAACGGCGAACGTCGAGGATTCGGTGAGCAGGGTGCGCAGGCGTTTCGCGAGCACCGCGACACCGGGCGTCTCGGTGTCGAACTCGGTGTTGAAGGCGTGAAGGAGCTCGGCGATGCTCTCGGCATCCGCGGAGCTCGCTATGCGGACGGGCGTTTCGTCTCGCTCCGCTCGCGCAACGACCGCGTCTGGGTCAGGCACTGTCGGACTCCGCCTTGCGCGATCCCGCCTCGAGCACGTCTCCGGCGGGCAGCTCCTGGTGCCCGCCGAACTGCAGACGCATCGCCGACAGCACCTGGTTCGCGAAGCGGTCTTCGTCCCTCGAGGCGAAGCGCTCGAATAAGGATGCCGCGAGCACCGGCACGGGCACCCCCACGTCGACCGCGGCCTTGACCGTCCAGCGACCCTCGCCCGAGTCGGACACGCGGCCGGCGAGACCGTCGAGCTTGGGATTCTCGGCGAGCGCGGCAGCGGTCAGATCGAGCAGCCACGACGAGATGACCGACCCGCGGCGCCACAGCTCAGCGACCTTCGAGGTGTCGATCGGGAACTGGTAGAACTCCGGCTCCTCCAGCGGGGCGATCTCGGCGGAATGCTCGGCTTCGCGCACTCCGGCATCCGCGTTGTGCAGCAGGTTGAGGCCCTCGGCGATCGACGCCATGATGCCGTACTCGATGCCGTTGTGCACCATCTTCACGAAGTGCCCCGCACCCGACGGACCGCAGTGCAGATACCCCTGCTCCTCCGGCGTGAGGTCTCCCGTGCGACCGGGCGTGCGCTCGATCTCGCCCACACCCGGAGCGATCGTCTTCAGCACCGGCTCGATGCGCTGCACGGCCTCATCCGGCCCGCCGACCATCAGGCAGTACCCGCGGTCGAGCCCGAAGACGCCACCGCTCGTGCCCACGTCGACGTAGTGGATGCCGCGCTCGCGGAAGGCCTTCGCTCGCCGGACGTCGTCGCGGTAGTTCGAGTTGCCGCCGTCGATCAGGATGTCGCCCGCGTCGAGCACCTCCGCGACCTGGTCGGCGACGGATCCGGTGAGCGAGGCGGGCACCATCATCCACACGGCCCTCGGCGCCTCGAGCTTCGACGCGAGGTTAGCCATGCTGTCGGCACCTGTGGCCCCTTCGGCGACCAGCGCCTGCACCGCATCGGCGTTCACGTCGTAGACCACGCACTCGTGCCCCGCCCGCATGAGGCGGCGCACGATGTTGGCACCCATCCGACCGAGTCCGATCATCGCCAGCTGCATGAGAATCCCTTCGTCCCCGCCCCCGGTGAGCCGAGTCGGGGCAATCCTGGCACGGTCGAGGTGGGTGCTCAATGGTGTGGCGGGGGTGTGTGCTCTCGTGCGGGGCCAGTTGTGCATCCGCGACGTCGGTTTCCGATGCGGAACTGGCTCCGCACGCATCGCGCCCATTGGCACGGCTTCGGATCCGACGCCCGACTGGCCGGTGGATGCCGTCGCTCTCTCGGCGTTTCTCGACCCGACATCCGAAGCCGTGCATCGCCCGCGCGCATCTCACCGGTGGAAGGATTGAAGAATGACTTCCGGCACGTTCGACCACATCACGCACGACGACCTGCGCCACGCGGGCAGCATGAAATGGACGACGTTCCCCGACATGATCGGCGCTTTCGTCGCCGAGATGGACTTCGGGCTCGCCCCTGCCGTCACCACCGCGGTGAAGGATGCTCTCGACCTGGGCGTCACCGGCTACCTGCCCGAGAAGCTGGCGAAGGACCTCTCCGCGGCGACGGCGCGCTGGTACTCCGACTCGTACGGCTGGCAGATCGCTCCTGAGCGGGTGCACCACGTGCCCGATGTGATCGCCGCATTCGAGCTGGCGATCGACAACTTCACCACTCCCGGCTCGGCCATCATCGTGCCGACGCCCGCATACATGCCGTTCCTCCTGGTTCCGCCGATGCGCGGCCGCCGCGTCATCGAGGTGCCGAGCATCGAGGTCGACGGACGCTGGGTCATGGACCTGGAGGCCGTGGCGCAGGCGTTCCGCGACGGCGGCGAGATGCTGGTGCTCTGCAACCCGCACAACCCCCTCGGCACAGTCGCGACGCGGGACGAGCTGCTCGCCATCGAGTCGGTCGTGACGGACGCGGGCGGCCGGGTGTTCGCCGACGAGATCCACGCGCCGATCATCTACGCCCCGGCCCGGCACATCCCCTACGCCTCGGTGTCGGATGCCGCCGCAGCCCACACGTTCACCGCGACCTCCGCCTCGAAGGCGTGGAACCTCGCGGGCCTCAAGTGCGCGCAGGTGATCATCTCGAACGACGCGGATGCCGAGCTCTGGGAACGCCTCGGATTCTGGCCCGGCCACGGCACCTCGACCCTCGGCGTCATCGCGAACACCGCCGCCTACACGTCAGGCGGCGAGTGGCTCGGCGAGGTCGTCGACTACCTCGACGGCAACCGGCGGATGCTGGCGCAGCTCGTCGAGGAGAAGCTCCCCGGCGTGCGGATGATCGTACCCGAGGGCAGCTACATCGCCCTGCTCGACTTCCGCGAGACCGGGCTGACGGGTGACCTCGGCGAATGGTTCCGCGAGCACGCGGGGGTCGCGATGACGGATGGCGCCGCCTGCGGTGAGGCCGCCATCGGGTACACGCGCTTCGTGTTCGCGCTGCCCCGTCCGGTGATGGTCGAGGCCGTCGAACGAATTGCCGTTGCGCTCGCCGGGCGGGCCTCGGTCTCCGCCTAGCCGCCGTTCGGCCGCCTGCGCGCCGCTTCTTGAGGGGTCACTTTCGCACCCGAAACGGCTGCTCTGGGGGTAGAACTGACCACGCACGCGAGGCGTCCCGAACACGAGGCGAACCTTTGATGTCGAGTTCGCCGCCGCGGCGGCTCGACTGGGCATCCCGGCATCTTCTCGGTCTGAGCACGAGCGCAGGGCGGCGGTTCAGCGGTCGCGAACGGCGACTCCCATCGCGGCGAAGGCCTCGCGCAGGATCGGACGCGGGGCCGCGAACACGAGTCTGACGAAGTTCTCGTACCCGTGTCCGAGCAGCGCGCCCTCCGTCAGCACGACGCCCGCATGCTCACGGAAGAATGCGGCGGGTGGGCCGTCGATACCCAGGCCGCGAGCATCGATCCAGCCGATATAGGTCGCCTCCGGTTCGCGATACACCGCCCCGGGCAGATGCTCGGCGACCAGCGATGCGACGAGCTCGCGTGAGCCGCCGAGGTAGTCGAGCACGTGATCGAGCCAGGGCTTGCCCTCGCGGTACGCGGCGGTCGACGCGACCACCCCGAGCGTCGCGGCGCCGTGCTGCACCGAGAAGCCGAAGCGGCGATAGAGCTCCTGGTCGGCATCGTTCGACGTGATCAGCTGCGCCGTCTTGAGCCCCGGGATGTTCCACGCCTTCGACGCACTCGTGCCGGTGACGGTGTGCGCGGCGGTCGCATCCGACAGCGATGCATAAGGGATGAAGGGGCGGCCGCCGAAGCGCAGCGGCGCGTGGATCTCATCCGCGAACACCCGACCGCCGTGCCGCTCGACGAGCTCTGCGAGCGCTTCGAGCTCTGCGCGCTCGACCACGGTTCCGGTCGGGTTGTGCGGGTTGCAGAGCACGAGGGTGCGGGCACCCGCGGCGAACGCTTCGTCGATGCGCTGCAGGTCGTGGTGCCAGCGGCCATCCACTTCGACACCGGGAACCTCGATCACCGGATGCCCGATCGCAGGAAGATATGTCAGAAACGGCATATATGCCGGAGTCGGCACGATCACGGGCGACCCGGCGGGCGCGTACTCCTCGACCGCGACGCGCAGAGCGGCCATGACATCCGACACGGGGTGCACGCGCTCCGGGTCGACATCCCACCCGTACTGGCCATGCATCCAGTCGGCCGTCGCCTCGCCCAACCGAGCGGCAAGCGGAGGCGACAGGTATCCGAGGTTCTCCTCGTCGATCGCGCGATGCATGGCCTCGGCGATCACCGGCGCGACGCCGAAGTCCATCTCTGCGACCCAGGCGCCGATGTGCCCGGAATGCAGGCTCCACTTGCGACTCTCCGGGCGATCGAGGTCGAACCTCGTGCGGGAGTCGAAGGGGTGCGGGTGGGTGTACGAGCGGTCGTCAGTCATGATGTCGGTCCTCAGCAGCCGGCGATCCGACATCGAACGGCGGCTCTCGTCGCCGCCGCGCGACGAGCACCCGCGCCCGATGAGGTGAACGTCGCCCACGAGAGGTTCGTCTGGATCTCGGACACGGGTGCTCCTTCACGACATCCTTCGCCGCGGCGTTCACGGTGGGAGCCTCCAGCCTAAAGACGCCGGACGCGGTCGCACGAGTCTCGTGTCGGTGAGTGACGGATGTCGTCAGTAGGCGGACGTGAACACGGATGCCGCACGCACCAGCGACGCGTTGTCGGGAGCGCTTCGCCCGTCGGGCAGCGTGAGCGTGTCTTCGAGCCCGATACGGGTGTCGAGACGAAGCTCGGCCGCCAGCGTGAGCGCCGGCCAGGCCGAACGCTCCTCGCCGTGCAGCAGGATCGGCATGCTCGGGTCGTCGAGCCGCACGTGCGCGATCAGTCCCTCGGCGTGACGGCGCACCACCTCGGCGGCCTCGTCGGGCAGCTCGATCAGCACCCGCGTGCACTCCGCGCGTGACGGCGATGTGCTCCACGCCTCGAGACCGGTCGCGTCCCAGATGCCCGCCTCGACGCCGACGCCTCGGCTCGACAGCAGTGCAGCGACACGATCGGCGCCCGTCTCGTGCCAGTTCACGGATGCGTAGTCGGGGAGCTCGGTCCACGCGGCGATGGCAGCCACCCGCTTCTCGACGTCGGGCTCGATCCACGCTCCGGTGGTGACGCCGATCGGCACATCGGGGCAGGCCGATCGCAACGCCCGAAGCCAGGTCGCGACGTGATCGGCATCCAGGGTGTCGTTGCCCTCGGCATCCTTCGGGTGCACATGGATCTCCTGTGCGCCGGCCGCCACCGCCCTCGCCGCATCCGCGGCCGCCAGTGTCGGGTCGGCGCTCAATCCGGGATGCTCGGTGACGTCGCGCGCTCCGTTGAGACACGCCTGCAGCAGCATCCCTCGTTCCGACTCTCCGGGCACCGCGCCCATCAGTTCATGAGATCGCGTGGATGCCAGTCGTGGAGGTTGCCCGTGTCGGACGGGCCGTCTTCGGTGCGCACGGCGTGCTGCACCTGTCGTGCCGCAGCTGCTCCGCGCCCGACTCGGACGGCTTCGTCTTCGGTCTCGAAGCTCGACCCCAATGTGCGGGATTCGCCCTCGATGCGGTTGAACCAGATCCCGTCACGTTGGAACGTCTCGATGTCACCTGCGGCCATGCCTGAAGTCCTTTCGATCTTCCTCTTTCCTACCTGGGGCCTCGGACACCCGAAGACCCCCTTGACAGGCCTGCGAGCATCGGCTTCACGAGGTCGATCGCGTGATGGATCACCCCGTGTCGGATGCCGAGGCGACCTCGCGTCGTTCGACGCGCGACGACGGCATCCACCGTTTCGCTCTCGCGTCAACCCCGATGATCCCGCCGGCGAACAGCGATACGGTCGTCTGATGCATGACCCGGATGCACCCGAGGAGCGAGCCATGGCGCTGGAAGTGATGTCGCCGACGGCGGCCCTGCTCGATGGACGATATGTACTGCACGAACGCGTCGGCAAGGGCGGCATGGCGACCGTCTACCGCGCCGACGATTCCCATCTCGGACGCACCGTCGCGATCAAGATGATCCACGAGGGTGAAGGCCCCGTGGCGTCGATCGAGCGCGCGCACACCGAGAAGGCGCTGCTCGCGTCGCTGAGCCACCCATCGCTGGTGACGCTGCACGATGCTCAGCTCGTGCCCGGTCGGCCGCAATACCTGGTGATGGAGTTCGTCGACGGGCCGACCCTGGCCGAGCGCATGGCAGCCGGCCCTCTCCCGCCCCGCGACGTGGCCCGCATCGCCCGCGACCTCGCCGAGGGTTTGACCGCCGTGCACGGCGCCGGGATCGTGCACCGCGACATCAAACCGTCGAACGTGCTCCTCGCACGCGGGCGCGCCAGCCGCCCGTTGGCCGCGAAGCTCGCCGACTTCGGCATCGCCTGCTCGATCGAGGACACGAGGCTCACGACACCGGGAATCGTGCTCGGCACACTCACTTACATGGCGCCCGAGCAGCTGCGCGATCTCGACCCCGGCTTTCCGGTCGACATCTTCGCGCTCGGCCTCGTGCTGCTGGAGGCCCTCACCGGCGAGCCCGGGTATCCGTCGCTCGCATCAGGCCGCGCCGCCGCGATCGCACGCCTGGCGGAGCCGCCGAGGATCTCTGAGACCGTGCCGACGGAGTGGCGCGACCTGCTGACCCGCATGACGCGGCTCGAGCCCGAAGAGCGCCCGACCGCGACCGAGGTGGCCCGGGCCGCCCGCGGCCTGCTGCGCGGGTACGCCGCGAACAGCGACGGAGTGGCCGTCGCTGCCGCGGCTGCCGCCATCGTCGCCGGCGCCGGAGGTCCACCCGCAGAAGAGGCGACGGCCGCGATGCCGGAGTCGGATGCTGCGGCAGCGGCCATCGCAGCTGCGACTCCGTCGAGGCGGGCGAACCAGGCATTCATCCCCGCGAACCCTGCATCCACCGGTCCGACCTCGGCATCCACCGATGCGACGGCCGTGCTCCCGGCAGCCGACGTCGCCGGGGCGCGACCGAGCACCGGCGCCCGCACCCGCACCCGTAACCGGGTGATCGCAGGGGCTGCCGGTCTGGCCGCGACCGGCGCGCTCGTCGTCGGACTCGCGGCGTTCACCACTCCGGCATCCGACATCGGTCGCACCGCGTCGGCCACTGTCGTGCGCACGGCCTCCACGCCCGCCGAGACCGTGCCGGCGAACGCGCCCGTCGAGCCCGTCACCGAGGCCGAGACGCCGGGCAACTCCGGCAACTCGGGCAACTCCGGCAACTCGGGCAACTCGGGCAACTCGGGCAAGGGCGACAAACCCGACAAGGCGGACAAGTCGAACGGCGACTCCGGCAAGAACTGACCGGCGTTCGCCGTTCACAACTCAGCACCGATGCGTGCGGTCGCCAGTGAAACGACCGATCCGCCGCGACCGGGCACTGTTCATGCTGAGTTGTGAACGACGCCCGGCTCAGCCCGCGAACCCCGCCCGCACGTCGAGCACCCAGGTCACGCCGAAACGGTCGGTCAGCATGCCGAATCCGGGCGACCACGCCGATGCCGCCAGCGGCTCGACGATCGAAGCGCCGTCGGCGAGGGCATCCCAGTACCGGGTGAGCTCGTCGAGCGAGTCGGCGCGCAGCGACTGGAAGAACGTGCGGTCGGTGACGGTGGTGCCGTTCTCGCGCGTCGTCGAGCCCGCGGTCGCCTGCAGATCCTCGGACGCGCCCGGAATGTCGTACGCCATGAGCCGGAATCCGTCGGCGCTCTCGACCTGCCCGAACACGATCCTGTCGGCACCAGGGACCCCGGCCGGCATCCCGAAATCGCCGTAGGTCGCGAGGGTCACCTCGCCGCCGAAGACGCTCGCATAGAACTCGAGCGCCTGCTGAGCCGTGCCGCGGAAGTTGAGGTGGGTGGTGGTTGCGATGGTCATGATCTCTCCTCGAGTGATGCGCGGCGGAGTGCCGTCATGAGCAACCTTCACAACAGAAGCGGATAGTTTCGGTCCTCTACTTGACGCAGAATGAATGTCATGACCGGCAGCTCCTCGCGCATGCTCACCCTGCTCTCGCTGCTGCAGACGCAGCGCGACTGGCCGGGGCAGGTGCTCGCCGACCGCCTCGACGTGACGCCCCGAACCGTGCGCCGAGACGTCGACCGGCTGCGCGAGCTCGGGTACCGCATCAGCGCGATCAAGGGCCCGGACGGCGGATATCGGCTGGCGGCGGGCTCCGAACTCCCGCCCCTTCTCTTCGACGACGAGCAGGCCGTCGCGATCGCCGTCGCCTTGCAGAGCGTGCCCGCCACCGGGATCGACATCGACGAGGGAGCCGCCCGTGCACTCGCGACCGTGAGACAGGTCATGCCGTCGCGCCTGCGCCACCGGGTCGACGGCATCCGCTTCACCGGCGTCGAGAACGAGACACGGGTGGGTCCCGCGGTGCTCGAAGCCGTCAGCGCAGCGGTTCGCGACCGTCACGTGCTGCGCTTCGACTACGGCGACCACGACCGCCCTGCCCGACGCACCGAGCCGCACGCCGTCGTCGCCCGCGAGGGCCGCTGGTATCTGCTCGCGTGGGATCTCGACGCTGACGACTGGCGAACCTTCCGCCTCGATCGGATGACCCCGCGCATCCCGACCGGCCCCGCCTTCACGCCCCGCGAACTGCCCGCCGCCGACGCGCAGACCTACCTCGCGGCGCGGGCGAAGGGGTCGGATGCCGGCGACCGCTGGCCGTGCATCGGCGAGCTCGTACTCGAGGCGCCCGCCCGCGAGGTCGCGCACTGGATCGGACGCGACGGCAGCGTCGAGCCGATCGACGACAACTCGTGCCGCGTCAGGGTCGGATCCTGGTCGTGGACCGGCATCCTCGCCTCGATCGCCCGCTTCGACGCCCCGTTCCGCGTCGTCGGACCGTCCGAGCTGCGCGACGCCGCGGCCGCCCTGTCGCGGCGCCTGTCCTACGCGGGCGAGGTCCGCTGATCTGTCAGCCCTGGCCGCACCCGAGGCCCCGCACTCCGAGTCGCCGAGTGCTCACAGATCGATCTGTGTACGCCGCGCCGCCCCAGCCCCGCGGTGCGCCGTCACCTCGATCTCGGCCTTGTACTCGCCCGCGAGCGGGCTGCGCGTCATGGTGAGCGCCGGATCGATGCCGCGGAACAGCTCGCCGAGCACCTCGATCGTCTCGTCCTGATCGGACGCATCGGGGACGAAGACCTGGATCCGGACGACATCCGAGAGCGATGAATCCACGGCGGCGAGCGCCCGCGCGACGGTGGCGATCGCGAGACGCAGCTGCTCTGCCGCCGTGTCCGGCAGGGTCCTCGTCTCGTAGTCGATGCCGGCGGTGTTCGAGACGAAGATCCAGTCGCCGATCGCGACGGCCCGCGAGTAGCTCGCGAGGGTTTCGAACTTGCTTCCGCTCTTCACACTGGTGATGATCAACGGTTCCGTCTTTCGTGTCAGTGGCCCTGGAGGACCGGATAGTCGTCTGCGAGGACGAGGTCGTCGGCGCGCGCCTGAGCACGGCGCCGGTGGTGACCGAGCGTGAACAGGGGGTGCTGCAGCGCACTCGCCCCGCTCTCGGCGAGCTGCGCCAGTACTCGCCCGTAGGCGGGCGAGAACTTGAAGCCGTTGCCGGAGAACCCGGCTCCGATGACGATCCGCCCCGACTCGGAGACGTCGAGGACCGGGACATGATCAGCCGTCGTCGACTCCGGGTGGATGGACGACCGGACCACCTCGGGCAGGATGCCGGGGAACATCCGGGTGGCGATCGCCGTGCATTGCCGCAGTTGCTCACGCGACAGTTCGCGGGGATCTGTGTCGGGGTCCTCGATCGTGTCGATACGAGTCGTGGGGGCGATCTTGACCGAGTAGCCGTCCAGTGTGGGGACGCCGAAGGCATGGTCGCCGTCCAGGTCGCGCATCCAGCAGGGGAAGCGGTCAGGGGTGAACTGGCTGATGTCCTCCGGCATGAACCACGTGAGCGGGATGGCGATCGCGCTCACCAGATCGCGCAGCTCCGGCACGATCCTCGTCGTCCACGCGCCGGTCGTCACGATCACCTTCTGCGCGTGGACGATCCCCTCGGATGTCGAGATCACGACACCGCTCTCGCCCTCATCGATGCCGAGCACCGGGGTGTTGTACAGGATCTCCGCCCCGCGCCTGATCGCGGCCCGCTGCGCGGTCGCCACCGCCAGCTCCGAGCGCAACCCGCCGCCCAGCACGTCCATGATCCCGATGTCGCCGTCCTCGACGGTGAACTGCGGATACTCCCGGCGGAGCTCCGCGGCATCGAGGTACCGGTGCGGCAGATCGCCCTCCACGATCGATCGCTGCGTGGACTCGAGGAACGGATGTCCCTCCGGCGCGACCGCGAGGACGCCGGTCTTCAGCAGCAGCTGGCGCCCGGTCTCACGCTCCAGCTCGGTCCACAGCGCCCTGGCCTCGAGAGCAGCGGCCGTGTAGAGCGCACCTTCCTTGTTCGCCGCACGGAACAGACGCGACTCACCGGCGAACGCTGCGTGGCCGTGCGCCGGTCCGTACTGCTCGATGCCCAGCACCGACAGCCCCGTGGACTTCGCGAGATGCCACAGCGCCATCGATCCCATGGAGCCTGCACCCACCACCGCGACGTCGACGGTCCGGATGACCTCTGCCGCACTCATGCGAGAGCCGGCTCGGTCCACAGGTTCAGCTTCTGGCCGATGCCGCGCTCCAGGGCGTTGCGGTACACCTTCGTCCCCCACGCGACGTCCTCCACCGGCATCCCGCCGACCGACATGATGACGATCTCGTCGTCGCTCTGCCGACCGGGCCGCTTTCCGGAGACGACGTCGCCGATGTCGACGAGCGCGTCACGGGAGAGCTCCCCGGCCTTCACGAGATCCATCCACTTCTGCCCGACCATCGGAATGTGCTCGAACGACGGCTTCGGAAACTCCTCGTACCAGGTCTCGTACAACCCGTACGCATCGACGACCTTCGTGATGTCGCTGTCCAGCAAAGAGTCGTCGGTGTTGCACAGGGACGGCATCGCGAAGAACGCCCCTGGCGTGATCCACTCCCGCTGGATCGTGGGGTAGTTCTCCGACCCGCCGGCACCGGTGCCCGTGGTGCAGAAGCTCACCAGGTGGCTCCCCCGGACGACGTCCTCGATCGAGTCGACGACCTCGATCGTGGTGATCGTCGGGAACTCCTCGCGCACCCACTCCTGGAAGCGCGCGAGGCTCTCCGCCCCTCGCCCCTTGATCTTCAGCGTGTCGATCAGCGGGCACGCGTCCATGAAGGCCAGGAGCACCGTGCGTGCCATGACGCCGGGCCCGGCGATCCCCGCGACGCGCGAGTCCTTGCGGGCGAAGTGCCGCGCACCGACCCCCGGCACGGCGCCGGTCCGGTATGCCGACAGCAGGTTCGCCGACATGAACGCGAGCGGCGCCCCGGTGTCGGTGTCGTTGAGCGTGAACATGAGGATCGACCGCGGCAGACCCTTCTCGCGGTTGGCGATGTTGGATCCGTACCACTTGACGCCGGTCGTCTGGAAGTCTCCGCCGAGGTAGGCCGGCATCGCCATGAACCGTCGGTCCTCCGTGGGCACCGGCATGTTCGGGAACGGCGACACCTCGGGGAAAGTCATCATCGCGCCGTGCGAATCGTTGCTCTCACCGGTCATGCGGTAGTCGCCCGCGGCGAACAGCGCGAACATCTCCTCCATGGTGTCGACGCACTGGTGCATGTCGGTCACTCCGGCCGCGATCATGTCGGCTTCGGAGAGGTAGAGGAAATCCACGTGGGGCAGGGGCATGACGGTCCTTGTCGTCGAGGGGGTGGGGGAGAGTGTGTCGGTCGCGCTCATGGTCGTGCGCCCTCAGCCGGCGATGGCGTCGGTGAGCTTGACGTATGCCGCGGGCCTGCGGGCTCTGATCCACGCGGCCTGGGCGTACCCGATGAGGGGGAAGACGATCACCAGCCCGAGCAGACTCCAGCTGACCGCGCCGAACACGGGCGCGCCTGTGGCGTCCGTGTCGCCGACCATGATCGGGAAGTAGACGACGATCATGACCACAGAGAGCACCAGGCCGATGAAGCCGAGCACAGGGGCGATCACGGTGTTCCAGATCCTCCGGTCCTTGCGTGTCCTCGCGAAGTAGACGATGACCGCGATCGAGGTGACCGCCATCAGGAGGGCGATGGCCACGGTCGCGACCCCGGCGAACCAGGTGAACACCTGCAGCACCGGGTCGAGCTGCAGAACGGCGAACAGCGCGACGAGGACGATCGCGGTGATGCTCTGCACGAGCGAGGACACGTGCGGGGACATGTGCCGGGGGTGCACGGCGCCCACCCGGTCGGGCAGCACGCCGGCGCCTGCCATGGAGTACTGGTAACGGGCGACGACGTTGTGGAACGACAGCACGCAGGCGAACATCGCGGTGATGAGGAGGATGTTCGTGATGATCTCGCCGGTGGCGCCGAGGTACGCCGACATCGTGCGGAGGATGAGCGTTCCCGGGTCGGCCGCGGCCTCCTCCAGGATGTTCGAGGGCCCCCATGCCATGACGAGGCCCCAGGAGGCGAGGGTGTAGAACACACCGACGCCGATCACGGCCATATAGGTGGCGCGGGGGATCGTGCGGTCGGGATCGCGCGCCTCGCTGCGGAAGACCGCGGTCGCCTCGAATCCGATGAAGGCGGCGATCGCCATCATGAGGCCGACGCCGGGGGAACCGCTCGCGACGTTCTTCGGCTCGAACGGTGCCAGGCTCAACCCTTCGGGGCCGCCGGAGATCACGACCGCCGCGACGAGAAGGAGGACGATTCCGACCTCGGCGCAGAGCAGGACGCCGAGCACTTTGCTGGAGAGATCGATGTGGCGATAGCCGAGGAACCCGACGAGCGCGACGACGGCGATCGAGTACAGCCACCACGGGAGCGTGATGCCGAACCCTTCGAAGGTGAAGCTCAGCACGTAGCCCATGTACCCGTACACGGACACCTGGATCGTCGTATACGTGAGCATCGCGATCCAGGCGGACGCGAGACCGGTCGAGCGTCCGAGGCCGTATCCGACGTAGGTGAAGAACGCCCCGGGGTTGGGGACGTGCTTGGCCATCGCGGAGACGCCGACGGCGAAGAGCACGAGAACGACGGCGCTGATCGCATACAGCGCCGGGAACCCCGACCCGTTGCCGAGCAGGATGCCGAGCGGGGCCGACCCGCCGATGACAGTCAGGGGCGAGGCGGCGGCGACGACCATGAAGACGATCGCCGTCGCACCGAGCGATCCCGACAGGACCTTCTTCGGGGAGGTCTCGGTGGCGCTGGGCTGAATCTGGACCATGTGCAAACCCTTCTGAGAGAAGCGGAGTGGAGCGGTTCCCCCACCCTGCCGCGGCGGGATTTCCCGCCCGTCTCGGCGGAGTGACGTCTGCGGTCGCCGCGAACGGGACACTCGAATGCGGGCTGTCTCATTCGGGCGAGATCTGCGCGAAACACGACTGAAGCGTCCCTGCAACCGATCGCTCTTAGCCTTTTCCCATCGCGCAGCAGCGTTCATCGCGCAACAGGCGGAGGCCCCATGTCTGCACTCGAAGAGGCGATCGAACGCCCGGAGACCGTTCGATCGTTCGCCGCCCGCTCACCGCTGCACGGACTCGACAGGCACACCGTGGGTTTCGCCGACGTCCTCGCGCAGTCGGTCGCCGCCATCGCCCCGGCTGCGGCGTCGGCCATGGCCGTGCTGATGGTCGCGGATCTGGCCGGCGGAGCGACAGTTCTCGTGATGGCCCTCGCGACGATCATCACGTTCCTGGTCGCTCGGACGATCAACCAGTTCACGCGGCGGTTCGCCGCCAGCGGCTCGCTCTACACCTATGCCGCCCGGGGGCTCGGCACGACCGCCGGGCTCGCGACAGGCGCGGCGATCGTCGTCGGGTACGCCTTCATCTCGGTCTTCGCGCTCCTGGGCGGTGCGCACTACGCGACGATGCTCGTGACCAGGCTGTGGCCGCAGCTCCCCGCGACCCCGATCGCTCTCGGCGCTCTGGTCATCGAGGCAGCGGTGCTCGCGATCGTCCTCGTGCGTGGCATCCGTCTCTCATCCCGGGTGGCTCTCGTCGTCGAACTCGTCAGCGTCGCGCTGATCCTGCTCCTTCTGATCGTGCTCCTCGTGCAGATCGGACCGATCCATCCCGCGGCGATCTTCTCGCCCGACGACGTATCGGTGGCGGGCGTCGCCGGGGGCGCAGTGCTCGCGATCACCGCGTTCGTCGGTTTCGAGAGCTCGGCGACGCTCGGCGTCGAAGCGCGCTCGCCCCTGAAGAACATCCCCCGCGCCATCGTGTGGAGCGTCGGCGTGGCCGGCGTCTTCTACCTCATAGCCGGCTACACGCAGATCGCCGGGGCAGACGCGATCGGGGGGACGACATCGGTCGCGCTCCTCGATGAGCTGGCGTCGCGTTTCGGTCTCTCCGCCTGGGCCGCCGTCGCGGACGTCGGCATCGCCACCTCGGGCCTGGCCTGCGCCATCGCATCGACGACCGCCCTCACCCGCATTGTGTTCGCACTCGCCCGCGACGGCGTGGCCCCGACCGAGCTGGGACGCACTCACCGCCGTCACCGCACTCCGGTCGGCGCGATCGCCGTCGCAGCCCCGCCGATCACCCTGGTCCCGATCGCGGTCGTCGCGGCCGGAGTGTCGCCATGGGACGCGATGAAGGCCGTCCTGCTGATCTCGGCCTCGGGCTACATCGTCGCTTACGTGCTGGTCTGCATCGCCGCGCCACTGTTCCTGCGTCGCATCGGGGAGGTCACCGCCGGATCCGTGATCGTGGCCGTCAGCGCGGCGGCGGCACTGACGGGATGCCTGACCGTCTATCTCGCCGCGGAGGCCACGGCGGGGAATCCAGGAGTCTGGCTCACCGTCGGCATCGCCGTCATCGCGGCGGCACTGATCCGGTGGCGGCGGCGCTCGCCCATGGGTGAGCTCGGGCGCTACGACGAGCCGGTCGCCGCTCACGTCCTCGGCGGCGTGGCCCGCAGCGGCAGCGCGGGCGACGGCAGCAGCAGCGCAAACGGGGGCGAACCGGGGGACGCCGACGGATGACGGGCGGTGACGGGGTATCGATCTCGGCCCGCCAGCCCACCGCCATCCACAGTGCGCTGTCGATGCTCGAAGCCGTCGCGGCGATGGGAGCCGGTGTCACTGCGCGGCAACTCGCCGAGCATCTGGGGATGCCGCGCGCGACGACCTATCGCCTGCTCAATCTGCTGGTGCAGGACGAATACCTCGTCCGGACGCCGGATCTCACCGGTTTCGCCCTGGGCACGAAAGTGGCGTTGCTGGCCGGCAGCATCGCCGTCGAGCGCGTCCCCCGTGCCGCACGCGACGTCCTCGAGCGCACCAGGGCGAGCGCGCGGGGCGGCATCCACCTCGTCCTCTACCGCGACGGCAGAGTCGTCATCGCCGATGAGGACCCCGACTTTCCCCTCTCGAACCGGCTGGGCCTGCAGCACGAGCCCACCCGATACGCGCTGGGTCTGCTGCCACTCGTCGTGCGAGGAGAAGTCGTCCGCGGGGAGCACGTCGCCGACGACCTCGTCACCGAGCTCCGCGAGCAGGGCGTGATCCGCACTCGCGACGGCCAGCGGGGGTGTCTGGTCGCGCCGATCACCGACGCCTCCGGTGCGCTTGCCGGAGCACTGTCCTACTCGGGTCCGCGCCGATACATCGACGAGTCCGATTCGATCGCCGTCTCCGTCATCGCGGCTGCACGGGAGCTCGGGCCGCTCCTGACGTAGACGCCGCTATCCGCCCGGGCCGATGGCCACGGCATCCCCCGGTAGACTGGCCATGCCCCGCCGGCCCCTCATCTAGGAGTGCGCGTGACCACCGCCCCTGCACCTGCCCACAAGCACGTCCCCGACTCCGTCGAGAACGCCACCGCGACTCCGGAGAAGGAGCAGCCGTACGCAGCGCTGGGCCTCAAGGACGACGAGTACGCCCGCATCAAGGAGATTCTGGGCCGCCGCCCGACCTCCGGCGAGCTGGCCATGTACTCCGTGATGTGGTCGGAGCACTGCTCGTACAAGTCGTCGAAGAACTACCTGCGCCGCTTCGGCCAGAAGGTCTCCGACGAGATGAAGGAACGCCTGATGGTGGGCATGGGCCAGAACGCGGGCGTCATCGACGTCGGCGAGGGCTGGGCCGTCACCTTCAAGGCCGAGTCGCACAACCACCCGTCGTTCATCGAGCCGTTCCAGGGTGCAGCGACCGGCGTCGGCGGCATCGTCCGCGACATCATCTCGATGGGCGCACGCCCGGTCGCGGTCATGGACGCCCTGCGCTTCGGCGCGATCGACCACCCCGACACGGCCCGCGTCGTGCACGGCGTGACCAGCGGCATCAGCTTCTACGGCAACTGCCTGGGCCTTCCCAACATCGGCGGCGAGACGGTCTTCGACTCCGTCTACCAGGCCAACCCGCTCGTCAACGCGCTCGCGGTCGGCGTGCTCCGCCACGAAGACCTCAAGCTCGCGAACGCCACCGGCGTCGG
This sequence comes from Microbacterium sp. LWH13-1.2, assembly GCF_038397735.1. Taxonomy (NCBI): domain Bacteria; kingdom Bacillati; phylum Actinomycetota; class Actinomycetes; order Micrococcales; family Microbacteriaceae; genus Microbacterium; species Microbacterium sp. LWH13-1.2. Next base: position 3,538,023 of record NZ_CP151635.1, on the reverse strand, counting down.
CAACAAGGTCGTGCTGTTCGGTGCCCGCACGGGTGGCGACGGCATCGGCGGCGCCAGCATCCTGGCATCCGATTCGTTCGACAGCACCGGACCCACCAAGCGCCCCGCGGTGCAGGTGGGCGACCCGTTCGCCGAGAAGGTGCTCATCGAGTGCTGCCTCGAGCTGTACCGCGACGAGCTCGTCGAGGCGATCCAAGACCTGGGCGCCGCGGGAATCTCGTGCGCGACCAGCGAGCTCGCGGCCAACGGCAACAGCGGCATGAAGGTCTCGCTCGACAACGTCCTGCTGCGCGACCCCTCGCTCACGGCTGAGGAGATCCTCATGTCGGAGTCGCAGGAGCGCATGATGGCGATCGTCGCCCCCGAGAAGCTCGACGCGTTCCTCGCGGTCGTGCAGAAGTGGGACGTCGAGACGTCGGTGCTGGGCGAGGTCACCGGAGACGGCCGCCTCATCATCGACTGGCAGGGCGAGCGCATCGTCGACGTCGACCCCTCGACCGTCGCGGTCGACGGCCCGGTCTACGACCGCCCGGTCGCCTACCCGACGTGGATCGACGCACTGCAGGCGGATGCCGCCGAGAACCTGCCCCGCTCGAACGACCCCGAGGTGCTGCGCGAGCAGTTCCTCGACCTGGTCGCCTCGCCGAACCTGGCCGACACCCGCTGGATCACCAACCAGTACGACTACTACGTGCTCGGCAACACGGCCCTCTCGTTCCCCGATGACGCCGGCATGATCCGCGTCGACGAGGAGTCGGGTCTCGGCTTCGCGATCTCGACCGACGCGAACGGCCGCTACTGCCAGCTCGACCCGTATGCGGGTGCGCAGCTGGCCCTGGCCGAGGCGTACCGCAACGTCGCCGTCACCGGAGCGGTTCCCACCGCGATCACCGACTGCCTGAACTTCGGCTCTCCCGAGAACCCCGAGGTCATGTGGCAGTTCGGGCAGACCGTCGACGGTCTCGCCGATGGATGCTACGAGCTCGGCACCCCGGTCACCGGCGGCAACGTCTCGTTCTACAACCAGACCGGCGACGTGCCGATCCACCCGACCCCGCTCGTCGGCGTGCTGGGCATCATCGACGACGTCTCGCGCCGCATCCCCTCGGGATGGCAGGACGAGGGCCAGAACATCTACCTGCTCGGCACGACCTCGACCGAGCTGTCCGGTTCTGCGTGGGCCGAGACCGTGCACCAGCACCTCGGCGGACTGCCCCCGAAGGTCGACCTCGCGGGCGAGAAGCGCCTCGCAGGTCTGCTCGGTGCGGCACGCGACGAGTGGCTGATCTCGTCGGCGCACGACGTGTCGGAGGGTGGCCTCGCGCAGGCCCTCGCCGAGGGCGTCTCGCGCTTCGGCGTCGGCGCCCGCGTCTGGCTCAACGAGATCATCGAGCGCGACGGAGTGGATGCGGCATCCGCACTGTTCTCCGAGTCGACCGGTCGCGTCATCGTGACGGTCCCCCGTGAGGACGACGTGAAGTTCCGCGGACTCTGCGAAGGCCGCGACTACCCCGTGATGCGCATCGGCGTGACCGACTCCGAGGGCGCGAAGCTCGAGGTGCAGGACGTCTTCACCGTTCCGATCGCCGAGATCCGCGAGCGCTCTCAGGCCACCCTGCCGGCAGCATTCGGGCCGACGGTCGCGGAGCCGGTCAGCTGACCGGTCGTTGAGCGAGCGAAGCGAGACGAGACGATGAACGAACTCAGCCGGCCCGACGACGACTACGGCGACCTGGGCGAGAAGCGCAACCGTCGCATCCGCATCGTCGCGTGGACGGTGATCGTCGCTCTGATCCTCGGTGGCGGCGGCGCGACCGTCATCACGCTGATCCTCGGCTGAGGTCGTCCGGAGTACGTGGCCCCGGCCCGGGCTCGGTCACAACTTCGGAGTCGACGGCCGACACGCCGGCGACCCCGACCCTTCCCGCGGCGGGTCGGCGGTCCGGTCCGAAACTGTGCTCGGTCGTGCACCGGCAACCGCTTCTGCACCGGCATCCCTGATCTGGGTTTCTTCACACGCCCCGGAGTCCTGCCTCTGAATGTAGGCACCCCCGCGAAGGATTCGAGGCATCACAGATCCAAGGGGGATGCCATGACCGAAGCCAAACTCGACCTCATCGCGAAACTGCTCGCCAAAGCCGAGAGCACGACGCCCGAAGAGGCCGAGGCTCTGACCGAGCACGCCGAACGACTCATCGTGAAGTACGGCATCGAGCAGGCGCAGATCGATGAACGACGAGGCCGGCTGGGGCAGACTCGAGAGCAGATCGTCACCGAGCGGATGCTGTTCCGCGGCGTCTATGCGAAAGATCTCCGCGAGATCGGCATCGGCGTGGCCAGGGCGCTCGGCGTCGTGCGTCCGCTGCTCGCCGAGTATCCGCCGATCACGGGCCTGCTCCTGGTCGGGCACGCGTCCGACGTGACGCAGGTCCAGACGCTGACAGCCAGCCTGGAGGTGCAGGCGATGGTCGCGATGCGCAGCTGGTGGCTCGAGCATCGAGATCTGTACATCGGTCATCGCGACGGGGTGAAACGTCGAGCGCGCAGCGGCTTCATCCGGGGCTTCGCCGTCGGTGCCATGGATCGGATCGAAGAGGGTCGCCGCGCCGCTGTCGAAGAGAGCGGCACGGGCACCGAACTCGTGCTCACCTCGCGGCGCAGCCGAGTGGATGCCGCGGTCGACGAGATGACGACGAAGCATTCCCGACGGCGGCGCGGCGCGGATCCCGGCTCCTTCGCGCACGGTCACCGCTCGGGCCTGGAGGCGCAGACCGGCGGCGGCAGAGCGGTCTCGGCGCGATGACCACCCCGGCGCTGGTGACCGCGGCTGTGCCTGTGCGTGTGCCGCCGCCTGCTGCTAGCGCGAGAAGAAGAAGCGGGTCAGCTGCACGATCGACTCCGGGTCGTGGTGCTCGCGCCCCAGCGACTCGACGATGATCGCCCCGAGGATCGCTCTCCCGAGCTGCTCGACAGGGGCGTCTTCGGCGAGCTGTCCGTCGCGGATACCCCCGCGGATGCGCTCGGTGAGGTACTTCTCCACGCCGAGGCTGTCACCGAGGTGAGCGCCGACGCCGGCATCCTCGGTGGCAGCGGCGACGAGCGAGCGCAGCAGCGCTCCGCCCTCGGGAGCCTCGAGGATCGAGAGCACGCTGCGCAGCCAGGTCTCGACGTCGGCGGCGAGGTCTCCGGTGTCGGGCACGACGAAGTCGACCGGAATCAGGCGCCCCTCGGCGAGGCACTCGCCGATCAACGCTCCCCGCGAGGGCCACCACCGATAGATGGTCTGCTTGCCGACGCCGGCCTCTTTCGCGATCCCCTCGATCGTCAGACGGTCGTAGCCCTGATTGTGGAACAGGCGGGAGGTGGCGTCGAGGATCGCCTCCCGGGCAGCAGTGCTGCGCACAGGCCCGCTTCGATGCTCGTTCACCACACGTTCAGGATAACCACAGAACCCTAGACGATACGCACCGTATGATCTATCCGTCTGAAGGAGATCGTTTTGGCCTCACTGCTCTACCGTCTGGGTTCTCTCGCTGCGCGCAAGGCGTGGACGGTGATCGTCTCGTGGGTCGTGATCCTCGGACTCGGCATCGGCGCGTTCCTCACGCTCGGCGGCACGCTGAGCAACAGCTTCGACATCCCCGGCACCGCCTCGGGTGCCGTGACCGACCAGCTCGCCGAGAAGCTGCCGGACACCGCCGGCGGCACGGGAACCGTGGTCTATCGGACGACCGACGGCTCGGCTTTCACCGAGCAGCAGAAGCAGGGCATCTCCGCACTCGCGAAGAGTGCCGAAGACCTCGACGGCGTCGCCTCGGTCATCGACCCGTTCGACGCGCAGCAGCAGCAGGCCGTGCAGGCGCAGGACCTCGCCGACGGCAAGGACCAGATCGAAGGAGGCCGCGCCCAGCTGGATGCCGGTCAGACACAGCTCGACGACGGACGCACCCAGCTCGATGCGGGTCTGGAACAGCTCACCACCGCTCGGACACAGGCCGAGGCGGGCGGAGCTCCCGCGGCCCAGCTCGCCGAACTCGACGCGCAGATCGCCGCGCTCAACGCCCAGCTCGCCGAACTCGACGCCCAGCAGAAGACGATCGACGAGTCGCGCGACGAGCTCGACGCCAACGCCGAGAAGGTCGACCTCGGATCCACGCTCCTCGACCTCACCGACGGCATCGGCGTCGTGTCCGACGACGGCTCGACCGCGATCGTCAACGTCTCGTTCGAAGACCCCCGCCTCGAGCTCTCCGAAGCGGTCAAGGAAGGCACGATCGAGCACTTCGAGTCCTCCCCCATCGATGGCGTCGAGGTCGACTTCGGCACCGACATCGCGCAGGGTGTGCCCGAGATCTTCGGCGTCGGAGAGGCGATCGGCCTCGCGTTCGCCGCGATCGTCCTGATCGTCATGCTCGGGTCGCTCATCGGTGCCGCGCTGCCGATCGTGACGGCCGTCGTCGGCGTGGGTGTCGGCGTGACGGCATCCCTCGCCTTCTCGGGCGTCGTCGACATGGCATCCGTCACCCCGGTGCTCGGTGTCATGCTGGGCCTCGCGGTCGGCATCGACTACTCGCTCTTCATCGTCAACCGACACCGCAAGCAGCTGCTCAACGGTGTTCCGGTTCGCGAATCCATCGGGCTCGCGACGGGCACCTCGGGCACAGCCGTCGTGTTCGCCGGAACCACGGTGATCGTGGCGCTGCTCGCTCTCAACGTGACAGGCGTGCCGTTCCTCGGACTCATGGGCACCGTCGGTGCCGTCTGTGTCGCCGTCGCCGTGCTCGTCGCGATCACGCTCGCTCCCGCGATCCTCGGACTCGTCGGCACCCGCCTGCTCAGCGGCAAGGCCCGTGCCACGATCGGTCAGCACCACGCCGCGGGCAAGCCGGTGAAGCGCATGTCGACGCTGCGCGCGATCGTCACCGTGCTCGTCAGCGTGATCGCCCTGCTGATCGTCGCGATCCCCTCGATGTCGATGCGCCTCGGACTGCCCGACGGTGCGAGCGAGCCCTCGGACTCGACCAGCTACCGGGCGTTCCACATCGTCGACGAGCAGTTCGGCGAAGGCGCCAACGGGCCGCTGCTCGTCACGGCCACCCTCGACGACGCGGTGAGCGACGACGACCTTCTCGCCACCCAGGTCGAGGTCGCCCAGAAGATCGCCGATCAGGATGACGTCGTCGCCGTCGCCCCGATCGCGACCTCCGACGACAACACCCTGCTCGCGTTCCAGGTACTGCCGGCCGAAGGCCCGAACAGCGCGTCGACCGAGAAGCTCGTGCAGGACATCCGCGCCCTGCCCCAGCTCGACGGCGGCATCACGCTCGGCGTGGCCGGTCAGGCGGCGACCAACATCGACATCTCCGAGGCGCTGGCCGGCGTTCTGCCCCTCTACCTCGTGGTCGTCGTCGGACTCTCGCTGCTCATCATGATCGTCGTGTTCCGCTCGCTGCTCGTGCCGATCATCGCCACCGGCGGATTCGTCCTCTCGCTGTTCGCGACCTACGGCCTGATCGTCGCCGTGTTCCAGTGGGGCTGGGGTGCCGACCTCATCGGGTTGGACAGTCCGGGGCCGATCCTGAGCTTCCTGCCCGTCATCCTCGTCGGAATCCTGTTCGGGCTCGCGATGGACTACCAGCTGTTCCTCGCCTCGGGCATGCGCGAGGCCTACGTGCACGGAGCGTCGGCTCGCGATGCCGTCGCGCAGGGATTCCGCGCTGGCCGCTCGGTCGTCATCGCCGCGGCGCTCATCATGGTGTCGGTGTTCGGCGGGTTCATCTTCTCCGAGTCGACCATCATCCGCTCGATCGGCTTCGGCCTCGCCTTCGGGGTGCTGCTCGACGCCTTCGTCGTGCGGATGCTGCTCATGCCAGCCCTCATGCACCTGCTCGGCCGTTCGGCCTGGTGGCTGCCGCGGTGGCTCGACCGCATCCTCCCCAACGTCGACATGGAAGGTGCAGCGCTCGAGCGCGACCACCCCGGCGTGCGGACGGACACCGTGCAGGTCGTGCCGAGCTCGGGAACGACCGAGGCGCGCTGACGTCACGCACCCCGGAACCCGGATGAGGCGGCAACAGTACGCCGCCTCTTCCGTGCACGGGCGCGCGTCGGTAGCCTCAGCCACCAAGGAGGCTCCATGACCATCTCACCCATCGACGTGGCCCTCGACGCGAATATCGAGGGCCACCTGATCGGCTCGCCCGTGAGCATCATCCGCGAGTTCACCTCAGCGGTCGGCAGCGGGCCGCGACTGCACCGGCATCCGTACGCCGAGACCTTCGTCATCCACCGGGGCCGCGCACTCTTCACCGTGGGCGACGAGCAGGTCGTCGGATCCGGAGGGCAGGTGCTGGTCGTCCCGGCGCTCGTCGACCACCGATTCGAGGTGCTCGACGGCGGCACGTATGAGGCCACCCACATCCATGCGAGCGACCGCTTCATCACGGAGTGGCTCGAGTAAGCGCGCTCACTGACGTCCCGGATGGCTGGTCGAATCCCGGTTGGCTGGGTGGGTTACGGCCAATCGTCCGCCACCTGGGGATTCGCCAGCCGGACGATCCAGCGGCAGTCCGCACCCGGTGGGTGTCAGGCGAGCATCCCGCGCCAGATCACGTCGACCGCCGCGCGCAGCCGTGCCGCCACCGCGGGGTCGTCCATCCGATCGCCGCGCACGACGATCTGGTAGTACGCGGTGCCGGCGATCGCATCGAAGCACGCATCGACGTCGAGATCCGGCCGCAGCTCACCGCGCGCGATCCCTGCGCGCAGCGCGTTCAGCAGCGGCACCCGCCTTCGCGACACATGTGACTGCCAGTACGCCTTCTGCAGCGCACGGTCCGACATCACGAGACGGATGCGCTGACGGAACCGCTCCTCCGCATACCCGGATGCCGCGACCGACAGCGCGACTCCGCTCTCGCCGAGCCCGAGCCCGTCGAACAGCGCATCGCGAAGATCGACGCCATCCGGATACTCCGGCGGCACCATGCGCCCGACGTCGAGCGCGGCCGCGATCAACGTCGTGAGCGACGGCCATCGTCGGTACAGCGCCGCCCGACTCACCCCGCTCCGCGCGACGACGCGGCTCACGGTCACCTCCTCACCGGCATCGATGATCTCGAGCGTCGCGGCGACGATCTGCCCGTCCATGTCCTCATCACGCGGGCGACCGGGACGGCGGCGAACCGCAGCCCCGGCGTCATCCTGCGGCACAGCCGTGATCACACCAGCGCCCGCTCACGGAGCCGAGCGACTGTCGCGTCCGACAGCCCTGCCGCTCGCAGCGGTGCGAGAGCATCGCCGTGCTGCTCGCGGAGCGTGTCGAGCAGGGTGCGCATCGACACCTCCATCGAGCCTTCGAGCAGCGCCGCGCTTGCCCCGGCGGCACCCGCGTCGAACCCGAGGGCCTTCCACATCGCCCCCATCACCGGGGCTGTGCGCTGCATGATCGCGACCATGTTGCCGCCGGTGAGGGCGTAGTCGGCGACGATGTCGTCGTCCACCGCCCCGAGAGCGAGCAGCAGCATTGCCGCCACCACACCGGTGCGATCGCGCCCGGCGGCGCAGTGGAAAGCCGCGGTCCCCGGGGTGTATGCGATGACGTTCAGCGCAGTGACCAGCTGGGGAGCCGCCACCTCGACCATGCGCAGGTACATCCGCCCCATCGCGTCGTGGGTGAGCTCGGGGGCGTCCCGGTTCATCGACTCTCCGACATCCGCGATCAACGGCAGGTGGTGGTAGGCCACGGGGTACTCGGCGAGGGGTCCGCGGCCGGTGACCGACACCTCCAGCGGCGAGCGCAGATCGATGATCGCCGTGAGCCCAGCGGCGACGAGCTGCGAAGCGATCTCGGTCGTGACGTAGGCGAGGTCGTCGGTGCGAATGGCGAGGCCCTCGCGCAGCACGCCGCCGTCGATCGGAATGCCGCCGAGATCGCGCAGGTTGACGGGGGCGCTGAGCACCAGGTCGATGTCGGCGATGGTCATGTGATTCTCCTTCGGATGAGGGCACTGCCCTGGTCGATCGCCGTGACGAGCACGATGATGCAGATGATGATGGCGCTGAGGTGGCCGTAGTCGTACATGCGCATGGCGGTGGTCAGTTCGAGACCGATACCGCCGGCTCCGACCAGGCCGAGGATGGTCGCCCCGCGCACGTTGCCTTCGAACAGCAGCAGCGTGTACGAGGTCAGCAGGGGCGCCGACTGCGGCAGGATGCCGTATTGGATGACCTGCCTCTTCGAGGCGCCGACCGCTTCCATCGCGACGACGGGCCCGCGGTCGACCTGCTCCATGGCCTCGGCGAAGATCTTGCCGATCGACCCGATGGATCCGAGGGTCATGGCCAGGATGCCGGCGAACGGGCCGAGTCCGACGGCCGAGACGAACATGAGCGCGAACACGAGATCGGGCACCGAGCGGATGATGTTCATCACCCACCGCGTCGGGTAGTAGACCCACTTCGGCGCGATGTTCGATGATGCGCCGAACGCGGCGAGCAGCGACAGCACGGCGCCGAGCACCGTGCCGACGACAGCCATCTGGAACGTCTCGAGCAGCAGCGCGAGGATGGTGCCGATCTTCGAGAAGTCCGGCGGGAACAGCCGGGAGAGGAACTCGCCCATGTTGACGGCGCCGTCACCCAGCTTGATGAAGTTGAACTCGGCGCCGTTGAACGACCAGATCAGCAGCAGCGCGGCGATCGGCAGGCCGATCAGGAAGCGAGCCCGCGGGATGCGGAACGCGCGCTCCAGGCGCGAGCGCTCCCCGGCATCCAGGGTCGGGCGAGTGGACGGCCGGTCGGCCTTGCCGCCTGGGCCATCCGTCGAGCGGCCCGCCGGGCCATCCGTCGAACGGGGATCAGTGGTGAGCGTCATCGTCGTGCTCCTCGTCGTCGTAGAGCGGCGCGAGTGCCGCGGCATCCAGCTGCGATGTGGCGCCCGCGACCAGCATCCGTCCGTGCCGCAGACCGATGATGCGGTCGCTGTGCGCGAGGGCGAGCGGCAGCACATGCAGGCTGACGAGCACCGGGATGCCGTCTTCGGTGGCGATCTCGCGCAGCAGTTCGAGCACCGAATCGGCGAGCTTGGGGTCGAGCGATGCGACCGGCTCGTCAGCGAGGATCACCTTGGGCTGCTGCATGAGCGCCCTGGCGATCGCCACGCGCTGCTGCTGGCCGCCCGAGAGCGACCGCGCAGGGGCAGTGGCCTTGTGAGCGATGCCGACGCGGTCGAGCAGCTCGAGCGCGCGGCGGCGATGCGCGCTCGAGAAGCCGCCCACCAGATTGATCGCGCCGGCGCCGTGCAGCGCTCCGGTGAGCACGTTCGTCATGACGCTGAGCCGCGGGATCAGGTTGAACTGCTGGAACACCTGGCCGACATCCGAACGCAGCGTGCGCAGCTCGCCGCGCGCGAGGTTGGTGACGTCATGGCCGGCGACCCTGACCGATCCCGCAGAGATCGGGGCGAACCCTGTGAGGCTGCGCATGAGAGTCGATTTTCCCGAACCCGAGGCGCCGAGAAGCGCGACCATCTCACCGGGGAACAGGTCGAGGTCCACGCCGTCGAGCACCGTGGTGGCGTCATACGCGACGCTGAGGTCGCGCACCGACACGAGCGGGAGCGCCTGGCGCAGCTCGGCGGTGGAGGTGCGGGCGGATCCGGCGGGGGCCGGGAGGGCGGATTCCGCAGCATCCGCCCTCATCAGTGAGGGGTTCGTCACTTGAGGTCCTTGAGTTCGACGCCCGCGACCTCGGCGATCTCGGCGAACGAGGCGAACGACGAGCCGTCGGGGTCGACCGTCTGCTCGGCCGCGGCAAAGGCACCGTAGGCTCCGAGAGCTTCGGCGTTCTCGGGCGAGAAGACCTCGGCGATGCCGTCCTGGATGAGCTTGCGCGTCTCGTCGTCGAGCGACTGACGGCCGAGCACCGCGCCCTGGATGTCCATGGCCGGGCTCTCGCCCACCGCGCGCCACTCGCCGTCGGCGAAGGGGAACATCGGGGCGCCCAGCTCGGTGAGCATGACAGCGGTGCACGCGGCATCGACCTGCCCCTGCTGCAGCGCCGCGAAACTGCCCTCATGACCGCCCGCGAAGATCGCCTCGTAGTCGGTTCCCTGTTCGAGCCCTGCCTCGTGCAGCATGTACACCGGCATGAAGTAGCCCGAGCTCGACGCCTGGTCGGCGAAGGCGACGGTCTTGCCCTCGAGGTCCTCGACAGTCTCGATCGGCGAATCGTTCAGCACGACGCAGGTCGAGACGGGCTTGCCGTCTCCCTGGAAGGCGACGAGTGCGTCGACCTCGCCCGTGTTGACGGCGAGCGCCGAGGGGAAACCGCTCATGATGCCGATGTCGACGTGGTCGGCGCGGATCGCCTCGACCACGCTCAGGTAGTCGGGCACATCGGTGATCTCGACATCGCGGCCGGTGGACTCTTCGAGGAGTTCGGCGAAGACCTCGATCGGGTTCTCGGCGGTGGGGTCGTCGCCGACGGGAAGCGTCGCGATCGTGATGGGAGCGTTCGGATCGGCGGGAGCCGCTTCGGCGGTCGGGCTCTGGCAGCCGGTCAGGGCGAGGGCGGCGAGGCCGAGGAGGCCGACGGCGGGCAGGGTGAGGCGGCGCATGATGACCTTTCGGGAGGAGGCGTTCCCGAATTCCGAGAACAGGAGTATTCCAACTCGCGAAGGTGACAAGGAATTACGAGACCGCCGTACTCGAAACGGAACGCTGAGTGAACGGCTGGTGTCGGTGGTCTCGGGCGCGGATGTCGGTGCGCGGGCCTAGAGTGTGCGGATGACCCCTGATGTCCGCGCTGGCCTCGAACGGTTGCGCGCCCAGGCTGCCGAGCGCGTCGCAGCGACCGGGGCCACCCTCGCCGAGCTGATGCACGACCGGGAGGGCTCGAACGACGACGACGAGCACGACCCCGAGGGCGTCACGCTCTCGTCGGAGTGGTCACGACTGACGGGGCTCGCCGAGGCGGCGGCATCCGAACTCACGCAGGTCGACGATGCGATCGCACGACTGGATGCCGGCACCTACGGCATCTGCGCGAATTGCGGCCGACCGATTCCGCAGGCGCGACTCGAGGTCCGCCCGTTCGCGACACACTGCGTCGCGTGTGCCGAGAAGCTCGGCCTCTGAGTCGAGGCGTCCGCCGATCTGACGACGTGTCTGCTCGGGGGGGCGCAGCCGTCGTCGCTCGACGCCCCGCACCAGGTCACCAGGTCACCAGGTCACCAGAGGAACGTGACGCCCACCGTGAGCACCGCTCCGAGCACAGCGACCGCCCACCAGTACCACGCCCGCCGGCGAGGGAGGAAGGGCAGGCGAGCCCGCGACCCACGGAGGACGAGGATGCCGATCGCGGCGAGCGCCGGCGCGAACGCGATGCCCCACAACCAGCCGCCGACGGAGAACCACGGTCCGCTGTGCCAGAGCAGCAGGAGGCCGAAGGCCGCCCAGATCAGGTCGCCGATCGACGGCAGCAGCGCCTTCACGCGGAACGCGCGGATGAGGGCGACCAGGCTCAACAGCAGTGCGAGCCCGAAGATGCCCCACGCGATGCCGACAGACGCGCTGTCGACCGCGGGAATGGGCGCGCCCGACACATACGACATGGCGATGTAGTCGGCCGGGGCCACGGTGTTCGACAGCGCGAGGAAGGCGGTGCCGGACTCCCTGTCGAGTGTGAGCATGGTGCGGAATCCCCCGGTCCCGCCGTTGTGCCAGGTCTGCAGGCCGTCACCGTCGAACGATGCCGACGTGATCCACCCCCACCCGATCTCAGCCCCTTCCCCCATGGGTGCAGTCGGGTCGAGGGCTGCGGCGCCCGGGGCCGTGCCGTCGAGGTTGCCCTGCGCCCACAGCGCGAGGTCTGCCGCGGTGGTGAACGTCGACGCCCCGGCAGGCAGGTAGCCCTCTCCCCACCACCGAGGAGCGGGGACGCCGTTGATCAGGAACCCGGGCACTGCATCGGCAGGAACCTCATCGGCGGTCGCCGCGACGACCGTGTCGTCCATGCCGAGCGGGCCCGTGATGCGCTGCTCGAGCAGGGTCGCGTAGTCGTCGGCATCCGCCGCTTCGACCAGCGCCGTTCCGAGCAGCGAGACGGCGAAGTTCGAATAGACCGACCCCTGATCGGGGTCGACCGGGGCGACTGCGGCGTCGGCGATCAGCTGCTCGGTCGTGGTGGTCGCGTAGGGGTTCTCATTGAGGAGGACGCCGCTCAACGCCTCGGCTTCAGCCGTGGCACCGAGTCCGGGCAGACCCGACGAGTGCTGCGACAGCGACGCGAGCGTCACCTCGCCGGCGGCCGTGCCGTCGAGGTCGGGAAGATGTTCGGCGAGCTGATCGCCGGCGCTGACCTCTCCGCGCTCGATCGCGTCGGCGAACAGTGCGCCGGTGAAGGTCTTCGTGATGGAGCCGAGCTCGAACACCGTGTCGGCGGTCGGGGCTCCGGGGTGTGACGGGTCGGCGTCGCCGAGCCCGGCGAAGACCGCTCCGTCGGGGCCGATCTCGGCGACCGAGAGAGAGCGGAAGCTGTCGAGGCTGCCGGGAAGCGAGCGGATGCGGTCGGCGAGCGCCTCATCGCCTGCGGTCGATGCACTGACCGTCTGCTGCTGCGGACCGATCGCCGCACCGAGCGCGACGCCGACGACCGCAGCCGCGCCGATCACGGCGAGGATCGCTCGCGTGAGGCGGCGGGGCGGCGCATCGGGTGCGCTCTGGGGGTCCTGCAGGCCTGGGGAAGGGGTCGAGTGGGTGGTCACGGTGGGGGCTCCTCAGCTCGAGGCGATCATGGTCAGGACGAGAAGGGGCACGACACGCGCCGCGGGCACCTCGTAGTGGCCGCGGCGGGGCGAGACGAGCCAGCCGGCAGAGACGAGCTGACGCAGGTGGTGGTACAGCTGGCCGGACGATGCGAGATGCTCGAGCTGCAGAAGCTCCGCCGTGGTGTGCGCGCCGCGCATCACCTGACGCACGAGCTCGATGCGGGCAGGGTGACCGAGCGCCTCGAGGGGGCGCGCGAGATCGCTCCAGTCCTCCGACAGCAGGCCGTCGGCCATGAGGCCGTATTGCCAGCGCACCGGCCCCGCCTGCGTCTCGACCGCACCGGCCATCATCACGGCTCCCGGTGCACGACGGCCGAGCTCGTTCACGAACCAGAGCGGATCGTCGGCGCCGGTCAGCTCGGGCGCGGTCGCGGTCGGTTCCGCGCTCGCTTCTGCATCGTCAGTGGATGCGGCGGAGTGCGCAGCGAGCGCGGAGAGCCGAGCGACCTCGTGCTCGAGGTCGGTCAGTCGGCGCTCGATCGTGCTCTGGCTGTCGGGGTCCATCGTTCGAACCTATCAAAAGTTCGTAATTACGGAAAACTGTTGGTCGAGCCCCGCATCCGAAGCTGTGCCCGGCGCGGGCGGGAAGACGCACCGCAGGCGACGGCGCGAACCCCGAGAAGTAGGCTGAGGGCATCATGGAACCCTTCTGGAGCTGGCTCGGCACTGTGCCCTGGTGGATCATCTTCCCCATCATGGGCGTCGCCGGAGGTGCGGCGAAGGCGTGGGAGCGCAACGCGAAACGCCGCCATGAACGGCGCCTCGAGACACTGCGGCTCAAGGCCGAGATCAAGACCGCCCAGCTCGAAGCCCGCGGAGGCCACACGCGGCGAATCGGCCCGGCCGTCGTCGACACCCGGGCATCCGTGGCCCCGAACGCCCTGCTCGAGCGCCTGTTCGCCGAGCACGACGAGATCACCGCCCGGTGGCTCGACTACGAGCTCGACGTCGCGAAGCTCATCGCCTTCCCCGCGATGAGCGACGGGCGCCAGCCTCTCGTGGCCTCGTTCCTGCGGGCGAAGAAGACGGCGGATGCCCTGCGACCGCTGTCGGCCGAGGCGACCGTGACCGAGCAGCAGGTGTCGGAGTACCTCGACGCGGTGGGCGCGTACGCCGTCGCGTTCGAGATCGCCGAGAAGGATGCCCGGCGCCTGCGCGACTCGACCTTCACCGAACCCGAACGCAAGCGCCTCGACCGCGCGCAGCAGCTGCTCAAGGTCGCCGTCGACGAATCGGCCACGCAGGCCGAGCGCAACGTCGCCTACCGCCGTGTGCGCGACGAGCTCGAGGGGCTCATCCTGCTGAGCGATGAGGCCGTGCAGGTGCTCGAGAAGCAGGTCGCCCGCGAGCTCCCGGCACATCCATCGGCTGCACAGGCCGCGCCTTCCACAGCCCCTGCGGCCGCGACCGCCCCGGAGCCCGAGAGGATCTTCCTGCCCTCCTCGACGAGCCCTCCCGTGACCCAGCCCCGCACCGAGACACCTGCTCCCTCGCCCGCGAGCACGGACGACGACCGGGAGACCCCCCAGTGATCACCCGATTCGAAGAGCTCGATTGGCAGGAGACGCCGATCGGAGAGCTCACGTTGCGCCGACGCACCGAGCCGGCGGTCGGCGAGGAGATCTACGAGGTCAAGCTCGGCGACGAATACCTGATGTCGAGCCTGTTCACGGTGGCGGAGGAAGAGCTCTCGAATCTCGGCCTCGGCGCCGTCGACGGCGACGACCTCTCAGTCCTGGTCGGGGGCCTCGGCCTCGGGTACACCGCGGTCGCCGCACTGCGAGATGCGCGCGTGGCGTCTCTCACCGTGGTCGATCGACTCGGCGCGGTGATCGGCTGGCACCGACGAAAGCTGCTGCCGGTGTCGGCGGAGCTCGTCGACGACCCGCGCACGACCCTGGTCGAAGACGACTTCTTCGCCCTGGTCCGGGCAGCGCCCGCCGACGGACACCTCGGATACTCCGCCATCCTGCTGGATGTCGACCACTCGCCACGTCACCAGCTCGATCCCACGCACAGCGACCTGTACACCGCCGCAGGCCTGAGCGCACTCGACCGGCATCTCGCTGCGGGCGGGGTCTTCGCACTGTGGTCGGATGATCCGCCCGACGACGAGTTCATGGTCGAGATGCACGCCGTGTTCGATGACGCCGTCGCCCACGTCGTCGACTTCGCGAATGCCGTCACCGGCGGGACGTCGTCCAACACCGTGTACGTCGCGCGCAGCCGCGGCACGGTCGAACCGACCGTCGACCAGCCGCTGGAGGCCGCGTCGTGACCCCGAAGACGATCGTCCTCACCGGAGCATCCGACGGCATCGGTGCGGCGTCTGCACGGCAGCTCGCGGCATCCGGGCATCGGCTGATCCTGGTCGGCCGCTCTGTCGAGAAGACGCGGGCGGTCGCCGCCGACACCGGCGCCGAGTGGTTCACCGCCGATTTCGCCAGACTCGACGACGTGCGCGAGCTCGCGACGAAGATCGCCGACACCGTGGGCGACGGCGGGATCGACGTGCTCGCGAACAACGCCGGCGGCATCTTCGGCGATCAGACCCCGACGGTCGACGGCTTCGAGAAGACCCTGCAGGTGAACCACCTGGCGCCGTTCCTGCTGACGAACCTGCTGTTGCCCCAGCTGCGCGCCGGCCGCGCGTCGATCATCAACACGTCGAGCGTCGCGCACCGCCTGTTCGCACGGCTCGACATCGACGACCTCGACAATCGCAAGAACTTCAGCGCGAACAGGGCCTATGGCGACGCGAAGCTCGCCAACGTGCTCTTCACGAAGAGCCTGCACGCCAAGTTCCACGGCGAGGGCCTGAGCTCGGTCGCCTTCCACCCCGGCACCGTGCAGACGAACTTCGCCTCGGACTCGAACACACTCATGCGGTTCGTCTACCGCACCCCGCTCAAGCGTCTGCTGCTGATCAGCAGCGAGAAGGGCGGCAGCACGCTGAGCTGGTTCATCGAGGGGACGCCGGACGAGACCTGGATCTCGGGCGAGTACTACGACGAGCGGGTGCTGACGCGACGGGTGAACCCGCGCATCGAGGATGCCGCACTCGCCGAGGCGCTGTGGCAGAAGAGCGCCGAACTCGTCGGCATCAGCGCGAGCTGACACGAGTCCCGGCATCCTGCCCACGCCGGCCTGCCGACAGTCCCGGGCCGCATGGATCCCGCGTCCAGACGGCAGGAGTATGCTGGCGAGTCGGGTCACATGACCCCTTCAGAGCGCGAGAGGCGGTGATGGCGATGTCCGGTGATAGTTGCGACGCCGCCTTCGTTGCGTCGCGTCTGACTGCATCCGTGCGTTGAGCTCCGGCTCCGCACCTGCACGTTCTGCTCCGCAGCCGTCGGCGGCGTCATCCGCCCCCTGACGAAACACTGCGCACGCCCTCTTCGACTCGGCGTGCGCCTGCGAGAACGGAGCCAGCCATGGCCCTCATCGACAACGGCGTGTACGTCCACGGACGTCGCGTGGAGACCCCGAAGAACCTCGACGAGACCTACCGGTCGCTCGATGCCCACGGCGGCATCGCCTGGATCGGCCTCTACCGGCCGAGCCCGCAGGAGGTCGCCTCGGTCGCCCGCGAGTTCGACCTGCATCCGCTCGCCGTCGAAGACGCACTCTCGGGGCACCAGCGGTCGAAGGTCGAGCGCTACGGCGACACGCTCTTCGCCGTGCTCCGCCCCGCCCGCTACCGCGACGAGCAGGAGTCCATCGAGTTCGGCGAACTGCACCTGTTCGTGGGCCCCGATTTCGTGGTCACGATCCGGCACGCCGAGTCGCCCGACCTCGTGGGCGTGCGCCGCCGCATGGAGGCACACCCTGAGCTGCTCGCGATGGGACCGGAGGCGGTGTTCTACGCGATCCTCGATGAGGTCGTCGACGGCTACGAGCCGATCGTCACCGGACTGCTCAACGACATCGACGAGATCGAGGACCAGCTCTTCGGCGACAGCGACGACGACGCCCTGTCGCGCCGTATCTACGAGCTCTCGCGCGAGGTCATCAACTTCCAGCGCGCGGTGCATCCGCTCGCCGGGATGCTGGAATGGCTGCGCCGCGGGTCCGAGAAGTACCGCATCGACGAGGAGCTGCAGCGCTCGCTCCGCGACGTGCTCGACCACGTCATCCGGGTCAATGAGCGGGTCGATTCGTTCCGCGCGATCCTCGAGAACGCGCTCACCGTGCATTCCGCTCTGGTCGCCCGGCGCCAGACCGAGGCGGGGCTGGCGCAGAACGACGAGATCAAGAGGATCTCGTCGTGGGCGGCGATCATCTTCGCCCCCACGCTCGTCGGCACCGTCTACGGCATGAACTTCGACGTCATGCCCGAGCTGCACTGGGTGCACGGCTACCCGATGGCGATCGGTGCGATGGCCGCGTTCGCGGTCGCGCTCTACGGGGTGTTCAAGTACAAGAAGTGGTTGTGACGCCGGGCGGGCTCAGCGGTCGTCACCGCTGAGCCTGTCGGTCTCGATCGTCTAGTCGTCGGCGCCGCCGTCGCGATCGCGCACCTCGATGCTGGCGACCTCGAGTTCGTCGTCGAGCTGCACGAGGATGCGGGAGTCCGGGAACTGCTTCGGCGCGTCGAAGGCGATCAAGACCGCATCGGCGAACACCACGACGGAGGTGGCCTCGAGGTCGTCACGAAGGTCGGTCTGCTCGAGCACCGGCTCGTCGTCGACCGCCTCGTCGATGTCGTCGGCGACCTCGTCGATCACCGCACGCCACCGCGACTCGGACACCGACAGGATGCGGGTGATCGCCCCGAGCAGCGCATCGACGTCGAGGCTCTCCTCGTCATCCTCGAGCTCGGGGTCGACGTTGACCGTGACCACAGCACCGGCGGCGTCGATCGTCGCCCGGCCGTAGATGAGACCGTTCTCCGCGACCGGATCATCGAGCAGACCGCTGTCGACGATG
This sequence comes from Microbacterium sp. LWH13-1.2, assembly GCF_038397735.1. Taxonomy (NCBI): domain Bacteria; kingdom Bacillati; phylum Actinomycetota; class Actinomycetes; order Micrococcales; family Microbacteriaceae; genus Microbacterium; species Microbacterium sp. LWH13-1.2. The sequence goes on along the minus strand of NZ_CP151635.1, from coordinate 3,520,265 downwards.
CGGGCGAGGAGGTCATCGAGCAGAGGGGAAGCCATGAGACCAGTCTTCCACTGAAGTCTTCCGCTGACCCCGCCGCTAGTCTTTAGGGCGTGCCGAACGCCGAATCCCCCGCATCCGCCGCATCCGATCTCCGCCGCCTCGCAGACGCGCTCGCAGGCGTCGAGCCGCTGAACTGGGTCATCACCGGCGACTCGATCACGCACGGACTCGTGCATACGCAGGGCGGCCGCAGCTACGCCGAGCATCTGCACGAGCTGATCCGCGGAGAGCTGGACCGCACCCGTGATGCCATCATCAACACGGCGATCAGCGGACACCGCATCACCGACATCCTCGGCGACTGGGATCGTCGCATCGCGGCGTGGCACCCCGACATCGTGACCCTGATGATCGGCACCAACGACATGGCGACCGGCCCCGGCCAGATCACCGTCAGCCCCGCGGAGTTCGCCGCGTCGCTGCGCGAGTTCGTCACACGTGCACGCGCGGCGGGCGCGATCGTCGTTCTGCAGACGCCGCCGTCGATCGACATCCCGAACGCGCCCGGTCGCGAGCGGATCGTGGAGTTCGCGGATGCCGTACGCGAGGTCGCCGCGTCGGAAGACGTGATCCTCGTCGACCAGCACGCGCGCTTCACCGACCTGGGCAACGGCGGAGTGCCGTGGGGCATGATGAACGACCCGTTCCACCCGAACGCCGCGGGTCACGCCGCCCTCGCGCTCGAACTCGCGAACGCCCTCGACATCTGCCCGCAGCCAGACCGCGACCGCGTGCTGCCTCTGCTCGACGCGCGGGTCGCGGCCGCTCGGCTGAACGGTTAGTCGCCGCACCACCCGCACCGTCCCGCCGGCACGACGCCGTGTGGGGCCAGTCATGTCGATCGGGCTCGGCGTGCTCCTCGGCGCCGCCCTGTATCGGGTGGTGCATCACGGCGCCGAGGAGATCGTGCAGTTCGGCGTCGCTCCGACGACGGCGGTCGCTGAGGCGCCGCGCCGGCTCTTCGACCGACTGCTGCCCTGGCGGCGGGCGCGCGCTCAGGCGTGGACTCTGCGCACCTGACGGCCGCCTCCGCTACAGCCCTCCGAGAAGGCCCAGTATTCGGTGTTGCTAAGTACCGGTACTCAGTGTTACTTTGTACCGGTACCCAGCAACACTGAGTACCAACCGAACCGGAAGAAGGTCCCGATGGGCAAACAGATGACCGAGATGCTCAAGGGCACTCTGGAGGGCATCGTCCTGGCCCTCCTCGCCGAGCAGCCGGCGTACGGCTACGAGATCACGACCCGCATGCGCGATCACGGGTTCACCGACATCGCCGAGGGCACGATCTACGCACTCCTCGTGCGCGTCGAGCAGAAGAAGCTCGTCGACGTCGAGAAGGTGCCGAGCGAGAAGGGTCCGCCCCGCAAGGTGTACTCGCTCAACCCCGCGGGCACGCGGGAGCTCGCGGAGTTCTGGAAGACCTGGAGCTTCCTCTCCCAGCACATCGAACGACTCAACACGAACAACACCGACAGCACCACGAACAAGGAGAACTGACATGGCCGCCAAGTGGATCGAAGCGCTCACCGGATCGCTCGAGCAGAAGAAGCAGTACCGCGATGCGAAGAAGCGCATCGATGCCCTCCCCGAGCCGTACCGCACGGTCGCCAACGCCCAGCACCGCTACACGATGTACTACGGGGGCATCACCGACGGCGACATCCTCGTGCAGATCTTCCTCGACCTCGCCGACCTGTGGGAGCGCGCCGCCATCGACGGCACCCCGATCGACGACATCGTCGGCGACGACGCGGTCTCGTTCGCCGAGACCTACGCCGAGGCCTACGGCGGAACCCACTGGATCGACAAGGAACGTGCCCGCCTGAACAAGGCGGTCGACGACGCGAAGAAGAAGGAGTCTCGATCATGAACGCACCCGCCATCGCCGTCCGCGGCATCGAGAAGTCCTACAAGGACCTCCGCGTGCTGCGCGGCGTCGACTTCGAGGTCGAGAAGGGGTCGATCTTCGCCCTCCTCGGCTCGAACGGCGCCGGAAAGACCACGATCGTCCGCATCCTCTCCACGCTGCTGACGTCGGATGCCGGCACCGCCGCCGTGCAGGGAATCGACGTCGCCGCCGACCCTGTCGCCGCGCGGCAGCGCATCAGTCTCACCGGTCAGTTCGCCGCGGTCGACGAGATCCTCACCGGTCGTGAGAATCTCGTGCTGGTCGCGAAGCTGCGGCATCTGCCGGACCCGGGAGTCATCGCCGACGACCTGCTCACCCGCTTCCGGCTGACCGATGCCGGTGCCCGCAAGGTCGGGACGTACTCGGGAGGCATGCGTCGCCGACTCGACATCGCCATGAGCCTCGTCGGGCACCCCGAGGTCATCTACCTCGATGAGCCGACCACGGGACTCGATCCCGAAGCCCGCATCGAGGTGTGGAACGTGGTCAAGGAACTCGCGAACACCGGCACGACCGTGCTGCTCACCACGCAGTACCTCGATGAGGCCGAGCAGCTGGCCGACCGCATCGCGATCCTCCACGAGGGTCGGATCATCGCGAACGGCACGCTCGCAGAACTCAAGCGCCTGCTGCCGGCCGCCAAGGTCGAGTACGTCGAGAAGCAGCCCACCCTCGAGGAGATCTTCCTCACCCTCGTCGGCACCACGTCGACCGCAGAATCAGGAAAGGAGAACGCAGCATGAGCACGCACGTCGTCGCCGACACCGCGACACTCACCGGCCGCTCGATGCGGCACATCTTCCGCAGCACCGACACCATCATCACCACGGCGGTCACCCCGATCGCACTGATGCTGCTGTTCGTGTTCGTCTTCGGAGGGGCTCTCAAGCAGAGCATCGGCTCCGAGAACTACGTCAACTACCTGCTCCCCGGCATCCTGCTGATCGCCGTCGCATCCGGAATCGCCTACACGGCGTACCGGCTCTTCAACGATCTGCAGAGCGGCATCTTCGAGCGCTTCCACTCGATGCCCATCGCCCGATCGAGTGTGCTGTGGGCCCATGTGCTCACCTCGCTCGTCGCGAACGGCATCACCCTGGCGATCATCTTCGCCGTCGGGTTCCTGCTCGGGTTCCGCACCGGTGCCGGTCCGCTCGCGTGGCTCGCCGTCATCGGCATCCTGCTGCTGTTCACCCTGGCCCTCACGTGGCTGGCGATCATCGCGGGCCTCAGTGCCAAGACGATCGACGGGGCGACCGCGTTCTCGTATCCGCTGATCTTCCTGCCGTTCATCAGCTCGGCCTTCGTGCCGACCGACACGATGCCCGGACCCGTGCAGTGGTTCGCCGAGAACCAGCCGGTCACCTCGATCGTGAACACCATCCAGGCGCTGTTCGCCGAGCAGCCCGTCGGCACCGACATCTGGGTCGCCCTCGCGTGGTGCATCGGCATCCTGATCGTCGGCTACGTCTTCGCGATCATCGCCTACCGCAAGAAGGTCAGTTGACCGTCTGCAGCGAGACGGAACGCTCCGTCCGGGCCCCGCGCCCGGCCGGGGCGTTTCGCCGCGCTCGGCGTGGGCCTGTTCATGGCCGCTGAGGGGTGACTGCCTCCTCCCCTGGGCGCGCGATCTACCTCAGCCCGAGCGGACCGAGCACGACGCTCTGGCGCGTGCGCACCCAGATCACACCGTCTTCTCGCCGCTCGGCACGGGTGGCGAAGCGGTAGCGGTACGACACTGCTCGCACCCATCGCGGCTGCTGCCGTCGAACGGGTCTCTGCCCAACAGGGCGAGCGTCGGAGCATCGGCCTCGAGCAATCGCAGCAGGAACACGGTGAACCAGTCGTCGAGGGAGCGGCCGAGCGGCAGGAACCACATGAGCCAGTCGAGGCGCAGGTGGTACGGGGCGAACTGGCGCGGGATGCGGCGCACGTCGCCCGGTTTGCCCTTGAACTCGTATTCCTGCCAGAGCAGACCGTCATCATCCACCGACCCCTCGACCACGATCTCGACCCGCTCCTTCGTGACAGTGCCGAAGGCGCCATACGCGTTGGCGAGCTGCCAGCGGTTGAAGCTCGCGTTCATCGCCTGGCGTCGCGCGAAGAGGTTGCGCAGCGCCGGCCAGCTCACCCCGAGATACAGAAGCGCCACCGCTGCGGTGATCACGAACCAGTACAGGGGGATGCCGGGCCACAGCGACTCGTCCGCGTCCGCTCGCTCGGCGACCGGAGTCCCCACCCCCGGCATCCCGATCGCCGAGAACGCGATCACGATCGTGACCCAGTTCAGCCAGGCGAAGTTGCCCGTCGCGACGAGCCACACCTGCGTCGCGATCACGATCACGGCGGCCACCGCGCCGACGATCTGCGGCACCGGCCCTGGAACCCACACCGACAGGATCGGTGCGAACACGAAGAAGGGCACCACGAGCTGCGCGAAGTGATTGCCGACGACCTCGCCTCGATGGAACCACCGAGGCAGCAGGTGCGCCTGACGGCTGAGCGGTCCCGGCATCGGCTGCGTCTCGTGGTGATAGGTCAGCGCGGTGAGGTCGCGCCACTCCTGCCCGCCCCGGATCTTGATCATGCCGGCACCGAACTCGACCCGGAAGAGCAACCACCAGAACAGCACGATCACGACGGTCGGCGGCGGCTGGTCGTTCGAGCCGAGGAACGCGGCGAGGAATCCCGCTTCGAGCAGCAGCATCTCCCATCCGAACGAGTAGAACGTCTGACCGATGCTGACGATCGACATGTACCCGAGCCACATCGCGAGGAAGCACAGCATCGGCACCCACGGCGGCCCCCACTGCGGGATGCCGAGGACGAGGATGACCGAGAGAGCGATCCCCGCTCCACACAGCAGCGAGAGTCGTCTGTCCGAGTACCGGATGCGGAGGAACAGGGTCGGGTGCAGCATCCGACGTCGCTCCCTCTTCTCGGCGATCCAGTCGAGCAGCACCGGCGCCGGCAGCAGTCCATGCTCGCCGAGGAGTGGACGGAACTGATTCAGCGTCGAGATGAACGCGACGAGGTAGAGCGCCGCGATGCCCCGCTGCAGGACCTCGCGGGCGAACCCGAAGTCGACCGCCGCGAACCCGTCCACGGCAACAGGCTACGCCCGCGCCGAGCGGCCACGGAGGGGGTTGCGGTCAGCTGACGCGCCTCGCACGACGCGCTTCGATCAGGGCTGCAACCGCGAGGGCGAGGCCGATCAGCAGGCCTCCGGCGAGCGTGAAGCCCTGCGAGCCGGTGCCTCCCGCCGCCGGCAGCACGAACGCGGGCACGTCGCGAACCGAGATCGTGTTAGCTGCCACAGTGACCTGCGGGCTCGACTGCCCCGCCGCGATCGACAGCACCCCGGTCACCGACACCTCGACCTTGACGGGCTCCGCGAGGAGCGCGAAACCTTCCGGCGCCTTCGTCTCTTCGAGCCAGTAGGTGCCCGGACGCACGCCGGCCGCGGTGAAGGTGCCGACCTCGGCCCCCGCGATCAGCCCCGGCGTGACTGCGACTCCCGGGGCCCCCGCGACATCCGTGAGCAGCCGGAAGCCCGACCCGTCCATGCGCACCCAGTCGCCGTTCGCGTCCTCGCCGATCTTCTCGACCAGGATCGAGGCCAGGATCTCGCGGGTGGTCGCGTTCGCCGGATCGGTGTCGGTCATCCGCGCTCCGCCGGATGCCGGCTGACCGGATGCGGTCGCGGTGTTCGTGTGCAGCGTGCTCCCCGTCGTCGGCGCGGCGCGGGTTGCGGTGAAGACGGCCACCTCGCCGGGGTCGAGCGTGCCGTCCCAGACCCCGACCGGGATGATTTCTGCTGCCGCGATGACGTTGTCGGTGAGCTGCACCGCGGTCAGCGGCACGTTGCCGGTGTTCGTCACCCGGAACTCGAAGGTGAGAATCGATCCTGCGTCGACGCTGATTCCGGGGGCGGTGTTCGCGTCGTCTCCGTTCACGAGCTTGACGACCTCGATCCCCGGCGTCGCCGCGGCCACCCTCAGGATGTAGTCCTCGACCTCTCCGGACTGCGCGATCCCGCGAGGATCCACCACCTCGGATGCCGTGAACGCCGTGCGCAGACGCAGGTACGTGTCACCGACCACCGCGGCCCCGGGCACAGCCCACGTCAGAGCCACCGAGGTCGCCCCGGCGATGAAGACCGCCTGCACCCGCTCGGTGGCATCGAAGATCCCGTTCCTGTTGAAGTCGATCCATCCGGCGACCGTCCCGGGCAGCGTCGTCCCCGTCAGCGGTACGACGAGCGAGTAGGGGGTCGACCTGATCGCGCTCGGTGCACGCACCCCGTCGCCGATCGCGTCATCCGTGTCGAGCGATGCGGTGGCGCTGGACTTCGGCGACAGTGTCGGCTTCGCCGTGGCGTCGGCATCCGATGTGATGCCGGCACCGAGGCGCAGGGGTCCCTGCACGTGCAGAGCGGCCTGAGCGGCGTCGTAGCTGAGGGGAGCATCGCCCATGTCCTCGTGCAGGCGGATGGACAGGCGGAAGAGGTCGGCGAGACGCGTGCCGAGGTCTGCGGTGTTGTATCCGCTGGCCCAGCCGTCGGCGACCGGTGCCCGTTGGATGTGCGTGCCGATGCTGAACGTCACCGTCTGGAAGGTGCCCTTGAGCGCCACGGATCCGCACCCGGCGAGCGAGGTGCTCGTCATGGTGCGTCCGCCGAGCTCGGCCGCATCCGGCAGGATCGTGTCGCACCGAGAGCTGCTCGACTTCACCGCGGTCGTGAGACTCGTGGGCGTCACGCTGAAGTTCTGCGCGCCCGCGACGGTCGAGAACGTCACGCCGGGAGTGGTGATGTCGAGCTGGATGTCGATCCAGCCGGCTGCGGTCTTGTCGCCATCCGCGTTCGTTCCGACGGTGAGGCCGTTGCCGCTGATGATGTTGCAGTAGGTCTCCGACGTGTTGCGCACCTCGACACACTGCGCGTAGCCGCCGAGCCCCGAGATGTCGAGGATGGGGTCGGTGACGGCACGGTTGAAGGTGACGGTGAGAGTTCCGTTGCCGGGGCAGAATCCCGTGAAGTTCAGGTTTCCGCACATGCCCGCGTAGGCCTCGAGCCCCACCGTCGGAGTCGTGGCGGGGTCCAGCCCCGGCGCGAACATGGCAGCGGTCGCTCCGTATGCCGAGTGCGGGGTCGTCGCGAGGAACTGCACCCCGGCCGACCCGTACTGCGTGGTCGCCTGGGTGAGAGACAGGGTCGCCGTGACTCCGCCCCGATAGTTCATGGTCGAAGTCGTCGCGGTGCGGGTGACGCTCTGTGCATCCTCGATCGCCTGCGCTGGCTCCTGCGTGGTCGGCAGCCCTCCGGCGAGGAGGATCGCGCCGATCAGCGCCGCTCCCAGAAGGGTGCGTGTTCGACGTCGGCGCGGTGTTGCTGCTGCTGTCATCAAGTCCTCAATCGACGAGACGCGTCCACGGGCGGATCCACGATCCGGGACGGATCTGAGGAGCGTCATTCAGCCCGGCGACGCATAGGGAGAAGAGAGGCCGATGATTCGACCCACACACAGGACAGGGCGACTGTCCGTTCGTGACGCCGAGCCCGGTGCGCTGTTTCAGTACATCGATACATCAAGGAATCGTGATCGAAGATCACGCCCGCTGACGGGCGCTGGACACAGCGATGGGCGGAGGATCCGCATCGGATCCTCCGCCCATCGGAGAGTGATTCGCCCCCTGCTGCGGAGCGAGCAGAGTCAGGTCAGCTGACGACCCAGTCGAAGGCGTCGCCGTGCTCCTCGAGCCAGGCGTCGACAGCATCCGCTTCCTTGCCCTCGCCGTACTCGTTCACGACGAGGTCCTCGAGCGAGCCGTACTGCTCGTCGTCGAGCTTGATCTGCTCGATCAGCTCAGCGGCCTCGGGGAACTCCTCGGCGAAGCCCTTCGTGCCCAGGAAGTGCAGAGCCTCGGACTCGCCCATGGCGCCCTTGGGGTCTTCGAGGTCCTTCAGCGGGAAGGCGTCGTTGGCCCAGAACGGACGCCACAGCGTCACGACGATGTCCTCTTCCTTGTCGGTCGCGGACTTCAGCTCGGTGAGCATCGCCGCGGTCGACGAGGTGACGAGCTCGTACTCGCTGTCGAGACCGTACTCGGGCATCATCTTCTGGGTCTGCGCGGTGAGACCGGCTCCGGGCTCGATGCCGAAGATCTTGCCGTCGAACTCGGAGCCCTTGCCCGCGAGGTCCTCGATCGAGTTCAGCTCGGAGTACTCCGGAACAGCGATGGTCAGCTTCGCGTTGTCGTAGTACGCGCCGAGGTCCTCGATGTCGTCGCCGTAGGTGTTCATGTACTCGGCGTGAGTCAGCTCGGGCCAGGCCGACGGGTAGATGTCGACGTCGCCCTGGGCGAGGCCGGTGTACAGCGGGCCCGCCTCGGTCAGCGTCTTCATCTCGACGGTGTAGCCGATCTTCTCCAGCTGGTCCTGCAGCAGGTACGCGGTGCTCAGGCCGTCGGTCCACGAGGGAAGGAACCCGAGGGTGATCGTGCCCTTGTCGCCCGAACCGGTGTCTCCACCGCCGGTGCTTCCACCGGTGCCGCCCATGCCGTCGCCGCTGCATCCGGCGAGGGTCAGGGTCGCTGCGGCTCCGAGGGCCGCGATCGTCAGGAACTTCTTCTTCATGTGTATGTCTCTCTCGTTACGTATATATGGGTGCTGTGTTGCTGTACTGCGGTGTTGCTGCGTACTGCGGTGTTGCGTGTTCTCTTGTGGGAGGGATGAGTCAGTGCACGCCGCCGCCGACGGCGGTGCGGCGCGGTGCGGCCTTCTGGCGCTCGGCTTCGTCCTCGGCATCCTTCGCAGCGGCCGCCTCAGCCGATGCGGGAGCGGATGCGGTCGAATCAGTCACCTCCGACGCTGCGGATGCCGCGGCGAGGCGCTTCTGCGTGCGACGACGAGCCAGCAGGCCGAGCAGCGACGAGCGGTTGCTGCCCAGGTCGCCGAGCGCTGCCGTGACGCGGTCGAGGAACACGGCGATGAGCACGACGCCGAGGCCCGCCTCGACGCCCTTGGCGATGTTGATGGTCGAGATCGCCTCGACGACGATCTTTCCGAGGCCGTCGGCGCCCGCCATTCCGGCGATGACCGCCATCGAGAGCGCGAGCATGATGACCTGGTTGACGCCGGCGAGGATCGTCGGCATCGCGAGCGGAAGCTGGATGCCGCGAAGGATCTGCCCCGGCTTCGCTCCGAACGCCTGACCTGCCTCGACCGTCTCGGAGTCGACTCCGCGGATGCCGAGCTCGGTCAGCCGCACGCCCGGAGGAAGCGCGAAGATCACGGTCGCGACGAGACCCGGAACGACGCCGATGCTGAAGAACACGATCGCCGGGATCAGGTAGACGAACGCCGGCATGGTCTGCATGAAGTCGAGCACGGGCTTGAGCACCGCACGAACGGTGGCGTTGCGGGCCGACCAGATGCCCAGCGGCACGGCGATCAGCACCGCGATCACGGCGGCGACGAGCACGAGGGCGAGAGTCTGCATCGCGGGAACCCAGAGGCCCATGGCGACGATGAGCCCGAAGGAGACGACCGTGCCGACAGCGAGCTGCCACGAGCGCACGAGCCAGGCGATGAGCGCGGCGATCACGATGATGACCACGAAATGCGGGCTGAGCAGGGCGCGGGTGAGTCCGTCGACCAGGAAGCTGACGACGAACGAGATGACGTCGAGCAGACCGTCGAGGTTCGTCTTGATCCAGTCGACTCCGGTCGCGACCCAGCTGCCGAGGGGAATGCGGAAACCATCCATCAGCGCACCTCCTCTGTCTTCACGGCGTCCGCCGGGTCGGCGGTCCACCCGTCATCGAGCACTGCGTCGATCTCGGCCTGCGGCATCGGAAGAAGCGGCAGGGTGAGCTCGCCGGTGGCGCCAGGGCCGGGACCCAGGGCTGCGAGCAGGGTGATGCGCGGGATCACACCGACGAGGCGCCCCTCGGCATCCACCACGGCCAGGGGCAGCGGCGACTCGACCGACGGGATGAAGAGGTTCATCAGGACCTCGTCCTTGCTGACGCTCTGCGGCACCGGCTTGATGATCGACTCGAGCGTCGACACACCCTGACGAACGAGCTTGACGGCATCCCGGTCGGTGACGATGCCGCGCAGCTTGCGGTCGCGGCCGGTGACGTAGGTGGCCGACATGAACGCATCGCGCATCTGACGCAGCGCCGTGCGAGGACCGGCGGTGTCGGCGACGACCGGGCGCGGGCGCTCCATGACGTTCGCGGCCGTGAGCACCCGGGCTCGGTCGACATCCTGCACGAACTGCTCGACGTAGTCGTTGGCGGGGTCGGTGAGGATGTCCTCCGGCGTGCCGATCTGCACGATGCGACCGTCGCGCATCACGGCGATGCGGTCGCCGAGGAACATGGCCTCGTTGAGGTCGTGGGTGATGAAGACGATCGTCTTCTGCAGCTTCTCCTGGAGTTCGAGCAGCTGCTCCTGCATCTCGCGACGGATCAGCGGATCGAGGGCGCTGAACGCCTCGTCCATGAGCAGGATGTCGGAGTCCGCCGCCAACGCACGGGCGATGCCCACGCGCTGCTGCATGCCACCGGAGAGCTCGGACGGAAGCTTGTCGGCCTGGCCCTCGAGACCCACGAGCGCGAGGATCTCCTCGGCCTTCTTCAGGCGCTCGTCCTTGCCGACGCCCTTCAGCTCGAGCGGGTAGGCGACGTTCGCGGCGACCGTACGGTGCGGCAGCAGAGCGAAATGCTGGAACACCATCGAGATGCGGTCGCGGCGGATCTCCCGCAGACGCGACGACGGGATGCCCGTGATGGGGTCGCCGTTCACGACGACGGATCCGTCGCTCGCCTCGTGCAGCCCGTTGAGCATGCGGATGATGGTGGACTTGCCGGAGCCGGAGAGCCCCATGATCACGAAGATCTCACCCCGGTTGACCGTGAAACTGGCGTCGATGACGGCGGCGGTTCCTGCGTCGCTGACTGCGGATCTGCTCTCACCGGCCTTCAGTCGACGGACGGCACTGCTCGGATTCTTCCCGAACACCTTGTACAGATTGCGCGCTTCAAGAGCGATTTCGGACACGTTTCCCCTGCGGCTCGCCTTCGGGTGGCTGAGCCTGCTTCGGTTACGCCCGGGTGATCCTCCCGGCCGTTTCGACATGGTGCTGTGGCGGCGCGGACGGCGGATTTCGGATCCACCGCGATAGAGCATCGACCGTACGTCCACGCCTCTTCGCAGCACAGCACATTCGAAAGAAGGACGTGGTCGCGGACTGGTCTTCGGGCCGTCAGGCCCACCAACCAACGTAACGAAATGGCCGGTCAGGGGCAAATCCGCAATTCCGAGCAACGTTCAGTTCCGTCGGCTGACCGGGGGATTGTGCGGGTTTCGGACATGCGTGCGAGGTCGGGCGTGGCGGGGGTGCGACACGGGTCAGCGGGCGCGTCGCGACGCCGTGGCGTGCGCTTCCGAAGTCCCTGTGCACCTGCGAAGTCCGGATCCCGGGAGGTCGGACTCGCGAGGCGCTTTCGGACTCGCGAGGCGCACGCGGTCAGCGACCGATGCTGCGCGTCACCGTGAACTTCGGCGTGCGCTCGAGCTGCTCGGTGGCGCCGACGAGGCGGGTGAGCTCGGCGCGGTAGCCGAGCGACGAGTTGTAGACCGTGAACAGCTCTCCGCCGGGCCGGAGGATGCGGGCCGCGGCCTCGAACAGACGTGTCGCTGCCCCGGTGTGCACGCTGCTGCCGAGGTGGAACGGCGGGTTGAGCAGCACGACGTCGGCGCTGGCGTCCGCGATCTCGGACCCCGCGTCGTCGTGCATGACGGTGACGCGGTCCGCGACGCCGTTCGCGGCGACCGTTGCGCGGGCGGAGGCCGCTGCCGCTGCCGATCTGTCGGTCGCGATCACGTGGGATTCGGGGTGCGCGAGAGCGTACGAGGCGGCGAGCGCGCCGGTTCCGCAGCCCAGGTCGACGACGACCGGGGTCGGGCTCGGCTCTTCGGCGTTCACAACGCAGCATGAATCGGCCGCATTGGCCGGGTCTGGGGCGTTTTCAGTCCGTGCCGGCTCATTCGTGCTGAATTGTGAACCGTGGAGGCCGAGCACCTCGAGCAGAACACGCGTGCCGATGTCGAGCTTCGCGCCCGCGAACGCGCCGCCGTGCGCGACCAGAGTCAGTCCGTCGTGCTGCGCTGTCACGGGGAACGGCGGCTCTGACGGCACCGGTCGCGACTCACTCGCGATCACCAGGCGGGATTTCCGTTCGGCCCGCTGCGCCTGCACATGCACGAAACCGCGCCCGAGCACCTCGTTCTGCGCGATGGTCATGTGCTTCACCCGGCCGCCGGCGACGAGCACGACATCCGGGGCGGCCCAGCGCGCCACGGCATCCGCGATCTCCGCGAGCTCGGCGAGCGCCTTGGGCAGCTGCAGCAGCACGAGTCGTGCCCCGTCGAGCAGGGTCGCATCGAGTTCGTGCGACGAGAACCCCGACAGACCGAGCTCATCGGCGTTGCGCGCGAGAGCACGCCGTCCGGTCGCGAGGTCTTGGTGCACGCGCACGCCGTCAAGACCGGCGGCCGTGAGCGCGAGCGTGATCGCGCCGTACTCGTCGCCGATCACCGCGATCTCGCGCCCTTCGGTCTCGAGCGAGAGAGCACGGTCGACCAGCAGCAGGTCGGTCGCGTCATAGGCCTGCAGATTGTCGGCCTCGACATCGGGCCAGCGACGCAGGCGGCTGTAGGGGAAGTCCACGCCTCAAGACTACGAGCGGCACCCCTTGACGCAGACTGAACACTTGTTTAGTCTGCTGTACATGCGTTCAGCTTCTGACGATCTCACCGCACGTGCCCGCATCCGCGACGCCGCGATCGCCGCCTTCGCCCGCGACGGATTCGACGCCACCAGCATGCGGACGATCGCCGCTCAGGCCGGCGTCAGCGCGGCGCTGATCGTGCACCACTTCGGCGACAAGAACGCCCTGCGCACAGCGTGCGACGACTATGTCGTCGGCGTCTTCATCGACGAGGATCACGACCTCATCGTCGCGCCCACCCGCGACCGCATCCGCACCGCCCTCAACGACCTCGAACGCTACGGCCCCTACATCGACTACCTCGCGCGCATGCTCGCCGACGGCTCGGCCGCCGCCGATCGGCTGTTCGACAGTTTCCTGGCCAACACCCGCGATGTGCTCGCCGATCAGCGCGAGGCCGGGATGCTCGAGCCGATGAGCGACCCCGAGATGACGACGATGTTGCTGACGCTGATCGGACTCGCCCCCGTCGTCATGCGCGCGCAGGTCGCTCGCGCACTGGGCACCGACCAGCTGAGCCCGGCGGGGCTTCTGCGCACCACCCTGCCGACGCTCGAGCTGCTCACCCACGGCATCTATTCGACGACCGCACTGCTCGACGGCGCGCGAGACGCACTCACGCCACAGGCGAACGCCTCGGAAGGAGACGCATCATGACCGACACGATCGAGATCGACCGTCTGCACAAGCGCTACGGCAGCCGCATCGCGCTGCACGAGCTCGACCTGCACGTACGACCCGGAACGGTCTTCGGGCTCATCGGGCCGAACGGCGCCGGCAAGACGACCACGCTGCGCACGCTGGTCGACATCATCCGACCGTCGTCGGGCTCCGTGCGAATCCTCGGCGAAGACCCGCGACATGGCGGAGCGGCACTGCGTCGACGCATCGGGTACGTACCGGGCGAGCTCCACCTCGAGGGCCGATCGAGCGGGCATCGGATGCTGTCGTTCTACGCCCAGGTCTCGGGCAGCCGCCACGCCGCTGCCACGGTGCAGACCGGCCGCGATCTCGCCGACCGCCTCGGCGTCGACCTCTCGCGCCCCGTCCGCACACTGTCGAAGGGCAACAAGCAGAAGGTCGGGCTCATCCAGGCGTTCATGCACCGGCCCGAGCTGCTGATCCTCGACGAACCCACCAGCGGCCTCGACCCCCTGGTGCAGCGCGAGTTCCTGCAGATGGTGCGCGAGGCGAAGGACGCGGGGCAGACCGTGCTGCTCAGCTCGCACGTGCTCAGCGAGATCCAGCAGACCGCCGACGAGGTCGCCGTGCTCGCGAACGGCCGGGTGGTGGCCGACGGCGACGTCGCCTCCCTGCGGCTGGGTTCGATCCGACGGGTGCGCGTCGAGCTCGCGACAGCGGATGCCGCGGCAGCCCGCGCCGGCTTCGATCGGATTCCGGGGCTGAGCGGCATCGATGCGACGGGTGCCGACGGCATCCTGCAGCTGTCCGGCACGATCGACGGCGCCATCGATCCGTTCATCAAGGCACTCGCGCCATTCGAGGTGCGAGACCTGACGGTCGAGGAACCCGACCTCGAAGAGTCGGTGCTGCGGTTGTACGGCGACCCGGCGGCATCCGCCCCGGCATCCGCGATACCCCAGGCGGCTGCCGGGGCAGACGCCACCGCGGCACCGACCCGGAGATCACGACACGACGGGCGCGACGGGCGCGACCGGCACCACGGCTCACACGGCTCCGATGAGGGGGCCGGGCGATGACCGGCATCCTTCCGGTGTTCCGGCGCAACCTGCGCGAGTCGTGGCGGAGCTTGCTCGGGTGGACGGTCGGCCTCGCCGCCGTGCTGTTCCTCTACCTGCCGCTGTATCCGAGCATCGGGGGCAACGGGCAGATGCAGGACATCATCGACGCCCTTCCGAAGCAGCTCGTCGAGACCATCGGGTACGACCAGATCTCCAGCGGCGCCGGATACACGCAGAGCACGTTCTACGGGCTGATGGGCTTTCTCCTGCTCACGATCGCAGCGGTGATCTGGGGTTCCTCCGCAATCGCCGGGGCGGAGGAGAGCGGACGAGCCGAACTCGACCTCGCACACGGCATCGGCCGCGGTCAGTACGCACTCGAGTCGGCACTGGCCGTGCTCGTCCGGCTGCTCTGGCTCGGCGCGTTCTCGGGCATCGTCGTCTGGGCGTTGAACGACTCCGCCCAGCTGGGTCTCGAGGGCTGGTGGATCGTCGGAGCCAGCGCGGCGCTCACCGGACTCGCGTTCCTCACCGCATCCGCAGCCCTGCTCGCGGGAGCTGCGACCGGGCGTCGGATCTGGGCGACCGGGGTCGGCGCGGGAATCGCCGTCGTCGGGTACATCCTGCAGGCCCTCGCCAAGCAGTCGAAGGATCTCGACTGGCTGAACGCGCTCTCGCCCTATGCGTGGGTCTACCGGCAGTCGCCACTCGCCGAGGGCGTCGATCCCGGCGGATTGGCACTGACCTGGGGCCTCGCGATCGCGTTCGTCGCGGCGTCGGCGCTCGCGCTCTGCGGCCGCGACCTCCGCGGCTGACGTCTCGTACGGGGAGGGCGGATGCTGCGGCATCCGCCCTTCTTCGCGTCCGCCCCGCCGGCCCCGCCCCGCGGCATGGGCGGCTCAGACAGCGGAGCAACCAAGGGAGCAACCAGCACCCTTGACACGATCGAGGTTCAGTGGTTACCTAGTCGAGTAACTAACCCACTAACCACTGCGGAGGACTCGTGATCGAAGAAGGCAAGCCGCTCTTCCTCCAGATCGCCGAGCAGATCGAGGACTCGATCCTCGACGGCTCACTCGAGGAGGAGTCGCAGGCGCCCTCGACGAACGAGCTCGCCGGCTTCTACCGGATCAACCCCGCGACGGCAGCGAAGGGAGTCGCCATGCTCACCGACAAGGGAGTGCTTTACAAGCGCCGCGGCATCGGCATGTTCGTCGCCACCGGGGCGAAGGACCTGCTCCTCGGCGAGCGCCGCGCCGCATTCGCCGACCGCTACATCGACCCGCTCCTGGCCGAGGCCCGCACGCTGGGGCTCGGCGCCGAAGACCTCGCCGCACTGCTCCGCGAACGGGCGGCGCGGCCAGACCACCGCACAGACCCCGCAGCCCACACAGAAGGGAAGACCACCGCATGACCGCCGTCATCGAGGTCCAGAACCTCACCAAGCACTACAAGGAGAAGAACGCGCTCGACGACGTGTCGCTCAGCCTCGAGGGAGGCGCGATCTACGGGCTGCTCGGCCGCAACGGGGCGGGCAAGACCACGCTCATGTCGATCCTCACGGCGCAGAACTTCGAGTCGTCCGGAACGGTCCGCGTCTTCGGCGAGCACCCCTACGAGAACACCAACGTCCTCAACCGGATCTGCTTCGTCCGCGAGAGCCAGAAGTATCCGGATGACGCCTACCCGCGTCACGCGTTCAAGGCCGCGAGCCTGTTCTTCCGCAATTGGAATCAGGAACTCGCCGACGAGCTCATCGAGCAGTTCCAGCTGCCGATGAAGCAGACGATCAAGAAGCTCTCGCGCGGCCAGCTCTCGGCCGTCGGCGTGATCATCGGTCTCGCCTCCCGAGCCGAGCTGACCTTCTTCGACGAGCCGTACTTGGGTCTCGACGCGGTCGCCCGTCAGATCTTCTACGACCGCCTGCTCGAGGACTACGCCGAGCACCCGCGCACGATCATCCTCTCGTCGCACCTGATCGACGAGGTCTCGAACCTCATCGAGAAGGTCATCGTGATCGACAACGGCAAGATCCTGCTCAACGAAGACACGGATGCGGTGCGCGACCGCGCCGTCACCGTGGTCGGAGATGCTGCCAAGGTCGACGCCTGGGCCGCCGACCGCGAGGTGCTGCACCGCGAGGCGCTCGGCCGCGTGGCATCCGTCACGGTTCTCGGCCATCTGTCACCCGACGAGCGCGCCGAGGTCACGGCATCCGGTCTCGATCTGGCTCCGGTGTCTCTGCAGCAGCTCATCGTTCGACTCACGCAGAAGGCCGAGGCGGGCGCTGCCACCAGAGCCTCGTCCACGAAGGAGGAGGTGCGCTGATGCGACGCACACTCAACGTCATCCGCCTGCAGCTGATCAACCGTCAGACCTTCATCGCGGTGCCGCTGATCGTCCTCGGCTCCGCGGTCGTCATCTCGGTGCTGATCTACGCGATGATCCCGGGCGACCAGCCGAAGTACGGCGGAGGCGGCCAAGCCCCGCTCTGGTACTTCTTCGCGATCGGCATCTCGGCCATGACGCTCACGTTCCCGTTCTCGCAGGCGATGAGCATCACCCGACGGGACTTCTTCTTCGGAACGCTGCTCACCGCGATCCTCGGCAGCGCGTTCATGGGTGTGGTGTTCCTGATCGGCGGCGCCATCGAGACGCTGACCAACGGATACGGCGTCAACGGCTACGTGTTCTACCTGCCGTGGCTGTGGGAGGCGGGTCCGCTCGGGGCTTTCATCGTCTACTTCACCCTCGCTCTCTTCCTGTTCGTCATCGGCTTCACCGGCGCGACGATCTACAAGAGCTGGGGCCCGACGGTGCTCACCATCGTCGGCGTCGGCCTCGCACTGGTCCTCGTCGGACTCGCGTTCCTCGCGACCAGGCTCGACCTCTGGGGGCAGGTGTGGACCGGCATCCTCGATGCGGGTGCACTCGGACTCGCACTCTGGGGACTCGTCGCCACAGTGGTGCTCGTCGGCGTCTCGTTCCTCGCGTTCCGCCGAGCGATTCCCTGAACCTCCGGGTCTTCGAGATCCGCTCGACCCTCGACGCCGGTCGCTCCTCGCGGGGCGGCCGGCGTCGTCGTGTTCCCACCCGCTACCCGCCGCGAGCGCAGGACGCAACCCGGTGCGAGCACGGAGGCGCAGCGGATAGCGTCACCTGCGGGGAGGATGACGAAGGGATGCCGTGAGCAACATCACCACGCGACTTCGAGCGCGCCGCTCGGGGGCCGCGCTCGAGATCCGCGAAGCCGTGCATCCGGCCCGCCTCCTGCTCGTGGCGAAGACCACGCTCGCCGTGGGTCTCGCCTGGACGATCGCCCCGCACATGCCGGGCATCACCGACGAGTACCCCTACTACGCCCCGCTCGGCGCGCTCGTGAGCATGTATCCGACTCTCATGGGGTCGCTGCGGTCGGGACTGCAGACGCTGCTGGGCCTCGCCACCGGCATCGGCCTGGCCCTCCTCGTCGTGATCACCGTCGGCCCGACATGGTGGACGATCCCCGCCGTGGTCGGGGTCGGCATGCTCATCTCCGGCACCGGCTGGTTCGGCGCCGCCCGCGAATACGTGCCGGTCGCCGCGCTCTTCGTGCTGATCATCGGCGGCCAGAACGCCGACGACTACTCGCTCGGGTATCTGGTGCAGATGGCGGTCGGCGTCGCCATCGGGCTCATCGTCAACGTGGTGATCGCACCGGCTCCGCTGACGCTCGCCGCCGCCGCACGGGTCGACGCGTTCCGCGAGCAGTTGAGCACGCATCTGCACGACATCGGCTCGGCCGTGTCGGAGTCCTGGCCGCCCGAGCACGAGAAATGGGCGAACGATGCGGCATCCCTCGCCGATACGACCTCCGCGCTGCGACAGGCACTGGCCGATGCGGACGACAGCCGTCGCGGCAATGTCAGGGCGCGCGGCCGACGGGGCGAGACGCAGCACATCCACGCCGACCTGACGCGCCTCGATCGAGTCGCCCACCTCATCCGCGACATCTCCGACGAGATCGCGGACACCATCTGGGATCGGCCGGGCGCGCTCGTGCTCGACCCCGCGCTGCCCGAGCCGCTGTCGGCCGCCTGCCATGCGGTCGCCGAGGTCGTCGCCCAGGAGGAGCCGGTGACCGCCGCAGATCACCGCGCGAGGGCCGAGGCAGCGCGGGCGATCCGCCTGCTGCTCGAGACGGTCGACGACCGCACGATCGACGTGCACCGCTCGATGGGTCCAGGCGTGCTCGCGGCCATGCACCTTCGTCGCATCCTGATCCTCAGCGGCCACCGCGAACCGGACGCACCGGAGTAGCCGTCGTCGCCGGAGTAGCCGTTCGTCCGGGAACGGCCGTTCGCCGCCGTCAGATGGTGTCGTCGGCCGCGAGGACGTCGATCTGCCACGGTCGTCCGGCCGGGTCTTCCTTGTCGTGGGCATCGACCGCCTCGGTGATGACCTCCTGCACGCGGTCCATCACGGCTTCGAACTCGGCCTCGGTGAGGCGCACGATGCGCTGCGAGAACGCGGCATGCATCTCGGTCGCGCGGCCCGAGAGGTACTCGGGCGTCCAGGCGATCACGCGGCTCAGCATGTCCTGATGGTCGTCGGCGACCGAGCGGACCATGGCGGTGCCCAGGGCCTCGTCCGGCACGGGATGCTCGGGGTCTCCGACATTGAAGGATCCCCTGCGCGACTTCCAGACGCGGTCTCGACGGTCGCGTGCGTGCTCGGGAGCCTCCTCGATGAGGCCCGCGTCGGCCAGGACCCGCAGGTGGAAGCTCGCGCTGTTGGCCGGCACGTCGAGGTCGGCAGCGACGTCGGCCGCACGCAGGTGCTCGCGACGCGAGAACAGACGGATCATCCGTCGACGCAGCGGGTGGGCGTAGGCCTTGAGCATCGCCGACGTCATCCAGACCTGATCGTCGCCCTTCTTCGCCTCCGCCATACCGAGAGTGTATCCGCACCGGAAGTTGCGCAATAAGTATTGCGCAACTGTTCTTGCGCAATTACGGTGAGTACCATGACGACCGTGACCGAGCCCCACCGCCTGTGGCGCAACACCCGTTACCTGACCTGGCTCGTGAGCGACACGAGCAAGGGGCTCGCGGCCGCGCTGTTCGCCTTCGCGATCCCGCTGCTCGCCCTGATCGTCACGAACGACCCCGCGCAGGCCGGCATCATCGGCGGCGCAGGCATGGTCGCCCGGCTCCTGCTCACACTCGCCGGCGGCATCCTCGCCGATCGCCACCGGCGCATCCTGCTCATGCTGATCGGCTCGCTCATCGGCATCCTGCTGGCGGGCGCCTTCACCCTGCTGGCGCTCGGGGGCGCGCTGACCTTCGCCACGCTCCTCATCGCCGACGTGCTGCTGGCCGCGCGCAGCGGACTGTTCGACGTCGCCGGCGAGAGCGCCATCAAGGAGATCGTGCCCGACGAGGCCATGGGCCGTGCGCAGGCCGCGAACCAGGGGCGTGATGCCGCGATCCAGCTCGCCGGCGGCCCCCTCGGCGGCCTGCTGCTCGGCGTCGGCGGATGGCTCGTCGGAGCCGTCATGACGCTCTGCCACGCGGTCGCGGCAGTGACGGCGTGGATGCTGCAGCGCGAGGTGCGCCGCGCCGGGATCGTCGACACGGGAGCGGGTGCCGATGCCGATGCCGCGGGCACCGAACCGGAAGACGCCCGCGCGAAGACCACAGCGTGGGCCGAGCTGCGCGAGGGATTCAGGTGGTTGCTCTCACGACCCGATCTCGGCGGCGTGCTGCTCATCATCACGGTCGTCAACCTGGGCTTCAACGCCGCGATCACGACCACGATCTATGCGCTGCAGCAGGACGGCTACTCCGAACTCCTCATCGGTTCGCTCAGCGCCGCCGTCGGTGGCGTGATGCTCGTGGGGGCGATCGTCGCGCCGACGCTCGTGCCCCGCATCCGCGCCGGTGTGATCGCGATCAGCGGGCTCTCGGTCGTGGCGATCGGCACGATCGTGCTCTCGATGGTCACCGAACCGTGGGCGATCGTGGTCGTGCTGGGAGCCTCGGTGCTGCTTCTTCCGGCCCTCAACGCGGGGATGATGGGCTACTTCATGGTCGCGACGCCGACACAGCTGCTCGGCAGGGCGAACAGTGCTGCCGGCGTTCTCGGCATGGGCGCGCTGCCGCTCGCTCCGCTGATCGCCGGCTTCGGACTCACCTGGATCGGCCGCGAATGGACGATCCTCGTCTGCGCGGCCCTCTGCATCGTCGCCGTCGCCCTCGCCCTGGGCAACCGCGCCCTCCGAGCCCTGCCGATCGAGTCGCGCTGGGCCGAGCACGCGAAGCAGTACGAGAACGCCTGAGGCGCACTCCTGTCGATGTCCCTGTCTTCACTCGGGGCCGGCCGCAGACGTCGGATGCTCCGAGGTCGTCAGAGCATCCCGGTGAGCACGCCCCCATCGGCGCGGAGCGCCGCGCCGTTCGTCGCCGACGACAGCGGGCTCGCCAGATACGCGACCAGGCTCGCGATCTCCGTCGGATCGATGAACCTCTCCAGCAGGGTCGTGCGATTCCGGCCGATGATCGCATCCTTCATCACCCCTACGGGGAGGGACTGAGCCTCGGCCACGGCTGCGACGGATGCGGCCACTCCATCCGAGAACGTCGGACCGCCGAGCACGGTGTTGACCGTGACCGCGGTGCCTCGGGTGAGCTTCGCCAGGCCGTTCCCCAGCGCGATCATCGCCGCTTTCGTCATGCCGTAGTGCACCATGTCTGCGGGCACGTCGACCCCGGATTCACTCCCGATGAAGATGATGCGCCCCGCACCCCGCGCGAGCATTCCGCCGAGCACGGCCCGCGACAGTCGCACACCGCTCATCACATTGACGTCGAAGTACCGCGCCCAGTCCTCATCGCTGATCGATGCGAAGTCGGCGAGACCGAAGAGCCCGACATTGTTCACGAGGATGTCCACATCACCCAGTGCGTCCGTCAGCCGCGCCACCTCCCCCGCATCCGAGAAGTCGGCCGCGAGTCCCGACACCCTGGCGCCCGGCTGCTCGCCGCGCAGACGCTCGACCGCCGCGTCGACGCGTTCTGCGGTGCGCCCGTTGAGCGTCACCTCCGCACCCTCTGCGGCGAGCTGGGCCGCGATGGCGTATCCGATGCCCTGGGTGGAGCCGCTGATGAATGCCTTCTCGTCGTGCAGCCGTAGATCCATGACCACTCCCCTTCGCGTCGCCTGGCAACGCATTCACTTGTTTGAGCAAGTAACTGTATGCGGATTGACTTGCCTGAGCAAGTGAATAACGAGCAGATGGCGTAGTGTCATGACATGCCTGAGCAATCGATCGACGATCCACTGAGCGCGGACGAGCTGGAGATCTGGGCGTCCGTCGCCACGCTGATCGAGCGCCTCCCGACCGCTCTCGACGCCCAGCTGCAGCGAGACAGCGGGCTCACCCATTTCGAACACGGCATCCTGTTCGCACTCGATTCCGCGCCTGACCGATCACTGCGCCTCAGCGTGCTCGCGAGCTACGCCAACTGCACCCTCTCGCGACTCTCCCGCGCTGTCTCTCGCCTGGAGGCGAAAGGATGGGTCCGCCGCGAGACCGACTCCGGCGACGGCCGGTTCACGCTCGGCATCCTCACGCCGAGCGGGCACGACAAGGTCGTGGAGTCCACTCCCGCGCATCACGCGCTGGTGAGGCGGGTGATCTTCGACAGCCTGACGATCGCGCAGACGCGCCAGCTCCACGTCATCAGTCAGAAGATCTCCACCGCGATCGGACCGGACGAGGCATGGAAGCCGCCGACCCTCGAGCGCCCATGAGGGGTGTCGGATGCCGGTGATCCTGTCGGATGTCGCCGTCGATGCGTAGGATCGGCCGAACCGAACATCCCTACCTGAGGAGACGACGATGTCAGCCCTGGAGATCAGCGAGAAGCCTCTTCCCTACGTCCGCCTCGCGACCCTGACCGAGAGGGTCGACACACAGCCCGAGGTCGCCGCCGTCGTCGGGCCGCTGTTCGACCGGGTGGCCGATGCGCTGCTGGCATCAGGGGCGACCCCGGGCCTGCCGATCGCCGAATACGACATGGACCGGCACGGCGTGCGCATCACCGTCGGCTTCACCTACGACGGCCCTGCGATCGACGGCCTCGTGATCGTCGAGCTGCCCGCCGTCGAGTCGGCATTCACCGCCACCCACCACGGATCCATGGCGACGATCGACGAGAGCTGGGGCGCGGTGAACGCGGCGATCACACAGCGGGGCGCCACGGCTGTCGGACCCTGCCGCGAGGTCTACCTGCAGTCGGAATCCGAAGATCAGGCCGACTGGATCACCGAGCTGCAGCAGCCGGTCGCAGCGGGCTGAGCGTCAGAGTGCGCCGGTGAGCGCCGCGACGCCGACCACCACCGAGACCAGTGCAAGCACCAGGGCGATCGCGATCAGCACGGCATGCACCTTGAGGAAGGTCGTCGCCTTGCCGTCGGCATCCCGTGCTCGCGGGTCGGTCGCGACGCGCTTGTAGAAACGGGGCCACACCAGCACGTTGAAGGCGGCGTTGAGGAACAGGACGACAGCGAGGGCGATCACCCCTCCACGGTATCGCCCGCGGCATCCGTCTCCCGCCAGCCGTCGCCCGCCTTCCGCCGGAATGCCCGCACCCCGGAGCCCGAAGCCCGAAGCCCGAAGCCCGAAGCCCGAAGCCCGAAGCCCGAAGCCCGAAGCCGATATTCCGATAAACAAACCGAGTACATGTATCACCGAGCCCTTGCCGTGCTCCTTAGTGGTGTGATCACAATGGGACTCATGATCGACGGCGCACCCGACGGCGCCGCCCTCGATCCTGCACCGGACGACGGCGCGGCACGCTGGAGGCGAGCCGCAGACTTCTTCGACGCATGGCGGGACGGCGACAGCCGCGCGATGGACGACCTCGTGCGGCTGATGACGCCTGTGCTCTGGCATGTCGTGCGCGCTTACGGTCTCGAGCGCACGCTCGCCGAAGATGTGATCCAGACGACCTGGTTGCAGTTGGTGCGCGGACACCGAGCGATCGCCGATCCGAAGGCCGTCTCGGCCTGGCTGACGACCACCGCCCGGCGCGAGGCCTGGCGCGCGGGCAAGGCCCACAACCGGCTCGACACGACAGAGGCGGATGCTCTCGACGCGCTGCTCCCCGAGCAGGCCTCCGCCGAAGAACGTGCGGCGACCGGCGACGAGAACCGCCGACTCTGGACTGCCGTGCAGCGTCTCGCCGAGAGATGTCAGCGTCTGTTGCGCGTGATCGCGTTCGAGGAACGACCGGACTACGCACGACTCGCCGCCGACCTCGGAATGGCCGTGGGCAGCATCGGTCCGACGAGACAGCGCTGCCTGGCGAAGCTGCGAGACCTGCTCGATGCCCCGACACCGCAGACGGGAGGCACCTCATGAGCGAGAACGACGGCAACAACGGCGGCGACAACCATGAGGATGCCGAGCTCTTCGCGCACCTCCGGTCTCTGTGGCGCGACGTCGATCCGATGCCCGCAGCGCTGATCGATCGCATGATCGCGGCCGTCGCGACCGAGGGTCTGTCGGCGGAGTACGCGCTGCTGACCCTGGTCGAGCAGCCGCTCGGCGCGGTGCGGGGAGACGCGGACGCGCTGACCCTGCAGTTCAGCGACGGCACGACGAGCATCCTCCTGCACGTCACGGGCACCGCGAGCGGCGCGCATCGTATCGACGGCTGGGTCGACACGGCGGCAGGCCTGATCGAGCTCGCCCAGGGCGAGCGGACCCGCACCACGACCGCGAGCGACACGGGCCGCTTCGTGTTCGACGATGTACCCGACGGGCTGACGCTCGTGCGCCTCACCACGACGGTCGGCGACGAGCAGCGCACCCTGTCGACCCCGCAGTTCGAGTTGTGATCCACCGCGGGGCGACCCGCTCACACCGCGGGCCCGCCCGCACACACCGCAGGGCAAGTCCCGCACCTCGCAGGATTCCCCGCACAGGACGCGGGTCCGCCCGCGAGGAGAGGACCGACGATGGAGCAGCCCAAGGGGTGGAGCTGGCAGGACCGAGCGGAAGGATCGATCCGTCGAGGGACAGCACTGGATCCGTCCGTAGAGCCGGTCGACGGAGTCCGCGCGTTCCCGACCGCGTATCTGCAGGAGCGTCTGCTGATCACGCAGGACCAGGTCGACAACGGCCAGGAGGCATACGACCGGGAGATCCGCGAGCTGCGCGAAGCCGCCGGATCGTTCGGTTGGAATCTCGACATCGAGTCTCCGGATGCTCTCCGGGCCGCCGACCCGCTGGTCCCCGGCGTTCCCGGTTTCCTCCGGGCCCATCTGACGACCCCCGATGAACCCACGCGCGGTGAATCACCCGTGCCACCCGACGCCTGGCGCGTGCTGCAGCGCGCGCGACGCAGCTCGGGAACCCCGATGCCCCGGACCAGCCTCGAGCACGTGCTGTCGATCGACCCCGTGGGTCTCAATCCGTTCAGCCGCACGAACCCCTTCAGCCGCACGAACCCGTTCAGCCGCACCAACCCGGTCCGCGGCGCCGGAGGGGGCGCGGGAGGCAGCGATGACTACCTCGAACCAGGACGCGGCGCGCGTCAGCCGGTCGCATGGCTCGGCCCCGCACCACAGCGCACCGCGGCTCCGAAACGCGGCCGTCGCCCGGTGGTGGCGGTGCTCGACACCGGATGCGGCGTGCACGACTGGCTGCCCGACGACATCGTCACCCGGCACATCGAGCTCGACGGCGTGCCCGTCGGGCTCACGGACGACGCGGATCCCGAGCGCTACCCCGATCTCTACGGACAGCTCGACGGCGAGATCGACGCGGTCGCGGGTCACGGGACGTTCATCGCAGGCATCATCCGGCAGACCGCCCCGGAGGCCGACATCCTGTCGATCCGCATGGCCGGTGCTCTCGGCGTGATCGACGAGAGCACCTTCCTGACGACGGTCGCGCAGGTGGTCGAGCTGCTGCGCCGCCACCGTGAGGACCCGAAGACCGGGCATCCGATCGACGTCCTGAACCTCTCACTCGGGTACTACCACGAGTCCCCGGTCGACGGTCAGTTCAGCAAGACCCTCCACGCGCTGCTCACGAAAGCCCGTGAACTCGGATGCGTGGTCGTGTGCTCGGCGGGCAACGACGCGATCGATCGGCCGTCGTTCCCGGCATCCCTGTGGCCATGGCCCGGTGCCGACAACGGCATCCCTCGAGACAAGGATGCCCCGCACGTGTCGGTCGGCGCCCTCAACCCCTCGGCCCGCTCGGTCGCGCTGTTCTCGAACGTCGGTCCGTGGGTGCAGGTGTACGCACCGGGAGCCGCAGTGGTCAGCACCTCGCCGGCGTTCGTCGGCGGCGAGCAGGCCGCGACGAGGGCCGACGTCGACGGGCTCCGCCGCGAGACGATCGACCCCGACGACTACCGCGGCGGCTTCGCGATCTGGAGCGGCACGTCATTCGCCGCTCCGTACGTCGCGGGTCGCATCGCGGCGCAGCTCGGCACGGTGCCTCCGCAGGGGGTGAAGGCGGATGCCGCGGCCAAGGCCGTCGCCGCCGTGCTCAAGACGCTGCCGACACCGGTCGAGCGGGCGTAGGTGAAAGGGTGTCTGGCTCTATGCAGCCAGGCATCCCGTGAGATGTCGCAGGAAGCCAGAGCGCTAAGCGCTGGACTGGCGGTCCCGACGTATGGACGTCTAGAACGAGCGGGTATGCAGGATGAGTTTGGCGTGATTGCGGACTAAGGGGCCAGCGCCTGACTGCACAGGGCGTGCGCGACGAACGCTCCGATCACTATCAGGGCGATCCCGATCATGGGGACGAATGACATCGATCGTTGCCGTCCGAAGAGCAACGAGATCACTCCGGATGCAGCGACGACCACGACACACACCCAAGCAAAAGCGTCGATAGCGGCGTAGAGAAGAGTGCCATCACAGGTCTGCCCACACCCTGGCGCTCCGAGTTGGCGCATCCAGACAGTGCCCCACGCCGCAGTTGCGACGACGAGCTCCAGAACCCAGAGGAGGGTAGTTCGGAGCGGGCGTGGGGCACTGTCTGACATGAGGCCGATCCTAGGTGAAGTCCGTTGTCAGGTACTCGACGAGCTCGCGCTCGCTCCCGCCGCCCAGTCCCGACCGGCGGAAAGAACCTCGGATGCGGTCGCAGACCTTCCCTGAGGCCGAACTGACCGGCATTCTGGTTGGATGCCCCTGTCTGCGCGCGAGCTGCACCGGCGCGGCGTCGACGCGGCCAACTCCCGACGGTTCGCGCAGGCGCGGCGCGCTCTTGCCGCGGCATCCTCCCGCACCGACGACGACGACCTGCGGGCCCGCATCGACGGGACCCTGGCTTATGTGCTCGCGCAGACGGGTGAACCAGCCGAGGCCGAGCGGCTGTCGCGCGCGGCGCTGTCGCGACCGGGACTCAGCGCCGAGACCGTCGCCCTCGCGAACGGACAGCTCGGCACCCTGCTCATGCACGGCGGGCGCCTCGATGAGGCCGACAAGTTCCTGACGCGGGCGATCGGCAGTCTCGACGACGGGTCGATCGAGAGCGCTAACCTGCTGATGAGCCGAGCGATCGTCAGCATGCAGCGCCACCGCCTCGACGACTGCACCGCCGATCTTCAGCGCGCGATCGCCGCCTACGAGGCGCACGACCAGCAGGAGCCGCTCGCCGAGGCGCGCCACAACCTCGGCTACGCCGCGCTACTGGGCGGCGACCTCGTCACCGCACTCGGACTGATGACGAGCTCGCGCCCGATCCTCGCGGCCACCAGCGACCTCGCCGCGGCGATCAGCGACCTCGACCGCGCCGAGGTGCTGCGCGATGCGGGCCTGACGACCGAGGCCGAGGAACTGCTCGGCGCCGTCGCCGTGCAGTTCGGCGCGCAGCGCATGCGGCAGGCTCGCGGCGAGGCCGAGTTCCACCTCGCCCGATCGCTCCTGCGACATGACGCGTCCGCCGCGGAGCGCGCCGCCGCGACGGCATCCCGCCGATTCACCGCGCTGGGCAGTGCGGGCTGGGCCGCTCGCGCCGAGGCCGTGCGCCTCGAGGCCCGGCTGCGCGCCCGTCCGACGACGCCGCCCGTGGCCGAGGACTTCACGCGCACCGCCGCAGCACTCACTCGGGGCGGCTTCCGCACCGAAGCCGCCGCACTGTCGTTGACGGCACGGCTGGCCGACGGCGGACGGATGCCGCGACTCACCGCCGACGCCCCTACTCCGCTGCGACTGCGCGCCCATGAAGTGCGGGCCGCGAGGGCATCCGCCGCGGGCAGGGATGCCGACGCCCGCCGCTTCGCTGCCGAAGGCCTCGACCTGCTCACCGCCTGGCAGCAGTCGTTCGGCGCTCTCGACCTGCAGGCGTCAGTGGCGATGCACGGCACCGAGCTGATGTTCACCGGGCTCGCCGCCGCTGCACGATCGCGCGACCCCGAGGTGCTGTTCGAATGGTCGGAACGTGCCCGGCATCTGAGCCAGCAGGTAGCGCCCGTGCGTCCCCCGCACGACGCGGACCTGTCGTCGGATCTGGCCGAGCTGCGGATGCTCCGCGCCGACCTCGCAGGGTCCGACTGGACGACCGACGCTCGGGTGCGCGAGCTCCGCGACCGCGTGCGCGACCGGCAGTGGTCCTCGACCGGGGTCAGCGGCAGCCGTGAGCGTCTGGGTCTGCTCGAGACCCGTGCGCGGCTCGGCGACGACACCGCGATCCTCGCCTACGTGTTCACCCGCGACGAGCTGCTGTGCGTCGTGGCGACGGCATCCGGCTCGTCGATCGTCGAACTGTCGCTGCCCCGCATCGAGGCCGCGCTCGACGGCCTCCGCGCCGATCTCGATGTCGCCGCCCTCACCCAGGGCGGCCCGATGGCGTCCGTCGTGCAACGGTCGCTCGACGAGAGGCTGCGCCTGCTCGACGACGCCCTCCTCGCCCCGGCGCGCGCTGCGACGGGTGGTGCGACTCGTCTCGCGCTCACCGTGCCCGGCATTCTCGGCGGCATCCCCTGGGCGATGCTCCCGGGCATGACCGGCACGCCGTTCACCCTCGCGACCTCGGTCTCGCGCTGGCTGGGCGACTCCGACCGACCCCTCACCTCGTCACCGAGGAGGCAGGCGGGCTTCGCGACCGGCCCCCGCGTCGCGCGCGCAGAGGAGGAGGTGCGCCGAGCCGCCGCGGCCTGGAGCGGCGCGACGATCCTGACGGGTGACGATGCCCGCGTCTCGGCGGTCACCGAGCTCGCCGCGCACGTCGACGTGCTGCACATCGCCGCGCACGGACGCCATGCGGTCGACAACCCGCTCTTCTCGGGTTTCGAACTCGTCGACGGCACCCTATTCGGCTACGACGTCGATCTGATCCCGAAGACCCCCGACACGGTGGTGCTCTCGGCCTGCGAGCTCGGGCGATCCTCGGTGCGCTGGGGAGAGGAGGCGCTCGGCATGACCCGGGTCTGGCTGCACGCGGGTACCCGGTGCGTGATCGCGGCCCCGGTGGTCGTGCCCGACGACATCGCCTGCGAGCTTCTCGGAGCCGTGCACACCGAGCTCGCGAACGGCGTTGCACCCGCCGTGGCGCTGGCCGCGGCATCCGAGTCCACCGGAGTGAGGGCCCCGTTCCAGTGCCACGGAAGCGGCCTCTGAAAGTTTTCTCCACTCGATGTATCAGGACCTCGATGCCTCGCTCCTTATCTGCAGAAGGTGCCACGCGAAGGGCTTCGGGAACGAAGCGCGAGGGAGGCGCAGTCGAACTGGGGAAACCCTCGTGCACTGGGGAGTGTGAGGGAACGACAGGACACCATCTGCTCCGGGGATGTCGCGAGAGGGGTCGCGGCATCCCCGCAAGGAGTTCAACAGGAGAACGGGACCGCAGGATCAGGCGGTCAGCACCTCGTAGCCGGCCGCGCGCAGGCCTGCGAGAGATGCGGCGTCCGCGCCGTCGTCGGTGAGGAGAACGGGGAACAGCTCCGCACCGCCGACGGCCGCGAACGCGACGGTGCCGAGCTTGCTGCTGTCGGTGACGACCACCGCTCGACGCGCGCGCTCGGCCATCATCCGGTTCACGGCGGCCTCGCGTTCGTCCTGCGTGGTGGCGCCGGCATCGGCATCCATTCCGTTGACGCCGATGAAGGCGATGTCGAGGCGCACGCCTCGCAGCAGCTGCTCGACGAACGGGCCGACGAGTTCGTAGCTGCGCGAGTGGATGACTCCTCCCGTCACGACGACCTTGATGTCGGGGCGCGTCGCGAGCTGCGCCGCGATGTTCACCGCGTTGGTGACGACCGTGATGCCGGGGCCGGCCGCGAGGTCGTCCCGTGCGGCGAGCGCCGCCGCGATCGCCGTGGTGGTGGTTCCTCCGGAGAGCCCGACCACCATGCCGGGAGCGACGAGTGCTGCAGCGGCGTGCGCGATGCTCTCCTTCTGCTGCGTGCGCTGGTGGCTCTTGTATCGGATCGGCAGCTCGTAGGCGACGGAATGGGCGACCGCGCCGCCGTGCGTGCGGGTGAGCAGTCGCTGCTCGGCGAGCGAGTCGAGGTCGCGGCGGGTGGTGGCGGCCGATGCTCCGAAGCGCTCGACGAGCTCGTCGACGTTGACCTCGCCGTCGGCGGCCAGGAGGTCGAGGATCGCGTTCAGACGAGCGGCGCGCTTCATGTCACCATCCTGCCCGGTTCGCGCAGCTCACCCCGCCACCTCGGCGGTCTCGAGGGCGAACAGCCGAAGCATCCGTGCGGCCTCTCCTGCGAGTGCGTCACGGGCCGGAGTCAGGTACTTGCGCGAGTCGACCAGCTTCTCATCGGCGTCGAGCGTCGAACGGACAGCCCGGGTGAAGAAGCCGTTCAGGTGCGTCGAGACGTTGATCTTGGTCATGCCCGCCCGCACCGCGTCGGCGATCACGGAATCTGCGACGCCCGATGAGCCGTGCAGCACGAGGGGGACGTCGAGCGCGTCTCGCAGTCGGGCGATGAGGTCGAGGTCGAGGGATGCCGTGCGGTCGGTCATGGCATGCGACGATCCCACCGCTACGGCGAGCGCGTCGACGCCGGTCGCTGCGACGAAAGCGCGTGCCTCGTCGGGGTCGGTGCGCACTCCCGGCGCGTGGGCTCCATCTTTGCCGCCGACCTCTCCCAGTTCGCCCTCGATGTAGACATCGGCAGCGTGCGCCCGCTCGGCGACGGCCGCGGTGATCGCGACGTTCTCGTCGTAGGGCAGCGCACCGCCGTCGAACATGACCGAGCCGAAGCCCAGGGCGATGGCCTCGTCGACGAGCTCTGGCCGCTCGGCGTGATCGAGGTGCACCGCGACGGGCGTAGCTGCCCGGCGGGCGATCGCAAGAGTCGCCAGTGCGACCGGCTCGAGACCACCGTGATAGTCGGCGCAGTTCTGCGAGATCTGCAGGATCACCGGCAGTCCCGACTCGGCGGATGCACGCACCAGACCCTCGGCGGTCTCGAGGTGGATCACGTTGAACGCGCCGATGCCGGTGCCGCGTGTCGCGGCATCGGTCACCAGTTCGCGGGCGGAGACCAGGGTCACAGACGTTCCTCTCGAACGGTGGGGGTGAAGGGGGCGACGACGAGACGCGCGTCGAGCGCCTCCCAGTCGTCGGAGATCTCGCCGGCGAGCGGCATGAGCACGGCGGCGGCCGACCAGGCGGTCGCTCGGCGCAGGATCGCCTCGGGGTCGCGGATGCCGTCGGCGTAGAGCACCGCGCAGGCTGCCACTGCGGCATCCCCCGCCCCGGTCGGATTGCCCGCGAGCGGGGCATCGAGGCGGGCGTGCAGCACGTCGGATGACGTGACCGCGAGCATGCCCTCGGCACCGAGCGACAGCAGCACGAGGCCGACACCGCGCTCGATCAGCGACCGGGCGCCTTCGACGGGGTCGGTGATGCCGGTCGCCTCGACGAGTTCGGCGGCGTTGGGCTTCAGGACGGATGCTCCCGCATCCGCCGCGAGCAGCAGGGCGGGGCCGGACGTGTCGACGATCACGGGCACGCCCGTGTCCCGCGCGGTGCCGATGAGCAGTGGCAGCAGCGTCTCGGGTGCCCCGGGCGGAAGACTGCCGGAGATCACCAGCACCTGCGCGCCGGGGAGAGCGTCGACGACCTCGCCGAGCAGGGCCGCCCACTCGGGGTCTGTCGGGTTCACGCCGCGCTCGTTCACGATGGTGGTGTCGCCGAGCTCGTGGTCGACGATCGCGATGCTCTGCCTCGTGGCACCGACCACGGGCACGAGCCGGTGCGGCACACCGCTCGCTCCGAGCTCGGCGGCGAGCTCGACGCCGCTGCGACCTCCGGCCGTCGACACCGCAAGCACCGAGGCGCCCTGCGCGTGCGCGACTCTCGCGACGTTGAGGCCCTTGCCGCCGGCACGCACGGCACCGGCATTGGCCCTGTGCGTCTCGCCGAGGGTGAGTCGATCGACGTGCCAGGTGAGATCGAGCGCCGGGTTGGGGGTGACGGTGAGGATCATGCGAGCTCCCTCGCGCGCAGGGCCGCTCCGAGGATGCCGGCGTTGCCCGACAGCTCTGCGGGAACGAGTTCGGGGAGGCGGTGGAAGCTCAGGCGTTCAGCCAGTCGGGCGCGCAGTTCGTCGAAGAGCGCGCCTCCTGCACGCGAGAGGCCCCCGCCGATCACGACGGCTTCCGGGGCGACGACCGCGGTGAGCTGGGCGAGCGAGAGGGTCAGCGCGTCGAGCGCCGAGTTCCAGATCTCGGAGGCGACAGGATCGCCGTCCGCGGCACGTTCGATCACGTCTTTCGCACCGTCGGGGGTGATGCCGGTGGCCTCGCGATAGCGGCGCGCGATGGCACCGGCCGATGCCACCATCTCGAGGCATCCACGCGCACCGCAGGCGCACACGGGTCCGTCGGCGATCGGCGAGTGCCCGATCTCGCCCGCGTAGCCGCCCGCCGTATAAGGCTCTCCTCCCACGAGCAGAGCGCCCGCGATGCCGGTGCCGATGACGAGCACGACCGAGTTCGAGTAGGCGCGAGCGCCTCCGAGTCGATGCTCTGCCCAGCTCGCCGCGCGCACGTCGTGGTCGAACGCCACGGGGAGGCCGAGCTTCGTCGAGGCGAGATCGCGCAACGGCGAGTCGTGCCAGCCGAGGTTGCTGGCGAAGACGCCGAGTCCGGCACCCGCGTCGACGATCCCTGGCACCACCAGCCCGACCGCCTGCGGCACGACGCCGGGGTGATCGGCCTGCAGTTCGGCGGCGAGCACACCGAGGCGCTCGATCAGCACCTCGGTCCGGTCGCCGTCGGCCACAGGAGTCGGCGTTCGCCGCAGGCCCAGGGCCGTGCCGTCGGCGTCGAACAGCGCCGACTTGATGTCGGTGCCCCCGACGTCGAACGCGAGCACGGGTGCGCCCTCGCCGATCGTCCGCGCTGCGGCGAGCCGCTCACCCGACGCGTCGCTCACGACATCGGCGATGCGCTCCGCATCCTCAGGCCTGGTCATCGACTGCTCCGCAGGTGGGTCGGGTCATGCATCCAGGATGACGGATCGCGTGAGGTTGCGCGGCTGGTCGGGGTCGAGTCCGCGGGCGACGGCCCGGTCGAGTGCGACGCGGTGCAGGCGCACGAGGTCGGCCAGGGGATCGATCGGATGCTGCACGAAGCGCGCCCCCGTGGCCTCGACCTGCGCGGCCAGTCCCTCGGGCGCCTCACCGAACTGCCAGGTCACGCGGCCGGGAGCGGCGATCGCGATCGGACCGTGGCGGTACTCCATCGACGGGTACGACTCTGTCCACGACTGCGACGACTCGCGCATCTTCAGTGCGGCCTCGTGCGCGAGGCCGACGGTCCAGCCACGGCCGAGGAACGAGTACTGCTCGGCGTCGCGGAGCTCGTCGTCATAGTCGGCGGCGAGCACGCCAGCGGCATCCTCGATCGCACCGGTGAGGTCTTCACCGAGCGACGCCCGGAACAGCGCGAGCGCGGTCGTCGCGAAGCGGGTCTGCACGACCGACTTCTCATCGGCGAAGGGCAGCAGCACGGCCTCGTCGACGAGAGAGACGAGCGGCGAGGTCTCGTCGCCGATCACGCCGATCGTGGGAACACGGCCCTTGATGCGGTCGACCAGTTCGAGGACCTCGGTCGTCGTGCCCGAGCGCGTGAGCGCGACCACGGCGTCGTAGCCGCGGTCGACGAACGACTCGGAGGCGGCGAACGCGTCGGTCTCACCCTGGCCCGAGGTCTCGCGCAGGAACGCGTACGACTGCGCCATGAACCACGACGTTCCGCAGCCGACGACCGCGATGCGGGCTCCGGATGCCGGCAGCAGCGCCTGCATGTCGCGGAGTTCGACCGCGCGGGCCCACGTCTCGGGCTGCGAGTTCAGTTCTTCGCGCATGTGTGCGCCGGGCAGAAGTTCGGTCATGTCGGGCCCTCCGGACCAGATGTTGCAAGTTTGTGATCGTTTAAGTGCTGATTCGATCATAGTATTTCGACACGAGGAAATCCTGCAAGGTTCCTCTTGATTTGTTTATTCTCCTGACAAATAATCGAACAAGTTCCACCGCCCCTCCGCAGATCCGGTCCACGGAGGGTTCCTCGAGCCGACCCGGCTTGAACCGATCGCCCAGCCACCGGCGAAGGCGATCACACGCACCGTCGCGTGAGTTGTGCTTGCGACTGTGCACCACCTACACAGTGAGGAATGCAATACACATGAAGAAGTCACTGCGATTCGGTGCCGTCGCCCTGGCGGCGACCGCCACGCTCACGCTCGCTTCGTGCGGGTTCGGCGGCTCGACGGGAGGCGGCGGAGACGCCGAGGGCGAGACGACGCTCAACCTTCTGGTGCCCAGCTACTCCGACGCCACCAAGGGTCTGTGGGAAGACGTGATCGACGGGTTCGAGAAGGAGAACCCCGACATCAAGGTCGACCTTGAGGTGCAGTCGTGGGACAACCTCGAGAAGGTCGTCTCCACCAAGATCCAGGCCGGCGAGGCGCCCGACATCTACAACGGCGGACCCTTCGCCGGATTCGTCGGCGACGAGCTGCTCTACCCGGTCGAGGACGTGGTCTCGGAGGAGACCTACTCCGACTTCCAGGGCGCGTTCCTCGCGAACGCCGAGGTCGACGGCACCGCCTACGCCCTGCCGCTGATCGCATCGGCCCGCGCCCTGTTCGTCAACAACGCGCTGCTCGAGCAGGCGGGCGTCGAGGCTCCGACCACCTGGGACGAGCTGCTCGATGCCGCGACCAAGGTGTCGGCACTCGGCGGCGGTGTGGCCGGTTACGGCATGCCGCTCGGTTCCGAAGAGGCCCAGGCCGAAGCGGCCGTGTGGCTGTGGGGCGGCGGCGGGTCGTTCGGCGATGCCTCTGAGATCACGATCGACACCCCCGAGAACCTCGCAGGTGCCGAGCAGATCAAGAAGATGATCGACGCGGGCGCCACTCAGGCAGACCCCGGTTCGACCCAGCGCTCGCCGCTCATGGACATCTTCATCCAGGGCAAGATCGGCATGCAGGTGGGTCTGCCCCCGACAGTGGGCCAGATCGAGGAGGGCAACCCCGAGCTCGACTACTCCATCGTCCCGATCCCGACGAAGGACGGCTCGCCGTTCACGCTCGGCGTCATGGACCAGCTGATGGCGTTCCAGAACGACGGTGACAAGCAGGAGGCGATCACCAAGTTCTTCGACTACTACTACTCGGCCGACGTGTACGTGCCGTGGGTGCAGGCCGAGGGCTTCCTTCCCGTCACCAAGTCCGGTGCCGAGCAGCTCTCCGGCGAGGAGGCTCTCAAGCCGTTCCTCGACGTGCTGCCCGACGCGCAGTTCTACCCGTCGACGAACCCGAAGTGGTCGGCGACCGACGGAGCCTTCAAGGCGCTGTTCGGCCAGCTGCAGTCGAAGCCGGCCCAGGACGTCCTGGCCGAGATCCAGGCGCAGGTCGACGCGGGCTGAGTCCCGCTGACCCTGCCCACATCAAGCGACGGAGAGGTTCGGGAATTCCCATGAGCCAGACGACAGAATCCCCGAACCTCGCGGGGGCGGCCACCGGCCGCCCCCGCACCCCGGGCCGCCGATCGGGCGCGGCCCGCGGCCGGCCGGGAGGAAAGGACCTGCTCCAGGCACTGCCCTGGATCGCCCCCGCCCTCCTCCTCATCATCGGCGTGGTGCTGTTCCCCGCCGGGGTGATGTTCTTCAACTCCACCCGTGACATCTCGCTGTCGGGCCTCGACAAGGGCTCGGTCGGATTCGACAACTTCGTGACGGTGTTCACGTTCGCCGAGTTCTGGCCGATCATGTTCCGCACGATCATCTGGGTCGTCGCGGTCGTGACCTTCACCGTGCTCATCTCGCTCGGCCTCGCGCAGATCCTGAACAAGGCCTTCCCGGGTCGACAGATCGTGCGCATGGCCGTCATCGTGCCGTGGGCCGCATCCGTCGTGATGACCACCATGGTCTTCTACTACAGCCTCGAGCCGTACTTCGGGGTCTTCAACAAGTTCCTGTACGACATCGGACTGTCCGACGATGCGGTGGGCTACGGCTGGACCAAGAACCCGGCCACCGCGTTCGCCTGGTCGATCGTGATCGCGATCTTCGTCTCGCTGCCCTTCACGACGTACACGATCCTCGCGGGGCTGCAGACGGTTCCGGCAGACACACTCGAGGCCGCGAAGATGGATGGCGCCGGAGCCACACGCACCTACTGGACAGTCGTCGTGCCCCAGCTGCGCAGCGCTCTCGCGGTCGCGATCCTCATCAACATCATCAACGTGTTCAACTCGCTGCCGATCCTCAAGGTGATGACCGGATCGATCCCGGGCTACGGCGCCGACACGATCATGACGATGATCTTCAAGTACATCGAGCTGCAGAAGAAGGTCGACGTCGCGAGCGCGCTGTCGGTCGTGGCCTTCCTCATCGTGATCGTGATCGTCGCGATCTACGTCAAGGCCGTCAAGCCCATGAAGGAGGTCTGATCATGACTCTGACCGAGACCGCCCTCGTCACGACCGCAGGCGACGACGCCGCTCCCCGCATCCCGGGACGCAAGCGCCGCTACACGGAAGACCAGGTCACGCTCCCCCGCGTCATCCTGCGCATGGCCGCCGGCATCCTGGTGCTCGCGATCTTCGTGCTGCCGTATCTGATCATGTTCGCAGGATCCGTGAAGACGAAGTCGCAGATCCGCTCGGTCGACCCGACATACCTGCCGATCGAGTGGCACTGGGAGAACTACATCTCGATGTGGTCGACCCCCGAGACGCCGCTGCCCTACAACCTGATCTCGACCATCATCATCGCCGTGTTCGCGACGCTGCTGGTGCTGCTCGTCTCACTTCCGGCCGCGTACTACACGGCTCGGTTCAGGTTCCCCGGACGCATGGTCTTCCTGTTCCTGGTGATCGTGACGCAGATGCTGCAGCCGGCTGTACTGACCTCGGGTCTGTTCCGCCAGTTCACGGTGCTCGGACTCGGCGACACCTGGGCGGCGATGATCTTCATCAACGCGGCCTTCAACCTGTCGTTCGCGGTGTGGATCATGCACTCGTTCTTCGCCGGCATCCCGAAGGAGATCGACGAAGCGGCCCAGATCGACGGCGCCGGACGCTTCACCGTGCTGTTCAAGATCAACCTGCCGCTGGTCTGGCCCGGCATCGTGACCGCGATCGTCTTCACGTTCGTCGCCTGCTGGAACGAGTTCGCCGCCTCGCTCGTGATCCTCTCCACCGACAAGAACCAGCCGCTGTCGGTCGCGCTGACCAAGTTCGTCGGTCAGTACGAGACCAGCTGGCAGTACGTGTTCGGCGTCTCGATCGTCGCGATCCTGCCCGTCGTGATCCTGTTCATGCTCATCGAGAAGCGCCTCGTCGGCGGCCTCACCGCCGGCAGCGTCAAGTAGCACCGTCGGAACGGATGCGGAGTGCCACCCCGGTGGCGCTCCGCATCGTCGTCTCAGGAGAAGTCCGGCGGGCGCGGGCGCGGGCGCTCCAGGACGACGGACCGACCGTGCCCGCGCACCCGGATACGCTGAGACGGTCGACTCCGTCATCCACGCGGTGCGACAGGGGGGATCACATGACCTGG
The DNA here is from genome assembly GCF_038397735.1 of Microbacterium sp. LWH13-1.2. NCBI lineage: Bacteria > Bacillati > Actinomycetota > Actinomycetes > Micrococcales > Microbacteriaceae > Microbacterium > Microbacterium sp. LWH13-1.2. The sequence goes on along the minus strand of NZ_CP151635.1, from coordinate 3,482,774 downwards.
CAGGATGCAGGGCGCGTCGAGAGGCGACCGACAAACGACGCCCACCCCGGATGGGGCTGGGGCGTGGTGCTCGTGCCCGTGGCCGTCGGGCTCGCGGCACTCGGGCTGTTCTTCATCCGAGAGCTCGACCCCGGGATGGGCACTCTGATCGGCGTCGCCCTCATCGCCTGGGCGGTGTCTCTCGCGATGCCCTTCTTCGTCATCTCCTGGTACGCGGTCCAGGCGGCATGGAAGGCGTCACGCGAACAGCGCGGACAGACGTTCGCCGCGCCGTCGCACGCGCTGCGGCGCATCGGATTCGGCATGCGCTGGAGCTTCCGCGCACGCGGCGTGCTCTTCGATCCCGCCTCCTACGACGGGCCCGACCTGCCGATGCTCGTCGCCGGAAAGATCGTGCACATCCTCGCGATCGTGGTCCTCGTGATCGCCGGACTCGTCGCCGCGCTCGTCGGGATCGCCTCGCGCTGAGCGCGACGCCGGCCCGTCGATCAGGATGCCGGAGCGGATGCCGCGCGCAGCTGCGCCGGACTCCATCGCACGCCCAGCGCGCTCGACAACGCGACCTGAGCGACGCCGGTGGAGATCGAGGCATCCGCGTCGGCGAAACGTACGGGCACGTTCGCCGTGCCCGTCGCCGTGTAGTCGATCTCGGCCTGCACAAGATGGAGGAATCGATCGCCGAGCGCGCGAGCAGGGCCGCCGATCACGACCTCGGCGGCGTCGAGCACCGCCGCGATGAGCTTGATCGTACGCGCCAGCGACCGCGCCCCCTCGGCCAGCCGCTCCGCATCGGCCGCCGCCGCGAGACCTCCGATCGCCTGGTCGTCGAGCGCGTCGTCGAAGTCGTCGCCGATCATGGCGGTCATCGATGCCACGGACTCCAGGCACCCGCGTCGTCCGCACCGGCACGCCCGCGCATCGCCGCCGAACTGCACCTGCACATGACCGATCTCCCCTGCACGGTCGCGAGGACCCGGGGCGAGTTCGCCATCGAGGGTCACCGCCGCCCCGATTCCGGTTCCGATGTGGATGAACAGCCGATACCCCGAGGATTCGTCCTCCCTGGCGGCTTCGGCGATCGCCTCGGCATCCACGTCGTTGACGAGCAGCACGGGAATCCCGAGCACCGCTTCGAAGCGCTCGGCGAGCGGCACATCCGTCCATCCCAGTTGCACGCTCTCGAAGACACAACGGCCGTCGGTCGTGCCCGGCAGCTGCACTCCCGCGACGAGCAGTCGGCCGCGGTGCGCGGTCGCGATCTCGGCGAGTGCGTCGTCGAGCAGTCGGTCCCGCGACTCGGACGAGTACCCGACCCTGCGCGTCTCGACCTCTGCGCCGTCGAGACCGACCAGCGCGATGCGCGCGTCGGTCGGCCTCACCACGAGCACGAGGATGAGGTGATGGGCGGCATCGATGCTGAGGGTCGTGGCCCGCTTGCCGCCTGTGCTGGCAGCCTGGGCCCCCTCCGCGATCAGCTGCAGTTCGATGAGCTCGGCGACCAGAGACGATGCCGTCGCCGCGGTGAGCCCGGTGGCCCGAGCGATGCCTGCCCTCGTCTGGGTACCGGGGCTGCTGAACACGAGCTGCAGCGCCCGACGCAGGTTTGCACGGCGCACCGACGCCTGCGTGTCGAGTGCATCGTCGCCGTTCAGCATGGAGCCGGTCCCGTTGTCCGAATCGATTGACAGACCAGTGGGTTCTGCGTAACCTCTATCATAGTTTATTCAATAAACTTAGTTCGGTCCCCGGGCGGGTGAGTGCTGCACACACTGTCACTCGCCCGGAAGGCCGGATCATCGCCCCTCGGCGGCTTCCGTGTGATGGCGGATCACCTCGGCCACGACGAAGTTGAACCACTTCTCAGCGAACTCGGGGTCGAGGTGCGCATCCTCGGCGAGAGCCTTGAGGCGCGCGACCTGCTGCTCCTCACGACCCGGATCGGATGCCGGCATCTGGTGCTCGGCTTTGAGCTGTCCGACCTGCTGCGTGGCGCGGAAGCGCTCCGCGAGCATGAAGATGAGTGCGGCGTCGATGTTGTCGATGCTCGAACGCAGTCGCAGGAGTTCAGCCCGGGGGTCTTCAGCGGCGGTCATGCCCCCTACTCTACGGAAACACGCGGCAGGACGACCCCACCCCGCACGGGGATGGTCGTGGGGCGACACTCGGTCGAACGCTATCGTGAGCACATGAGCCGAGAAGAGCAGGAACCGTCGCCGAGCGCGTCCGCCGACGCATCCGAGCCGTCCCCGGGGGCCGATCATCCGGACTCGGCCCCCGTCTCATCCGCCGGAACCGAGGGCTCGTCCGGCACGTCCGCGGTCGCCGCATCCGAGCACCCCACTGCTGTGACGACCGCTTCCCGCACCCGGTCCGATTCTCACCCTCCTCGCACGGGGGTCGTCGAGCCGATGACGCCGAGCCGATCGTTCTGGACCCGCATCGATCGCCCCTTCGTCTTCGGGTTCCTGGTGACGCTGGGCGGCCTCGCCGCCATCGTTCTCGGCCTCGCCGTGGCGAACCTGTCGACCGTGCTCATCTACATCGCGCTCGCCCTGTTCGCCGCCCTGGGACTCGACCCCACCGTGCGATTCCTCGAGCGACGCGGTCTGTCGCGCGCTCTCTCCGTGGTCGTCGCGATCCTCGGACTCATCGTCGTCGCAGGCCTCGTGATCTGGATGGTGCTGCCCGTCGTGATCGAGCAGATCGCGAGCTTCATCCGCTCGGTGCCCGGCATGATCCAGGAGTTCATGCGGAGCGATATCTACGCGACCCTCGAGGATCAGTTCGGCGACCAGTTCGAATCCCTGGTCACCGACGTGCAGAACTTCCTCACCGACCCGGGCAACATCGCCGCGATCGGCGGAGGAGCGCTGCAGGTCGGAGCCTCGATCGCCAGCGCCATCTCGGGAATCATCGTGGTGCTCGTGCTCACGCTCTACTTCGTCGCGACTCTGCCCTCGATCAAGGCGGGGATGCTGCGCCTCGCTCCTGCCCGTGACCGCGCTCGCGCGAGCGACATCACCGACCAGATCACCGACTCGGTCGGCGCCTACGTCATGGGGATGGTCGTGCTCGCGTTCTGCAACGCTGTGCTCACGTTCCTGCTGTATCTCTTCCTCGGCCTGCCGTTCCCTCCGCTCATGGCGACCGTCGCGTTCTGCATCACCCTGATCCCCCTCGTCGGATCGGTGATCTTCTGGATCATCGGCAGCGGACTCGCGCTCTTCAGCGACCCCGTCGCGGCTCTCGTGTTCGCCCTCATCTATGTCGTCTACATGCAGATCGAGGCGTACGTCATCACTCCACGAGTCATGAACAAGGCCGTCGCCGTCCCCGGAGCCCTCGTCGTGATCGGTGCCCTCGCCGGCGGCACCCTGCTCGGCCTGCTCGGTGCGCTCGTCGCAGTGCCGGTCGCGGCATCCATCCTCATCATCATCAAACAGGTGCTGATCCCCCGGCAGGATGCCCGGGTCTAGCCCCACTCGGCGCGAGCGAGACTCGCACCTCGCACGCAGAAGTGCCCGGACCCCTGAGGGCCCGGGCACTTCTCATGAGAACCGCTCGTGATCAGACGAGGTCGTTGTCCTCGAGCCACTTCTTGGCGATGTCGGCCGACGACTGCTGGTCGACCGTGCTCAGGACGTTCAGCGAGACGAGCTCCTCTGCGGTCAGCTTCGCGCTGATGGCGTTGAGCACGTCGGACACGTCGTCCGCGATGTCACTCGAGACGATCGGCACGACGTTCGACGAGATGATCAGGTTCTCGGGGTCTTCGAGAGCGACGATGTCCTCGGTCTCGAATGCGGGGTCCGCCGTGTAGATGTCCGCGACCTGGATCTCGCCGGCGAGCAGCGACTCGAGGGTCGTGGGGCCGGTGGCCGAGAACGCCAGGTCGACGCCGTAGACCTCCTTGGCCGCGGCCGGGCTGTACGGGCGCTGCTCGAACTCGGGCGCCGCGCCGATCGTGACCTGCGAGGTGACCTTCGAGAGGTCTCCGATGGTCTTCAGGTCATTCTCCTCGGCGAAGCTCTTGAGCACCGTGTAGGAGTCCTGGTCCGACGCCTCGGCGAAGTCGAGCGCCGTGAGGCTCTCGGGCAGTGCGTCCTGCAGGGCTGCATACACGTCGTCGGGGCTGGTGACGTCGACTTCGTCCTCCGAGATGTACTCGAGCAGGCTGCCCGTGTACTCGGGGAAGACATCGATGTCGCCGGACTCGACGTCGGGCATGTAGGCATCGCGCTGACCGATGCTGAACTGGCGATCGACCGTGAAGTCGGCAGCCTCGAGCGCCTGAGCGTAGATCTCGGCGATGATCTCGTTGGAGTAGTAGGCCTGCGAGCCGACGACGATGGCGTCACCGCCACCCGAGCTCTCGCCCGAGTCGCCCGACTCTCCGAGCGAATCACTCGATCCGCAGGCGGACAGGGTGAGCGCCGCGGCCGCGACGAGACCGATGACGGCGGCGGAGCGCTTTCCTCGTGCTGTGAACATGGACTTTCCTCTTCTCTGGGGGACTGCGATATGGATGCTGTGGTGAAAGGTCAGGCGGTCGCCGGCTCTGCGGCGGGAGACTCCGACGCGGCGGAGGTCGACGGCTCGGCCGCGGGTGTGAGAGCACGCGAACGACGAGAACGGCCCCCGCCCGTTCGCAGACCGGCCGGCACGGCGAGGTGCTGGGCCGACGCCAGCAGCAGATCGACGATCAGCGCCAGGACCGCGACGAGGATGGCGCCCGCGAGGACCTGGTCGAAACGCTGAAGCGGGATGCCCTGGATGATCGGATAGCCGAGACCGCCGAGACCCACGTAGGCGGCGATCGTGACGGTCGCGATGACCTGCAGCAGTGCCGAGCGGATGCCGCCCACCAGCAACGGCAGGCCCAGCGGCACCTCGACCTTCCAGAAGATCTGCCAGCCCGTCATGCCCATGGCCTTCGCGGAGTCGATCACGCGGCGATCGATGGCCTCCAGCCCCGTGTACGCACCTGCGAGGAGCGACGGGATCGCGAGCAGGACGAAGGTCGTGATGGCCGCCTCTGGGATGCGCAGCACCCCGAGCAGGAGCACCAGGAGGATCATGAGACCGAACGCCGGGATGGCGCGGGCAGCGCCGGACACAGCCACCGCGATCTCACGGCCCTTGCCGGTATGACCGATGAGCCACCCGATGGGGACGGCGATCACCGCGGCGATGAGCACCGAGATCGCGGTCAGCGTCAGATGCTCGCCGAGCAGCTTGGGGAGCGCGTAGTTGCCCGTCCACTGGGCGGGAGCGAAGATCCAGGCGAAGGCCTCGGCGAAGAGGTTCATGCGAGAGCTCCCACGGCGACGGCACGCACGGCACTCTTCTTGGTCGCGGCGCGCGTCCACGGCATCAGGGCCCGTCCGAGCAGCAGCAGAAGCAGATCGATCACCAGCGCGATCACGACGACCGCGATGACTCCCGCGAAGACCTCGGCGATGATGCGACGGTCGAGGCCGTTGGTGAAGAGATAGCCGAGGTTGGTGATGCCGATCAGGATGCCGACGGTGGCCAGCGAGATCGTGCTCACCGCCGTCACCCTCAGGCTCGCCAGGATCACGGGCCCCGCAAGCGGGAACTCCACCGCCCAGAAGCGGCGCAGCGGACCGAACCCGGTCGCCGTGGCTGCTTGACGGATGTCGTCGTCGACCGAGTCGAGACCGTCGGAGACGCCGCGCACGAGGATCGCGATCGCGTAGATCGTGAGCGCGATGATGAGGTTGGGTTCGGTGCGGGCCGAGTAACCCACCACCGAGGGCAGCAGGATCAACAGAGCCAACGACGGGATCGTGTACAGCAGTCCTGTGAGCACGATGATCGGACCGCGCACCAGGCGGAAGCGCCACGCGACCCAGCCGAGCGGCAGCGACAGCACGAAGCCCAGCACGATCGGGATGATGCTCTGCCTCAGGTGCACCACCGTCAACTCGAGGATGAGCCCGAGGTTGTTGACGACCCAGTTCATGTGAGGCCGCCCTGGACGGCGCCGAGGGCGGCGGCATCCGGTCCTGCGAGCGGGCCGTCGGCCTTCTCGGCATCGGCCACGATCGCACCCTGGGTGCGACCCTCGGAGTCGACCACCACGGTGCCGTGCGGGGTCTCTTTGAGGTGCAGAGCGCGCCGACCGCGGTCGGCGCCGATGAAGGAGGCGACGAAGTCGTCTGCCGGGTTCTCGATGATCTCGCTCGGGCTGCCCACCTGCACGATACGAGCGCCCTTGTCGAGGATCACGACCTGGTCTCCGAGCAGGAAGGCCTCGTCGATGTCGTGCGTGACGAACACGACCGTCTTGTCGAGCTCGTGCTGCAGACGCAGTGTCTCCTGCTGCAGGTCGGCGCGCACGATCGGGTCGACGGCGCCGAACGGCTCGTCCATCAGCAGGATGTTCGGATCCGCTGCGAGTCCGCGGGCCACACCCACGCGCTGCTGCTGACCGCCCGAGAGCTGGCTCGGATACCGCTCGGCCAGCGACTGGTCGAGGCCCACCGTCTTCAGCAGCTCGCGCGCTCGCTCATGGGCAGGGCCCTTCTTCACACCGGTCAGCCGCAGTACCGTGGCCACGTTGTCGATCACGGTGAAATGCGGCATGAGACCCGAGTTCTGCATCACGTAGCCGATGCGGCGACGCAGGGCGACCGGGTCACCGCCCAGAACGCTCTCGCCGTCGATCTCGACCTCGCCCGAGGTCGGTTCGACCATGCGGTTGATCATCCGCAGAAGAGTGGTCTTGCCGCAGCCGGACGAACCGACGAAGACCGTCGTCTTGCGGGACGGCAACACGAGGCTGAAGTCCTTCACGGCTGTCGTGCCGTCGGGGAACTGCTTGGTGACGTTGCGGAACTCGATCATGATTACTCTCCGGTCGATCGATCGACGAGACGGGCATCAGCGCCCCGGCTGCGGCATACAGAGGTCATGCCGAGACTTCGACCCGCGGGTCGAACGCCACGAAGCCCGAGAAGTCCTTGCCGACGCGGTCGAACGCGCTCGGGAACGGGGTCGGGTACGACCAGGCGTAGTCGGTGTGCAGTTCGTCTCCGACCTGCACCGAGTAGTACTGAGCAGCGCCCTTCCAGGGGCACGTGTACGGGGTCGGGCTCTCGACGAGCGCGCCCTCCGTGATCGATGCGGGCGGGAAGTACCAGTTGCCCTCGATGCGCGCGAGATCGCTCTCGTCGGCTTCGGCGATGACGGTTCCTGCGAGTACAGCCTTCATGGTCCTGCCTCCTCGGATGTGGGTTCGAGCGTATAAGACGTGTGAGACATCCGTCCCGGGCTTGCGCTCGGCCACGTCAATATGAGAAACAATCGTGCTCCGGGCACGCCGATCGCACCCGATGCCTCTCCCTCTGTTCGGAGCGGACGCGGCGACGGATGGTTCGGGAGATCACGCAGAATCCCGCCCGTAGCCCTCCAGCAGCCGCAGCCAGACCTCGCTGATCGTCGGGTACGCCGGAACCGCGTGCCAGAGTCGGGCGATCGGCACCTCGCCGACGATCGCGACCGTCGCCGTCTGCACCAGCTCCGCGACCTCGGGTCCGACGAAGGTCGCACCGATGATGACGTCGCGCTCCTTGTCGATCACGATGCGGGCCTGGCCCTCGAAACCGTCCTCATAGAGGCTCGCGCCGGCCACCCCGCCGAGGTCGTAATCGACCACGGCGACGTCGTGGCCGGCCTCGCGCGCCTCGGCTTCGGTCTGCCCGACCGAAGCGACCTCGGGGAACGAGAAGGTGACCTGGGGGGCCGCGGTCTTGTCGGCAGTCGCCACATGCTTGCCCCACGGAGCATCATCGACGTCCCTGCCCTGCGCACGCGCTGCGATGACGTCTCCGGCCGCCCGCGCCTGGTACTTGCCCTGGTGCGTCAAGAGCACGCGCCCGTTGACGTCGCCGACGGCGTAGAGCCAGTCGGATCCGGGGACGCGCAGCGTGTCGTCGACGGTGATCCAGCGCCCGGGCTCGAGGCCCACGACGTCGAGGCCGATGTCGCCGCTTCGGGGAGAACGCCCGGTGGCGACGAGGACCTCTGCCGCCGTGACCGTCGAGTCGTCGTCGAGCACGATCTCGACTCCGTCGTCCCCGCGCGTGACGCGCGTGGTGCCTGTGTCGGTGCGCACATCCACTCCGAGCTCCTTCAGTCCGGCGGCGACGCGCTCTCCCGCGAAGGGCTCCATCGCGCCGAGCAGACCACTGCGGGCGATGATCGTCACCGTCGAGCCGAGAGCCGCGTACGCCGTCGCCATCTCGACCGCCACGACGCCGCCGCCGATCACGGCGAGGGACTCGGGCAGCTCCTCGGCGCTGGTCGCCTCGCGGCTGGTCCAGGGAGACGACTCGCGAAGACCTTCGATCGGCGGGATCACTGCGTCCGACCCCGTGCTGATCGCGACCGCATGGCGGGCGCGCAGCACGCGGGTGCCGCCGTCGGCATCCGTCACCGTCACTTCACGCTCGCCTGTCAGGCGTCCATGGCCGCGGGCCAGGTCGATGCCGGCCGAGTCGAGCCACTTCACCTGTCCGTCATCCGACCAGTTGCTCGTGAACGAGTCCCGGCGGTCGAACACGGCCCGCACGTCGAGCGTGCCGGTCACCGCCTCGGCAGCGCCCTTGACCTTCTGCGCCGCCCGCAGAGCCTGACCCGAGCGCAGCAGCGCCTTCGACGGCATGCAGGCCCAGTACGAGCACTCGCCGCCCACCAGCTCGCTCTCCACGATGATCGCGGTCAGTCCGTCCTGCACGGCGCGGTCGGCGACGTTCTCGCCCACCGGCCCACCACCCAGCACGATCAGGTCGTATTCGTCGGTCTTCTCAGCAGTCATGGGGTGCACCTCTCCGTCGCCCAGTCTTCCTCAAGACCAACGTCGAGTCACGGGGTGGTGTTCCGCCGGAGCTTGTGCAAGAGCGGGCCGGGCGCGTCGCCGGCGCCGGCCACTCTCGCCCCCGCCCGGTTCACAACTCAGCACGAGCGCCCCGAACCCGACCGGAACGACCCGGTTTCGCCTCAACCGCTCGATTCCATGCTGAATAGTGAACGGCAGACGTCACACGCCTCGCGGCGTGACCCGAGGAGCGAGCACCGCTGCGGCGAACGCGATGACGCCGGCCAGCGCGAACACCGCGACGAACGGGTCGCCGATCGCGGCGAGACCGGTGAACAGCACCCCCGTGATCGCGAGCGCGAGTGCGCTTCCGAAAGAGTCGGCGACCGTCATGGCCGCACTGTTGAAGCCCTGATTCTCAGGCGCCGACATCTCGAGGGTCAGGGCGCTGGTGCGCGGGCTCATCAGCCCCATGCCGGCACCGGCGACGATCCACGCGACGATGATGACGACGACGGACGCCGTGAGCACCGCTGCGGCGAGCGCGAGCACGACCCCCGCGACGACGAGGATCGTGCCGATCCGCACAGCAGTGACGCTGGAGAGCCGCACCCCCATTCGCCCCTGCACGGTCGCGGCGGCCGACCACGCGAGCGCACCGCCGGTGAGGGAGAGCCCCGCGATGGTCGGCGACACCTCGTAGCGCTCGGTCAGCAGATAGGGGATGTACACCTGAGCACCGAAGAACCCTGCGGCGGCGAGTCCGCGCACGAGCAGCACCGAGGGCAGCCCTCGTCGGGCGCGCAGGGTTCCTGCAGGCAGCAGCGCGCGCACCGCGATGAGCGCCACGACGACGGCTGCAGCGGCGAGCGCGGGGCCGGCGCCGGGGATGTCGCCGACGAGGTTGAGGCCGAGCACGGCGACCGCAGCGAGCACCGACCATCCGAGCCTGCCGAACGCCCACGGGATCGTGACGTCGCCGTCGCCTGACAGCCCGCGGAGAGCGGGCACCACCATCAGCAGGGCGGGGACCACCAGGAAGACGACGCCGAGGAACACCCAGTGCCAGCTCCACAGTTCCGTGACGGCCCCGGCGACCGTCGGCCCGACGAGCGAGGGCACGACCCACGCGGCGGCGAATCCGGCGAAGATCGCGGGGTGCAGTGAGCGCGGGTAGACGCGCGCGACGACCACGTACAGCGCGACCATGAGCCCGCCGTTGCCGAGACCCTGAGCGAAGCGTCCGGCGACGAGCACTTCCATGGTCGGCGCGAATCCGGCGACCAGAAGGCCGATGACGAACAGCGCGACCGAGGCGTACAGCGGCGCCACCGGTCCGCGGCGATCCGCCCAATTACCGGCGACGACCATGCCGATGACACCCGTGGCCAGCGGGCCGGCGAACGCCAGCGCATACAGACGCTCTCCGTCGAGGTCGGTGCTCACCGCCGGCATCACGGTCGTGACGGCGAGGGATTCGAATGCCCCGAGGAACACGAGCGCACAGGCGCCGATGGTGATCCAGAGGTACGCGCCGCTCATGATGCCGGAGTTCTTCTCGGTCTGCGTGGCGCCCGTGTCCATAGTCATAGGCACGACCGTAGAACCTCAACAAAGGTTGAGGTCAAGCAGGCTCAGCGAGCGCGCGTCAGCGAACGGGCAGGAAGTGCGTCGGCGTCGGCGCCTGGGCGGTGTGACGGATGCCGAGCGGAGCCCCCGTGCGCTCGTCGAGGTCGATCAGCGCGACGGTGTCGGAGCGCTGCCCGGCGACGAGCAGCTTTCCCTGGTGCACGAGGTGATGCCGAGGCCAGTCGACGCCCGAGTCGGCGAGCGCGATCGGCTCGAGGCTCTCGCCTCCCCCGCGCACGCGCAGAGCCGCGATCGTGTTGCTGCCGCGGAGCGCCGTGTAGAGGAACTGCGCATCGCGTGTGCGGGCGAGCTCGGCGGGGAAGTCCACGCCGATCTCGGCGATCGGGCTCGCCAGCACCGACGACGCCACCCCCCACGTGCCGTCGCGGCTCGCGGCGAGCGTGAACACCTCGCACGAGTACTCGGTGACGACGTGCAGGTGACCGCTGGGGTGCACGACCATATGACGCGGGCCGGTGCCGAGAGGCAGTACGACCTCGTGATCGAGAGCGAGGCGGCCCGCGGTCTGGCGCCAGATCCGCACGAGGTCGAAGCCCAGGTCTGTCGTGGCGATGCGCCCGTCCGGCAGGAACGCCGAGGCGTGCGCGTGCGAGGCGCGCGCCTCGCCGCTTGCCGTGCGCTCACCGGAGTACGGGTCGGATGCCGCGGCGGCGACCCCCGCCGGCGCCGACGCCTCGATCGGCTCCCCGAGGAGCGCCGCACGCAGCTCGGCGGCCTTGTTCACGGCATCCGGCACCAGGCGCCCCTGCGCATCGATGCCGATGCGCACCACGCGTCCGTCGCCGTAGCAGCTCGCGATCAGGGATGATCCGTCGGGCGACACCGCGACGTGGCAGACCGAGTCGCCCGCCTCGACGGGTTCGCCGAGCGGCCGCAGCGTCGATTCGCCGCTTCGCGAGAACGCCTGCACCGCGGCATTCCCCTCGAGCGCCGCGTACACGACGTCGAGGGTCGGATGCTGCGCCAGCCAGGACGGTGACGGGGTCTGCGTGACCGCGCCGCGGTACTCGAGGGCTGTCTGCCTGTCGGCATCGCCCGCGAGCAGGCCGATGCCGTCGGCAGAGCCCTCCATCGCGGAGCCGTATCCGCCGAGCCAGAACCGAGTCACGACGCGCTCAGTCGAGCAGGTCGTGACGCACGATGACCTGATCGCGCTCGGGGCCGACGCCGATGACCGAGATGCGCGTGTTGCTCATGCTCTCGAGCGCCAGCACGTAGTCCTGAGCATTCTTCGGCAGGTCCTCGAAGGTGCGCGCGGTCGAGATGTCCTCGCTCCAGCCGGGGAAGTACTCGAGGAGCGGCGTCGCGTGGTGGAAGTCGGTCTGGTTGACCGGCACCTCGTCGAAGCGCGTGCCGTCGACGTCGTAGGCCACGCACACCGGGATCTGCTCGAGACCCGTCAGGATGTCGAGCTTGGTGAGCACCAGGTCGGTGATGCCGTTGACGCGGGTCGCGTAGCGGGTGATCGGCGCGTCGTACCAGCCGACGCGACGAGGACGGCCGGTGGTCGTGCCGAACTCGAAGCCGCGCGAGCGCAGCCACTCGCCCTGCTCGTCGAACAGCTCGGTCGGGAACGGACCCGAGCCCACACGGGTCGTGTACGCCTTGACGATGCCGACGATGCGATCGAGCGCACCGGGTCCGACGCCCGAGCCGGTCGACGCGCCACCGGCGGTCGCCGACGACGACGTGACGAACGGGTAGGTGCCGTGGTCGACGTCGAGCATCGTGGCCTGGCCGCCCTCGAACACGACGACCTCGCCGCGGTGCAGCGCCTCGTCGAGCAGGTAGCCGGTGTCGGCGACCATGGGGCGCAGGCGCTCGGCGTAGGAGAGCAGGTCTTCGACGATCTCGTCGGCCGTGATCGCGCGACGGTTGAAGATCTTCACCAGCAGGTGGTTCTTCTGGTCGAGCGCGCCCTCGACCTTCTGGCGCAGGATGTTCTCGTCGAAGAGATCCTGCACGCGGATGCCGACGCGGTTGATCTTGTCGGCGTAGGCCGGACCGATGCCGCGGCCGGTCGTGCCGATCATGCGCTTGCCGAGGAAGCGCTCGGTGACCTTGTCGAGCGTGCGGTGGTACTGGGTGATGATGTGCGCGTTGGCGCTGACCTTAAGACGCGAGACGTCGATGCCGCGGCCGCCGAGTGCCTCGAGCTCGCTGAAGAGCACCTCGAGGTCGATCACGACGCCGTTGCCGATCACCGGGGTCACCCCGGGCGACAGGATGCCGGAGGGCAGCAGGTGCAGCGCGTACTTCTCGTTGCCGACCACGACGGTGTGGCCCGCGTTGTTGCCGCCGTTGAACTTGACGACCCAGTCGGTGCGCTCGCCGAGCAGGTCGGTGGCCTTGCCCTTGCCCTCATCGCCCCACTGGACGCCGACGATAACGATTCCTGGCATGGGTATCCCCCTTGCTTTCGCCGGGTTTGCACCGGCTGATGAGCTGGCCCTTGTCGGGCGACTCCATCCTACCGAAGGGCTGTTTCGCGGCCGTTTCCTGGCGTGCCGGACGCATTCCGATTGCAGTCCGTGCCGCCCGGGGGCGGGCGAGAGGCACGAACTGCGACGGGAACCGCGGATGCCGACGACGCTGACAGAAAAGCAACGGATGCTGTCACTCCAACGCATCGCCGATGTCGGTGGCCGGTGCCAGGATCGGAGGATGCCGAAGACCGGTCGCGTGCAGCGCGACGACAGCCTGAATCCCGCGAAGCCCCGCACGCAGGGGCCGCTCGTGCTCGTCGCCGCCCTGGTGACGGTCGTGCTGTGGGCGTCGGCGTTCATCGGCATCCGCGGTGCGGGTCCGCATTTCGACCCCGGCGCACTCGCCCTGCTGCGCATGGCGGTGGGCAGCGCCGTGCTCGCGATCATCGCCGTGCGCCACGGCATCCGTCTGCCCGAACGCCGGCACTGGTGGCTCGTCGCAGTGTGGGGTGTCGGGTGGTTCTGCGTCTACAACCTCGCGCTGAACGCCGCCGAGCGCACACTCGACGCGGGCACGGCGGCGATGGTCGTCAATCTCGCACCCCTCATGGTCGTGGTATTCAGCGGACTGTTCCTGCGCGAGGGCTTCCCGAAGCCGCTCATCATCGGAGCCCCGATCGCCTTCCTCGGCGTGGTGCTGATCGGCATGAACTCGTCGACCAGCGAAGGGCCCGACATCACGGGGCTGCTGCTCGCGCTGCTGGCCGCCGTGATGTACGCCGGCTGCACGCTGCTGCAGAAGCGTCTGCTGACCGCCGGGTCCGACGCGACGACCCTCACCTTCCTCGGCGCCGTCGCGGGCGCCGTCGCGCTGCTCCCGTGGACCGGCAGTCTGATCGGCGCGCTGCAGACTGCCCCTCTCGACTCGACGCTGTGGGTCGTCTACCTCGGCATCTTCCCGACGGCGATCGCGTTCACGACCTGGGCGTATGTGCTGCAGCGCAGCACCGCCGGGCAGACGTCGGCCACGACCTACGTGGTTCCTGCGATCGCGATCCTGATGTCGTGGGCGATCCTCGGCGAGGTGCCGACACCGCTCATGTTCGTCGGAGGCGCACTCTGCCTGCTCGGCGTGCTCGTCACCCGGATGCGGTGGGGCCGCCGCGCGCACTGACGACCCTGGCGCCCGGCTCGATCCTCGGGCTGTCCCGACTCTTTCGACTCAAGGTCCCGGCTCGATCCTCGGGCTGTCCCGACTCTGTCGACGCAAGGTCCCGTCGAGCCGCGGAAGTCCCGTGGGTCGCGCCCGTGCATCGCGAGCGTCGCGCGAACACGGTCCGAGCGGGGTCAAAAACGCACCCCCAGAGCGCGTTTCCGATGCGAAAGTGACCCCGTACCGCGCGCGGGATGCGAAAGTGAACCCGCACCGCGCGCAAACCTGCCACCGGCGGCGCGAAGCGCCCGTCTCAGCGCGGCGACACCGACCGGCGCTGACGGATCGACCCGCGCTGCGCCTCGACGCTCGCGAGCATGTCACCCGCGAGCTTGCGTTTGAGTTCGAGCGACTCCCCGATCTCGGCAGCCAGCCTCGGGCGGGTGCGGATCAGTTGGTCGATCGTCGCGAGCGGCAGCACGACGACGGTCAGGATCTCGCCCGCGACCGTCACGGCCTGAGTGCGCTCGCGGGTGAGCGCGGTCTGACCGATCAGGTCGCCCTTCTCTGCGCTCGCGAATTCGATGCGTCCGCCGTCGACCTCGATCGCGAGCACCGCCCTGCCCGACACGACCACCCGCACCTCATCGGGAACGACACCGCTCGCGAGAACGACCTCGCCGACGCCGTAGCGCTCGAGGTGCGATGCCTGCGTCATCGCCTCGAGGTCGTCGTCGTGCAGATGCAGCGTGCCGGCGATCTCGGCGAGCGCCTCGGCGAGGCGGCCCGGCTCGGCGATCGGGTCGGTGGCATCGCCGTCGAGCGCGAATCCGCGCCGCCGCGCCGCGTACCAGACCCACGACAGGTACATCGAGAGTGCACGTCCGGCATCCGCCGGCCCCGCGACCGGGATCGAGACGCCGTAGGCCCCGCCACCGGAATAGCTGACGGAGGCGCGCTCTCGATCGGCGAGCATCGGCAGGGCGTCCGCGACCTCGACCAACAGCGCCATGACCTCGTGAGGCGGGTCATCGGTCGCGAACTTCACGTCGGTGGATGCCGAATACGGCCCGTCCGGCTCGGAGAGGTTCGTGAAAGATGCCCCCGAGAGGCTCGAGTTCGGGACGATCTGGATGCCGGAACCGGTGTCGATGTGCACGGCACGCCAGTTCACCTCGACCACGCGGCCCCTGACGCCGGCCGCATCGAGGAAGTCGCCGATCTTGAACGGCTGCTCGAACAGCAGCAGCAGACCCGAGATGACGCCGCCGACCGCGTTCTGCAGCGCGAGGCCGATCACGATCGACCCGACGCCGAGGGCCGTGAACAGGCCACCCACGTCGGCATCCCATACCCACGAGAACAGCAATGCCAGCCCGAGGGCGACGAGCACGAGGCGGGCGATCTCGACGAAGATCGTCGGGATGCGCTTGCGCCACGAATCCTCCGCGGCGTTCGCGAACAGGGCGACGTTGAACGACGACAGCAGCAGCAGGATCACGAGGAACCCGAAGACCGTCGCGGCGACGCGGGTCCACACCTGATCGGCGGGCGACTGGATCGCGAAGGCCAGCAGCGCGAACAGCGCACCGACCGGGATGACACCGTTGCGGAGCAGCCGCAGGGGTCCCGCGAGCGGGTTGTTGCGGCGTCGGAGCCCGTTGATCAGCTCGGTGAGGACGACGAGCAGCACCGGCACGCCGACCGCGAGGGCGATGACCCACCAGCCCCACCCGTCGCGGAATGCGTCGTCGAGCATGTCAGCTCACCTTCCAGACGGTCTCGCTCTTCCCGTGCGCCTCGACGGTGCCCGCCTCGGTGAAGGTGAAGATCTCGCGTGTGCGGTCGTAGACGGTCTGGCTCACGTACACGCCGGGCTCGCCGGTCACCGAGCGCACCCGGTAGGCGAGGTTCACGGCGTCGCCCCAGAGATCGTAGGCGAGGGTCGTCCTCGCGACGAGTCCGCTCGTCACGGTGCCGGTGTCGACACCCGCACGCAGCCCGATCGTCGACCCGTTCTGCGCGTTGAACCGCTCGATGACGCCGAGCAGGTTCCTCGCGAAGTCGACGCTGCGGCGCACGTTGTCGACGCGAGGGACGATGAGCCCGGACGAGGCGAGGTAGCCGCCGCGAAGGGTGCGGACCTTCTCGACGCCCGCCTTCTCGGCCGCCTCGTCGAAGCCCCGCATCAGTGTGTTGAGGTGACCGATCTCCTGCTCGGTGGTGAGGCCGCGGGTGTAGTCGTCGAAGCCGACGAGCTCGGCGAACACGACCGACACGTTCTCGTGCGCCTCCGAGATCGCCTCGTCACCCTGCTTGTATTTCGCGGCGACGCTCTCGGGCATCAGCGTGAGCAGCAGCTTCTCGTTCTCGGCCTGCTGCTCGTCGATCAGCTCCTGCTTGATGCGCAGGCTCGACGCCATGTCGTTGAACGCACTGCCGAGATCGCCGAACTCATCGCGCGCGCCCTGCGGCACCTGCACGTCGAGATCGCCCTCGGCGACGCGATGGACCGCAGCGACGAGTCTGTGCACGGGGCGCGTGAACACCTGGGCCAGCAGCAGCGACAGCAGCGAGACGCCCAGAAGGATGCCGAGCAGCGACAGCAGCACCGTGCGGGTGAAGTCGCTGACCGGCGCGAATGCCTCCTCCGAGTCGATCCGCGCGATGATCACCCAGTCAAGGCCTTCGACCTCGAGCGGCGCGTACGCCGTCACGCTCTCGCGGCCGAGATAGTCGCGGCCGACCGTCGTACCGCTGCGGCCGGCCTGAGCATCCGTCACCGCCTGCGTGTTCACCTGCTGCAGCAGCACCGTTCCGTTGATCTCGACCGCCCGCTCGGCGACACTCGGCGGCACCCCGCCGTTGATCGCGATCTCGGCGTAGCTCTCGGGGTCCTCGATGAGCCGACGCGAGTTGCTGCGCATCAGGTCGTCGCGACCGACGAGGTAGACCTCGCCGGTGTCCCCGAGACCCTGCTCCTTCCAGCCCTCAGACCCCGTGGTGAGGCCGTTGATCGTGTCGATCGACACCTGGAACGCGATCGCCCCGGTGATGCGGCTGTCGTTCCCCACCGGTGAGATGACCCACATGGTCGGCACGTTGAGCGACGGGATCCATCGCTCGAAGTCGGTGAGGATCACGGTGTTCACCGAGTTCGTCGCGATCGCATCCGAATAGGCGCCGGCGAGAACCGTCTCACGGTACGGCCCGGTCAGCAGATTGGTGCCGAGCTCGGGCCCTTTGTAGGCCGAGAACACGACGTCGCCGTCGAGGTTCATCAGCAGCGCATCCTCGTAGCCCGCCTCCTGCACGAGTCGCGTGAAGTAGTCGCCGTACCTCACGGAAGCCTCGCCGTACAGGGTTCCGTCGTCCGGATCGTTGTCGTTGAGGAGAGTGTCGTAGTCGGCGTCGAAGTCCTGATTCTGCGTCGTGAAGTGGTACTGCAGGTGCTGACCGGCCACCGAATCGGGGATGAACGCGCTGTCACCGTACTCGTCGCCGGTACGCTCCTCGAGCTTCGGGATGAACACGTCCGCGTAGTACGCCTCGAGCCCTTCGCGCTCGCCCGGCTCGGGCTGCTCCTGCTGCAGCTCCTCGAAGCCCTCGTTGATCGAGGTCGACAGGTTCTGCGCACTGAGGTTGCGCGAATTCAGCGAGGCGTCGCGCTTCACCGTCTCGAGGGCATCGGTGATCTCGGCGGCGCGCATCGAGCGGATGGTGATGAGCTGGTCGACCGCGGAGTCGTGCAGAGACTGGCGTCCGTTGAGGAAGCCGATCGTTCCCACGATCACCGACGAGACGAGGCTCACCGCCAGCAGCATGATGAGCAGCTTCGACTGGATGCTGAGGCCCGCCCTCCCCCGCCATGACCGCTTTCGCGTCTCCGTGCCTGTCGTCGTCCCCGCCGTGCCCTCGCTCATGTGCCCCTCCCGGCCCCGCGATGTGCTCTCCCGCTGACGCTACCGACATATCGACATATCGGTCTAGCCTCCGCGTGCTTCGTGACCGCTAAAGTGTGCGCGGAGGCGAATATGACGACCTGGTGGCCATTTGCACGACTCGCAGCAGCAGCGCTCGGACTCGCGGCGATCGTCGCTCAGCTCTCCCGAAGCATCGAGAATGCGCTCAACGCCACCACCGAGTGGGGCCAGCACATCCCGACTGTCGTAGCGAATTTCCTCAGCTTCTTCACGATCCTGTCGAACGTGCTCGCGGTGATCGTTCTGGCGATCGGCGCGATCTGGGCGCTGCGCCGCCGACGCGGCACCGAGCCCGAGCCGACATGGTTCGCAATCGCCCTGGCCTGCGTGAGCACCTACATGATCGTCACCGGCATCGTCTACAACACGCTTCTCAGAGGCGTCGAGCTGCCCCAGGGCGTGACCGTGCCGTGGTCGAACGAAGTGCTGCACGTCGTCATCCCGCTGTTCCTCCTGGCCGACCTGCTGTTCGCCCCTCGCCGACGCGCACTCGGCTGGAGCGCCGTCGCCATCGTTGCCCTCTTCCCGATCGCCTGGGCCGTGTACACGATGGTCCGCGCGAACTTCATCATCGCCCCCGCCACCGGCGACCCGTGGTGGTACCCGTACCCGTTCCTCGACCCGCATCTCGTGCCCGGCGGCTACCTCGGCGTCTCGGGATACATCGTCGGGATCGCGATCGCCATCATCGGAGTCGCGTGCTTCGTGGTCTGGGTCGGACGCCGGCGCGGCAGCGCGACGGACACCCCTAGCGGATCGCGCCCTCGGGGCTGAACACCGAGAGCACCGGAGCACTCACATGCTGCGGGGTCGTGGCCACGGCCTCCCGCGGATCGAGAAGCCGGACCGGAACCCGGTCTCCGCGAAGCTCCTCCCGGGTCGACGGATCCAGGCGGTAGAGGCGGAGCGCGAGCCAGAGGAGCGTCCCGTCCACCCCCAGTGCTGAGGGGTCGACGTCGATCACGCCGCGCCTGCGCGAGAACGGATGACGCCACCGCTCCTGATAGGTGACGGCCCCGGGGCGCACGGCGACCTTGAGCACGATCGAGTTGTTCATCCCGACGCCGACGTCGATGCTCTGGATGTCATCCCAGTGCACTTCGGCATCGAGGTGGAAGGTCGCGGATCCGAGCCCGCGAGGATGCAGGAACAGCCGCCGAGGCTGTCGCAGCGAGATCAGGTGACTGACGATCGGACCGAGCAGCAGAACGGCGAGCACCGCCCAGACCACACTCCACGCACCGCCGACGGTCACCGCGGCGACCGCGAAAGTCGACGCCGCGGCGAGCGCGGCGACGAGGATCATCGCGGGCACGAGCTTCGATCCGGGAAGGAGGATCCCCCCGGGGACGCTCGCACTCGCCCGACTGATGTCCTCCGAACCGACGCGTCGGCGCGTCAGGGTCGTGAGCCACAGCGTCACCGCGATCACCCACCAGAGCGCGGGGACGGCGATGAGCACACCCAGGATCGGACGCATGGATGCGGTGTCCTGCAGATATGTCCAGACGCACAGCACAGTGGCGACGGCCGCGAGGATCACGTTCAGCACGACCACGGCCACCCACAGCGGACGTCCGATGGTGAGATCGAGCGCACTGCGCGGCATCGTTCGGGGTTGCTTCATCGTTCCCGCATCATCCGAAGATCGAGTTCCAGGCACCGCCGATAGCGTCGCCCACGGCCCCGGCCGCATCGCCCAGCGCTTCGCCGGTGTCGACGAGTTCGTTCCATCCGGACTCGAAGACGTTCCCTGCACCCTCGAACATGCCGTCGATCATCCCGGACGTGAAGACGCCGACGACCCCGCCGACCACGGCCCCCGCCGCAGCGCCGACGACAGTGCCGACCGGCGGCACGATGAACGAGCCGATGATCGCTCCGGTGCCTGCCCCGGCCCCGATCCCCGCAACCATGCCACCGATATTCGATGCCGCAGCCTGCTGCCAGGATTCACCGCCGTTGGCGATGTCGTCGTAGATCGCGTAGCCGGTGCCCGCGACACCGAGCACGACCAAGCCCTTGCTGATCGCCGCCCCCGCGCGCAGGGTGCCCATCAGACCCTTCTCGCCGCCGACGAGCAGATCGTCGGTCTTCGACAGCAGCTTCGCGACGTCGTCGGTCTCGTCCAACAGACTGTAGAAGTTCGACTTCGGACCGTTGATCGCTCCCGAGGGCGTTCTCGCACTCTCCAACGACTTGGTCAGCGATGCCAGCCGCTCGGCGTTCGTCACCTTCGTGCTCGTCAGACGGAAGGCGGCATTGGCCAGTGCGCCGCCCGTGATCGCACCGGTGAGAAGCCCCGTCAGCACGGTGAGCATGTTCGCTCCGGACGCCGCCCACGTCGCCGCGAACGTGTCGAGGGCTTCTTGCCACTGGGTGTTCGCCGCCTCGGCCTCCGAGACCACCGTGTTCCACGTCTGGACCTTGGCCGCATGGGCCGCTGTCGCGGTGGCGCTGGACGCCGTCTCCGTATCCGGCGCATCGGGCTCGTACTCGCGCGTCGGGGCATTGCCAGGTCGATGCACCTGCGTTCCCGACACCGCAAGCCCTCCTGCCGATGCAGTGGCCAATGCGCCCGTCATACGACTCTGAGCGTCCCGCAGGGCATCTGCGAGCACGAGCACCGACCGGCCTACGGAGGACGCCTCGGTTCCATACGTCGCAACGGACGTGTTCGCTGTGGAGACCGTCTCCGAGAACGCATCGGCTCCTGAACCCGCCCAGCCGTCCAGCGTCGTCGCTCGCGCCGATGAGATGTCGCTCGAGAAGTTCTCGGCGCCGCCGGCAACCTTGTTCTTCAAGAAGATAGCGATCGTCTCGATGTCGTCGGGCGAACCCTCGATCCTGGTTTCCTGCACCGAGCTCATCGCAGGCCCGCCCCCAGCTCTGACACTCGAGCCTTCGCGAAGTCCTCCATCGCCCCGAGGTCGTCGACGGCGGCCTGCACAGCGTCCGTGATGGTGTCCACTTCTACGACCAGACGGAGAGCGATGTCCGTCGTCAGCGCGAGAACATCGGCGAGCACGGCCGCTGCCGCACCGAGATCTCCGCCGCTCGGATTCGCTGCGGCCAGCGTCGCATCGAAGTCCTCAGTCCCGATGCGAAGAGCAGAGATACCGCTCGCAGTCGCCTGAGCATCCGCCCGGATCATGAGTGCTCGCGCGATTCCGCTTCACGCGCGGCATCGCCCTCGGCACCCTTGCGCAGACGCACCGGCATGACGATGTCGAGCACCACGGTGTCGAACTGATCGACCTCCCGGAAGCTCTCGAGCTGAACGGTCGGCACAAGCGCCCAGGGCTGCTCGACGCCCATGCCACGATGCAGCCTGTCCAACGCCGAGTACGCCAGGAGCGCCTTGCGTCCGTCCTTCGTCAACCGGTACTCGAGCTGTGCCTCGGCCGGGTCCGCCGTCTCCTCGGCCAGCGGCACATAGAGCACCGGGGGCAGCTCGCTCGCTTGCACCATGATCGTTCCTCGTCTCTCCACGCGGGATTCCAGCTAACCATGCCCGCGCCGACGCCTGCGATATACGCACCCCTCGTCCTCAGAGGTGCGTCGCTCTCCCTCTGGCGGGACGCCGACATCGTGCGGTTACGCTGTTCACAGGGGGGATCTGCGTGACGCGCCTCCCCCGCGCAAGCGAGGAGACACCATGACTCAGCCATTCCCTGCATCGGCCGGTGGCCCGTCCGTGCCGCCGCCTCCCCCCGGGCCTCCCGCCGCGGCGCCCCCGGCCCCCGGCGCATCGTCCTCGGCGTCGAAGAAGTCCGAGGCGCCCACCGAGGCCGAGCTCCGCCGCGCGAGCGAGGTGCTCAAGACGGTCTCCGACGCGTACTCCGCGAAGATGGTCGGCCAGGAGCGGCTGCGCATGAGCCTGCTGATCTCGCTGATCGCGGGCGGCCACATCCTGCTCGAGAGCGTGCCGGGGCTCGCGAAGACCACTGCGGCGAGCACGCTGGCCGACACGGTCAAGGCGCAGTTCAAGCGCATCCAGTGCACCCCCGATCTGCTGCCCAGCGACATCACCGGCAACCAGATCTACGACGCGGCGACCGGATCGTTCCGCACCGTGCTCGGCCCCGTGCACGCCAACTTCGTGCTGCTCGACGAGATCAACCGCTCGAGCGCCAAGACCCAGAGCGCCATGCTCGAGGCGATGCAGGAGCACCAGACCACGATCGGCGGAGAGGTGCACCACCTGCCGAAGCCGTTCCTCGTGATCGCGACGCAGAACCCCATCGAGCAGGAGGGCACGTACGAGCTGCCCGAGGCCCAGATGGACCGCTTCCTGCTGAAGGAGATCGTCGAGTACCCGAGCCCCGCCGAGGAGTTCGAGATCCTCGGACGCATCGACTCCGGCGTGCTCGACCCCGACCGTCACGTCTCGAGCGCGATCAGCCTCGACGACGTGCACATGCTGCAGGACGTCGCGAGCCGCATCTACGTCGACCCGGCGATCCGCAACTACATCGTCTCGATCGCCTATGTCACCAGGAACCCCGCGCCCTACATCGGCGAGGACCGCGCCCGCTTCATCAAGTACGGAGCGAGCCCCCGTGCGAGCATCGCCTTCCTGCAGGCATCCCGCGCGCTGGCCCTGCTGAACGGACGCGCTCACGTGCTGCCGGAGGACATCCGCTCGCTCCGCCACCTGGTGCTCCGTCACCGCGTGCTGCTGACCTTCGAGGCCGACGCCGAGGGCATCCGCAGCGAGGAGATCATCGACCAGATCTTCGCGTCCGTCCCCACACCCTGATCCCGCCATGGCCAGCCTGATCACCCAGGTGAAGAGCAAGCTCTTCATCCACTCGTCGCGCAAGTCGCTGCACGCGCTCGACGGCGCCTACGCGTCGCTGCTGCACGGCCGCAGCCTCGACTTCGAGGATCTGCGCAAGTACGAGTACGGCGATCAGGTGCGTGACATCGACTGGCGCGCCACGGCACGACTGGGCACTCCGCTGGTCAAGAGACACCGTGCGATGCGGATGCACACGATCCTGTTCGTGGTCGACACGGGCAGGTCGATGGCCGCCCTCGCGCACGACGAGAAGTCGAAGAAGGATCTCGCGATCCTCGCGACGGGCGTCCTCGGCGTTCTGGCCCTGCGCCACGGCGACGACTTCTCGCTCGTCTACGGCGATTCCGACCGCGTGCGCCGACGTGCGCCCGGCCGCAGCGAAGGCGCCCTCGAGCACGCGCTGCGCACGATCGACCAGGCGATCGACTCGAGCACCTCGCCGAGCGATCGCGACGCCCTGCTGTCCTACGTCACGCGCACGATCTCGCGGAGGATGATCGTCTGCGTCATCACCGACGAGGCTCCCGTCACCGACGAGACCGAACGGATGCTGCGTCGACTGCGCGTGCAGCACGACGTGCTGTGGCTCACCGTGAGCGACGCCGATCCGGTGCTCGACCACACCACGAACACGATCCGCAGCGACGTCGACAGCATGTGGGAGGTGCCCGACTTCGTGCAGGGCGACCTCGACATCATCCGCGAGCTCACCGCCCAGACCGAGGCCGATGCCGCGCGTCTCGCCGAGGTCCTCAAGCGCATGGAGATCAGCCACAGCGTTCTGGCAGGTCAGGACGACGCCGTCTCGCAGCTGCTGCAGCTGCTGAATCGGAGGTCGAATGCCCGGCTCTGATGAGCTCTACCCTCCGGCCCAGTACGGCTGGGGCTGGATCCTGCTCGCCTTCGGCATCCTGATCCTGCTGATCTCGGCCGCCTGGCTGCTGGTCGCCCTCACGCGCCCCCGGCGCGATCTCACCCTGACCGGCGAGGCGCAGGGTCCGCAGCTGCTCACCACCGACGTGCTGTCGCAGCTGCGCGTGGAGTACCTCGACCGCATCCAGCGCATCGAGGACGACTACCGCGCCCGCACGCTCTCGGCCCGCAACGCCAACCTCGAGTTCAGCCGCGTGGTGCGCACGTTCGTCAACGAGTACAGCGGGCTCGAGGCGCCGGTGCTCGCACTCGACGACCTCGTGTCGCGCGGGGTGCACCCCGCACTGATCGACGCGATGGGCCGCCACTACTACCCCAGCATCTTCCGCCAGGGTCCGGCGATCGACCCGGTCGCCGGTGCCGAGGCCGCGAGAACGGTGGTGCGCACATGGCACTAGCGAACTGGTGGTTGATCCTCGTCGCCGCGGGCGTCGTGATCGTGGCGATCGTCGTCGGCGTGGTCGTCGGGTTGCGCAGCGGCGCGAAGACCGAGGAACACGAGCGCGCTCGCGTGGCCCGCGCCGAGCGCCTGCGCGCGCTGCCGACCTTCCGCACCGCGCTGAACCGCCGAGTGCTCGCGCTGTCGGGCATCCTGCTGCTCGGTGTGGTCGCGGCCCTCTCCGCCGGCGTCGTGTCGGCGCGACCGATGTCGTCGCAGACGATCCAGCCGGTCAACACGAGCCGCGACATCATGCTGTGCCTCGACGTCTCCGGATCCATGAGAGAGGTCGACGTCGAGGTGCTCACGGTCTTCGAGGAACTTCTCAAGGACTTCGAGGGTGAGCGCATCGGTCTGACGATCTTCAACAGCTCGCCCGTGCAGATCTTCCCGCTGACAGACGACTACGAGTTCATCCGCGGCCATCTGCAGAGCATCCGCGAGAGCTTCGACGCCAACGATCCGATCCCCGAGCACTGGGTCGGAACGCTCAACGGCAATGGCGCATCGCTGATCGGCGACGGCCTCGCCGCCTGCACGATGGCATTCGACCACCCCGACGACGAGCGTTCGCGCTCGATCATCTTCGCCACCGACAACGAGGTCAACGGCGCCTCGATCGTGACCCTCGACGAGGCCGCCGCCTACGCCGATTCGATCGACGTGCGGGTGTTCGCGCTCAACCCCGTGCAGGGCAAGGACGCCGACGTCAGCGCCGAGCTCACGAAGGCCGCCGAGGCCACGGGCGGCGCCGCCTACGGACTGCGCGACACCACCACCGTGAGCGACATCGTCGAGCAGGTGCAGGAGCAGGAGGCGACCGAGCTGAAGGGTCAGGCGCAGGTCGTCTGGACCGACACGCCGGACCTCTGGATCGTCATCCTGATGATCTCGATGCTCTCCTTCATCGTGGTGCTGTGGAGGGTGAAGCTGTGATCTTCCAGCCCGTCCTCAACGTCTTCCTCCTCGTGCTTCTCTGCGTGCCGGTGGCGGCCCTCGCCGTGATCGCCCTGACGAAGGCGAAGGGCCGCGACAAGGCGCTGTGGGTCATGCGGCTCGTCATGCTGCTGGCGTGCTTCTTCATGTTCCTGCGCCCCGGGATCCCGGGCGGCGTCACGCAGACGCTCGCGACGGACACCGACATCGTGCTCGTCGTCGACACCACCGCGAGCATCGTCGCCGAGGACTGGGACGGCGATCGGCCTCGTCTCGACGGAGTGCGAGCCGACGTGCAGACCATCGTCGACGAATACCCCGGAGCCCGCTTCGCGCTGATCACGTTCGACGCCTCGGCCGACCTGCGGATGCCGCTCACCACCGACACCACCTCGCTCGTCTCGTCGCTCGACGTGCTGCGGCCCGAGGTGACGAGCCAGTCGCGGGGCAGCTCGATCGGCATCGCGAACCAGCTGCTCGCCGACACCCTCGCCAACGCGGCGGCGTCCTCGCCCGACCGCTCGCGCATGGTCTTCTACTTCGGCGACGGCGAGCAGACCGTCACCTCGGCGCCCGAGCCGTTCGATGGCAGCGAGAACTTCACGGATGCCGGAGCCGTGCTCGGCTACGGCACGCCCGAGGGCGGCCCGATGCAGCTGACGACCGGCAGCCTCGACGGATCGGATTCGGGCGAGTACATCGAGTATCAGGGGTCCGATGCCCTGTCGGTGATCGACGAGGGCAACCTCGAGGCGATCGCAGCCGAACTCGGCGTCGAGTACCAGCACCGCACGGCGGACACCGAGCTGCAGCTGCCCGAAGCGCCATCGACCACGACGGACTACGCCGAGTCCGGGTCGGTCGGCAACGTCACCGAGCTCTACTGGATCGCCGCCCTCGTGGTCGTCGGCCTGCTCGGTGTCGAACTCGCGCGGGCCAGCATGCTCGTCGCCCGACTGCGCCTGCTGCGGGCGCCGTCCGCGCGCACCCGCACCCGCACCCGTCGCGAGAAGAGCCCCACCGACGGAGGTGCCGCATGACCGACCTGTCGACCCGTCAGGGCCCCGCTCCCTCCGCCGGCCCCGACGACCTGAGGGCAGCGGCCGCCGCCGCGCTGCTCGCATCGAATCGGCGACGCCGTCGCATCCGCCGCTGGGTGATGATCGGAACCCTGCCGCTGACCCTCGCCGCGCTCCTCTTCGTCGGCAAGATCCTGAGCATGTACGCCTTCGCGCACCAGTCGATCTCCGCCTATGTCGCCGACGACTACTCGGGTGCGGAGTCCTCGGCGCGCGGCCAGGAGTTCCTCAACTGGTTCGAGCCGTACAAGGCCCCGTTCAATGTGGGCACGGCTCTCACCGGGGCCGAGATGCTGCCCGAGGCGCGCGGCAAGCTCGAGGAGTCGCTCGACCTCGCGACCGGCCTCGAGGTCTGCAGCGTGCGCATCAATCTCGCCCTGGTGATCGAGCGGATGGGCGATGCCGCCCGTGCCGACGGCGACGGTGCAGGCGCGGCCGCGCTCTACGGCGAGGCTCTCACGGTCACGACCGAGATGCCGGAGGAGTGCAACAGCGAAGAGGCGCAGCAGCAGACCTCCGACCCCGACCGCGACCTGCAGGAGAGCAAGGAAGGCCTCGAGGATCGCCTGAAGCAGAAGCAGCAGAGCGAGCAGGAAGCTCCTCCCGAGGAGCAGCAGGGGGAGCCGCAGCCGCAGCCCTCAGAGGACAAGCTCGAGGAGCTCAAGGAGCAGCTCGAGCAGGGCACCCAGGAGCGCGATCAGCAGCAGGGCGATGACAGCGGCGGCTCGGGGACGGACAAGCCATGGTGATGGATCACGAGAAGCAGCGGGCGCGCTACGTCGCCGGCACCGAGGGGGCGCCTCCCGTCCCGCCTCCCGGCGGCTACCGCAATGCGCGTCGCCAGGCCGGACCCGTCTCGCAGCCGCAGTACGGTGCGCCGGCTCCGTCGGCCACGGCGACCGCGACGGCATCCGCATCCGAGACGAAGAAGCCGGCGAACGCGCTCGGGTGGATCGCCCTGGTCGTCGGCATCCTGTTCGCGGTGGTCCTGCTCATCACGTTGGCCGTCGGCGCGACCGACACCCTGTACGGCGTCACCATGCTCGCTCTGCAGCTCGTGGTCGTCGCCGTGATCGTCGGCACCCTCTTCACCTCGCGCGGGCGCACTTTCGCCGCGGTCGCCCTCGGGATCACGCTCATCTTCAACGTCGCCACGGTCGGTGGCATCGGCGCGCTGCAGACCTCCGCGTCAGGCAGCTACGACGGCATGAAGAGCGAGGAGCAGAAGCACGAAGAGGCCTACCCCGGCATCAAGGGCACCGATCCGCAGGATGCTCTGCAGCAGCAGTCCCTCGAAGAGGTGAGAGCGGAGGCCGACGGCCTGTTCGCCGAGATCCGCGAGCGCATCACCGCGGAGTACGGATACGAGTGGGTCCAGGTCGGCGACGAAGACCTGCGCCCGGAGCGCAACGGCTACGGCGGGGAGTCGATGCTCGTCGAGTACACGTCGATCGGATGGGCGACCACCGAGCCGATCCAGGACTACAGCACCAAGCTCGACGTGATGGCGACGATCGACTCGGTCGTGGCCGAGCACGGGCTGCCCCCGCTGTACTCGTTCAACGGCGAGTTCTCGGGCATCGACCCGTCGATGATCGCGAAGCTCTACGGCAGCGAAGACCCCCGCGAGCAGCACACGTGGGAGTACTACACCGACAACTACCCCGACCCGATGCGGCTGTACGCCAACATCTACGACCTCTCGAACGACCCGACGGGCGACTTCCTCAAGACCCGCGAGGCGCAGAACGCCCGCACCGGAGAACCGCTCGAAGGCCTGCAGATGGTCGTGCTCGCGAGCGCGGTGCTGAGCGAGGGCGACCAGGCGGAGTTCGAGGAGAAGTTGAAGGACTACCCGGGATTCCAGTGAGCCCTGTCGCCTCTACCGCTGCGACCGTGGCGTCAGGGCACGCAGACGACCTTGGACATAGCGGGGAGGATCGTGATCCCCGCGTCGATCCGTGATCGCCTCGGCATCCTTCCGGGTCCGGCCGACATCATGAGCGACGGAACGGGCGTCCGCATCGAGGCAGCAACGGTCGGGTGCTCACTATCTGCAGGACCGTTGGGCGGTCACGGAGATCTTAGCTTCGCCACCGATGGGAACCAGTACTGGGGCGGCGGCGCTAGTGCTGGCGCCGGGATCGGGTGTAGCGCGATGGCTACGTGGCGCTTCTTTTGAATTGAGGATTTCAACATGACAATAGAGAATTACATAGTTATCGCGATTGGGATTTTTGCCATTGTAGGTGGGGTTCTGATATTCCGAGGGCGAAGAAGGATTTACAACCTCCTCGCCAATCTGCAAAAAGATTTGATAGGCGAGCGCGGTGACAGTTTGAGTAAAAGAGCAAGTGCGTATTGGGTGGGGTTCACTGGCATCGTGAGCATTGCGATCGGAGTTGTAGCAATTCTCACCGGGGTGTTCGCCCGGGAATGATGAGCAAGGTTGTTTTTTGTGGAGCGCGCGGAACCATGCTGGCCTGGCATCGTTCCTTCATCACTCCCGCACGCTGACATGAGACAGATTTCTCGAGCCGGCTCTATTAGCGGATAGACTGGGCTGATGGCAGGGGAACAGGGGCATGGTCGTCGTTTCGACTGGCTCTTTCCGGTCGCGCTCGTGTTGGGCGCGCTACTTCTGGCCCTGGCCTACTGGCTTGACGCCCGTGATGGCGTTCCGACCATGGCCCGGGGCGACACACCACCGGAAGCCGTCGCCGCGGGGGCCATCGGCATGGCGCTGTTCGTCAATGGCATAGCTGGTAGTGTTCGTGCGCTGAAAGCCCGACGAACCTCCGACGAACCTCCGTCGACGTAACTAGAACGATGCTTGCCGACGCCTTGGCGTTCCGCATGAGTACTTGAAGCGGCTAAGCAATTTCGTAGTGACGTCGTAGCATACAGTCTGGCCGTGTTGTTACGACCCTAGACAGGGAGCACGCCAGGGCTAGTGACCAGGCGAGCGAGCGTTCGCGGGGACGCTCCTGCTTGTTGAAGGCTGGCGCGCACTCTGCTGCTGCGCTCGAGTCAAGCGCCTGTCACACGTACGTTTATGCCAGTGTTCCCGTGTCCGATGAGGTGTGTATAGCCGGCGATACCGGGCGGATCGGCGTCTCGCTGGGACGGGAGGAAGCGTGCGCGGAATCGCGGGCTGAGTAGTTGTCGCTCTGTATGCTGCAAGCGGGTGGCGCACTTATTGGAAGCGCCATCGGCCTACTAGGCGGTCCGATGGGCGGGGTGCTTGCCGGCGATCTTCGGAACGTTGACGGGATCGGTCATGTTCCTCACCTCGCTCCCAGGAGCCGCAAGGAGGCCCGAGATTGACTCGTAAGTCCAACGAATGGCACTCACTGATCCACAGCGCACCGATCGGGCCCTCAACGACAGTGGCACGAAACATCGCGCTGGCGGCACTTGCCCTCATGGGAGCCGCCAGTCTCATCGTGCCGACGTTGCAGGGCGTGCCGACGGCGGACAGAGTCGTCGTGGGGATCTTCGGAACGGCACTCATCGCAATTTCGCTCATCGGTGCGCTGAGGTGGAAGCCTTTGCTGCGCACGATGGCGAGAGTAGCGCGACGAAGTGGCGAGACTCCGGTGCTCGGGTTCATGCAGGCAGAATTCGACCGACCGAGCACGGGAAAAACCTTCGCCGGCAAGGGATGGATACTGATCCGCGGAGCTGAGCTCCTCGTGCATACACAGTCGACAGTCCTCGCTTCGGGAGAGGTTCGAGCTATCGAACTCGCCGAGATCGAGGGCATCTCGCTGCGAACAGCAGACAGCATGGCGTTCAACCGCCTGGCGCTCACGCTCACCAGCGGAGAAGAAGCAACCTTCGCCGTGATCCCCTCCAACGGTTCCGGCCTGCGGGGGGCGACGGAGAGCGAGGTTCAGCGCGCCATCGACTGCATAGCTGACGCGATGTCGTCGGCCGTGTGAGCGCGGCCAAACGAGACACGACCCTGTCCGGCACTGGCGGCGCTGGAGTCGGTTGCAGTGCTGGCGGCGGCTTTAGCTCGCGTTCGGTGCAACCACCGGACTAGGGGCGTGCCGCGCGGTCATGTTCAACTTCTACTGGTGATGGGTGCGATGGGTGCGATGGATTCGAGTTGTGTTCCGGCAGGGATAGCGCATTTGCTGGCATTCGGGGCAGGGATCGCTCTAGTCGTGCTCAGCCCTTGGCTGGTGCTGTGGGGGCGGGCTGTGTATCGGGATGGCCCTGCGCTCCAACGTTGGGTCTGGAATGCGGGGCCACCATGGGTGCTGTCGACGACCGGTTTCATCGTGTTGTTCGGATTCGGACGGACGTTCGCCGGGTGGGCGGATCTGTGCCTCCCTGGTCGCGAATGGAATGCGGTCGGCGTGCTGTTCATCGGGATCGGGGGCGCTACCGCGCTGATCGCGGTGGCGCGGATGATCGTCGGCCGCATCCGAGTGGGAAACGGGGCAAGGCAGACCGAGAACAGCGACAAGACAAACGAGAACAGCGACGAGACGAGCACGCAGCCAGCTCACTCCGTCGAGGCCGCTCCGCCCGCTCGCACACGTAACATGCCTGTCGAACAGCGGCGTGTGATCATCACATACGTCCTCACGTACGCAGCAGCCGTCATCGTCATCATCGTGGGCGTTGGGCTCCTATAGCGCGCGGGACACCGCTTTCAGTCCGCTGCCCCCGCGCACGCATTTGGTCGGGCCCTGACCGTGGTTGCAGATGCGACTGCCCCCGTCGGACGACGACTGTGCCCGCCGAAGTTCGACCACAGGCGGGGCATATCGCGATTTTCTTGTCCGCACCGCCTCAGGACGCGAGCGAGAGCCCCGCGGCGAGCGCGAAGCCCAGCACGGTCGCGAGCCCCGTGACCTGCTTGGCCTTCTCCTGAGCATCGGGCACCATCGAGTCGACGAGCATCACGAGCAGGGCACCGGCCGCGAAGCCGCTCGCGCCGGCACGGAAGTCGTCGCCCGTCGCACTCGCCAGCCCGAAACCCGCGACCGTCGCCAGGGCACAGATCACCGAGATGCCCGCCCAGAGCAGCAGCACGCGCGACTTCGCCATGCCGCCCTTCAGCAGATCGGCGGCGGAGCCGATCGACTCGGGAAGGTTCGAGACGACGATCGCCACGACCAGGGCGATGCTCACGGGTTCGCCGGATGCGAGGCCGATGCCGAGCACCAGCTGCTCGGGGATGCCGTCGAGCAGCGCCCCGAGCGCGAGAGGCACACCGGCCCCCGAGCCCTGGTTCTTCGACTTCGCGGCACGGGCATCCAGGATGCGGTCGGCGATGAAGTAGGCCAACGCGCCGCCCACGACCCCGACGATGAGCGGGATGGGACCCGCGAGATCCAGGCCCTCCTCCCACAGCTCGAAGGCGATGGATGCCATGAGGGCACCCGCACCGAAGCCGAGCACGATGCCGAGCCAGCGCGGCGGCCAGGTGCGCAGCAGTGCGAGCGCCGCACCGATGATCAGAGGCGACGCCGCGACGATGCCCCACAGAATCGCTCCGCCCATGTGCCGCCTCCTTCAGGGACACTCTGCCACCGCTCGGACCGAAAGTGCAGAGGCGCGGTGCGCCGTTCAGCTGGCCGAGACGCGGTGTATGCCGAGGTCGGTGCGCCCGGGCAGCAGGTCCGCCCGGAGCGCGCGGGTGCCGTGATACTCACCGTCGCGGAGCCGGCGATACGGGCTGCTCGGCGATTCGTCGCGGATCCCGGCGAGGCGTTCGACGAGCCGCGCGCTCTCCCGGTCGATGCCGGCAGGCGCCAGCCCATCGGCGTCGTGGACCACGTGCAGGTCGAGCGGCTCTATGCCGGTGTACCAGAGGGTGCCGTGGGTGAGCGGGAACATCAGCGAGTCGAGATCCCCGCTGATGCCCCGCTCTCCGATGGAGCGTTCGTCCTCGCCGGCCGTCACGATCACGAGTGCACGGCGTCCGGACAGAAGGCCCTCACCGTAGCGGAGAGGCAGACCCGTGTTCGGGTCGACGGGGCCGTATGCGAACCCGTTGGTGAGAACACGATCGAGCCACCCCTTCAGGATCGCCGGCGGGCCGTACCACCACAGCGGGAACTGGAGCACGACGAGATCTGCGGCCCCGAGCTTGCGCTGTTCCTCGCTCACATCCGCTGGCAGCTGCCCCGCGGCGAACGCCTCGCCCATGAGATCGACGACGTTGCCCTCCCTGCCGTGGGGCTCGCCGAGGTCCTGGGCGGCGAGGACGGGGTCGAACCGCTGAGCATACAGATCGGTGATCTCGACGTCGTGGTCGCGCGAGAGGGCTTCCACCCCGTCGCGGAACAGCCGGGCGTTGAAGGAGTTCTCCTGCGGGTGGGCGTAGATCCAGTGGATGGTCGGGCGTGGTGCGGACAACGGAGTGCCTTTCTTCTTCAGCGGGGGTCGAGGACGGGAGGCGTCGGAGCGCGTCTCCAGAGCGGCAGAAGCGCAGCGGCGACGACCATGCTTGTCGCGACGAGGAGCGCGACGACGAAGCCGCGCGACCCGACGATCGAGGCGATCGTGCCGAGCACGGCGATCCCGAGGCCGCCGCCGAGAGCGAAGCCGACCTCCTGGATCGCCCCCACCTGACCGGCGTCGTCTTCGGTGGTCACGTCGAAGAGGGTCGTCGCGGCGAGCGTCGCCGCGATCCCGAACCCCACGCCGACAAGCACGAGCGGGATCGCGACGAGGTCGACCCCGGTCGCCAGCCAGGCGAGTCCGGCGCCTTGGATCACGAGCGCGACCACCGTGAGTGTGGGCGAGGTGAGCCACCGGAGGAACAGAGGGGCGAGCACCCCGCCGAGCGCGATCGCGATCGCCTGCGGAAGGATCGCGATGCCGGCCGCGGCCGCGCTGAATCCCCGCGCATCCTGCAGATGAAGGCTCACCAGGAGCACGGATGCCGTCGACACACCGCTGCTCGCCACGATGCGCACGATCGCGGGGCTGAACCCCGGTACTCGGAAGAGCCGCATGTCGATGAGTGGTTCGCGCAGCGACTGCTGACGGCGGATGAAGAACACGAGCGTCACGACCGCGACGACGCCGGCGACGCCCGCGGCGAGGGGAGCCGCGAGCACCTCGTGC
This sequence comes from Microbacterium sp. LWH13-1.2, assembly GCF_038397735.1. Taxonomy (NCBI): domain Bacteria; kingdom Bacillati; phylum Actinomycetota; class Actinomycetes; order Micrococcales; family Microbacteriaceae; genus Microbacterium; species Microbacterium sp. LWH13-1.2. Next base: position 3,449,437 of record NZ_CP151635.1, on the reverse strand, counting down.
AGCGCGAAGACGAGAGCCCCGAGCGCGACGATCGACGACAGTATGCTGAGGACGTCCCACGACGGGGGCCGCGAGCTGCGGGAGTCGGGAACGAGCCAGATCGCGAGCACTCCCGCGACGACCGCGAGCGGCACGCTGCCCAGCAGCAGCCAGCGCCACCCCGGGCCTTCGGTGACGATGCCCCCGAGCACCGGGCCCAGAGCGCTGCCGGCTCCGAAGGTCGCGGTCCACAGCCCGTAGGCCAGCACGCGCTGCCGTGCGTGATAGTGCGCACCGATCGTGGCGACGACGCCGGCCACGACGAACGCCTCCGCGACGCCGAGGAGGGCGCGCACGACGATCAGCAGCATCCCGTCCTGGGCGAATCCGCCGATGACGTTGAGCACCGCGAAACCGGCGAGGCCGAACAACACGATCCGCTTGCGCCCGAAGGCGTCGCCGATGCGGGCGGCGACGATCAGCGTCGCCGCCAGAGAGAGCGCATACACGTCGACGAGCCAGAGAGCGCCGCTGTCGCTCAGGACGAGGTCGCCGCGGATCGCCGGCAGCGCGGTCGACATGCTGCTGATCGCCAGCGCGCCGATCAGGATGCCGAGAAGCAGGGGGATCATGGCGAGCCACGGATGCCGAGCCGCACGAGGCAGGGCCGCTGCCGTGGGGAGGGGGAAGGTCACTGCCTCAGTCTCGCGCCGCGGGTACACTTCAGACAAGTACAGTCATTGATGGTACATAGTGACCCTTTGGATACTAAGGCGTAGCGGAAGGCATACCGATGAGGGAGAAGACGGAGCGCATCGTCCGTGAGTGGGGAGACGCATGCGACGCCGAGGTCTCGATCGCGGTGCTCGGCGGCGCCTGGAAGCCCAGCATCCTCAGCCTTCTGGGCGAGCACGAGGTGCTGCGGTTCGGCGAGCTCAGCAGACTGCTCGACGAGCCGACCGCCCGCGTGCTGACGCGCCAGCTGCGCGAGCTGGAGGACGACGGGCTGCTCATCCGCACGGTCTACCGGCAGGTCCCACCCAAGGTCGAGTACCGACTGAGCGACCTCGGCCGCGGATCCATGCCCCTCGTCGAGGCGCTGACCGACTGGGGCAGTCGCTATGCGGCGCACCAACGGCGCGAGCTGGCTCGGCCGACGGCCGAGCCAGCGGCGCTCGACGAGCTCGAAGCCGCCGACGCGCGCTGACTCCCACCTCGGTCCGAAACAGCCGACACGCCGCCGATAGACTGGGAACCATGTCCAAGGTCCTCCAGTCACTTCCCGTCGGCGAGCGCGTCGGCATCGCCTTCTCCGGAGGACTCGACACCTCCGTCGCCGTCGCGTGGATGCGCGACAAGGGCGCCGTCCCCTACACGTACACCGGCGATCTCGGGCAGTACGACGAAGACGACATCGAGTCGATCCCCGGTCGCGCTCTCGAATACGGCGCCGAGGCCTCGCGTCTGGTCGACTGCAAGACCGCGCTGGTCGAAGAGGGTCTCGTGGCCCTCTCGTGCGGCGCCTTCCACATCCGCTCCGGCGGACGCACCTACTTCAACACGACGCCCCTCGGCCGCGCTGTCACGGGCACGCTGCTCGTGCGCGCCATGAAGGAAGACGGCGTCGACATCTGGGGCGACGGCTCGACCTACAAGGGCAACGACATCGAGCGGTTCTACCGCTACGGCCTGCTGGCCAACCCGCGCCTGCGCGTGTACAAGCCCTGGCTCGACGCCGACTTCGTCACCGAGCTCGGCGGCCGCAAGGAGATGAGCGAATGGCTCGTCGCCCATGACTTCCCCTACCGCGACTCTGTCGAGAAGGCGTACTCGACCGACGCCAACATCTGGGGCGCGACGCACGAGGCGAAGACCCTCGAGCACCTCGACGTCTCGCTCGAGACCGTCGACCCGATCATGGGCGTGAAGTTCTGGGACCCGTCGGTCGCGATCGAGACCGAAGACGTCACTGTCACGTTCGAGGCCGGCCGCCCGGTCGCCATCAACGGCGTCGAGTACACCGACCCGGTGGCCCTCGTCATGGAGGCCAACACGATCGGCGGGCGCCACGGCCTCGGCATGAGCGACCAGATCGAGAACCGCATCATCGAGGCGAAGTCGCGCGGCATCTACGAGGCTCCGGCCATGGCGCTGCTCTTCATCGCCTACGAGCGCCTCGTCAACGGCATCCTGAACGAGGACACCCTCGCGACTTACCACGAGCAGGGTCGCCGTCTCGGTCGTCTCATGTACGAGGGACGCTGGCTCGAGCCGCAGTCGCTCATGCTTCGCGAGTCGATCCAGCGCTGGGTCGGCCTCACGATCTCGGGCACCGTCACGATCCGCCTGCGCCGCGGAGACGACTGGACGATCCTCGACACCACGTCGCCCAACCTGTCGTACGGCCCCGAGAAGCTCTCGATGGAGCGTGTCGGCGACGCCGCGTTCGGCCCGGTCGACCGCATCGGACAGCTCACGATGCGCAACCTCGACATCGCCGACTCGCGCTCGCGCCTCGAGCAGTACGCGGGTCTCGGCCTCATCGGCGGCGCCACCGGCGAACTGGTCGGCCGCGTCACGGCCGGCGAATCGGGCGAGATCACGGGTTCCGTGGAGGAGGTCGATGAGAACCTCGCCGATGCGGTCGACAACGCATCCGAGGGCGCTGCGTTCGACTCCGGACTCGACTGATCTGTCGGTTTCAGAGAGGGGGCGGATGCTGCGGCATCCGCCCCCTCTTGCGTGTGTCCCCCTTCTGTGTGTCTGGGCGGCTCGGCGTTCACAATTCAGCATGAACGTCGGGCCTCGACGCTGGATCGTGCTGGTAAAGGCTCAGAGCGGCGATCCGTGCTGAGTTGTGAACGGCCCACCGTCCAGACCCTGTGAGTCCTCCGAGTTATCTTGCACACTGCTGTGCACAATACGTAGAATGGGCGCATGACCACCCGTGCTCCCCGCCGTGACTCCGTCGAGAATCGCGCCGGCATCCTCGACGCGGCCCGCGCCACGCTCGCCGTCGATCCGCGAGCCTCGATCGACGTCATCGCCCGCAGCGCCGGCCTTTCGCGCCGCACCCTCTACGGCCACTTCGACGACCGTGAGGCACTGATCCGCGAGCTCATCTCGGTCGGCGCCCAGCGCTTCAACGCGATCGCCGAATCCGTGACCGACACCGATCCTCGCCTCGCCCTCGCTCGCCTCGCCGCCAGGCTCTGGCAGGAGGCCGCGCACGTACAGGTCGCCGCCGCCCTCGCCCTCGACGAGGCGCATGTCGATCACACCGCCGAGGCACTCGCCCCGCTGCGTCGCACTGTCGCCGCCCTCGCCGAGCGCGGGCAGAGCGACGGCAGCTTCCGCACCGATCTCACCGCCTCCACGCTCGCCCGGCTCATCGAAGAGGTGGCCCGCACGGTCGTGTCGCGCACGGATGCCGCGAGCGCCGGCGCCGACAACATCGCCGTCCGCACACTCCTCAGCATCGCCGGGCTGTCGTGGCGCGAAGCCGACGACCTGCTCGCCACCCATCCCGAGATCGTCGCCACGCAGGAGATCAGCGCATGAGAATCACTCTGCACGACGTCAGCAAGGGGCGCGGAGGCCAGGCGCTGCCGACGACGAGCCTCGAGTTCCACACCGGCGCCGTGCGCTTCGCACTCGCCGAGACCGAGCAGCGCCCCAGCGTACTCGGCCTGATCGCGAGCGGACGGATGAAGCCCGAGACCGGTCGCGTCACCGTCGACGGCACGACGAACAACCGGATGCTCCGCCGCGCCGTCGCGCTCGTCGACGCCCCCGATGTCAGCGACCCGCACGCCGACATCACGCTCGCCGGTGTCGTCGGCGAGGAGCTCATGTTCGCCGGTGTCGGTGCAACTCCGCTGCATGCCCGTCGTTGGCTCACCCAGCTCGGCTTCGGAGAACTCGCCGGAGTGCCGATCGGCAACGTCGATCCGGCGGCCCGCGTACGCATCCTGTGCGAACTCGCCGTGCTGCGCGAGGGCACCGAGGGCATCGTGCTCGTCTCCCCCGACCGCCATGGCGGCAGCCCCGACGGCTGGTGGCGCATCGCGTCGGAGTTCGCCGACCGCGGCTACGCCATGCTCGTGATCATCGGCGGATCCGCGGCGGTCGCCCTCGAGCGGATGAACGAGCTCGAGGCCATCAACGCCTCGGGCCCCGTGCAGCCCCTCGTGCTCGACGCCCCGGCACCCGACGCCCCGGCACCCGACGCGCCGGCACCCGACCCCGACGCCCCGGCATCCGAGTCGGAGAACCCAGAGGAACCGGGCGACGCACCGCGCGCCGATTCCGAACACGCCGACGATCCGTCCGATGCCCTGGGTTCTCCCGCGGAGGACCCCCGGTCGTCGAGTGAGGACGGCGACGAGGACGGCCACGCCGACGCCGACGCCGACGCCGACGAGACACCAGACACCCCCGCAGACACCACCGAGAACGGAGCCGAGCGATGAAGGTTCCCTCCATGATCGCCGCCGAGCTGCGGCGCCTCACCGCGAGCAAGATGGGCATCATCGCCCTGATCGCGCTCGTGTGCGTGCCGATCCTCTACGGCGGTCTCTACCTCTGGGCGAACCAGGACCCCTACGCCAAGTTCCCCGATGTCCCGGTCGCGCTGGTGGTCGATGACGAGGGCGCGGCGACGCCCACCACGGGAACGGATGCTCCGACCGGCGAGACCGTCAACTACGGCGAGGACGTCGCCGAGAACCTCATCGAGGGCAACGCGTTCGACTGGCAGCGCATGTCGGCCGACGAGGCGGCGGATGCCCTCCGCGAGGGCACCGTCGACTTCACTGTCACGATCCCCACCGACTTCTCGGCCGCACTGACCTCCGCCTCGGGCGACGACCCTCACCAGGCGCGCATCGAGCTCGAGACCAACGACGCCAACAACTATCTGGCGTCGTCGATGGGCACGCAGGCTGTCGAGAAGATCCGCAGCTCCGTCGCCGAGATGGTCGGCAGCGAGGCGGCCGAGCGGCTGCTCACCGGGCTCAGCGATGTGCGCGACAACCTCGTCACCGCCGTCGACGGCGCGAATCAGCTCACCGACGGCGCGAACACCGCGGCGACCGGCAGCGCCACACTCGCCGACGGAACATCGCAGCTCGCTGCCGGCACGTCTCAGCTCGCGGGCGGCACGTCGAATCTGGCCGACGGCGCGGCTCAGCTCGCCGGTGGCGCGGCGACTCTGGCGTCGGGGGCTCAGCAGGTCAGTGACGGCAACCGGCAGCTGGCCGACGTCGCCGACCGCGCGGGGTCGGCTGTGCAGCAGGCGACGGATGCTCTGCCCCAGGCCCGCCAGGACATCGCGGCGGTGCTCACCGATCAGGGCCTGACGCAGGAGCAGATCGATCGGGTCCTTGCGACCCTCGATCCGCTCGGGACCCGACTGCAGGAGGGCAACTCGACCGTGCAGAACGCGGTCGACAAGGTCGACCAGCTCGCCGCCGGAGCCGAATCGGTGGCATCCGGCGCCTCGCAGCTCGCCAGCGGCACGCAGACGCTCTCCACCGGCGCGCAGACCGTCGCGAGCGGCGCTCAGACCGTCGCCACGGGCGCGGCAGCGGCGAACGACGGTGCCGCGCAGCTGCGCGATGGACTCAGCACCCTCGCTTCGGGCACGGCCGAGCTGCGCGACGGGCTGGCCGACGGGGTCGAGCAGATCCCCGTGTCGACCCCCGAACTGCGCACCCAGCAGGCCGACACCATCGCCGACCCGGTGAAGGTGTCGAGCGACAAGGTCGCATCCGCCGAGGACTACGGCGCAGGCCTCGCTCCCTTCTTCGCCGCGCTCTCGGCCTGGATCGGCATCTACGCGCTGTTCCTCATCGTCAAGCCGATCTCTCGTCGAGCGATCACCGCCCTGCACTCCCCTGTCCGCGTCACGCTCGCGGGCTGGCTGACCCCGGCCATGCTGGGCGCGGTGCAGATGCTCGGCCTCATGGGGATCCTCGCGATCACCCTCGGCTTCACGTTCAACAACCCCATCGGCACGCTCGGGGTCATGATCTTCGCGTCGGCGACATTCGCCGCGATCATCCTGGCGCTCAACGTCTGGCTCGGTTCGGTCGGGCAGTTCCTGGGGCTCGTGCTCATGGTGCTGCAGCTCGTCACCGCCGGCGGAACCTTCCCGTGGCAGACCTTGCCCGCACCTCTCGCCGCCCTCCACCACGTGCTCCCGCTCGGCTACGTCGTCGACGCGATGCGGCAGCTCATGTACGGAGGCAACCTGGGCAGAGCCGGCTGGGACCTCGTGGTGCTGGGCATCTGGCTGGTCGGCGCGCTGCTGCTGGCGGCGATCGGCGTGACGCGGATGACGCACCGGCGCACGCTGCGCGATCTGCAGCCGAGCCTCATCGGCTGAGCGCAGTCGCACGAGAACGGGCCCCGGATCCCGAACGTTGTGGGTAGTATTCCCAGAGTGCGTCCTTGGGACGCACTCTGGGGCTCTCTGGGACTGAGTCCCACCCTGCCTTCCCGAAAGAGTTCTCGAAGATGACAACTGACTCGCCGGAGATCGTCGACCCTTCGCGCCCTCCGCTGGGTGCGCGCATCGGCCGCATCGCCTTCCTCGTCGTGGCCGCGATCGTCGTGATCGCCGTCGCCGCCGCCTTCTTCGTCACGTGGACGATCCAACGCTCGTTCCCCCAGACCGACGGCTCCTTGCCCCTCGACGGCTTGGAGGCCGAGGTCACCGTGCAGCGCGACGACCGCGGCATCCCCACGATCACCGCCGACTCGACGCACGACCTCTTCTACGCCGAGGGCTTCGTGCACGCGCAGGACCGCTTCTTCGAGATGGACTTCCGCCGCCACGTCACGGCGGGTCGGGTGGCCGAGATGTTCGGGGAGTCGCAGGCAGGGACGGATGCGTTCCTGCGCACCCTGGGCTGGCGCACCGTCGCCGAGGCCGAGGTCGAGGCCATGGACGACGTGACCCGCGGCTACTACGAGGCCTACGCCGACGGCGTCAACGCCTACCTCGCATCGCGGTCCGGTGCCGAGCTGTCGCTCGAGTATGCCGTTCTGGGCATACAGAATCCCGAGTACGCGCCCGAGCCCTGGGAGCCCGCGGATTCCGTCGCCTGGCTGAAGGCGATGGCCTGGGACCTCCGCGGCAACGTCGAGGACGAGACCGAGCGGGCGCTGCTCGCGGCGGAGCTCGCCTCCGGTTCCGCGGATGCCGCAGAGACGCAGGCCACGCTCGACGCGCTCTACCCCGCTTATCCGTTCGACGAGCATCCCGTCATCGTCCCGGAGATCTCCACCGTGCCGGCGCTCGGGATGGATGCGGAACCCGCCGCGTTCACCGCCGAAGAGAAGGACGACGAGAACGACGGGGAGTTGCAGCAGGCCACCACCACGATCGAGTGGCAGGAGGCGTCCGACGTGATCGAGGCGGCGAGCATCCTGGTCGGCGACGTCGGAGAGGGGATCGGCTCGAACTCCTGGGTGGTCTCGGGCGACCTCACCTCCACCGGCATGCCCCTGCTCGCGAACGACCCGCATCTCGGCGCATCCCTGCCCTCGGTCTGGTACCAGGTGCAACTCAAGTGCAGCGAGGTCACAGACGAGTGCCCGTTCGATGTCGGCGGCTTCTCGTTCTCGGGCCTCCCCGGCATCGTGATCGGCCACAACCAGCAGGTCGCGTGGGGGTTCACGAACCTGACCACCGACGTCACCGACCTGTACATCGAGCGGATCGAGGGCGACCAGTACTGGCGCGACGGCGCTCTCGTGCCACTCGAGGAGAGCACCGAGACCATCAAGGTCGCCGGTGGCGACGACATCGAGCTGACCATCCGCTCGACGGTGCACGGCCCGATCATCTCGGGACTGACCGAGGATTTCACGACCATCGCCGACGATCCCGAGCCTGGTCTCGCGGCGGGCGGAGCAGTGGGACAGGCACCGACAGGCGGCGGCTCCGAGTACGCCGTCAGCCTGCGGTGGACGGCGCTGGATCCCGGCACCGCGGCGACCGCGATCTTCGCCCTCTCGACCGCGCAGGACTTCGAGGAGTTCCGTCACGCCGCTTCACTGTTCGATGTTCCTGCCCAGAACCTCATCTATGCCGACACCGAGGGGAACATCGGGTACCAGACGCCCGGACGCCTGCCGATCCGCGGTGCGGGAGACGGATGGATGCCGCAGCCCGGATGGGACAGCAGCTACGACTGGTCCGGGTTCATCCCCTTCGAAGAGCTGCCGGTGTCGTACAACCCCGCCTCGGGGTACATCGTGACCGCGAACAACGCGATCGTCACCGACGACTACCCGTACTTCCTCTCGCGGGACTGGGACTACGGCTACCGCGCGGCACGCATCGCGCACCTGATCGAACGACGGGCCGCTGCCGGGCCGCTCACCGCCGAGGACATGCGCGAGATCCAGATGGACAGCGAGATGTGGATCGGCAAGCGCCTGGCATCCGCGATGGGCGACGTCGAGGTGAAGGGGGCGGGAACAGCGGATGCGGTCGACCTGCTGCGATCGTGGGATGCCCAGAACGAGGCATCCTCCGCTGCCGCCGCATACGCGAACGTCCTCTGGTCGAACCTCGTGCAGAATCTGTTCGCCGAGCGCGACCAGCCCCTGCCGATCGACGGGCAGGGGCGTCTGTTCACGGTGGTCGCCGACCTGCTCGACGACCCCGCCGATCCGCTCTGGACCAACCCGGCCCTCGACGTCACGAGCATGGACGAAATGCTCGCGCTGTCGGCCGAAGAGGCATACGACGAACTCTCCGCCCTGCAGGGCACCGCGGTCAGCGCCTGGAGGTGGGGCGATCTGCACGCCATCACCCTGACGAGCGACACTCTCGGCTCGTCGGGCATCGCTCCGATCGAGATGCTCTTCAACCGCGGACCGTTCGCCGTGAGCGGCGGTGCATCGGTGGTCAACGCGACGGGGTGGGAGCTCGGCACGTCGTATGCGACGACCACGGTTCCCTCGATGCGGATGGTGATCGACCTGTCGGACTTCGACTCCTCGACCTGGATCCATCTCACGGGAGCCTCGGGTCACGCGTTCGACGAGCACTACATCGATCAGACCGCCGACTGGGCGGCCGGCGTGCAGAAGCCCTGGGCCTTCTCGGAGAAGGCGGTGGACGCAGCGGCCCGGCACACGCTCGTTCTGATCCCGGCGGGATAGGCGCGCCTCGACCGCACTCTCAGGCAGGTGCCGACGTCGGCCCGGATGCGGCGGCGCGGCGCGCGATCGCCCAGATACCGACCGCGGCGGCGAGGAAGATCGCCGCCAGCATCGCCCATCCGGCGAAGCCGAAGGTGATCGCCGTGGCGTTCACGACGATCGGCGACGCAAGGGCTCCGAGCGAGAAGCCCATGCCGAACACGCCCTGATAGGCGCCGGCCCGTACGGGATCGGCGAGCTCGAAGCTGAGTCCCCAGGCCCCGGCCTGCGACAGGATCTCGGCGAACGTGTGCGTGATCATGCCGATGACGAGGATGACGATCGCCGCCCACGTCGGTAGCCCCGCGGCGAGCGCATAGATCAGGCAGGCGGCGACCATGAGCCAGCCCGCGATCATCGTCACCCTGCCTGCGACCCGGACGTCGTGCGTGCCGCGCGAGGCACGCACCTGGAACAGCACGACCAGCGCGGTGTTGACGATCAGGAGCATCGCGAACGTGGCATCCGGCGCATTCGTGTACTCGCTGATCCACAACGGCACCCCGAGTTCCGCCACCCCGAACTGCATGCCGAAGATCGCCGAGAGCGCACTCAGCAGCAGGTATCGGGGGTCGCGCCACGGCGAGCGGCGGTTCCAGTCCCTGCGCTCGGCGGATGCCGCCTCCGTGGCGCGGGTGTCGATGGATCCGGTCTCGGTGAAGTGATCAGTGACTCGACTGCGCGCAGGAGCGTCGACCGCCGACGTCAGCCGGAGCAGCGAGAGCGAGCCGAGTGCGCAGACGGCACCCGCACCGGCGATGACGATCCGATAAGCCTCGGGGGTGCCGAGTGCCAGGGCGATCGCACCGAAACCGGAGCCCGCCGCGATCGCGAGGTTCGTGACGGTGCGCAGCACTGCGCGGGCGTGCACCCTCTTCTCCGGCGCGAATCCTCGCGCGATGATCGCGGATCGGGACGAGTATCCGAGCGAGTCGAAGAAGCCCGAGAGGCTCGCGAGCAGAAGGGCCGACACGAAATCGCCGACGAACGCATACGCGGCGAGCAGCACGCCGCCGGCCATCTCGAAGCCGAATGCGAGGCGTCGTGCGCTCCACCTGTCGGCGAGCCAGCCGCCGAGGAGCGAGCCCACCACACCGCATCCGCTCGACACCGCGAGCACCACCGCCGCGAGCGCGGGTGAGAGGCCGATGATCTGCGTGAAGAAGAGCACGGTGACCGCGAGGAATACGCCGCGTCCGATCCGCGAGACGGCGGTCGCCGCGACGAGGGCCCGCAGCACCGGGTCGCTCAGTCCGTCTGCGATGCGCGCGAGGAATCCCTTCGCGGGGCCTGACGTCTCGCCCCCTGTCTCGATCTGATCGGGATCGGAGCTGGGCGAAGACACCCTTCATCCTCGCATGACGCGAACGCGCGTCATGTCGCACACCGGCATACGGCGCACGCCTGTTCGGTTAGTCCCACTGCCCTCGCTCGGTTAGCGTTGGGGGGTGGTCTCCAGCTATCTCGCCCCGAAGGGCACACCCGTCACGCTGCTCGAGTTCGAGCACGCCGGGGCGACGCTGATCGCGGAGACCTTCGGAGAAGGCGCACACACCTTCCTGCTGCTGCACGGCATCGGCATGGGTCGCAGTGTCTACCTCGATGTGGTGCAGCGACTGCGCGGCCGGGTCATCGCACTCGACCTGCCGGGTTTCGGCGAAGCTCCCGAGCCCGCACGCACCTTCACCATGGAGCGGCACGCCGACCTCGTCGCCGCCTACCTGCGTCACGCCGGTGAAGGTCCGGTCGTCGTGATCGGCCATTCGATGGGCAGTCAGATCGCGGCGGAGCTCGCGGCCCGGCATCCCTCGCTCGTCGAGGGCGTCGTGCTCGCCGGCCCCACGGTGAACAAGGCTGCGCGCAATGTCGCCGCACAGGCGAGCTATCTGCTGACCGACCTGGTCGGCGAGCGCCCGCTGGTGATCTGGCGCGGTGCGCGGGAGTACCTCCGGGGAGGCCCCCACCTGATCCGCAAGATCCGCGCGACCATCGTGCACCAGCCCGAGAAGGCGTTCGCGCGCATCGACCAGCCCGTGCTCGTGCTGCGCGGCGAGGACGACCCGCTCGCGCCCATGAGCTGGTGCCGGGAGATCATCGACGAGATCCCCGGCGCCGACCTGCAGGTGATCCCCGATCACGGGCATGGCACGCTGATCAGCGACTCCGAGCCGGCGGCCCGCCTGATCCAGGCCTTCGCCGACGATCTCTGACCCTGCACCCCGTCGCCTTCGCCGTCGGCCGATGCCTCAGCGCAGCGGCGGAGGTGTCGCCGGAAGGAGGAGAGCATTGCGGCGCGACCTCGTCAGCAGCAGGGCGAACGCCCCCAGACCACCGAAGAGCACTGCGAAGATGATGCCGAACACGATCATGAACCCGGTGACGGGGCTCTGCTCCATGACGCTTCCCACCACCGCGACGATCACACCGATGACTGCGAGCCCGGCCACACACCAGCCGACGATCATCGATGTGAGATAGCCGCGAGGCCCGGCGTGCCCCGGTCGAGGACCGAATCTCGTGCCGATGTACCAGCTCCACCGGGAACCCGTCCACCAGCGGCTGACCTGCCTCGTCATCGGATACCATCCGGCATCGGGCCCGTCGACCTCACCGGGCAGCGGCTGCACGACCGGATCAACGATCGGCGCCGACTGCGGAACGGGAAGCTTGCGCACGCCACGCGAATACACGGCGCCGACGATCCAGAGCACCGCCACCGCCAGAAGCAGCGCGGGGAAGATGAAGTTGCCGGGATTCTGCGTCACCAGCGCCGCGAACAGCTGCAGCGTCCCGAGCACGAAGAACAGGATGCCGAGCACGACTCCCATGGCCGGCGGCTCGACCGCCAGCCAGTCGGGCCGCGGCTTGCCGGCGCGGACGCGGTACGGCGTCCACATCACGCCGTCCCACCAGCGGACGTCCGTCGTGCCCGGAACCGGGTACCAGCCCATCGACAGCGTCGCCGGTGCCGCCGCTCGCTCGTGTGCGGTCCACTGCACCCCGTCCCACCAGCGCTGAAGACCCGGCGTACCCGCGTCGTACCACCCCTGCGGTGCTGACATCGTCCCCCCTCTGTGCCCCCTCAGCCTGCGCCGGGAGGAGTCTGTTTCGATTCCGCGAGCTCGTCGACGACGAGGCTGCGCTCGTCGGTCGTGCCGTTGCGATAGGCCTGCCGTCCCACGATATGCGCGGACAACGGAGCGGTGGCGAACTGCATGAGCACGATCGGGGCGACGAGGGCGAGACCGACGAGGATCCCGCCCACCGTGCGCAGCGACAGCGCGATCGCGAGACAGATCAGGATGAGCCCCAGCACCTGGGGCTTGGTGGCGGCGTGCAGTCGAGACGGCACGTCGCGGAAGCGCAGCAGTCCGACGGCGGCCGAGAGGCAGAGCAGGGCACCGAGCAGGATCAGCACGAGCACGGCGACGTCGATGACGCCGTCGGGGATGCTGAGGCCGAATACGTTCATGGCGTCGTGTTGTCCCTTCTGGCGACGAACCGGGCGACCGAGATCGAGCCGAAGACGCCCACCGCGGCGATGATGAGCAGCACGGGGATGTTGCGGGTGTGCCCGTTGATCGCCATCTCGGCGCCGAGCACGCACATGACCTCGGTGAGCAGCACGTCGGAGGCGACCGCACGGTCGAGGATCGACGGGCCGCGCACGATCCGGATGATCGTCAGGATGGCCGCGAGGCCGAACACGACCATGATCGCCAGCAGGAGGATGTTCATCGGGCACCGCCCTTCTTCGCGCCACCGGCCGAGCCGATGGAACCGCCGGCCGAGGCGGCACGGGCCGCGCGCGCGTCGGCCTTGAGGGCACGGTACTGCTCGGGGGCGCCGAGCGCACGCACGACCCGTCGCTCCCAGCGGAGCACGCCCTCCCGCTGCTTCTCGACGTCGGCCAGGCTGCGCACGCCGATCACGTGCAGATACAGCACCTGACGGTCGCGATCGGCTTCGACGACGAGAGACCCGGGAACGAGCGACGACACGACCGACACATGGGTCATCATGAGGTCGTCCGCGTACTTCAGCGGCACGGCGATGATCGCGGCCCCGGGCTGACGCCGGAAGTCGAACACCTGCACGGTCACCGCGAGCGCTCCCCGCAGCACCGCGAACAGGAACTGCACGACAAGGAGCGCGGCGTACCAGACGTTGATGCGCCCGGAGAGCTCGACCGTCGGCAGTCGGAAGACGCGGGTGACGAACACCGCGACGACGAGCCCTGACAGGAAGGCGAGCACCGTGAACTGCGCCCACAGCAGCATCCACAGCACGACGAGCCACGCGAGGAACGGAAGCTGCACGCGGATGTCACGCCAGAAGTGACGACCGGTCTCGGTGGGGCTCATCCCTCCACCTCGTCTTCCAGCTGGATGAGGCTCACCGGGTCGAGCAGAGCTTCACCGATGCGGTCGCACAGCGCGTAGAGGGGGCCCGCGAAGACGGTCAGTGCCACAGTGACCCCGACCATGCCGGCTGTCGCGACGGTCATGATCCTCGGGATGCGGCGACGCTCCTGCTGCTCGTCGGCCGCCGGGGCGTTGCCCAGGTACGAGATGCGCCCCTCGGTCTCGGCGGAGTCCTCCTCCTCGCGCCAGAACGCGAGGTTCCAGGCGCGCATCAGGGCGTAGAGGGTGAGGAGCGAGGTGACGATTCCCCCGAGGATCAGCACGATCATCAGCGGGGTTCCGACGGATGCCGCGGCCTCGAACAGCGCGAACTTGCCGATGAACCCGGAGAACGGAGGCAGGCCCCCGAGGTTGATCGCGGGGATGAAGTAGAGCACCGCGATCACGGGCGCGACCTTGAGCAGTCCCTTCACCCTGAGGATCGACGTGCTGCCCGCTCGACGCTCGATGAGACCGACGGCGAGGAACAACGTCGTCTGCACGATGATGTGGTGGACGATGTAGTACACCGTCGCGCCGATCGCGGCGGGCGTCGCTATCGCGAGACCGAAGATCATGTACCCCACGTGACTCACCAGCGTGAACGACAGGATTCGTTTCAGCTCCGCCTGCGCGACGGCACCGAGTACTCCCACGATCATGGTCGCGAGCGCGATGATCAGCAGCAGTGTGTCGATGCTGTTGTCGGCGAACAGCTGCGTCTCGGTGCGGATCAGCGCGTACACGCCGACCTTGGTCAGCAAGCCGGCGAAGACCGCGGTGACAGGAGCCGGTGCCGTCGGATACGAGTCGGGCAGCCAGAAGGACACGGGGAAGATGGCGGCCTTGATGCCGAACGCGACCACCAGCATGAGGTGGAGGACGAGCTGGGTCTCCTGCGGCAGCTCGGTCATCCGCTCGGCGATCTGCGCCATGTTCACGGTGCCGAGGGCCCCGTAGATCATCGCGATCGAGGCGAGGAACAGGATGGACGAGACCAGCGACACGACGATGTAGACGGCGCCGGTGCGGATGCGGGACTCCGTGCTGCCCAATGTGATCAGCACGTAGGACGCGACGAGGAGGATCTCGAATCCGACGTACAGGTTGAAGAGGTCGCCCGCGATGAACGCGTTGAAGATTCCGGCGGCGAGGATCAGGTACGACGGGTTGAAGATCGAGATCGGCGTCTCGTCGGTGCCGTCTGCCGCACCCTGACCGATGGAGAAGAGGAGGACGGCGAGCAGCACGACGCTCGAGATGAGCACCAGGAGCGCGGCGAGCCGGTCGACGTAGAGCACGATGCCGAACGGCACCGGCCAGCCGCCGACCGAGACGGCGAGGGGAACACCCGCATCGACGACGACCAGCAGCACCGCCGCGATGACCGAGACGATGGCGAGGGTCGCGACAGTGACGAAGGCCTGGAGTCGGGGGTTGCGACCGAAGATCAGCGTGACGGCGGCGCCGAGCAGCGGCAGCGCGACGAGCAGCGGGACGAGGGCGCTCATGGGCGGTCCTCCCCGTCTGTCGTGTCGTCCGGTGCGCCGTTCTCGTCGTCGGCCTCCGGCGGGGCCGATTCGTGGGCGAGAGTGGATGCTGCGACATCCGCATCCGGCTCCGTATCCGGCGCAGGCTCTGCCGCCGCGGGCGCCGGACGGGGGGCGGTCGGACGGTCCGTGGGCGCGTCGTCGTGGATCGCGGGGTGGTCGCGCATGTGCAGCACGGTGATCGGAGCCGTCTGCACGCCCACGAAGTCGGTGGTGGCCTCGTCGTCGGCGGCGTCGGCCTCGTCGTCCATGAGATCCTCGTCGGCATCGGTGCGCTCGCGGAGCGCGATGTCGGCCTCGTCGTCCTCGACGGTATCGGCCTGACCCAGCTGCCAGGAGCGGTAGATGAGGGCGAGCAGGAACGCCGAGACGGCGAACGTGATGACGATGGCCGTGAGTGTGAGGGCCTGTGGAAGCGGATCGCTGAGCTCGCCCTCGGTGCCGAAGAAGGGCGCGTTGCCCGGAACGCCCATCACGATGAGCAGCAGGATGTTCGTGGCGTTGCCGAGCAGGAGGAAGCCGATCAGCACCCGGGTCAGGCTGCGCTCGAGCATCGCGTAGACACCGCAGGCGAACAGCACGGCCATGATCACGATCAGGGTCAGGGAGACATCCATCAGAGGGTCACCCCCCGCTCGCGGAACTCCTGCGCCTGGCGGTCGACCTCGCCGCCGAGGCTGCGCAGTACATCGAGCACGAGACCGATCACGACGAGATAGACGCCGATGTCGAAGATCGTCGACGTGACGAACTCCATGTGGCCGATGCCGGGGATCTCCCACTCCCAGAACGTGCTGGTGAGCGGGGCCATGCCGAAGAACAGCGGCACGACGGCGGTGCCGACGGCGAGGATGAGGCCGGTGCCGAGAAGTCGACCGGCGTCAGTGGGCGCGGCGGCTCCGAGCTCCCAGCGCCCGCCCGCGACGTATCGCATGACGAGCGCCATGCCGGCGACGAGTCCGCCGGCGAAACCGCCGCCGGGGAGGTTGTGCCCGGAGAACAGCAGGAAGATCGACACGACGATGATCGTGTGGAACAGGATGCGGACGATGACCTCGAGAAGGATCGACCGATTCTCGGGCTTCATCCTCTGACCGCCGACGAGCCAGGCACGAGGGCTGCTCTCGTTCTCGGAGGTCTGGAAGCGCACGCCCTCGGTCGTCTCGACGAGGGGACGGCTGAGCGTGCGACGGCGGCGGGCCTTGGGCAGCGTCTTCGTCGCCGAGAGCATGTCGGCCCGGTGCGTGACGAACACCAGCGACGCGACCCCGGTGGCGGCCAGCACGAGCACCGAGAGCTCGCCCATCGTGTCCCACCCGCGGAGGTCGACGAGCGCGACGTTGACGACGTTCTTGCCGTGGCCGATCTCGTACGCGAGGCGGGGGAAGGCTTCGGAGATCGGGTCGGAGACGCGCGACTGCGTGGCCACGATCGCGACCAGGGCCATGGTGAGCCCCACGCCGACACCGAGGAGCGCCCGGGGGATGCGACCGACGGAGGCGTTGTGCTCGCCCATCCGCGCAGGCAGCCTCCGGAGCACGAGGGCGAAGGTGACCATGGTGACCGTCTCGACGAGGATCTGCGTGAGCGCCAGGTCGGGGGCGCCGCTGGTCGCGAACAGCACGACCATGCCGAGACCGGTGATCGAGACGAGCACGACACCGGTGTAGCGCTTCTGCGCGCGAACGGCCATGACGGCGGCAGCCGCCATCATCGGTGCGACGACCACCTGGGCGGGCGTATGCCACGCGGACAGCTGGAAACGGTCGACGTCGCTCGCCAGCAGGGCCGTGATCTCGGCGGCCACGAAGACGACGAAGATCGTGCCGACGTAGACGGGGAGGGAGCCTCGCTGGGTCAGCGTCGTGCTGAGCACCGAGAGACGGTCGACGCCGCGCATCACCAGGTAGTAGACGTCCGCCGCGGTGAAGGGGATGAGGCGCGCCTTGCGATCCCACCCGGTGCGCACGGTGAGCAGGAAGAGCCCTGCGCCGAGAAGGATGGAGAGGATCGAGATGCCGAGCGCGGGCTCCAGCCCGTGCCAGAGCGCAAGGTGCCCCGGTCCCTCCGCGGCCACGCCCTCCGCATCGAGACCGGGGGTCGCCGTGAGCGCGTAGCCCTGCAGGGCGGTGTCGAGCGCGGGTGCGCCGATACCGGCGGCGATCGTGATTCCGGCGAGGATGATCGGCGCCGAGAGGAAGCCGACAGGCGGGTCGGGCCAGGCGGTGTCCGGCAGGTGGTCGCCGACGGCATCGCGCTTCTTCCAGAAGGCTCCCCAGAGGAAGCGGATGCCATATGCCGCAGTGAGAATGGAACCGAGACTGACGCCGATGATCGCGACGAGACCCCAGGGGGATCCGTGCATGGCGTCATCGAGGAGTGCGGTGAGCGTCGACTCCTTCGCGACGAAGCCGATGGTCGGAGCGATGCCCGCCATCGAGGCGACCGAGATGAATGCCGCGGTCGCCATGACCGGGGCCTGACGACCCACACCGCTCAGCTCATCGATGTCACGGGTCGACAGCTGACGGTCGATCACGCCGACGATCAGGAACAGCGCCGACTTGAACAGCGCGTGCCCGATCACGAGCGCGAGACCCGCCAGGGCGCTCGCCTGCGTGCCGTAGCCGATCACGATCGAGAAGAACCCGAGCTGGCTCACGGTGCCGAACGCGAGGATGCGCTTGAGGTCGGTCTCGCGCAGCGCCTGGATGCCGCCGAGGAGCATCGTCACGATCCCCAGCGAGATGATGATCGGCCGCCAGGGCCCGGTGAACGCGAAGATCGGTGCGAAGCGCGCGATCAGGTAGATGCCTGCCTTCACCATGGCCGCCGCGTGCAGGTACGCGCTCACCGGCGTCGGCGCAGCCATGGCTCCCGGCAGCCAGAAGTGGAACGGGAAGATCGCCGATTTGCTGATGGCTCCGATCAGGAGCATCACCACTGCGGCGTCGACGATGGGACCGGTGGGGGCGAGCTCGAGGATCTCGCGGATGCTGGAGGTGCCGGCATCGACCACGAGCAGCACGACACCGACGAACATGACGAGGCCGCCGAGGGTGGTGACCAGGAGCGCCTGCAGGGCCGCGCGTCGGCTGGCCGCACGGCGTCGGTAGTGCCCGATCAGGAGGTACGAGAGGATGCTCGTCACCTCCCAGAACATGACGAGCATGACCAGGTCGTCGGTCAGGACGAGACCGTACATCGCGCCGGCGAAGCCGAGCAGGACGGCTGCGAACTGGCCGATCCCCGCCGAATCGTCGTGGAAGTACCAACGGCAGTAGAGCAGAACGAGAGCACCGACGCCCGTGACGATCAGGGTGAGCACCCAGCCGAGCACGTCCATGTTCATAGACAGGTTGAGCCCGAGCTGCGGGATCCACTCGACCGACACGAACGGCGTGGGCCCGTCGAGAACCTGGGGGGTGAGCACCAGCGCATGGACGAATGCCGCTGCGGGAATGAGAGCCGCGATCGCGAATGCCTGAGAACCCAGCCATCGCACCAGCACGGGCATCAGGATCGACCCGAGGAGGAACACGGCGAGGAGCGTCAGCATATACGCGGCTCCTCAAAGCTCGTCGGCCGGGGGCGGCGCAGGCGGGCGGGCGGGTGTCGATATCGAGTTTACCTTGATATTCCGCGCTTTCGGGCCGATGATGTCCGTCGCGGATGGCGCAAATGGTCGACTTCCCCCGGATTTTCGGGCACTTTGCGCGCTCCGAATCCGGAAATCAGATCATTCGGATGCGTTCTCCGCCCGCCGCGCGAGCGCGGGGCCGAGCCGATCGTACGAATTCTCGATGTGAGCGCGCATCGCCTCGGCAGCAGCGTTCGCGTCTCGTCTGCGCAGGGCGTCGAGGATGCCCTCGTGCTCGTTGACCGTGTCGTCCTCGAAGTCGTGTCGGAAGTTCAGTCGGTAGAGGTGCATGTGCGAGCGCAGTCGCACGATGGCCTCCGAGAGCAGCGGGCTCTGCGCATGCTCGGCGATCAGGTGGTGGAAGTGCAGATCCTCGTCGATGAACCGGCGGTAATTGCGGAAGCTCTCGTCCTCATCGGGGGCGGATGCAGCACGCATCTGCACGACGGATTCGGCGAGTTCGTTCTCGGTGTCGTCGTCGAGATGGGTCGAGGCGCGACGCGCGGCCTCCGGTTCGAGCAGCTCGCGCATGTCGTAGAGGTCGCGGAGGCCTGCCTCGTCGAGCAGTGGGGCTGCGACGTAGCCTTTGAGCGCCCGTTTCGCGACGAGTCCCTCGGACTCGAGACGCGTGAGGGCCTCGCGCACGGGTGTCGGCGAGACGTCGAGATCGCGAGCGACCGCATCGATGTTCACTCGGGCGCCGGGTTCGATGACCCGGTCCATGAGAAGACCGAGCACCGCGTCGTACACGTCATCGACGAGGGCGCGTCGCGCCGGGAGCGGCCGCGGTCCGCGTGCCTCGTCGTCGCCGAACATGAGTCTCATCGTACGGGGTGCCCTTCTCGGCCCACGGCCTGCCGCGCGGGGGCCACCTCGTGGCTGATCAGGCCCCGTTCCCGGAGTTCGCCCCACACCTCGGTTCCGACATGTCGAGCGACGAGCCCGCTGTTCCGTTCGACCTGCTCGGCGCTCGCGCCGCCCATCACGACGACCCCGACTGACGGGTGCGTCAACGGGTACTGGGCGGCCAGCTCCGGGAGCGTCCGTCCATGGCGATGCGCGACGCGCGCGATCGCCTGCGCCCGTTCGACCACCGAGCGGCCTGCGGGGCCGTAGTCGAACGTGGAGTCCTGCCCCGGAGCGTCCGTCGCAAGGATCCCCGAGTTGAACACCGCGGCGGCGAGCACCGTGACGTCGCGCTCGTCGGCCGCGGGGAGCAGGTCGGCCGCCGCCGACTGATCCAGCAGCGTCCAGCGCCCGGCGATCATCATCACGTCGGCATCCGTCTCCCGCACGAATCGCGAGAGCATCCCGCTCTGATTCATGCCGGCGCCGAAGGAGCGGATGACGCCTTGGTCGCGCAGCTCGCTCAGCGCGGGGAACGCTCCGTCCAGTGCGTCCCGCTCGTGATCATCCGGGTCGTGCACGAGGGCGATGTCGATGCGGTCGAGACCGAGACGCTCGAGAGACTGCTCGATCGAGCGCAGCACACCGTCACGCGAGTAGTCGCGCACACGACGGTGATCGGCGGGAACGTCGAACAGATTCTCCCTGTCGGTGCGGCCCCCGGCATCCTGCGGCACCAGCAGTCGCCCGACCTTGGTCGAGACGATGATCTCGTCGCGCGGCAGGTCGCGCAGACCCTCGCCCAGCCGACGCTCGGCGAGCCCGAGACCGTAGTGCGGCGCGACATCGAAGTACCGCACACCGCCCGCCCACGCTGCGGGCACGATCGTCGGCCAGTCCTCCTCGCCGAGCGCCTGGTAGAGGTTGCCGAGTGCGGCGGCTCCGTACGCGATGGGCGGAGCGGAGAGCCCCGCCCGCCCGATCGCGACGGGCTGCGAGCCGAAGGAGACCACGGCGCTCATGACACGATCAGCCGAGCCAGAGCGTCGTCGTCCCACGCGATTCCGAGCCCTGCCTCGGTCGGCGCCCAGCCGCGCCCGTTCTCGATGCGGATCTCGCCGGTCGTGACCGCTCGCAGCTGCGGGATGTGCTCGAGGTACAGCGCGTTGGGGATGGCGCAGACGAGTGACACGTGCAGCTCCATGAGGAAGTGCGGGGCGACCGGGGCGTTGAACGACTCGGCCAGATGTGCGATCTTGAGCCACGGCGTGATGCCGCCGACCCTGGCGACATCGGCTTGCACGATCGATG
Source organism: Microbacterium sp. LWH13-1.2 (assembly GCF_038397735.1). Classification (NCBI taxonomy): domain Bacteria; kingdom Bacillati; phylum Actinomycetota; class Actinomycetes; order Micrococcales; family Microbacteriaceae; genus Microbacterium; species Microbacterium sp. LWH13-1.2. The sequence goes on along the minus strand of NZ_CP151635.1, from coordinate 3,428,489 downwards.
CCCCACCTCGTTGCAGGTGCTCGCGGAAGTGGCCGAGCGAGTACATGCTCTCGCCGACCGCGATCGGCACCGAGGTCGAGCGGGCGAGCAGACGGTGGCCCTCGATGTCCTCCGCCGGAAGCGGCTCCTCGAACCAGAAGACGTCGACCTGCTCGAACAGCCGCGCTCGTCGCACGGCCTCAGCCACCGTGAACGACTGGTTCGCGTCGACCATGATGTCCATGCCCGGGCCCACGGCGTCTCGCACGGCCCGCAGCCGATCCAGGTCCTGGTGGCCACGCGGCATCCCGACCTTGATCTTCACGCCGCCCATGCCGCGTTCCTTCGCGTCGACCGCGTGCGCGACGAGCTCGTCGGTGCGGAAGTGCAGCCACCCGCCCTCGGTGTCGTACACCGGGACGGACGGTGCGGCTCCACCCGCCGCGACCCACAGCGGCAGGCCGGCTCGGCGGGTCTTCGCATCCCACACCGCGGTGTCGACTGCGGCGAGCGCGAGCGCGGTGACCGGCCCCACCGTCGTGGCGCGCGTGATGCCGAACAGTGCGAGCCACAGCGCTTCAGGGCGCTCTGCCTCGAGCCCGATCAGCGCGGGCAGCAGCGTCTCGCGCAGCAGACTGAGCACCGCTCCTCCGCCGGTGCCGATCGTGTAGCTGTATCCGGTGCCCTCTGTGCCGTCCGCAGTGCGCAGCCGCACCAGGATGGTCTCCTGCTTGACGAACGTCTGCAGAGCATCCGTCCGCTCGGTCTCGACCGGCAGGTCGCACAGCTGCGCCTCGGCGTGCACGATGCGGCTGCCTGCCGTCGCATCTGCCGTGACCTCGAGGAGGCCCCGGGTGGTGTCGTGTGTCGTGGTCATCAGCGTCCTCCGAGTCCGCCCAGGGTGACTCCCTTGATGAGCTGCCTCTGCAGCAGCAGCACGAGGATCAACGAGGGGATGACGGCCAGCGTCGACGCGGCCATCAGCAGCGACCACTGCGTGCCGAACTGACCGGTGAACATGCCGAGCCCGAGGGGCACGGTGGCCATGTCCTGCGTGTTGATGATGATCAGCGGCCACAGGTACGAGTTCCAGTAGCCGATGAACGAGAACACCGCGAGCACGCTCAGCGGCGCGACGAGCTGCGGAAGCAGCACCGACCACAGGGTGCGCAGCCGCGAGGCGCCGTCGATCAGCGCCGCTTCCTCGTACTCCATCGGGATGGTGAGGAAGAACTGGCGCATCAGGAACGTGCCGAACGCGGTGAAGGCGAACGGGATGATGAGGGCCGCATAGCTGTCGTTCCACCCCCAGCTGTTGATCATGATGAACAGCGGGACGACGAGCACCTCCTGGGGCAGCACGAGCGTGAGCACGAACAGCAGGAAGAGCTTGTCGCGGTACTTGAAGCGCAGCCGCGAGAAGGCGTACGCCGACAGCACTGCGACGATCACCGAGAGCGCGGCGCCGAGGATCGCGACGAGAAGGCCGTTGAGGATGAACCGGCCGAAGGGCACGACCGTCCACGCCTCGACGAAGTTGGCCCAGCGGATCTCCGAGCCGAAGATCTGCGGCGTCGCCGTGAACACCTCGTTCTCGGGCTTGAGAGCGGTGAGGAACATCCAGATGAACGGGAACGCGAAGATCAGCGCGACCGCGGCGATGGCTGCGGTGTTCAGCCACTCCTTGATCGAGTCCCGGCGCTGACTCGCTCGACGAGGCAGACTCATGACCTCACTCATAGTTCACCCACCTGCGCTGGCCGACGAACTGCAAGGCGGTGATGAGCATCACCACGAGGAAGAGGATCCACGCGAGAGCGGATGCATAGCCGAGCCGATCGAAGACGAAGCCGTTGCGATAGAGGTACAGCACGAAGGTGTTGGTGCTCTCACCCGGTCCTCCCTGGGTGAGGAACAGCGGCTGCACGAAGACCTGGAAGGCGCCGATCATCGTCATCGTCGAGCAGAAGAACAGAGACGGCGACAGCAGCGGAAGGATGATGAACCGCAGGCGCTGCCAGGCCGAGGTCCCGTCGATGCGGGACGCCTCGAGCAGCTCCTTCGGGATGGCGCTGAGACCTGCCGACAGGACGATCACGTTGTAGCCGAACGACTGCCAGACCGACATCGCGATCACTGAGGGCAACGCCCAGGCCGAGTCGGACAGCCAGTTGGGGCCGTCGATGCCCACCGTCGCGAGCATCGAGTTGACGAGGCCGTCCTGCGAGAGCAGAAGACGCCACACAAGGGCGTTCGCCACCATCGGAGTGATGACCGGCAGGAAGAAGATGACCCTCCAGGCCCCTGCCGCCTTCATGCGCGTGCTGAGCCACAGCGAGATGGTGAGGGCGACGACGAGGTTCAGCGCGGTGTAGACGATCGCGAAGATCAGCGTGTTGCCGAGCACCGTGTAGAACGTCGGGTCGCGGAACAGTTTGATGTAGTTCTCGAACCCGATGAAGTCGGGGCTGCCGAACAGCTTCCAGTCGAAGAGGCTGATGAATGCCGACCCGAACAGCGGCGTGAGGATGAAGAGGACGAACCCGATCATCCCCGGGGCGAGGAAGGCGACCGCCACCCAGCCGTTGCCGCGTCGGCGCGGCGGCCTCGGAACCCGCGGGGCGGGAGAGCCGAAGGGCACCCCCGCCGCGCCGGGCATCGAAGAGGAGGCCGTGGCCTCTCTCCGCTCGCTCATGATCGCCATCCGCTCAGCCCGCGACCGAGTTCTGGATCGTCTCCATGATCTCCGCAGCCGTCAGCTCACCCCGGTAGCCCTGCACTCCGTACTGGGTCATCAGCGTCTCGACCTGGTTCCAGGTCGGGGTGGTGCGCTGCGGGGTCGCGTCGGCGAGCAGAGCCTCGACCACCTCGGCGGCGCCCTCTGTCTTGCCCTCGGCCCAGGCAGGCAGCGCCTCGATGCGCGCGGGCACGATGCCGCGGGCCTCGGCCTGCTTCTCCTGCACCGACACCGACGTCAGCGCCTCGATCGCGGCGAAGGCCTCGTCGGGGCGGTCGCAGTTCGCAGCGATGCCGAAGCCCGACCCGGCCGTCATCGCGGCGGCCTCGCCGCTTGTCGACGGGACGATCGTGACGCCGAGCGTGAAGTCGGCGGCGTCGGCGAAGCTGCCGTACATCCACGGGCCCTCGATCAGCATCGGTACCTCTCCCGAGGTGAACGCCTGCTGCGAGACCTCGGAGCCGTCAGCGGCCTCAGGCGCCTTGGCGACCTGTTCGACCGACACGAGGTCGAAGAAGCTCTGCACCTGGTCGACGAAGTCGGAGTTCGTCAGGTCGAGCTCGCCGTCTTCGGTGACGGCGGGCACCCCGTCGGCGAGCGACCAGGCGTTGGGGATGAAGATGCCGGGAGCGAGCGCGAGGCCCTTCTTCTCTCCGTCGGTGAGTGCTCTGGCATCGGAGATGAACTGATCACGGGTGTACTCGGTGCCCGGCAGCTCGAGACCTGCGGCCTGGAATGCCTCGACGTTGTAGAAGAGCACGATCGGCTCGGCGTCGTAGGGGATGGCGCGGATCGTGCCGTCGACGGTCATGCCGCTGAGCATCGACGCATCGATGTTCTCGATGTCGAAGCCGCTCTTCTCGATCAGGTCGTCGAGGGGCATCAGCAGGTCTCCGAGCTCCTGCGCCCTGGCGGCCTGGGTGGTGAGCAGGCACGGCGGATTGGAGCCGCTCAGTCGCGTCTTCACCTTGGTCCAGTAGTCCGAGAAGCTCGGGCCTTCGACCATGATGTCGAGGTCGGGGTCCTCAGCCTTGGCGCCGTCGATGAAGTCGGCCCACTGAGCCTGGTCGCCTTCGCTGGCGGCCCACGTGTAGAGCACGAGCGGGCCGCCTGCGTCGCCGCCTCCGCTGCCGGATCCGCTGGCACAGCCGGCGAGGGTGATCGCGGTGAGGCCCGCGACTCCGGTCAGGACGAGACGCTTCGCGCGTCGGGATGAGAGTGCATTCATTCTGTCTGCCTCCTTCATTGGATGCTGATTCGATGCGATGGGTGAGGGGGGTGGTGCTCGGGTGTTCGGGTACTGCTCGGGTCACTCGGAGAAGTCGATGGCGATCACGTCGATCAGGGCGCCGCTCGGTGCGGGCGCGACGATCCGCAGCTCGCCGAGGTCGTCGCCCGCGATGGAGGCCTCGTGCACCTCGAAGCTCGCATCGTGGGCGAGATCGAGGCCGTCGGCGAGACGATGCACGCGAGTGATCCTGCGCACCGGCAGGCCGCGCACGATGATCTCGTCGACGGGCAGCGCCGTCAGATGCAGATACAGGCGTCCGGCCCGGGCGGTCGTGGGGCCGTGGAAGTCGACGCCCTCGGTGGGCTCCGCGCCGATCACGGATTCGGCGTGCGCCTGCATCCAGTCGGCGAACTCCTGCAACCGCTCCTGCTCGACAGCCGGCAGCGTGCCGTCGGGCCCAGGGCCCACGTTGAGCAGCAGGTTCCCCCCGCGGGCGACCACGTCGATGAGGGTGACGAGCAGCGACCGTGCAGACTTCTCGTTGTCAGGACCCTTGCGCCACGCCCAGTGGTCGCCGATCGTGAGGCACAGCTCCCAGGGCCCGGAGGGCGGGCTCAGGGGAAAGCCCTGTTCGGGAGTGCGGTAGTCGCCCTGCCCGGGGAGGCGGTCGTTGATGACGACGTCCGGCTGCAGCTCCTTGATGAGGCGGCGAAGGCCCGGCGCCGTCCACTCGACGGCGGAGCGCTCCCAGTCGCCGTCGAACCAGAGCAGGTCGATCTGTCCGTAATTCGTGAGCAGCTCGGTGAGCTGGGCGCGCACGTAGTCGAGGTAGCGCGACCACTCCTCCGGGGATGACCGACGGTGGCGGTCGGTGGCATCGGGGGTGTCGGCGAACTCGGCGAGGCCCGCTGCGGGCCAGTGCTCGAGCTTGTAGGGCAGATCCTCATCGCGGAAGGCCGGGTAGTCGGGATGGTTCCAGTCCGGGAGGCTGTAGTAGATGCCGACTTTCAGCCCCTCAGCCCGAACGGCATCGACGAACTCGCGCGTGATGTCGCGGCCGAAGGGGCCGTGCTCGACGCCGAAGTCCGACTGCTCCGTGAAGAACATGTTGTATCCCGCGTGGTGGCGGGCGGTGAAGACGACGTAGGTGGCGCCGGCCTCTCGCGCCCGTCGCGCGAGATCTGCGGCATCCCACTCCGTGGGGTCGAACGTCGGCGCCGTCGCCTGGTACTCGGCGACGGTCACGGCATCCTCCACCTCGTCCGTGCCCGGGATGATCGAGCGCCCGACCAGCGGCCAGGAGATCTCGATCCCCTGCTGCGACGCCTGATCCCAGTGCACGAAGATGCCGAAGCCCGCGCCGCTGAACCACTCCCCACCGGGGATGCGCTCCGTGGGCCGTCGAAAGCCTGCGTCCGTCATCGAATCTCTCCTTTGAGTTCACAATTTCCTATAGGATACGTGATAGACGAAACAGTTCACAAGGGTGTGATGAAAGGTGCCGACCATGGCGATGTTCAAGACCGATCCCGTTCGTCCGGAGGCGTATCGCGAGTTCGAGCGACCGCTGCCCGAGTGGTTCCGCGGTGCAGCCCTCGGGATCTTCGTGCACTGGGGCCCCTACTCCGTGCCCGCCTGGGCGGAGCCGACGGGCGAGCTCGGAGCGGTGCCGAGGGAGCAGTGGTACGCGCACAATCCCTACGCGGAGTGGTACGCCAACACGATCCGCATCGAGGGCTCCCCCGCACACGCGCATCAGCAGGAGGTGCACGGCGGAGCCCCATATGACGACTTCCTCGACCAGTGGAAGGCCGAGGCGTTCGACGCCGACGAGGTGCTCGCGGTCGTCGCGGCGACGGGAGCCGGCTACTTCATCCCGACCACCAAGCACCACGACGGAGTCACCCTGTGGGACGCACCGGGCACCGACGGACGCAACACCGTCGCCCGCGGGCCTCAGCAGGACCTGATCGGGGCCTTCGCCGAGGCCACCCGCGACGCGGGACTCCGCTTCGGCGTCTACTACTCGGGCGGGCTCGACTGGCACTTCTCCGACCTTCCGCCGATCGAGCACGACGGCGACCCGGCTCCCGACGACCTCGCCTACGCCGAGTACGCACATGATCACGTGATCGACCTGATCGACCGCTACCGCCCCGACATCCTGTGGGGCGACATCCGCTGGCCCGACGCAGGGATCGAACCGGGGCCGAAGAGCCTCGCGCACGCGTTCCGCACGTTCTACGAACGCGTTCCCGACGGCGTGGTCAACGACCGCTGGGGCGAATCGCACTGGGACTTCCGCACCAGCGAATACGTGCACGGCACGGCGGTCGAAGTCGGCGAGGCGTGGGAGAACACGCGCGGCATCGGCCTGTCGTTCGGGCATAACCGCAACGAGACGAGCGAGCACCTGCTCTCCGCCCACGAGGCCGTGCGCCTGCTCGTCGATGTCGTCTCGCGCGGCGGCAATCTGCTGCTGAACATCGGACTCGAGGCGTCGGGGCGCATCCCCGAGCTGCAGCGCCGGACGCTCGAGGGCATCGGTGCATGGAACGCCCGGTACGGACATGCGGTGTTCGGTGCTCGACCTGAGCCCCGCATGCAGGCCTCAGAAGTCCCGTGGATCCGCTGGACCCGCACGGACGACGCGGTGCACACCGTCGTCGATCAGAGCGGTCGCGTCCTTCTGCCAGACCCCGATCGAATCCTCGACGAGCGCACGGCCCGCATCGGCGAGCGCACCGTTGCGGCCGAGCGCGTGGATGGTGGGATCCTGGTCGAAGTGGCGGACGCCGCGGCCCCCGTCGCGATCTCCTTCCGCCCCCGGGACTGACGAGAGGCCTCATCATGCGCATCGCCCTCCACTCCGAGATCCGCGACGGCGCGATCGACGACTATCGCACGAACCACGCGCGCATCCCGGATGCCCTCGCGGCGACGTTCGCTCGCATCGGCATCCACGACTGGACGATCTGGCGGTCGGGCCACCGCCTGTTCCACCTCGTCGACTGCGACGACTGGGATTCCGCGGTCGCCGCGTTGAAGGACGACCCCGCCGACCACGCCTGGCAGGCCGACATCGGCCGGTTCGTCGAGGTCTTCCGCGACGCCGACGGAGCCGAAGGCACAGCTCCCCTCGAGCAGATCTGGGATCTGAGGACTCAGGCCTCGTCCTGACCTCGCCACAGGGTCACCGAACCTCTCGAATCGCGCAGACGGTCGTGAATCGAATCCGGATGCTGCCGTTCACGCGATTCGAACGTGTGCGGGCCGTGGCAGAGTAGCTGCGTGACACGGGCATGGGCGCGAGAGCTGGCCGGGTGGATCGCGGCCGCCGCCGTCTCGCTGATCACCGCAGCCACGGTGGCCGCGTCCGCCCGCGCCGACCTGCTGTTCCGCGACGGCGACTCGCTGATCGTCGCGATGGTCGCCCGGTCAGTGCTCTCCGGAGAGAAGCTCGACTGGGCCATGTCGAGCGTGCTCTTCATACCCGAATCCGCGGGCTTCGCGGCTCTCGACGCTGCTCTCCCCGTCGGTGCGAACGGCCTCTTCGCGGTGAGCGGGGCACTGAACCTGCTCGCCCTGTACGGGGCGATCCGCCTGGTCGCGGGGCGGTCCCGCCCGGGTTACGCTCCGGTGGCCTGGTCGATCATCGCTCTCGCCGCCTTCGGCGCTCTGGCGATGACCGAGACGTCCCCGTCGCGCGACGCGCTCGAACTCGCGTCGCTGCAGCTGACCACCACCTACTACTCGGCGACGGTCGTCGCCGTGATCCTTGCGGTCGGCATCATGCGACGCATGCTCGATCGACGAGCACGCGGCGTCGGACTCGTGGTCGCTCTCGGCGCGGTCGCTCTGTTCTCGACCCTCACCAACCCGCTCTTCGCCGTCTGGGGGACGGTGCCGCTGATGTTCGTCCTCGCCGTCACCGCCCTCCTCGACGCAGGCCGACGGACCCGCATCCTCACCGCGGCGGTCACCCTCGTCGGGGCGACAGGACTCGGCTTCCTCGCACGTATTCCGTTCGCGGCATGGATCGCGAACACCGGAGCCGGGTACGCACAGCCAGAGCTCTGGCCCGAATCGATCGCCTACTACGGCGGACTGCTCGCCGACCGTCTCTCGACAGCGCCCGGCATCCTCGCGTCGCTGATGACTCTGGCTCTCGTCACGCTCGCCGTGGTCCGCACCGTTCGTGCGCCCGATGTCGGCTCTCGGCTGGTCGCCGCCGTCGCCTGGATCGTGCCGCTGCTGGTCGTCGTCGGCGCCATCGCTCTCGGCACCCACGCGGCGCGCTACCTCCAGCCGGTCGTCTTCGCACCGCTGCTCGCCCTCGTCGCCGCGCCCCGTGCGGTGACCTTCCCTGTGCGCCTGCGCCTGCGCCGAGCGTCCGCCGCGGCCGCCGTCGCGCTGCTCCTCGTCGGCGGCGGCCTGAGCATCCCTCGCCTCGCGGATGCCGCGCAGCAGCCGGACCCCGATCTCGCCTGCGTCACCGACTGGGTCGACACCTCAGGACGCACCGGCGCAGGGCAGTTCTGGACAGTCCGTCTCCCGAAGCTGCACCTCGACGACCCGTCAGGGCTGGTGCAGGTCGATCATCGGCTCAACGGATACGCGTGGCTCGTGAATCGCACCGACTTCGAGGTCGGCGAGGTCTCGTTCCTCGTCGAGGATTCACAGACGGTGCCGTGGGATCTCCCGGTGTCCGCCGTGCCCGACCGAGTCATCGACTGCGGCCGGTACTCGATCCTCGACTTCGGCGACGCGACGCTGCCCCTCGGCCCTGCGCACAGCTGAGATCAGCGCGCGGGCGGTGCCGTCGTCGTGCCTTCGCGGAACCGGCAGGTGAGGTGCAGCGTCAGGCCCGGCTCGCCTCGGAGCATCCGGGCGACCTGTTCGCCCGCCGCGCGTCCCTTCTCGACGGCCGGCTGCACGCTCGTGGTGAGCACGAGATCGCCGAGCCCGTCGGCGGCGATGCCGTCGAAGCCCGCGACCGACAGATCTTCGGGCACCCGCAGTCCGAGTTCCTCCGCCGCGCGGACGATCCCGACCGCGAGGAGGTCGCTCTGCGCCAGGACGGCCGTCGGCCGCGACCCGGCATCCGCCAGCAGAATGCGTCCGGCGAGAAGACCCTCATCGATCAGGCTGCCGCCCGCCGAGATGGCCGGTGCATCAGGGAAGATCTCGCGCATGCCGGCGAGGCGATCGATCGTGACGTCGACTGTGGCGGAGTCGATGCGCTCCTGAGTCACGGGGCCTCTCTCGCGTCCGGTGTCGAGGGGCAGAGTGACGAGGGCGACGTCGCGGTGCCCCAGGTCGCGCAGATGACGGGCGACGTCAGCGGCCGCCGCGGTGTTGTCGAGCGTGATCCTCGGGATCCCCTCGCCCGCATCACCCTCGATCACGACGACGGGCAGGCCACGACTGCGGACGATGTCGAGCGAGGCCTTCGTGCGGCCGGAGCACCCGATCAGCACGACGGCATCGACGGGCGCGTTCGACAGCGACGATCCGTCATCGCCGGGCTCGTCGCGCATGAGCAGGATGCCCGCGCTCAGGTCGGCCATCCCGTCTGTGAGACCGTCCATCATCGCGGTGGTCACCGGATCGAGGAACGCCGCCCGCAGATGCCCTTCGAGCACCACGGCGACGATGCCGCTGCGTCCTCGGCGCAGCGAGGCGGCGCGCGGGTCGGGCCCGGCGTACCCGAGTTCGGCAGCGACCGCGAGCACCCGCTCGCGAGTCGCCGGCGCGACGTTCGCCTTTCCGCTGAAGACGACCGATGCCGTCGACGTCGCCACGCCGGCCGCGCGTGCGACATCGGCGATGGTCGCCCGGCGCGTGGTCTCGTGACTCGTCATACTCCGAGGATAGCTCCCCCGGTTCCTCTGCATCGAATCGATTCGATATGCTGTCGATCATGGACACGGCTCTCTCCCGATCGCAGTACGTGCGCTGGCGCACGGCGATCTTCGCGATCTTCCTCGCCAGCGGTCTGTCGATCGCGACCTGGGCATCTCGTGTCCCCGACATCAAGCTCGCGCTCGAGGTCGACAAGGCACAGGTCGGCATGCTGCTGCTCGGCGCGGGGATCGCGTCGATCATCGGGATCTCGACGAGTCCCGCGATCATGGCGCGCACCGGCGCACGCCTCGGCATGATGGTGTCGATCTTCACCTTCGCGTCCGGCGTCGCGCTGATCGGCATCGGAGCCAACGTGCTCGGCTCGTACGCCGTCGTGCTCATCGGCCTGGTGCTGTTCGGCCTCGGCAACGGATGCGTCGACGTCATGATGAACGTCGAGGCCACGGCGATCGAGCAGCACTCGGGAAAGACCATCCTCCCGCTCTTCCACGCATTCTTCAGCTTCGGCACCGTCATCGGCGCCGGGCTCGGAGCCCTCGCCGCGCAGCTGCGGATCAACGTCTTCACGCACACCCTCGTGATCGCGGTGCTGATCGCCGCTATCGGTGTCGTCAGCATCGCCAGCGTCCCCCGGCGCCAGGAGGCGCTCGATCCCGGCGACGACGACGGCGAGAAGCCGCACTGGCGCGAGCGGATGCATGTCGCGCTGTCTGCCTGGCGCGAGCCGCGCACGTATGCGATCGGTGTCGTGATGCTCGGCATGTCGTTCGCCGAGGGCGGCGCCAACGACTGGCTCGCCCTGGGGGTCGCCGAAGATCACGGTGGCGGAACCGCACTCGGCGCAGCCGCGCTCGCCACGTTCTCGGTCGCGATGACCGTCGTGCGCGTCTTCGGTGGGCCACTGGTCGATCGTTTCGGCCGCGTTGCGGTGCTGCGCATCCTCGCGGTGGCCGCGGCATCCGGCATCCTGCTGTTCATCCTCGCGCCGAGCCTTCCGCTGGTGTTCGCGGGTGCGGCGCTGTGGGGCATCGGCGCATCGCTCGGCTTCCCGCTCGGAATGTCCGCTGCAGCGGACGACCCCGCCAAGGCGGCCGCCCGCGTGAGCGCCGCGGCGACGATCGGCTACATCTCGTTCCTGGGCGGTCCGCCGGTGCTCGGCTTCATCAGCGAGCACATCGGCCTGCTGAACACCCTGTTCATCCTGGTCGGCCTCGTCGTGCTCTCGGGTCTGTTCTCGGGAGCCGCCCGGCCCCTGCGCCAGGACGAGATGTCGACACCGCCCGTCGCCGCAGAAGGAGTGCGCCCGACGAAGTAGGCTCGACGGGTGCGTCTCGTCATCGCCCGCTGCTCCGTGGATTACACGGGCCGCCTCAACGCCCATCTCCCGCTCGCCACGCGTCTGCTCGTGCACAAGGGAGACGGGAGTCTGCTCGTGCACTCCGACGGCGGCAGCTACAAGCCGCTGAACTGGATGAGCCCGCCGTGCACGCTCGCCACCGAGCTACCGGGCGAAGAGGAGTCCATCGCCGGAGTCACCGAGGTCTGGCGCGTCACGCACAAGAAGACCGGCGACGCCCTGCGCGTGCAGATCTACGAGATCCTGCACGACACCAACCACGACCTCGGCATCGACCCCGGACTGCAGAAGGACGGCGTCGAAGCCGACCTGCAGCGTCTGCTGGCGGAACAGGTCGACCGCATCTCCGACGGCGCGACACTGGTGCGTCGCGAATACCCGACGGCGATCGGCCCGGTCGACCTGCTCGTACGGGATGCCGACGGCGCGGCCATCGCTGTCGAGATCAAGCGCCGCGGCGACATAGACGGCGTCGAGCAGCTCACCCGCTACCTCGAGCTGCTGGGTCGCGATCCGCACCTCGCCCCCGTGCAGGGCGTCTTCGCCGCGCAGGAGATCAAGCCGCAGGCGCGTGTGCTCGCCGAGGACCGCGGCATCCGCTGTCTCGTGCTCGACTACGACGACATGAAGGGCATCGAGTCCGGCATCCCTCGCCTCTTCTGAGGCGAGCTGCACACATGTTCATCACGGTCGGTCGACTCGTGCACTGCCCATAGGCTGGAAGACATGGCTTCTTCCCCCTACTCCTGCGTGCTCTGGGACGTCGACGGCACGATCGCCGACGCGTCGGTCGGCATCCTCCGTCGACTGAACGTCGCCCTCACCCATTTCGGGCACCCTGCGCCGACACGCGAGGAGCTCGTTCACTGGATCGGCCCGCCGATGTTCCAGTCGTTCCAGGCGCAGGCGGGAATGACTCCCGAGCAGTCCGCCGAGGCCGTGGCGTTCTACCGGACGCTCGGCAAGGCCGACGGCTACACGACCGACGTCGCCACCTACCCCGGCGTACCCGAGATCATCCGCGACCTGCACACCGCCGGTGTGCCGCAGGCGACCGCGAGCTCGAAGCCCGAGATCCAGGTCGACGCGATCATCGACTTCTTCGAGCTGCGCCCGTACTTCCTCACGACGGTCGGCGCGACTCCCGACGAGTCGACCCTCGCCTCCAAGACCGACATCGTCGCGGAGGCCCTGCGCCGTCTCGCCGAGCGAGGCGCGGACGTATCACGACCGGTGCTCATCGGCGACCGCCACCACGACGTCGAGGGCGGCAACGCGAACGGCGTGCCCGTGATCTTCGTCGAGTGGGGCTTCAGCGACGCGCACGAAGGCGACGAAGCCGCGTTCCGCGCTGCATCCGCCGACGAGCTGCGCGCACTGCTGCTCCGCTGACCGCCGGACCAGCCCTCCAGAAAGCACAGAACTCCCTGCCGGGGGTCGCATCGAGTGCGGACCACCGGTCAGGGAGTTCTATGGACGTCCGCTCTCAGAGCGGACGGATGTTCTCAGCCTGCAGGCCCTTGGGGCCCTGCGCCACGTCGAACTCGACTCGCTGGTTCTCTTCGAGAGAGCGGTAGCCGGATGACTCGATGGCGGAGTAGTGCGCGAAAACGTCAGCGCCGCCGTCGTCGGGGGAGATGAAGCCGAAGCCCTTCTCCGAGTTGAACCACTTAACCGTGCCCTGGGTGCTCATGTACTGCCTGTTCTGCTGGAAAGAAGCCGACGCAGGATGCCCCGACGTGCTCCACGCTAGTGGAGCACGCGCTGAGCGGAAGTCCCGAGGTCAGCCCGTAACCCAAATGTTGCATGAGCGGTAATCATCGGTCACACACGCGGCACTCGTCTCGACGACGAGAGGTGCCCGAAAAATGGTGTGGCCCTCACCGCGGGGGGAGCGATGAGGGCCGAAGACGACCGGAGGGTGCGTCAGATTCCAGCCTAACCCCTCCGAGACCCTTTTGTCCCCCATATGGGGGACAAATCGGAAAAAACTTGAATGACGTGCGATCAGCGGCCCTCTCGAGCAGCCTGTTGGGGACAGAACCACTCGAGAGGGCCCAATCGCGTGCACGGATCGCCTTGCCTCTGGGGAAGGCAGCCCGTCATCTGGGGTGGACGGAGACGATCAATCCCCTGCGCACGCACCTTCACACTAGGCGAGCAGCCGCCCGGACGCCATGGGGGTTGACCCCGGGCGATATCGGTGAAGGCCTTTCGGCCCGATCTCTCGCAGACTCCGCGGGTACCCTGAGTCGGTGACCATGCTGAACAAAGACATGACGCTGTGCATCTCGCTGTCCGCGCGCCCGAGCAACAACGGAACCCGATTCCACAACTTCCTCTACGAGGAGCTGGGGCTGAATTGGATCTACAAGGCGTTCGCACCGGCCGACCTCGGACAGGCGATCGCCGGCGTGCGCGGGCTCGGCATCCGCGGATGCGCGATCTCGATGCCCTACAAAGAGGACGTGATCGCACTCGTCGACCGCATGGACCCGTCGGCCACCGCGATCGACTCGGTCAACACCATCGTGAACGACGACGGCGTGCTCACGGCCCACAACACCGACTACAGCGCGATCGCCCAGCTGATCGAGCGGAACACGCTCGACCCGTCGTCGTCCGTGCTGCTGCGCGGTTCCGGCGGCATGGCGAAGGCGACGGCCGCCGCCTTCCGTGACGCCGGATTCTCGCGCGTCACGATCGTGGCGCGCAACGAGGAGCGCGGTCGCGGGCTCGCCGACCTCTACGGATTCGACTGGACGGCGGATGCGGATGCCATGACCGCCGACGTGATCGTCAACATCACCCCGATCGGTATGGCCGGTGGGGCGGACGAGCATGCGCTGTCGTTCACCGAGGAGCAGATCGCCGCGGCATCCATCGTGTTCGACGTCGTGGCTCTTCCTGCCGAGACTCCACTGATCGCGGCGGGGCGCGCAGCCGGGAAGACCGTGATCACCGGCGCCGAGGTCGCGACCCTGCAGGCGCTCGAGCAGTTCGTGCTCTACACCGGCGTCCGCCCGACCCCCGAGCAGGTCGCCGCAGCCGAGGAGTTCATGCGGGCGCAGTAAGCACCGCGCCCGCATGACCAGACGGTGGCGTCAGCCGTTGAACTCGGCCGGGTGCGGCCCCGTGCGACCGTCGCGCTCGAGACCGTCTATCGTCGCGAGTTCCTCGGCGTCCAGCACGAAATCGAACACGTCGAGGTTCTGCGCGATGCGCGCCGGGGTCACCGACTTCGGGATCACGACACGACCCTGCTGCAGATGCCAGCGCAGCACCACCTGTGCGGGAGTCTTGCCGTGGCGGCCGGCGATATCGACCACGGAGGCGTCACCGAGCACGGCGCCCTGCGCGAGCGGACTCCACGCCTCGGTGATGATCCCCCGCTGAGCGTTCGCGGCGGCAACCGCACGGTTCTGCAGCGCCGGGTGCAGCTCGACCTGGTTGACCGCGGGCACGACGCCGCCCTCGGACACGAGCCGTTCGAGGTGCTCCGGCTCGAAGTTCGAGACCCCGATCGCGCGAACGCGCCCGTCGGCGTAGAGCTTCTCGAGGGCCCGCCACGTCTCGGCGTACGTTCCGAGCGCGGGCGTGGGCCAGTGGATCAGGTACAGGTCGAGGTGGTCGAGGCCGAGGCGCTCGAGCGACTCGTCATACGCGCGAAGTGCGGCGTCGTAGCCATGGTCGGTGATCCAGACCTTGGAGGTCACGAAGAGGTCGCTGCGGTCGATGCCCGACTGGCTGAGCGCGCGGGCGACGCCCGCCTCATTGCCGTAGACCGCTGCGGTGTCGATGCTGCGGTATCCGGCGTCGAGGGCCGCGGCGACGGCCGCCGTCGTCTCCCCATCCGGCACCTGGAAGACGCCGTAGCCGAGCTGCGGCATCTCGATGCCGTTGTTCAGGGTGACGGTGGGGATGGTGGGAGTGCTCACTGCTGATTCCTTCTTGTTCGGTGTGCGGGTGTGTGCGGTCATGCGGCGACGGTCTGGAGGGTGCCGGTCGCTGCGGGCGACGGCCGCCGGGCCGCGACGACGGCGATCACCATGACGACCAGTGCGGATGCCGTGATCGCGGCGCCGATCCAGATGGGCGAGGTGTAGCCGAGACCCGCAGCGATGCCGAGGCCGCCGGCCCAGGCGCCGAGAGCATTGCCGACGTTGAACGCACCGATGTTCGCGCCGGAGGCGAGGGTCGGCGCTCCGCCGGCGTAGTGCATGATGCGGCTCTGCAGGCCAGGCACCGTGCCGAAGCCGAACGCTCCCATCAGCACGAGAATCCCGATCGTGACGGGCTGCGACCACGCGAAGAAGCCGAACAGCACGAGTACGACGACGAGAGCTGCGATGAAGATCAGGAGAGTGCGGTCGATCGAGCGATCGGCCAGGCGTCCGCCGATCCAGTTGCCGGCCACGAGACCCGCGCCGAACAGCACGAGCAGCCACGGCACCGTGGTGTCGGCGAAGCCCGTGACGCCGGTCAATGTGTACGCGATGTAGGTGAAGGCGCCGAACATGCCGCCGAACGCGAGGGCGGTGACGATGAGCGAGAGCCAGACCTGGCCCGAACGGAAGGCGCGGAGCTCGCTCCGAAGGCTCACCTGCTCGCCTGCGACCTTCGGGGCAGTGACGAGGAACGCGATGCCGGCGAACGCGATCACACCGATGGCCGAGATCACCCAGAACGTCGAGCGCCACCCGAACTGCTGCCCGAGGAACGTGCCGAAGGGCACTCCGAACACGTTGGCGGCCGTGAGACCGGTGAACATGATCGCGATCGCGCGCGCCTTCTTCTCGGGGGCGACGAGCGCGGCCGCGACGACCGAGCCGATGCCGAAGAACGCGCCGTGGCAGAGAGCTGCGATGATGCGGCCGATCATGGCGATCGTGTAGTCCGGGGCGAGAGCGGTGAGCGCGTTGCCCGCGATGAACAGCACGACGAGGCCGAGCAGCACGGGCTTGCGGGGCAGTCGCGTCGTGGCGGCGGTGAGGCCGAGCGCGCCGACGACCACCGCCAGCGCGTAGCCCGAGATGAGCCAGCCCGCCGTGGCCTCGGTGACTCCGAAGTCTGTGGCGACCTCGGGAAGAAGGCCCATGATCACGAACTCGGTGAGTCCGATCCCGAAGGCGCCGATGGCGAGTGCGATGAGTCCGAGTGGCATGGGTGTGCTCCGAAGTCCTCTGCTAAAGTAGTTGCAGACGCGGGATATTGCGTCCGAGGGATAATCGTTGCACACGCAAGTATCCCGCGCAAGCAACTACTTCGGAGGTCACTGTGGGCATCTCAGACGATGCTGTCGAGATCCGCGCTCGGGGCTGGCGGACACTCGCCGCTCTGCACGGCATCATCGAGGCCGACCTCGAGAAGGCGCTCGGCGCATCGGTGGGCCTGTCGGTCGTCGAGTACACCGTGCTCGACGCGCTCAGCAGGCAGGACGGCTGGCACATGCGGATGCAGCAGCTCGCCCGTGCGACGGCCCTGAGCCCGAGCGCGACGACTCGGCTCGTGACTCGTCTCGAAGACCGGGGGCTGCTCACCCGCATCCTCTGCGCCGACGACCGTCGAGGCATCTACACCGAGCTCACGCCGGCCGGCCTGGCGCTGTACGAGCAGGCGCATCCGATCCATGACGACACCCTCGAACGCGCGCTCAGCGATGCGGTGACCCAGCCCGAGCTCGCGCCGGTCGTGCACGCACTGCAGGCAGTGACCGTCGACGCCTGAGCGCCTGCTCGCCGGCGTCAGTCGGTGGTCGGGAGTCGAACGGAGGGCAGGGCGCCCTCCCAATCCAGAGGCAGGGCGGCGAGACCCCGGTAGATGAAGAGGTCGTCCCATCCGTGGAAGACGAGCACATCGCCGTCGGGTGTGGAGACGAGGTCCTGTCCCCCCGGCCCGATGTAGCGGTCGTCGGCGGACGAGGTGGAGAGGACGGGGTCCGGCAGCTTCTCGTAGGGTCCGAGCAGCGACGGGGACGTCGCCGCTCCGATCGCGTAGCCCTCGGAGCCGTAATCGTTGGCCGAGTAGAGCAGAACGTAGGTGCCGTCGCGCTCGACCAGCACCGGCGCCTCCACCAGATGCCCTTCCCAGGCCTCGGTCTGCATGACCAATCGGGTCGCCGGTCCCGCCAGCTGGGTGCCGTCGACGGAGACGGGCGCGATCTGGATCCACGTGTCGAGCTCGCAGCAGTTGCCGTCGTTCTTCCACAGGAGGAACCGCGTCCCGTCGTCGTCGACGAAGGCGGCGGGGTCGATCGCCCCACCTTCTTCGAGCGGGCAGATCATCGGCTCCGCGCCGACAGCGACATAGGGGCCTGTGAGCGAGTCGGAGGTGGCGGATCCGATGCACTGCCTCCCGGAGTCGGCGTGCTCGGCCGAGAAGTACATCACGAAGCTCCCGTCGGCTCGCTCCGAGACGTCCGGCGCCCAGGTCCGCCCTGCGCTCGCCCATGCCGGAAGGACCGGCAACGCGTCATCGGTCGAGACGTCCCATGTGACCAGGTCGGTCGAGGTGGCGAACTGCACGTTCGCGCCCTGATTCTCGGTGGCGAAGGCGACGTACCCGTCGTCGCCGTGGACGACGTCGGGATCGGCGAAATCCTGATCGATGAGGAAGGGCGCCCGCTCCACGGTCGCCTCGGGCTCGGGCTCGGCCTCGCCGGAGCATCCCGCGACACCGACGCCCAGAGCGAGGATGATGCTCACGGCGACCGCGGAGGCGAGCTTCTTCGCGACCTGGGTCACCCCTTGACCGCCGATCCGGCGACGGACTCGACGATCTGCCGCTGCGCGATCGCGAAGAGGATCAGGACGGGGACGGATGCGATCACCGCTCCTGCCATGACGATCGCGAAGTGCGTCGAGTAGGCACCCTGCAACTGGCTGAGTCCCGGCTGCAGCGTGAGGTTCTCGGGGCTCAGCAGCACGTACACCGGCCAGAGGAAGTCGTTCCAGTTGCCGAGGAACGACAGCACCGCCAGAGTCGCCAGGGCGGGTCGAGCGAGCGGAAGCACCACCTGCACGAAGATGCGGATGTCGCCGGCACCGTCGATCCGCGCGGCTTCCTCGATCTCGGGCGGCAGCCCGACGAAGAACTGTCGCAGGAAGAAGATGCCGAAGGCACCGGCGGCGCCGGGCACCGTGATGGCCCAGATCGTGTCGAGCCAGCCGAGGTTCTGCACGATCAGGTAGTTCGGAATGAGGAAGACCACCGGAGGAACGAGGAGCGTCGCGATGATGACGCCGAAGATGATCCTCTTGCCTGCGAACTCGAGCCGAGCCAGTGCATACGCCCCCATCGACGCCGTCACGAGGATCAGGACGGTCTGCAGGGTCGCGGCGGCGAAGCTGTTCCAGAGCCAGAGGAAGATCGGCTGCTCTCCCGAGCCGAGCAGGCTCTGGTAGGCCTCGATCGAGAACGGGTCCGGCAGCGAGAACGGCGATCTGATCGCATCGGCATCGGTCTTGAACGACGTGATCAGCATCCACAGAAGAGGGAGGACGATCACGAGAGCCAGCGCGATGAGCGCGGCATAGAGGGCGACGCGCCCCCACGTGCGGCGGGCGGACGGGCGACGGGTCAGTGCTGTGGTCATGATGCCTTCTCGACTCGTTCGCGCTGCAGCCGGAAGTTGATCACGCTGACGATCGCGAGCGCGAGGAACAGGATGTAGCTCATGGCGGCAGCCGGTGCCATGTTGTTCTGCGAGAGCCCCTGATCGGCGATGTACATGATCACCGTTCGCGTCTCTGTGCCCGGGCCGCCCTTCGTGAGCAGGTAGGACTGGCCGAACATGTTCGCCGACGCGAGGATCGTGGTCGTGGTGATGAAGGTCATCACCGGGCGGAGTCCCGGAAGGGTGACGCTCGAGAACTTCCGCATCGCTCCGGCGCCGTCGAGGGCGGCCGCTTCATAGAGGTCGCCGTTGATGCCCTTGAGGCCGGCGAGGAAGATGATCGTGTTGAGTCCCATGGTCCACCAGACGGTCACACCGACGATGGAGACCCAGACCCAGGGGACGTCGACCGTCCACGGGACGTCCGAGGGGAGCCCGACCACGCCGAGCAGATGGTTGAGGATGCCGGACTGCGTGTCGAAGATGTAGCCCCAGATCACGCCGATGACCGCGACGCCCAGCACATAGGGCGCGAAGAAGATCGTGCGGAACGTCGTGGCCGCGCGGATGCGCTGGTTCAGCAGGATCGCCACGAGAAGCGGGATGACGACGAGGAACGGCACGCTGATCACGATGAAGATCCCGGTGACGCTCATCGACTTCCAGAAGTCGCTGGAGAGCACGTTGCCCGGGGTGAACAGATCGATGTAGTTCTGGAATCCGACGAACTCCTGCACGTCGCGGAAGGGGCTCCAGTTGGTGAGGCTCATCCAGATGCCGAAGATCCCGGGGCCGGCGACGAACGTCAGGAAGAGCACGAGGAACGGAGCGAGGAAAAGATACGCGGTGAGCGTCTTGCGCCGGGAGGATGCGGAACCCGCAGGTCTGCGCGGGTGTCGCCCCCCAGCGCTGCTGCGCTGGGGGGCGACGAGGGTGGCTGTCTCAGTCACCGTACTTGGCCCGGTTCTGTTCGAGGATCTGATCGGCCTTGGCCGCGGCGTCGTCGAGCGCGGTCTTCGGATCCTTCTTGCCGGTGAGTGCCTCGTTCAGCGCGAGGGTGATCTGCGCGTTGACCTCGGAGATCCCCGGCGAGACCGTCTCGTAGTGGGCGTACTCCAGCTGCTCCATGAACGGGGCGAGGTTGGGGTAGGTCGAGAGCAGCTCGGGGTCTTCGCGCACCGAGTTCGCGGCAGGAAGCTCGCCCGTCTCGGCCCATCCGAGGGAGTTGTCGTTCATCCACTTCACGAAGACCGACGCGGCCGCCGTCTCGTTCGCGTCCTGGCCCTTGTTGGCCGGGAACACCCAGTGGGTCGAGCTCGACCAGACTGCCTTCTCGTCGCCGATCTGCGGCACGGGTGCCGGCGCCCAGTCGAGGTCGTCGAAGGCGGTGTTCGTCGTCTGCCAGACGCCGTTCCAGTTGAATGCGGTGTCGCCGGCGATGAGCGCCTTGATGTTGCCGTCCTGTGCGACGTTCGCGGGGCTGTACCCCTTGTCGACCATGTCGGTCATCCAGGTGAGGGCCTTCACGCCCGCCTCCGAGTTGAACGTGGCCTCGGTGACGTCGTCGTTGTAGAGGTCTCCGCCGAACTGCCAGATCAGACTCTGGAACTCGAACGTGCCGGTGAAGACGTAGCCGTCGACCCACTCGCCCTGGACGCCCGCACCCTTCAGCGCGTCGAGTGCGGCCAGATACGACGCCTCGTCGGTGGGGATCTCGGTGATGCCGGCCTTCGCGAGCACCGACTTGTTCGTGAACAGGCCCAGCGGCGTCACGCTCCACGGCACCGCGTACTGGGTGTCCTGGTAGTTGCCCTTGTCGAAGACGGTCGGCGGGAAGTCCTCCGCGGCGTATCCGAGCCCGTCGATGATCTCGCCGGAGTCGAGCAGCAGGTTCTGCGCCGCATACGTGGCCAGGTCGTCTCCGTGCAGCACGGCGACGTCCGGCCCCTTGCCCGCCTTGATGGCGAGCGGCATCTTCGCCGTGATGTCCGCCCACTCCTGCGGGACGGCCTTCACCGTGATGTTGTCGTGCTCCGCGTTGA
This sequence comes from Microbacterium sp. LWH13-1.2, assembly GCF_038397735.1. Classification (NCBI taxonomy): domain Bacteria; kingdom Bacillati; phylum Actinomycetota; class Actinomycetes; order Micrococcales; family Microbacteriaceae; genus Microbacterium; species Microbacterium sp. LWH13-1.2. The sequence goes on along the minus strand of NZ_CP151635.1, from coordinate 3,407,660 downwards.
ACTCCTCGATGAGCTCGGGGACGATCTTGGGGGCTGCTCCACCCGTCCAGCCGTGCCAGAAGGTGATCTCGACATCGGGGCCGGTGTACTCCCCGTCGCCGGAGACGCCGCCCCCACCGGTGCCGGCCGACGCCGCGCACCCTGATGCTGTGATGCCGATGGCGAGTGCGATGCCTGCACCTATCGCTCGGCGAGCCCATGGACTGTTCATGTGATTGCTCTCCTTTGAGTGACTCCGGCGCACCGGAGCGGGATGACCGGATACCCCAGCCGTGCTCGCAATTTACAGCGCTAGAATTTTGTTGTCAAGGTAGTATCGCGGTTGACGACGTAGCGACCAATTGGAGACCGCATGGGTGTGCGCTTGCAGGACGTCGCGGAGCTCGCCGGCGTCTCGATGAAGACCGTGTCGAATGTGGTGCGCGGGTACGAGCACGTGAGCGCATCGACGCGCGAACGCGTGCAGCGCGCGATCGACGAGCTGGACTACCGCCCCAACCTCATGGGCAGACGCCTCGCGACCGGCCGGACAGGTCTGCTGGCACTCGCCTTCGCGAACGTCGCCCTTCCGTACTTCGCCGAGCTCTCCCGCGCCGTCTCGGCGGCGGCCGGCGAGGCGGGCTACCGGGTGCTGCTCGAGGAGACCGACGGGACGCTGGAGGGCGAGCGCGCCGTGCTCACCAGCTCCGAGTCCGGGATGGTCGACGGCATCCTGTTCCAGCCTTCCGCGATGTCGTCGGCCGAGATCTCGCGCCACCGCAGCGACCTGCCGATGGTGATCCTCGGAGAAGGGGCCGCACCCCTCCCTGTGGATCGCGTCATGATCGACAACTTCGAAGCCGCTCGTACCGCCACTGCGCACCTGGTGTCGCTGGGGAGGCAGCGGATCGGCTTCGCCGGCCACGAGACGCACGAGATGTCGTCGACCTCGCTGCAGCGCATCGCGGGCTATCAGCAGGCCCTGGAGGATGCGGGCCTGCGACCCGACCCCCTCCTGCTGTTCCCCAGCCGAGAGATCTCGCCGTCCGGAGCGGTCGAGGGCGTCGGGCGCGCGCTCGACGCCGGTGCCGACTTCGACGGCCTCGTCTGCCGCGACGACCTCGCCGCGATCGGCGCCCTGCGCGCGCTGCACGAGCGCGGTCGCCGCATTCCCGACGACGTCGCCGTCACCGGCTGGGACGACATCGAGCTGAGCCGGGTGACCTTCCCGAGCCTCACCACCATCGCCCCCGATCTGCACGAGCTCGCCCGCCGGGCCGTCGAGATGCTCACGGAGCGGATCTCCGGGTTCTCCGAGGCCGGACGCCACGAGCTGGTCGGCTACCGGCTGGCCGTCCGCGAGAGCGCGCCGTCCGCTCCGTGATCGGGCCGCATGTCGCGCTCGGACTCGAATTCCGCGTGGTTTACAGCGCTGCATAAATCATGCATGCTGGACTGCATGCTGAGAATCGATCCGCCACTCCCGCCCATCGCGAGCCAGGGGGACGGAACCTACCCGCGCCCTCAGCTGGTCCGGAGCGAGTGGAGCGACCTGACCGGCCGGTGGGGCTTCGCCGTCGACGACGACGACCGCGGCATCCGAGAGAGGTGGTTCGCGAATCCCTCTTTCGACGCCTCGATCGTGGTGCCCTTCCCGCCCGAGTCGTCGGCGTCGGGAATCGGCGACCCCCGTCCGCACACGGCGCTGTGGTACCACCGCGCACTCACGCGCGACGAGGTGCTGGCCGCGGGGCATCGTGACGGGCGCCGACTGATCCTCCGCTTCGGGGCAGTGGACTACCGCGCCGTCGTCTGGGTCGACGGGCAGCGGGTCGGCTCGCACGAAGGCGGGCACACGCCGTTCGCGGTCGACATCACCGACGCTCTCGAGCGAGACGGCGGGGGCCATGTCGTGGTGCGGGTCGAGGACCGGGCGACGGATGTCGCCCAGCCCCGCGGCAAGCAGGACTGGCGCGACGAGCCCCATGCGATCTGGTACCACCGGACGAGCGGAATCTGGCAGCCCGTCTGGCTCGAATCCGTACCCGCCGGCCCGGCGATCGAGTGGATCCACTGGCGCGCGGATCTGCCGTCAGGACGCGTGCATGCGCGCATCGGTCTCACCACCACGCCGGCATCCGAGTGCGTGGTCGACGTCGAACTGCGTCATGGTGACACCCTGCTGGCACGCGCCTCGACTCTCGCTCGCGAATCCGAGATCGAGATCGACATCCCGATTCCGAGCCAGGCGAACGGACAAGCGTACGAAGAGCTGGTGTGGTCGCCGGAGAACCCGCGGCTCATCGACGCCGTCATCCGGACATCGGATGACGGGGCACCCCTGGACACCGTGTCGTCGTACCTCGGGCTTCGTTCGACGAGCGTCGATCGGCGCTGCTTCCTGCTCAACGACAAGCCGCGGTTCGTCCGTTCCGTCCTCAGCCAGGGATATTGGCCGGACACCCATCTCGCCGCCCCGTCGGCGCACGCCCTGCGCCAAGAGGTCGAGCTCATCAAGGAACTCGGGTTCAACGCCGCCCGGGTGCACCAGAAGTTCGAGGACCCGCGGTTCCTCTTCTGGGCCGACCGGCTCGGGCTCATGATCTGGGCAGAGGCGCCCGCCGTCTTCTCCTTCACACCGACGGCCGTCGAGCGCACGGTGCGCGAGTGGATGGAGGTCGTCCACCGCGACGTCTCGCATCCCTCCATCGTCACCTGGGTGCCGCTGAACGAGAGCTGGGGCGTGCAGCACATCGCGCACGACAGCCGCATGCTGCATCACGCTCTGGCGCTCGTGCACCTGACGAAGGCCCTCGATCCCACTCGCCCTGTCGTGTCGAACGACGGGTGGGAGCAGGCCGCCACCGACATCGTGGCCATCCACGACTACGAGGGCGACGGCGAGGTGATGGGCGTCCGATACAAGGACCGCGCCGCCATCGACGAGATGATCACCGGCGTCGGGCCCGCGGGCAGACGACTCGTGCTCACAGGCGACGTCGACGATGCGCCGGTGATGCTCACGGAGTTCGGCGGCATCTCGTTCGACGTGCACCGCACCGACCATGCCTGGGGCTACACGAGCGCCAGCTCCGACAGCGACTTCCGCGACCGACTGAACTCGCTGATGGACGGTATCCACGACAGCACCGCCCTCGCCGGGTACTGCTACACGCAGCTCACCGACACCCTGCAGGAGACCAACGGCCTCGTCGGCGCCGACCGGGTCCCCAAGCTCCCCGTGGACGAGCTGCGCGCGATCATGGTCGGTCCGAGAGGATCCCAGCCGTGGGAGTGAGCGTCCGGGGGCGGGCCGACGGGGCCGGGCATCGCCCCGTGCATCCCGGCTACTTCGCCGACCCCTTCGTGCTGCGTCTGCCCGACGACACCTACGCGGCGTACGGGACGAACCCGAGGGCGACGTCGACCGCGGGAGTCATCGAGGTCCTGCTCTCGAACGATCTCGAGACGTGGCGCAGTGCCGGTCTGGCGCTCATGCGGCTCGACTCCGAGAAGGGAGACGAGTACTGGGCGCCGGAGGTCTGCTTCCGCGACGGCTCGTGGTGGATGTACTACTCCGTCGGGCACGGCATCAGCGGTCATCACCTGCGCGTCGCCCGCGCGGCCGAGCCGACGGGTCCATTCCACGATCTGGGTGTCGATCTCACGCCTCACGAGACCTTCGCGATCGATCCGCACCCGTTCCACGACGCTGACGGGCAGTGGTACCTGTACTTCGCGCGTGACGTGCTCGACGCGGAGCGACCCGGCACGCATCTCGCTGTCGCCCGCCTGCCCGGGCCGGCGCAGCTCGACGACACGCAGGGCGTGCTCGAGCCCTACGCCGATTGGCAGATCTACGAACGAGAACGCCCGATGTACGGCGAGACCTTCGACTGGCACACGCTCGAAGGTCCGGCGGTGGTGCGCAGGCAGGGCAGGTACTGGATGACGTTCTCCGGCGGCGCATGGACGGGGCCCGGCTACGCGGTGTCCTGGGCGTCGTCAGGGAGCCCGCTCGGCCCGTGGGTCGCCGCACCGCCGACGGCGCCTCCCCTTCTCTCGTCGGGTGCCTCGCTGATCGGCCCGGGTCACAACTCGCTCGTCGTCGGGCCCGACGGGGGCGACCGCATCGCGTTCCACGCATGGAATGCGGATCACTCCGAGCGACAGATGCACATCGCTTCCATCGACTTCGCGGTCGAGGAGCCCGCGCTGCTCGCGACCACCCCCGACAGCGGCGCCTGACCACGGCAGGATTCGCCGAACCGGGATCAGCCCGCGGCGATCGCGGTCACGAACCGGTGCGCGAGACCGTCACCTGGATGCTCTTCATCAGCGGCTGGTCGCTCTGCACGCTGAAGTCCTTGCGGCCGATCAGCACGTTCATCTCGGGCATGTAGCCGGCGGCGCTGCCGCGCGGAAGGTCGTAGGGCACGGCACGGAACGCGGTCAGCATCCGCGTCGAGCCGTCCTTCGAGGTCGAGACGATGTCGACGAGGTCGCCCTCGACGAGCCCGCGGTCGCGCATGTCGTCCTCGTGCAGGAACACGAGTTCACGGAGGTTCTTCACCCCGCGGTAGCGATCGTCGTTCGAGTAGATCGTCGTGTTCCACTGGTCGTGCGATCGGACGGTCTGCAGCACCAGGGTCTCGGCCGACTCCGGGATGACGTCGGGCAGCGGTGCGTGCGAGAACTCCGCACGGCCCGACGGCGTCTGGAACACCCGTTCCCTGGCCGGCTGCGGGATCCGGAATCCGTGCCTGTCGCTCACGAGCTCGTTGAACCCCTCGAACCCGGGCAGCACCTTCGCCATCACGTCGCGGATGCGGGCGTAGTCTCCGACGTACCAATCCCAGGGCGTGGCCGTGTGGGGCAGCGTCGCCTTGGCCATCCCGGCGATGATCGCCGGCTCCGACCTCAGATATGCGGATGCCGGCTGCTTGCGCCCCATCGAGAGGTGCACCATGCTCATCGCATCCTCGACCGTGACACCCTGCGGACCCTCTGTCTGCTGGTCGCGCTCGGTGCGGCCGAGACAGGGCAGGATCAGCGCCTTCTCGCCGTGCACGAGGTGGCTGCGGTTGAGCTTGGTGCTCACCTGCACGGTGAGGCGGCACTTCTCGAGCCCCTGCGCCGTGAACGGGGTGTCGGGGGCCGCGAGCACGAAGTTGCCGCCCATGCCGACGAACACCTTCACGCGTCCGTCATGCATCGCCTCGATGGTGCGGACGGTGTCGAGCCCCGGATGCCGCGGCGGATCGATGCGGCAGACCTCGGCGAGGCGATCGAGCCAGGCATCCGTCGGCCGGTGATCGATGCCGCAGGTGCGATTGCCCTGCACATTGCTATGGCCTCGGATCGGTGAGGGCCCCGCACCCTGGCGGCCGATGTTGCCCCGCAGAAGCAGCAGATTGACGATCTCGCGCACGGTGTCGACGCCGTGCTCATGCTGGCTGACGCCGAGGCACCAGCTGATGATCGTGCGCTCCGCGGTCAGGTACACGGCCGCGGCTGCGCGGATCTGCTCCTGCGTCAGCCCCGACTGCGTGACCAGGTCTGCCCACGGCGTCGCCTCGACCAGCGCGCGGTACTCCTCCACGCCCCGGGTCAGAGCACCCAGGAACTCGGTGTCGAGAACCGACGGGTCGACGGCGGCGGCCTCGAAGACCACCTTCGACATGCCGCGGATCAGCGCGAGGTCGCCACCGGGGCGCACCTGCAGGTTCATGGTGCTCGTGCCGGTCGCCTTGAAGCGCGCCATGTCGACGAAGTCGTGCGGCACGATCGTGCGGGTGGCGCCGGCCTCGACGAGCGGGTTGACGTGCACGACCTGGGCGCCGCGCTTCACGGCATCCGCCAGCGCCGTGAGCATGCGCGGAGCATTGGATGCCGCGTTCACGCCGAGCACGAAGAGGGCGTCGCAGTCGTCCCAGTCGTGCATGTCGACCGTGCCCTTGCCCGTGGCGATCGACGCCTTGAGCGCCCGGCCCGAGGCCTCGTGGCACATGTTCGAGCAGTCGGGCAGGTTGTTCGTGCCGTATTCCCGCACCATCAGCTGGTACAGGAACGTGGCCTCATTGCTGAGTCGGCCCGATGTGTAGAAGGCCGCCTCGTCGGGGCTTTCGAGGCTCTGCAGCTCGTCGCCGACGAGCGCGAACGCGTCGTCCCACGAGATCGGCACATAGTGATCGGTGACCGCGTCGTAGGTCATCGGCTCGGTCAGGCGCCCCTGATCCTCGAGGTCGAAATCCGTCCAGGTGGCGAGCTCGGTGACCGTGTGCTCGGCGAAGAAGCGACGGTCGACGCGCTTGCGCGTCATCTCCCACGTCACATGCTTGATGCCGTTCTCGCAGATGTCGAGCGTGAGGTTGCCGAGATCGTCCGGCCACGCGCAGCCCGGGCAGTCGTAGCCCGAGACGGGATGGTTCATCTGCAGCATCGCGAGCGGACCGGCGATCGGCTCGCGCTGATCCAGCACCACGCGCCCCACCGACACCGCCGCACCCCACCCGGCGGCCGGGTGGCCGTAGGGCTTGCGCGACCACGACCGATCGGTGCGGGGGCCGTACCCGCCCTGGCGCGGTTCGACCGGCATCAGCCCGAAGGCGGTGCCCGAGGTTCCCTGGCTATCGAGCATGGCTGGCTCCCTCCGCGGCGGGCTCGGATGCGCCGATCCCCAGGCCGTCGACACGCACCCGATGCGCGTGCGTGTAGATGTTCATCGATCGCCCTCGGACGAACCCGACGAGCGTCACCCCCGACTCGTCAGCCAGCTCGGCGGCAAGCGAAGACGGAGCAGAGACGGCACTCAGCAGCGGGATACCGGCCATCGCCGCCTTCTGTACAAGCTCGAAGCTCGCCCGCCCCGAGACCTGCAGGATCTGCCGGCGCAGGGGAAGCCTGTCGTTCAGCAGCGCCCAGCCCACCACCTTGTCGACCGCATTGTGCCGACCGACGTCTTCGCGCAGCACGAGCATCTCGCCGGTGTCGGCGTCGAACAGCGCGGCCGCATGCAGGCCGCCGGTCTTGTCGAATGCGGCCTGCTCGGCGCGCAGCCGGTCGGGGAACGCCGCGATCTGCTCCGGCTCTATCCGCATGTCGCCCTCGGCTATCGGATGCTGCGACACGGTGCGCACGGCATCGATGCTCGCCTTGCCGCACACCCCGCAGGAGCTGGTCGTGTAGAAACGCCGCGCGGCCTCGGGTTCAGGGAGCGCGACTCCGTGCGCGAGGCTGATGTCGAGCACGTTGTAGGTGTTCTCCTGGCCGCCGGTGCCCGGGCCGCCGCAGTGGATCGCCGAGTGGAAGTCGGATGCCTGCGCGATGATCCCCTCGGACACGAGAAAACCGGCCGCCAGTTCGACGTCGTGCCCCGGAGTGCGCATCGTGACAGCGAGCGGCGAGCCCGCGACGCGGATCTCCAGCGGCTCCTCGACGGCCAGCGTGTCGGCGCGACGGCTCGCACCCTCGCCGAGGGTGAGCTTCAGAATCGGTCTCCGCGTCGTGATCCGCCCCACACGAGCGAGCGTACCTCGCAGGTCACCGGATCGGGCAGGTCCGCGGATCGGGTTGGCCACGAGATCGGGCGGGTCACAGGATCGGACCGATCCGTGATCGCGGGGGCGATACCTGGGTAGCCTAGGCGCATGAGCGCGCCCCGCAACGCACGACGGACACCCGCCGCCCTCGCCATGGCGGCGATCGTCGCCCTGGCTCTGACCGCCTGCACCGTCGGTGGCGGCGAGAACGGCACCACGAGCGACGGCGGACAGGGCTTCCCCGACGACGGCTGCACGCACATCGCGGTCGCGACCTCGTCGGAGAAGGTCAACATGCTCGACGAGCTGGCAAAGGCGTTCAAGGACTCGCCCGAGCACGAGGGGCTCGAGACCTGCGCCACGGTGCGGCCGACCAATGTCTCCTCGGGCAACGCGACGCGCTTTCTGACCTCGGGCGACGACTGGCCGAGCGACGACAGGTCGCTGTGGCCGACACTCTGGTCTCCGGCATCCACCGTCTGGACCGACCGCGTCGCAGCAGCCGCGTCGCCCGGCCTCGTGGGCGAGCCGAAGTCATTCACCCGCACGCCCGTCGTGTTCGGCATGCCCGAGCCGATGGCCACCGCGCTCGGCTGGCCCACTACCCCGATCAGCATCACGGACCTCGAGAACCTCTGCCAGGACCCCGCCGGATGGGGAAGCGTCGGCAAGGACATCTGGGGTGCGTTCAAGATCTCGAAGACGAACCCGAACACCTCCACCACGGGCCTCTCGACGATCCTCATGCAGTCCTATGAGGCGACAGGCAAGGCCGAGGGGCTCACCTCGGCGGATGTGGAGGCATCGGCCGACTTCTCCCGCGTGTTCGAGGAGTGCGTCATCCACTACGGCGACACGACCGGCAACGTGCTCTCGACGCTCTACGACGAGACGCAGAACGGCTCGAACGGCTCGGCCTACGTCTCGGCCGTCGCGCTGGAAGAGACGTCGCTGCTCAACTACAACCAGGGAAACCCCGACTCGCACACCGTGCAGCCGGGTGAGACCCTGACCCCGCCGAAGACGAAGCTCGTGGCGGTCTATCCCGCCGGCGGCTCCATGTGGTCGGACAACCCGATCACCGTGCTCGGTGCGGACTGGGTCACCGCCGAGCAGCGCACCGCGGGCGAGGCGTTCGCCGAGTTCGTGCAGACCACCGCGGCGCAGAAGATCCTTCCCGAGTACGGGTTCCGCCCGCTCGACGAGTCGGTGCCGCTGGGCGACCTGTTCACCGCGAAGTTCGGCGTCGATCCCGCGCAGCCCGCCATCACCCTGCCGAAGCCCGAGGTCGACGTGATCTCGACGGCCATCGACCAGTGGACTCAGGTGCGCAAGCCCTCATCTGTGCTCGAGCTCATCGACATCTCAGGGTCCATGGACGACCCGATCGGCGACGGACGCTCGCGCCTCGACGGGGCGATCGAGGGTGCGCAGTCGACCCTGAACCACTTCCGCTCGACCGATGAGATCGGCGTCTGGGCCTTCACCACCGGCATCTCCTCCGATGAGGGCGAGGGCATCCAGGTTCTGCGTGATGTCAGTGCACTCGGATCCGACGGTGAGAAGCTCGACTCCTCGCTCGACGACCTCCGGTACGCGCAGCGCAACGGCACGCCGCTCTACGACTCGATCCTGCTCGCGTACGAGGCGATGAGCGAGCGCGCGGAACCAGGGCGCATCAACGCGATCGTCGTCCTGTCGGATGGCGAGGACACCGACTCGAGCATCTCGCTCGACTCGCTCATCGCAAAGATCGGCAAGAGCACGAAGGAGGGCGGTGACGACGCTCCCGTGCGTATATTCCCGATCGCGTATGGAGAGGGCGCCGACACGTCTGCGCTGCAGCGGATCGCAGACGTGACGGGCGGCCAGCTCTTCGACGCCTCCGACGCCGAGCGGATCGACCTCGTGTTCGCCTCCGTGATCAACAACTTCTGAGGGTCACGATGCCGTTTCTCTCCGCATCGAACAATCCCTGGATCGATGATGCCGTCCAGGGCATATCCGGGCAGAACATCTACGTCGACCCGGATGTGTCAGGCGGCCAAGCCATTGCCGACGCGCTCTCCGGCGTCGTCCCGGGCGACGGCTCGATCGCGGTGGTCGTGCTCCCCGCGGATGCTGCGCGCGACACCCCGTACAACACCTACATCCTCGATCAGCTCGCCGCGGGCTCGAGCCAGAAGACCGTGATCGTCGCGATCGGGGATGACCTGCAGGCGGCCTCAGCGGCGATTCCCAGCGATGACGCCCTGCGCATCGCGAACGAGAACGAGTCGTCGGGGGCGAATCTCCAAGAAAAGCTCGTCGAGACGGTGCAGGAGGTCTCTGCCGAGATGCCGACTTCATCGGGCGAGGGCGCCTTGGCCGCCAACCCCGTGATCCCGCTCGTGATCGGCGGCGTCGTGCTCGTCGCCGCCGCAGTGACGGCTTTCGGCCTGATCGCCCGTCGACGTCGTCGCACGACCCCGGCCTCGACGGATCCGGTGCCCGCCGGCATCCGTCTGCGAGTGAACCGCCTGCGTGAACTCCGCGCCGACTACGCCGCAGTGCCGGGCAGCCCGGTGGCGGCCGAGACCGCCGCGGGGATCGACGCCCTCGCCTCGCACGTCGAGCAGCTGTTCATCCGGCTCGACGCCAAGGCCGGCGAGGATCAGAGCGTGCTGGCCGAAGCCGAGTACTCCGACAAGCTCGCCCGTCTGGTCGCGGCGCTGGATCGCGACTACCTGCTCGACCTGCTGACCCGGCCGGACCTCTGGGATGCCCCCGACGAGCGCATCGCCGAGGTGCGCGAGGCACTGTCATCGGTGACCACCCAGATCGTCGACAACATCAAGCAGGTCAATGCCCGGAAGGGACTGCTGTTCCAGGTGTCGCTCGACTCGCTCATCGGTCGCAGCGAGCTGCGCGACTGGGAGCGTCAGTTCAAGCAGAGCTCCGGCGAGTAGTCGGCTCTCAGCGCGTCGGAACTGCGGCGGCGTCGACGACACGACCGTCGACGAGGTGCAGCACCCCGTGCATGCGCGGAAGATGCACGAGATCATGCGTGACGAGCAGCGTCGAGGTGTTCCGTTCGTCGGTGAGCCGCAGGATGAGATCGATGATCTTGGCGCCGCGTTCCTGATCGAGGGCACTGGTCGGCTCATCGACCAGGAGAACACTCGGATCGTTCATCAGTGCTCGTGCGATGTTGACTCGCTGACGCTGTCCTCCGGAGAGCTGGTGCGGCCTCTTGTGGCCGTGCTCGGCGAGGCCGACCGCGGCGAGCAGTTCATCAGCGCGAGCTGCCGCCGTGGCGCGATCGCGCCGGCTGTGCGGCGCCCCGAGCTCGTTCATGACGCTCAGCTGCTCGCGGGCGGTCAACGACGGGATGAGGTTGGGCTGCTGGAAGACGATGCCGATACGGTCCCGCCTGAGACGCGTCGCCTCAGCCGGGTCGAGGGCCGTGACGTCGCTGCCGTCGATGAGGATCTCACCGGAGTCCGGCCGCAGGAGGGTGCCGGCGACGGCCAGCAGACTCGATTTGCCCGAGCCGCTGGGACCCGTGATGCCGGTGACGGTTCCGGGGTGGGCGGTGAGAGAGACGCCGTCCACGGCGGTCACCCGGGAATCACCGTCGGGGAAGGTCAGGGTGATGTGGTTCAGACGGATCATCGGTTGCTCCCTAGTGCTGTGAGGGGGTCGGCGGACGTGACGGAGCGCAGGGCGAAGGCGGCGCCTGCGAGGCCGAGGGCGATCATGATGGCGCCGGGAAGGAGGGTCGTGATCGGGCTCAGCAGGAACGGCAGGGCGGTGCCGGCGAGCAGGCCGAGCACGGTGACGAGCCCCAGACCGATGCCGATGCCCACCACCAGCACGATCAGCGCCTGACCCAACGCGTCGCGGATCAGGGACGGCGTGCTCGCGCCGAGCGCCTTGAGGACCGCGACGTCGCCCTTGCGCTGCATGGTCCACACGGTGAAGAAGGCCCCGATGACGAGTCCCGAGATGCCGAAGAGCATCGCCACCATGAGCAGGAGGGAACCGATCTCCGAGCGGAAGGCGCTCAGCGCCGTCAGCGATCCGAGGGTCGTCTCCGAGATCGTGTCGTTCGCGGCATCCGCGGCAGCCCAATCAGGGGCACCCGTGACAGCGAGCACCGTGGCGTAGGCATCGGGGTTTCCCGTGGATGCCGAGTAGGCCTGCCAGTCGTGCAGGGTCATCTGAACGACGGGCGTATGGCTGTACCACGCGTCCCCCTCGACCGTCTCGACGTCGTAGGAGACGCCGGCGATCTCGATCTGCGCTCCGACCTTCACGCCGAGCGCATCCGCAGCGGGCACCGACAGGCGCAGCTGCCCGTCCCCGGAGGGCGCACCGGCGTCGAAGCCGGGCTCGACACCGAACACCGCGATCGCGGCACGGGTGTCATCGGTCTCGGCGCGAGTCTGGCTGACGCCGAGGGGGCGCGCGTCGGTCACGCCGGCCGTCGCCGCCCAGTCCTTCGCCTGCTGCTCGGTGATCGTGGAGTCGGCGAAGCTCGCCGCATCGTCGCCGCCCGAAGGGGAGGAGAACACGATGCGGTCTGCGGGGAGCGCGAGCACACCCGAGACATTCTGGATGGCGAGGCCTCCCGTCAGGCCGCTGAGGAATCCCACGAGAAGGGTGATGAGGGCGACGACGGAGCCGATGAGGATGAATCGCCCCTTGGCGAAGCGGAGATCGCGTAATGCGACGAACATGATGAGCCTTTCCTGTCTCCGATGCGGCGACCATTCCACTTTCGCCGTCGACGCCGTCGTGGTCATCGGCCGCCGGGACGGGCTTTCGCACCCAGGATGAGGACCTCTCGATCGTCCTTTCGGACGATGCGGCCGCTCGGTGCGTCGGCGTAGAGTTCGATCCATGGCGCATACCGCTCTGACCCCGGTGTTCGTGGGTCTGCGGACGGGTCTTCACGTTCTCTTCTTCGCCCTGACGGGGGTCGTCATCGCCCGTGCGGTGCTCGACCCGTCGGATTCGAGCATCACCGCGATCGTCCTCGCCGTGATCGTCGCCGCGACCTACGCGTCCGGTCTGCTGCTCACGCGTCTGTCCGCCGGGCGACGGCTGATCTCACTGATCTGGTTGGCCCTGCTCTCGGCGGAATGGCTGGGGCTGCTCTGGGTGAGTGCCGATGCCGCCTACCTCGTCTTCCCGCTGTTCTTCCTGTTCCTCCATCTGCTGGGGCGTTGGGCGGGATCCGCCGCGATCCTCGCGGCGACGATCATCGCGGTCTGCGCACTCGGCATCCACGGCGGGTGGAGCGTCGGCGGCGTCGTCGGTCCGTTCGTCGGCGCCGCCGTCGCCCTCCTGATCGGCCTCGGATACCAGGCTCTCGCGAGGGAGGCGCAGCAGCGCGAGGCGCTGGTCAGTGAGCTCCTCGCGACCCGCGGGCAGCTTGCCGCGCGCGAGCACGAATCGGGTGTTCTCGCAGAACGCGCCAGGCTCGCCCGCGAGATCCACGACACGCTCGCGCAAGGACTCTCCAGCATCCAGATGCTGCTGCATGCCGCGGAACGCGCCGACGACACGCGCCCGGGGATCGAGCACATCCGACTCGCACGCGAGACAGCTGCCGCGAACCTCGTCGAGGCGCGGCGGTTCATCCGCGAGCTGACGCCTCCCCAGCTCGACGACCAGACCCTCGGCGGGGCGCTGCGCCGACTGGCGCGCACGCAGTGGGCGACGCAGGGGCTCGACGTGCGGGTGCGGGTGTCCGACGCTTTCGTCCTGCCCATGCACCTGCAGACGGCGCTGCTGCGCATCACGCAGGGTGCGATCGCCAATGTCATCCAGCACGCCCACGCGAAGACGGCGACGGTCACGATCGGCATCGAGGGCGACCACCTCCACTTCACCGTCGACGATGACGGAACCGGGTTCGATGCGGAGATTCCTGCACCGGGGACCGCCGAGAAGTCGGATTCCTTCGGTCTGCGCGCCACCGCTGAGCGGGTGCAGCAGTTGGGCGGGAGGCTCGAGATCGATGCGGCACCAGGACGAGGAACGACACTCACCGTCGACCTCCCCCTGACGGAGTTCGCATGATCCGCCTCGTCATCGCCGACGATCACCCCATCGTCCGCGCGGGCCTCACCGCCCTGTTCGGCCTCGAACCGGACCTGGAGGTCGTCGCAGAAGCGTCGACACCTGACGAGGCCGTCGCCTGCGCCGAGCGCGTGAATCCCGACGTGGTGCTGATGGATCTGCAGTTCGGCTCGCAGTCCCAGGCCACGGGCGTGGACGCGACGCGACGCATCCGTGCGCTCGAGGCTCCGCCCTACGTTCTCGTGCTCACCAACTACGACTCGGATGCCGACATCCTCGGCGCCGTCGAGGCCGGCGCGAGCGGCTACCTGCTGAAAGACGCCCCACCGCATGAGCTGACCGCCGCCGTGCGCGCGGCGGCAGCCGGAGAGAGCGCGCTCGCGCCGGTGATCGCCTCTCGCCTGCTCGACCGCATGCGCGCACCCCGCGTCAGCCTCAGCAGTCGCGAGATCGAGGTGCTCGAGCTCGTCGCCGCCGGGCGATCGAACAGCGAGGTGGCAGAACAGCTCTTCGTCAGCGAGACGACCGTGAAGTCGCATCTCGCGCACATCTTCTCGAAGCTCGACGTCAGCTCACGCACCGCCGCGGTCTCGGAAGCCCGACGGAAAGGCATCCTCCGCTGAGACCTGGAGCGTCCCGGAAGATCCGGGCCGGATCGAGCGCTCACACGGGAGCGAGTGGTTCACCGACTCCGGCAGGGGTCTCCGCCACGATCGGATCGCCGGGTCTCACGACACCGCCGGCGAGCACGACGCCCATCACTCCCGCCTTGCGCACCGTGCGACCTTGGGCGTCGGTCCCGACGACCTGCTTCAGCAGACCAGACTCGAATCGATCGATCTGCAGACACGGGTTCCTCAGCCCCGTCACCTCGACCACGGCGTCCGCCCCCAGCCGCAGCAGCGTTCCTCGGGTGAGGGCGAGCAGATCGATCCCCTCGGTGGTGATGTTCTCGCCCAGCTCACCCGGGGAGACATCCGCGTCGACCTCATCGAACAGTTCTCTATGCATGAGGTGAACCTGTCGGAGATTGGGCTGCGTGGGGTCGCGTCGAACCCGGGAGAGATGCTGCACCGTCGCGCCGAAATGCGCGTCCCCCTCCACCCCCAGGCCGGCGACGAGGGTGATCGCCTCACGGCGGGGCTTGGTGAAGCGGTGCTCGTCATCACTGCTGACCGAGACGACGCGGGGGGTTGTCATGCCACCAGTCTCCACCTGCGTGCTGCTCATGCGAAAACCCACGACCGCCGCCACATGGGCCTCCGCCAGGCCCTTCGGAGACAACGGACATCACTCGCTGTCGAGGCGAGGTCTCCCGAGGCAGGGCGCATCATGCTCTCAGCCGGGCGTTCCGCCGATCGCGAGCCGGCGCAGACTCGACCTCAGGCGGCGCCGAGCAGTTCTGACATCTTGGCGTAGAACGCAGCGGGGTCCCCGGCGAGCGATGCCTTCACCATCGCGGTCCAGTCGTCGACGATCACCTCGATCGAGCCGGCCGCGAGGCCGTCGAGCGACTGGCGGGCCACGTCGCGGGGATCGATCTTGGGTCCGTCGTAGTTCGCCATGAGGTCCGTGTCGGCGGCGCCGAGGAGCACGCCCTGCACGAGGGTTCCCTGACCGGCGAGCTCCAGCCGAACCCCGTTGGTCATGTTCCACGCCGCAGCCTTCGCAGCGGCATACCCTCCGGCACCGGGCGACGAGAACCACGACAGCGCCGACAGCACGTTCACGACAGCACCCCCGCCGTTCGCGGAGAGGACGGAGGCGAATTCGCGGATCACGTCGAGGGTGCCCCAGAAGTGGGTGTCCATCTCGCGGCGAAGATCCGGCAGGTCGCCGGTCACGAGGCCTGCACCCGTGGATATCCCCGCGTTGTTCACGATGACAGTCACGTCCTGTGCCACGCCGGCCGCCTCGACGATCGAGTCGTGGTCGAGCAGATCGAGCCGCACCGGCACCACGCGCGGGTCATCGAAGTCGAGCGTGTCAGTGCGGCGGGCGGTCGCGTACACGGTTCGGGCACCGCGTTCGAGCAGTTCGAGCACGAACTGACGGCCGATTCCGCGGTTTGCTCCGGTCACGAGGGCGATCTGGTCGGTGACGTTCATGGGTTCCTTGCTTCGCTGGGATTGTGCGCTGTCCGGCCCGGTCGGGCCGACACCACTACGCTAGAACTTGACGTTGACGTCAAGGTCAAGTCCCAGTCACGAACACGGAGGAACGGATGCGGATCGGCGAGGTCGCACGTCAGGCAGGGGTCAGCACGAGGGCGCTCCGCTACTACGAAGAGCAGGGGCTGCTCGCCTCGGAGCGCACGCCGAGCGGACAGCGCGAATATGCCGCGTCGGCCGTTGAGCGCGTCAGACTCGTTCAGCAGTTCTTCACCGCGGGGGTGCCGAGCCGCACGATCGCGCAACTGCTGCCCTGCGTCGACACCGGACACGGTTCCCCTGAGGCCTTCGCCCTGCTGGCAGCGGAACGCGACCGCATCACCGGCGCCATCGAGGGGCTCACCGCCGCCCGCGATGCCCTGGACCTCATCATCGACATCGCTCACAACCCCGCGCCTGAACACTGCCCGGCCCTCCGGCACCCGGCGTGGGAACCACACGTCACCATCGAGGGGCCGGCAGCTACGCCCGAGCGGGTGTGACTACATCACCTCTGTCGTCGGTACGTGATGGCGGGGCGTCCTCCGACACCGAGTTCGACGTCGGCCGCGACCTCGTAGACCTCCCGGATCAACTCTGCCGTCAGCACCTCGAGCGGCGTTCCTGCGGTCACCACGCGCCCCTCGCGCAGCACGACGATGGTGTCGCAGTACATCGCCGCGAGATTGAGGTCGTGAATGGCGATGACAGTGGTGATCGGCAAGGCGCACACCAGGTCGAGCAGCTCGAGCTGGTGCCGGATGTCGAGGTGGTTCGTCGGCTCGTCGAGAAGCAGTTCGGCAGGTTCCTGCGCCAGGGCGCGGGCGATCTGCGCGCGTTGGCGTTCTCCTCCTGAAAGGGTGTGCCAGAGCCGATCAGCCTGCTGCATCAGCCCGACGTGCGCCAGTGCTCGATCCACCGCTGCCTCATCGGCGTGGGTGGCGCTTCCCAGTGCCGAGCGGTGCGGGATGCGACCCAGACGAGCGACATCGCGAACGGTGATGTCCACGTCGGTGTCGGCGTGCTGTGTCACCGACGCCACCGATCTCGCGATGCGTCGCCTCGGAACGTCGGTGAGGTCGACCCCGTCGAGTGTGACGAGTCCGGCGGTCGGCCGCACGAGGCCGTGCAGCAATCTCAGGAGCGACGACTTGCCCGAGCCGTTCGGTCCGAGCAGGCCGACGGTCTGCCCGGCTTCCGGGTGCAGAGTCACCCCGTCGACGACGAGGGTTCCGCCACGGTTCCACGACACGTTCTCGGCTCGGAGAGTCATGGGCGTCTTCTTCTCCGTGCCAGCAGGGCGATGAACACCGGGACGCCCACGAGCGCTGTCCCGACCCCGACCGGGAGCGGTGTCGGGGAGAACGCGACCCGTGAACCGGCATCGACCCACACCATGAAGATGGCTCCGATGATCGCGGTAGCCGGGATCAGACGCGAGTGTCGAGCACCGGCGATCAGCCGTGCGGCGTGCGGGAGCACGAGGCCGACGAAGCCGATCGCGCCTGCGATGCTCACCAGGGTCGCGGTGATGAGAGCAGTCGTCACGAGCAGGACGGCCCGAGTTCGTGTCACATGGATGCCGAGTGAGGCTGCGACGTCATCACCGAAGGTGAATGCGTCGAGCGTGCGGGCGTAGCGGAGGCAAAGGAGGGAGCCCGCTGCGACCACGGTCGCTGACAGCGCTGCATCGTCCCAGCGCACCCCCTCCAGCGATCCGAGCAGCCAGAACATCACACCTCGTGTCTCATCCGAATCGGCGAAGGCGAAGATGATCAACGAGGTCAGGGCCGAGAACAGCTGTGTGCTTGCCACCCCCGCGAGCACGACGCGGTCATTTCCGCCGCCGGACAAGCGGGCGAGCAACAGGACGAGCCCGAACGCGACGAGCGCTCCGAGAAAAGCTCCCCCCGACAAGCCGATCGTCGCGCCACCGAGCCCCAGGATCCCGATGGCGACAGCGCCGGTCGAGGCGCCTGACGATATTCCGAGGATGAACGGGTCGGCGAGAGGGTTCCGCAGAAGCGACTGCATGATGACCCCGCAGATCCCGAGCCCTGCACCGCATGCCGCCGCGACGAAGGCCCGTGGCAGACGCTCCTCCCACACGATCGCGTCTTTCGATGCCTTCACGGGGATGTCGGCGAGGCCGAGGTGATTCGCCACGATGTCGCGCACGTTGACGATCAGGATGTCCGCGGGGCCCAACGTGATCGCCACCCCGACCGAGAGGAGGAACACGAGAAGTCCGGCGAAGACGAGCGCACTCGAGGTTCCGAGGCGACGGACGCGTGGTGGGCGCTGGGAGGCTCCGCTCGACGAGTGTTCGGCAGAGCCCCTCAGCGCGGTGGGGGTCAGAGCTCGCCCTCGTGCTCGACCCACCACGCCTTGATCTTCTCGAGGCCGTCGACGAACCTGATGGACGGGTTCAACTCCGCCCCGTGCAGTGCGATGTAGCGCTGATGCCCGACCGCATCGATGGTCTTCGTCAACGGGTCGGACTCGAGGAAAGCCACCTTGTCATCCAGGCGGTCCCCGGGAAAACGGTCCCGCTGGAGATCGCCGAGGATGAAGATCTGCGGATCGCGATCGGCGACCTCCTCCCATGTGGTCGCGGGCCAGTCATCATCGAGGTCCGTGAACACATTGTCGAGCCCGGTCATCGAAGCCAGGAGTGCGGCAGAACCGAGACCGCCCGCGACGTACGGCGTCTTCGTGTCTGCGAACCAGAAGGCCACCGAGGCGCCCTCGAAATCGACCCCCGTGGTCGCCGCCTCGGCACGCGCCTGCAGGTCGGCGATGAGTTCGTCGGCGCGGTTCGAGACGTCGAAGATCTCGCCCAACTCCGCGATCTCCGCATAGAGAGCATCGATCGTGAGCGGTGTCGTGCGTGTTCCGCCTCCGTTGATGCTGGTCCCGTTGTCGCAGTCCGTAGGCGAAAGGTAGGTGGAGACATCCGTCTCAGCGAACCGCTCTCGCGTCGCGACGCCGCCCTCCGCGAAATGTCGACCGAAAGAGGCGGTGACGAAGTCCGGATCGGCGCCCAACGCGACCTCGTAGGTCGGCGCATTGTCCGCGAGTCGCGGAACATCGGCGTTCGCATCCGCGAGGGAGTCGAGCACGGGATCGGTCCATGACGCAGTGCCCACCAGGCGATCCTCGAGACCCAGAGACAGAAGGATCTCGGTCGAGTTCTGATCGAGTGAAACGACTCGTTGCGGCGCAGCGTCGACGGTCACCTCGACGCCGCAGTTGTCGATGGTGAGAGGGTAGATAGTCGCTCCCTCCCCCGATGCAGCGGTCGCTTCCGGCTCGACCGCCTCCGAGGCGCCGCATCCTGCGAGTCCGACCGTGAGCGCCGCGGCGAGGACGAGAGTGAACACGGCACGCTGCTGCACAACGACTCCTTCATTCGGGGGGACTCGATAAGGGTAGCCTTACCTGAGTCATCGTGCGAATCGAGGGTCTGCCCAGACGAATGCCGATCGCCGCGGTGGAGCTCGGGCGATGAGCGCCCGAGGCGTCACTGTCGGCCCGTCGGAGATCAGGCGGAAGGAGCCGCGGTCGAGGCGCGCACGATCAGCTGAGACCCCAGCGTCACGACGTCGTCGATCGCCGAGCCGTTCATCGCCTGCAGCAGGAGATCCACAGCGAGCGCACCGCTGCGTTCGATCGGCATCCGCACCGTCGTGAGTGCTGGCGTGACCGCGCCGGCCAGATCGATGTCGTCGATGCCCACGATGCTGATGTCGGCGGGGCAGCGCTTGCCGAGCTCGAGCAGGCCTGCCTCGAGTCCGAGCGCGACGAGGTCGTTGTAGGCGATCACGGCCGTGGCACCGCTCGCTGCTGCCGGGGCGGCGGCAGCGCGGCCGCCCTGGATGGATGCGGCATGGTGGCTGAGGCCGGTGAGACGGATGCCGTGGCGCTCGCACGCGCGGGCGACGGTGTCTGCTCGGCGCACGTCGGCCCACGATCCTCGAGGGCCGGCGGCGTAGGCGATGTGCGTGTGGCCGAGGGCTGCGAGGTGCTCGATCGCCTGCGCCGGCCCGTGCTCGGTGTCCATCAGCACGCAGGGGGCGCCGTCGATCTGGCGGTTCACCACGACGTAGGGGGTGTCGCCGACGAGTTCGAGCACGTCGACATCGGGAAGACGAGGGCTGCACAGCAGCATCCCGTCGAGCTTGCGGGCCTGCTCGATCTGCTCGCGCTCACGGCGCAGGTCTTCATCGGCGTCGAACAGCACGATGCGGTGGCGACCATGCCATGCCTGACCCTGGATCGCCTTGAGCAGCGTGGCGTACACAGGGTTCGACACGTCGGGCACGACGACCCCGAACGTGCGGGTGGCGGTGGCTGACTGCGGGGTGGAGTAGCCGAGCTCCCCCGCGGCTTCGAGGACGCGACCGAGGGTGTGCGGCGCGAGACGATCCGGCTCTCCGAACGCGCGGGAGGCGGTCGCGATCGAGACGCCTGCTCGTCGTGCCACGTCCGTCAGCGTCGCTGCCATGTCGATCTCCCGCCCTCGCAGGCAATCCTACGATCCTCACCCTCGATGTAAAACGGCTTGACAAGTTTGTACAAAAGCTGCACACTGATTTTCATGACGATCAACGCCGATCACCCTCAGCGGTGCGCGGCCCCGAGCGAAGGAGCCACCGCGTGAGCATCCCAGCACCGGCCCTGCGCCGCACGACCTCTGCGACCGCATCCCCCCTGGTCGCCCCGACCGCTGCAGGCATCCTGCACCTCGGACTCGGCAGCTTCCACCGCGCACACCAGGCCGTCTACACCGCGGCAGCACTCCAGTCCGCCGGCGGCGACTGGGGAATCGTCGGCGTCGCCTCGCGTTCGCGCTCCATCGTCGACGCGATGCACGCGCAGGACATGCTCTACTCGGTCGCGACCATCAGCCCCGGCAGCACGTCGCTGACCATCCCCGGCGTGCACACCGACGCGTTCGTCGGCGCCGAGCAGCCCGAGCGCGTCGTGGCACAGATCGCCGACCCCGGCATCCGAATCGTCACCCTCACGGTCACCGAGAACGGGTACAGCTACTCCCCCGCGACGCAGCATCTCGATCTCGACGACGACACCGTGCGCTCCGACCTCCGCGGCGGCGCAGCCCGCTCGACGATCGGCCAGCTCGCCCGCGGCCTGCAGGCCCGTGCCGCGGCCGGCGGCGCGCCGATCTCGATCCTCAGCTGCGACAACCTCTCATCGAATGGCGCTCACACCGAGAAGCTCGTCCGCGAGTTCCTGCAGGAGCTTCCCGGTTCCGAAGGCGCGGACGCACTCGCGTTCCTCGACCGCGCCGTATCGTTCCCCTCGAGCATGGTCGACCGCATCGTGCCGTCGACCACCGCCGAGCTGCGCACCCGCGTCAGCACCCTGCTCGGTGCGCGAGACGACATCCCCGTGCCCGCCGAGCCGTTCACGATGTGGGCGATCGAAGACCGCTTCGCCGGCGGCCGCCCCGCGTGGGAAGCAGGCGGCGCCGTGTTCACCGACGAGGTCGGACGCTACGAGCAGATGAAGGTGCGCCTGCTCAACGGCACGCACTCCCTCATCGCCTATCTCGGCGCACTCAGCGGAGTGGGCACGATCCCCGAGGCGATCGGACTCGACGGTATCGAGAGTGCAGCGCGTGCGGTGCTGCGCGACGAGTACGAGCCCTCGATCGAGGTGCCGTCCGGCGTCGACATCCGCGCCTACGAGACCGAGCTGTTCGAGCGCTGGGCCAACAGCGCCCTGGGCCACCGCACCAGCCAGGTCGGCACCGACGGATCGGTGAAGCTGCGCCAGCGCATTCCCGAGCCGGCCCTGCTCGCCCTCGGCAACGGCGAGATGCCGCACCTGATCGCGCTCACCGTCGCCGGATACCTGTCATGCATCGCACCGCTGCCCGGGTTCGACCCCGGTCTGCACGCCGCGGCGATGACCGACGGCGCCCGCGAGCGCCTGGCGGGCTACGCGGCGAGCGCGCGCAACGGCCGCGACCTGGCACAGCGCGTGATCGGCGAACTGCACCTGTTCGGTGATGGACTCGGATCTCAGGATGCGTTCATCACCCGCGTCGGCGAGCTCGTCGACACCATCCAGCGACGCGGCGTCGATGCCGCGATCGCCGATGCCGTCTCGGCATCCCAGGCCACGAAGAAGGAGCTGCAGCCATGAAGGCTCTCGCCATCCACGGCAAGGAAGACATCCGCTGGGAAGACCGCGAGGTCCCTACCCCCGGCGACGGAGAGGTCCGCCTCCGCGTGAACTACGTGGGAATCTGCGGCTCCGACCTGCACTACTACTTCCACGGCGCCAACGGCGAGTACACGATCCAGGAGCCGCTGACCCCGGGTCACGAGCTCTCGGGTGTCGTCGACCTCGATCCGTCCGGTCGCCTCGCCCCCGGCACCCCCGTCACCGTGCACCCCGCGCGCTACGGCCCCGAGGTGCCCGGTCTCGAAGACCGCCCGCACCTGCGCCCCGGCGGTGACTACTTCGGCAGCGCCGCGGCGAACCCGCACCGTCAGGGCGGAGCATCCGAACTGCTGATCGTCGAAGAGCAGATGATCCGCGTGCTTCCGGCTTCGCTTCCCCTCGAGCGCGCCGCCCTCGCCGAGCCTCTGGCCGTCGCGATCCATGCCGTGAACCTCGCCGGCGACATCGCAGGCAAGCGCGTGCTCGTGATCGGCGCAGGGCCCATCGGCCTCCTCGTCGTGGCCGCCGCCGTCAACGCAGGGGCATCGGTCGTCGGCGCCAGCGATGTGCGCGAAGAGCCCCTCGAGCGGGCGAAGTCCCTCGGCGCGACCGAGGTCTCGCTCGTCGGCCGCGACACGATCGACAACGAGTCGTACGACGTCGTCTTCGAGTGCTCCGGCGTCGGAGTCGCACTCACGCAGGCGGTGCGCGCCGCGCGTCGCGCCGGCACCATCGTGCAGGTCGGGATGCTCCCCAACGCCGACATCGGAGTGAACCTCGCCCCGATGCTCGCGAAGGAGCTCACGATCCGCGGCGCCTTCCGCTTCTCCACCGAGATCGACGACGCGGTCGCCCTGCTTGCGGAGTCCGACGCCCTCGACTCCGTCATCTCCCACGTCCTCCCGGCATCCGACGCCGTGCAGGCCTTCGAGCTCGCCCGCGACTCGTCGGCGTCGGCGAAGGTCCTGCTCTCCCTCTAGCGACACCCCCACCCGGCGGCCCTGCCGCACCCGACACCCCCACCCTGTTCCTGGTCCGAAGGAGTACCTCCCATGTCAGAACCGCAGACGACGGCCACGGCCGCCGATCCCGCCGAGAAGAGGTCGGTCAAAGACCTCGTGCGCGCGGCCATATCCGGATGGCTCGGCACCGCGCTCGAGTTCATGGACTACCAGCTCTACTCGCTGGCCGCCGCGCTCGTGTTCGCCGACCTGTTCTTCTCATCCGAGAACCCGGCCGTCGCGGTCGTCGCCGCGATGGCCACCTACGGCGTCGGCTACGTCGCCCGCCCGGTCGGCGCGTTCTTCTTCGCCCGCCTCGGTGACAAGACCGGCCGCACGAAGGTGCTGTTCTACACGATCCTCCTGATGGGTCTCGCGACCACCCTCATCGGCTTCCTGCCGACGTACAACCAGGTCGGCGTGCTCGCACCGATCCTCCTCGTGCTGCTGCGCATCGCACAGGGGTTCGGGGCAGGTGCCGAGATCTCGGGTGCCGGTGTCATGCTCGCCGAGTACGCACCGGCCAAGCGCCGTGGCATCATCGCCTCGCTCGTCGCGCTCGGCACGAACTGCGGAACCCTGCTCGCATCCGGCATCTGGGCCATCCTCCTCGTCGCCTACAGCGAGCAGGAAGTCATCGACTGGGCATGGCGCATCCCGTTCATCGGCAGCGCGATCATCATGCTCTTCGCGATCTGGGTGCGCTTCAACCTCAAGGAGACCCCGGTCTTCGAGGAGCGCGACGACGTCGTCGACGGCAAGGCGCTCTCGCGCGAAGAGACGATCCAGCTGGCCACCGAGACCGGCGACGTGCGCACCCTCGAGGCGATGAACCGCAAGCCCTGGAAGGCGTTCTCGATCGCCCTGCTGCTGCGCTTCGGCCAGGCGGGCAACTCGGGCATGATCCAGACCTACCTGATCAGCTACATCACCGTCGTGCTGCTGCTCGACCGCTCGATCGGCGTCAACGCCGTGATCGTCTCGTCGCTCGTCGCCTTCATCACCGTGCCGCTGTCGGGCTGGCTCGGCGACCGCTTCGGCCGCAAGCGCATGTACATGATCTGGTCGATCGTCGCGCTGATCATCATCATCCCGACGATCCTCATGATCAGCAGCGGCGTCACGGTGCAGGTCTTCATCGGATATGTCGTGCTGCACAACCTCGCGGTGATGAGCTTCGCGTCGCTCGAGAACCTCACGCTCCCCGAGCTGTTCGGTGCGCGCAACCGCTACACGTTCACGGCCATGGCACGTGAGATCGCCGCCATCATCGCGACCGGTGCGGGCCCCGTCATCGCCGCCGCGTGGGTGTCGGCCGTCACCGGCTCGTTCATCCCGATCATCATCATGCTGTTCATCTTCACGCTGAGCGCGCTGATCGCATCGATCTGGATGCCCGAGGTCGCCGGCCGCGACCTGACGGACCCCCGCGACGCTATCTGATAGCCCGCACATCACGACCCGGGGTGCGGGCGCCCGAACGCCCGCACCCCCACTCAGACCCGCTTCTTCAGGAGAACGACATGACCATCGAGATCGTCGACGTCAACATCACCAGCCCCGGACGAAACTTCGTCACGCTCAAGATCACGACCTCCGACGGCATCGTCGGCCTGGGCGACGCCACGCTCAACGGACGCGAGCTCGCCGTCGCCTCGTACCTCTCCGACCACGTCGCCTCGATGCTCGTCGGACGCGACGAGGACCGCATCGAGGACACCTGGCAGTACCTCTACCGCGGCCCGTACTGGCGCCGCGGCCCGGTGACCATGGCGGCGATCGCCGCGGTCGACATGGCGCTGTGGGACATCAAGGCCAAGAAGGCCGGGATGCCGTTGTACCAGCTGCTCGGCGGCGCCAGCCGCGAGGGCGTCCGCGTGTACGCCCACGCCTCCGGCACCGACTACGCCGCGCTCAAGAACGCCATCACCGGCTATGAAGAGCTCGGCTACACCGCCGTGCGCGTGCAGACCGGTGTGCCCGGGCTCGGCCAGATCTACGGCGTCTCGTCGACCGGCCCCGGAGTTCGCTACGACTACGAGCCCGCCAAGCGCTCGGGCGACCGCCCCAGCGAGGAGACGTGGGACACCCGCAACTACCTCAACCACATGCCGGGGATCTTCTCGCAGATCCGCGAGGACTTCGGCACCGATCTGCGCATCCTGCACGACGGGCACCACCGGATGTCGCCGATCGAGGCCGCGCGCTTCGCCAAGGACATCGAGCCCTACGACCTGTTCTGGCTCGAGGACTGCACTCCCGGTGAAGACCAGACCGCGCTGCGCCTCGTGCGCCAGCACTCGACGACGCCGCTCGCGATCGGCGAGGTCTTCAACTCGGTCTTCGACTACCAGACCCTCATCACCGAGCGTCTGATCGACTACGTGCGCTCGGCGGTCACGCACACCGGTGGCATCACGGCCATGAAGAAGCTGCTCGACTTCGCCGCGATCTACGGCATCAAGTCGGGCATCCACGGTCCGACCGACATCTCGCCCGTCGGCATGGCCGCAGCCCTGCACCTCGACCTCGCGATCCACAACTTCGGCATCCAGGAGTACATGCCGCACAACGAGCAGACGCTCGAGGTGTTCCAGACGTCCTTCACGTTCGACAAGGGCTTCCTGCACCCGGGCGACAAGCCCGGACTCGGAGTCGACCTCGATGAGGATGCCGCGGCCGGCCACGAGTACACCAAGGCCTACCTGCCGGTGAACCGTCTGCTCGACGGGACCGTCCATGACTGGTGAGGCCATGACCGGTGAGACTCGACGGGTCGCCCTGCCTCAGCGCACGGTCGACTCGCGTCTGATCGTCGTCGCCCGGGCGAAGCGTGCGGAAGACTACGACGCCGTGCTCGACGTGCTCGTCGACGCCGGCATCCGCAGCGTCGAGCTGACGCTGACCACGCCCGGCACGTTCGAGCACTTCCCGACCCTGCTCGCACGATTCGGTGACACGATCGACCTCGGCATCGGCACCGTCACGAACACCGGTGACCTGGCGCGGGCGATCGAGGTGGGCGCGGCCTACATCGTGACGCCGATCACCTCGACCGACTTCGTCACCCAGGCGACGGATGCCGGAGTGCCGATCGTCCCGGGCGGGCTCACGCCGACCGAGCTGTTCGCCTCGTGGTCGGCGGGCGCCTCTGCGGTCAAGGTCTTCCCGGCAGGGCAGGTCGGCCCCTCGTACCTCAAGGATCTTCGCGGGCCGTTCCCCGACCTGGTCGCGGTGCCCTCGGGCGGCGTCGACCTCGCCGGGGCCGAAGCCTGGCTGCGTGCCGGTGCGGTCGCGGTCAGCGTGGGCGGCCCGCTGCTGGGCGACGCCTTCGCCGGCGGAGACCTCACGGCGCTGCGTGAGCGGGCTGCGGCATTCGTCGAGGTCTGCGCACGGAGCGGCGAGTGACCACTTCGTCGCCCTCGGTCGTCACGCTCGGTGAGACCATGGCGCTCGTGCGCACGACCGAGATCGGATCCCTGCGGCACGCGAACTCGATGGCGTTCGGCATCGGCGGCGCCGAGAGCAATGTCGCGATCGGGCTCGCTCGCCTCGGTGTGCAGAGCTCGTGGCTCGGCCGCGTCGGAGACGACTCCCTCGGCGAGCGCGTCGCGCGGGAGATCCGCGGTGACGGCGTCGAGGTGCGGGCGATCGTCGACCCGGATGCCGCGACCGGCCTGATGGTGAAGGAGCGGCCCTCCGCCGCATCCACCGCCGTGCACTACTACCGTGCGGGGTCTGCGGGCTCCCGTCTGCACCCGGACGACCTGCCCGACGGCTGGGTCGAGGGCGCAACGCTGCTGCACATCACCGGCATCACTCCCCTGCTGTCGAACACCGCTCGGACGGCTCTGCACGCGGCGATCGATCGCGCGCGGGCCGGCGGTGCGATCGTCAGCTTCGACATCAACTACCGCTCCGCGCTGGCATCACCCGCGGTCGCAGGTCCTGTGCTCCGCGAGCTCGCGGAGCGTTCCGACATCGTCTTCGGCGGCGAAGAGGAGTTCGCGATCCTGTACCCGGGCTCGTCAGCTGCGGATGCCGCCGCCTCTCTTCGCGATGCCGGATGCGCGACGACAGTGCTGAAACTCGGTCCGGACGGCGCCTCCGTGTTCGCCGCGGATGCCGAGGTCGCCGGCTCCGGGTTCACGATCACCCCGGTCGACACCGTCGGCGCGGGCGATGCGTTCGTCGCCGGATACCTGAGCGGACTGCTCGACGGACTCGACCTCGACGCGATCCTGCGCCGCGCGAACGCGTGCGGCGCGATGGCGTGCCTCGTACCGGGCGACTGGGAGGCGGCGCCCACGCTGCGCGACCTCGAGCGCTTCCTCGACGGCGATTCCGATCCGGTGCGGCGCTGATCATTCGCCCACCGCTCATGCCCGCCCGACCGGACACGATCGCCATACCGGAATCCGTCGAGCGCGTTCCGGGGCGGCCGCAGGTGACGCCCCGCGAAGGCGCGTAGCCTCGAAGTATGTCGAAAGCCGTTGTATCCCCGTCCGCGGCTTCCGCCCTCCCGGATTCCGCCCCCTCGCGCACTCCGCTGTTCGCCCATGCCGCACTGAACTCGCGTCCGGTCGCACTGGTCTACCGCATCCTCGCGCTCGCGGTCATCATCACCGGCGTGATCCGGCACTCCGACGTGCTGACCGGTGCTCCCAACTGGACGACGCTGCTGTTCTACACGATGGTCAGCAACCTGCTCTGCCTCGTCTGGGTCGCACTGCTCGTCGTCCGCACCGCTCAGGATCTGGCTCGCCGCGGCCCGTCCGGCACGTCGACTCCGAGCGCCCGAGCAAGCGGTGCCGTGATGATGGCGATCACCGTCACGATGCTCATCTATCTGGTCGTCCTGGTGCCGACGAGGTTCGCCGACGGTGACTCCGACATCTTCTCGTTGACCGACAACCTCATCCACATCATCACGCCTCTCCTGGTGATCGTGGATTGGCTGCTCTTCGTGCCGAAGGGATCGTTCCGCTGGATCGACCCTCTGCTGTGGACGCTCATCCCGTATGCGTACCTGGTGTGGGCCTTCATCTACGGAGCTGTCGGCGGGGAGTTCACGCCCGGTCAGAAGTACCCGTATCCGTTCATGGACGTCGACGCTCTCGGAGTCGGCGGCGTCGCCCAGTGGATCGTGGCGCTGACGCTGGCTCTCGTCGTCGTCGGCCTGGTGTTCGTCGTGATCGACCGCGCGCTCGCCGCCCTCGCGCGTCGCCTCGACCGCCGCTGACTCGGCTCAGTTGATGATCTCGCCGCGCTCGTCGTCGCGGATGGCGGCCAGCCGCTCCCGCCAGGTGGCGAGTGCCTCAGGCGTCAAACGGGTCCAGTCGTGCACTTCGCGGATCACCCGCAGCGGCGCACTGCTGCGGTACGACCGGGTCGGGTTGCCCGGGAACTTCTTGTCGGTCACGTTCGGATCGTTCTCGAACTCGCCGGTCACCTCCACCTCGTAGACGCGCGGATCCTGGTCGCCGGGCGCGAGCTCAGCCGCGAGCCCGGCGCCATCCGCCACAGCCGTGAAGTAGATGTGGTTCATGACGATCTCGGGGCGGTAGTTCGAGGGGAACCCCGCCGTCAGCAGATCGCCCGGTCGCAGGTCCGCCTTGGTGCCGTGGAAGAAGGGGCCGTCATCCAGTGCGTCGCTCACCGCAGAAGCCTACGACGGCTCTTCGCGCTGCGGAAGGTCGTGCTGCCGTCACCGATCCGAGCGGCGGGTGCCCACGCCCGGTTCGTCGTTGTGCACCGATTCGTCGGGCACGGATGCCGCCGACGACGGGTCGACGCGCACGGGACCGGACCCGCCGGAATCTGCGCCGGCCCCTCCCGCAGGAGTGTCCGCGACCTGCCCGGGATCGTCGCCGTCCCGCTCATCGATCAGTGCGGCGATGTCCTCGGCAGATGGTGACGCCCCGTCTGGCGTGACGGTGTCATCGTGCTCGGCGCCGCTCATTCGCTGCCGTCGCGGAGGTCTCGCGGTGCGTCTCCGCCGCCGGCATCCGGTTCATCCTCCACGTCGAGGTCACCCTGGCCGTCGTCGCCCAGCTCAGCCTCGAGAGCATCCTCGCCCTGCGTCTCCGGCTGATCGGTGTTCGTGGGGAACGTGCCGTCGGAGAAGTCATCGACCGGCGGGATGCCCGGCATGTTCGGGGGGAAGCTGTTGGCGAAAGCGTCGACGTTCGACATGGTGCCCTCCTCTGGTTTCTTCCGATTCACCATGATCCGTGCGAACCGCGGCGAGCGCAGGGCGGTTGACAGCTCTGCTCAGGACGAGGATGATTCCCTCCCGCCGGGCCGTCGAGCGAGGTGGTGTGCGGTTTTGTCACACTCCGCGGGGTGCGTTCGTCTTAGGAAGAGGACGCGCAGCCGACCCGGAGGCGCGACGAACGAGTTCTCGAAAGGCTCCCCATGGACTTCGCCGCAGCTGCCGCCGATCCCGCGTTCCTCGCCATCGTCGGCGGGCACATCCTCGTGCTGCTCCTCGCCGTGCTGCTCACCGTCTTCCGCCGCTACTCGGCCGGCGGATTCTTCGCCTGGCTCGCGACGATCGCCTCACTGCTGTTCGGCCTGTTCTGGTTCCTCGTGCTCGGCGGCGGGCGCAAGAACTCGCAAGCCGACGAGTCCGTGCAATTCGCCCTCGACCCGAACGGCGGACTCTGGATCACCCTGTACATCGTGGGCGCGCTCATCGTCGCCTACGCCATGATATGGATCTGCAAGCGCGGACGCGAGAAGGCGTTGGCGAAAGAGGTTTCACCGGTCGACGCCTGACCGACGTCGGTCAGCACCCAGGTCTCGTACGACGCGCCCGACAGTGCACACCCCGTGAGAGCATCGACCTCAGACCACGACTCGAGGGAGATTTCGGATGCTCGACACAGCGGACAGCGTGAGACTCGGCGGCTCAGGACTCAGGATCTCGAAGGTAGTGCTCGGATGCATGAGCTTCGGCGCACCGGACCGAGGGGCGCACGGGTGGTCGCTCGACGAGGAGACCAGCCGCCCTCTGATCAGGCAGGCGATCGAGGCCGGGATCACGACGTTCGACACCGCTGACGTGTATTCCGACGGCACGAGTGAGGAGTTCGTCGGTCGGGCACTCGGCGACTTCGCCCGCCGCGACGAGATCGTGATCGCGACCAAGGTGCACGGGCGCATGGGACCGGGTGCGAACCAGGCCGGCCTCAGTCGTGCGCACATCCTGTCGGGGATCGATGCGAGCCTGAGACGACTCGGGACCGACCACGTCGATCTGTACCAGATCCACCGCTGGGACCCGCAGACGCCGATCGAGGAGACGATGGAGGCGCTGAACGACGTCGTCCGCTCGGGCAAGGCCCGGTACATCGGTGCGTCGTCGATGTGGGCGTGGCAGTTCGCGAAGGCCCAGCACACAGCCGCGCAGAACGGCTGGACGCGGTTCGTCTCGATGCAGGATCAATACAACCTGCTGCAGCGCGAGGAAGAGCGGGAGATGCATCCGTTCTGCCTCGACTCGGGCGTCGGCGTGCTGCCGTGGTCGCCCCTGGCGCGAGGCAGACTCACGCGCGACTGGGACGAGAAGACCACGCGGACCGCGACGGATGCCTTCGGCGCGACGCTCTACCGGCGTGAGGAGGAGTCGAATCGCGCCATCGTGGATGCGGTCGCTCGCGTGGCCGAGGCGCGCGGCGTCTCGCGCGCACAGATCGCACTCGCGTGGGTCGCGCAGCAGTCCGCCGTGACCGCGCCTATCGTCGGCGCGACGAAGGCCGGCCACATCGACGATGCGGTCGCCGCCGTCGGCATCCATCTCGAGGATTCCGAGCTCGAGGCGCTGCAGGCCGCGTACACGCCGCGGGAGCCCGAGGGCTTCTGACCAGCGGCCGACTACTCGATCTGGCCGATGGGCTCGCGCTTCTCGGCCTGGAACTGATCCTCCGCGCGGCCTCGCGCCCAGTAGGCCGAGATCGACAGTCGCTCTCGCGGAACGTCGCGCTGCGTGAGCAGGGCACGGACCTCTTTGATGGTTCCCCGCTCACCGTGCGCGAAGACTCCCGGATGCCCGTCGGCCCACGGCAGATCGGCGAGGATCGCGAGCAACTCGTCGTCGGTCTCGGTCCAGCGCAGAGTCACTCCCGAGGGGGCGTCGGGGAGGATGCGATCCGCCGGGTCCGCCACCGTCAGGACGACGTGCCCGACAGCATCCGCCGGCATCGCCTCGATGGCCGACGAGATCGCGGGTAGAGCCGTGTGGTCGCCGATGAGCAGGTGCCACGGCAGCTCGGGCTCGGGGAGGTAGCCGCCGCCCGCACCGCTGACGACGATCGTGTCGCCCGGCTGCGCCTGTCGAGCCCAGGGACCCGCGACGCCCTCGTCACCGTGCACCACGAAGTCGATGACGAGTCGGCGCTCCTCCGGGTCGGACGAGCGCACCGTGTAGGTGCGTCGGGTGGGCAGCTTCTCGGGACTCTCCTTGCGCAGCTGCGCCAGGTCGTACGGCGGGGTGAGCCCGTGACGCGGGTCGGCGAAGAGGATCTTGACGTACTTGTCGGTGTAGACGTTGTCGGTGAAGTCCGCGTACCCGTCGCCGCCGGCCGTGACCCGCACCAGGTCGGGGCTGATCTGCTCCACCTGCTCGACGGTGAGCACTGCTTGGCTGGGGGTTCGACGAGGCTGTTCCGGCATTGCGTCTCCTGGGATCACGAAAGGAAGTCCCCTCCAGTCTGCCCGCCCCGCAGCGGAGGGGGGTCGAGCATTCCGATCGATGCGCTGAAGACGGTCTCCCGGACCCCGCGCCCAGTATTCTGGCCGCATGAGACACACCGCGGCCGTCGCCCTCCGCCTGATTCTGGCCGCGGCATCGCTCGCGGGAGTCGTCACGCAGCTCGTGATCGCGATTCAGACCGACTTCGGTCTCGTGAACTTCTTCAGCTACTTCACGACGCTCAGCAACTTGTTCGCGAGCGTGGTGTTCATCGTCGGTGCGGTCAAGATCCTGCGCCGCGGCGAGAGCAGTGCCCGCTGGGAGGCAGTGCGCGGAGCATCCGTCGTCTACATGGCCTTCGTCGGCATCGTGTTCAACACCCTGCTCTCGGGTGCGGATCTCGGCGGCCTGCTGCCCTGGACCAACGTCGTGCATCACATGGTCATGCCGCTCGCCGTCGTGATCGACTGGATGCTGATGCCTCCGCGGCGTCGACTCGCGATGCGTACGGCCTGGCTCTGGGTGCTCGTGCCCGTCGTCTACACGATCTACTCCGTCGTGCGGGGCGCGATCACCGGCTTCTACTGCTACCCCTTCTTCAACCCGGCAGCGGTCGGCGGATACGGTGGCGTCGCCGCCTACTGTGCCGGGCTTCTGGTCGCGTTCATCGTGCTCGCCCTGGTGATCCGCCTCGTCGGCAACGCCCTGTCACGTCGCACCGCGCCCGACCACGCCACCGACAGCATCACGATCGAGACGAGTCGCCCATGACCACCTCCGCCACCCTCCGCGCACTCAGCGGCGTCGCCGACCAGCCCGCGACCCTCGCGACCTCGACCGTCGTGCTCGTCGACTTCCAGAACACCTACACGCGCGGCGAGATGGAGCTCGAGGGCTGGGATGCTGCTCTCGATGCCGCGGCCGACCTGCTCGCCCAGGCCCGCGAGTCAGGGGCGACGGTCATCCACGTGCAGCACGACGGCGGCGCCGGATCGGCGTACGACATCCGCGAGGACATCGGAGCGATCCACGAGCGCGTCGCTCCGCGCGACGGCGAGGCCGTGGTCGTCAAGAAGGCACCGAACTCGTTCGTGGGCACCGAACTCGGCGACCTCGTCGACGCCGCGGGTCACGAAGACGTCGTGATCGCCGGGTTCATGACCCACATGTGCGTGACCTACACGACCGAGGGCGCGTTCCTGCGCGGCAACCGGCCCACCGTCGTCGCCGCCGCGACCGCCACCCGCAGCCTTCCGTCGGTCGCCGGCGACGTTCCCGCAGGGCAGCTGCACCGCGCGGCTCTCGCCGGCATCGCCGACCTCTACGCCACGGTCGTCCCCACCGTCGCGGATCTCGGGCGCTGATCTCAGGCGCTGACGAGACGAACGGATGCGGTCACTGCATCCGCTCGGATCAGCCCGCGCAGAGGTCGGTGTCGGCGCTGCGGTTGACGGCATCGACCGGGCGCGACGGTGCCGGGGTGGCCTGCGGCTGGGACGTCAGGTTCTCGTAGTCGGCGCCGAGCAGGAGCTGCACACCGTCGACGTCGCCGACCGTGACCGTCACGCCGATGCCGAGCTCGGTGGCGAGCGCCTGCGCCGTCGCCTGCGCCTCGGGGGTGTCGGCGGCGACGATCGTCGTGACATCGACGGCCTCCGCGTTGGCGAGCCCGGAGACCGCGTATCCGTAGGCGGTGGCGTCCTCCGAGACGCGTGATGCCAGACCGGCGACACCCGCGCCGTTGAGGATCTCGATGGGCGCGGTGCGTACCGTCGCATCCGGTTCGACAGCATCCGTCGTGAGCACGACGGGAACGTCGTCTCTGAGAGCACGGAAGATGACGTCGGCATCTGCGGTGGGCACCACCCGGTTGGCGTCCTCCGGGGCCTCGGTCGTGGGCATCGTCAGGAACGTGACGCTGCTCATGGGCACGTTCGCGACCCGAGCGGCGAGGCCGGCGAGATCTGTCAGAGCACCGAGACCGGGGTCGACCGTCATCGACGAGGTGGCGGCGTCGAGGAACGCGTACAGACGATCCGGGCGAACCAGGACATCGGACTTCGTCGCCTTCTGCACGATCGCCGACAGCACCATCTGCTGGTGCCCGAGACGTGCGACATCACTCTCTTCGGCGAGCGCGTGCCGCGTACGTGCCAGTGCGAGCGCCTGGCTGCCGTCGATCGACTGCGCGCCGGCGGGCAGATCGAGCTGCGCGTGCCCGTCGTTCAGGGCTTCCGGGAGGCATACATCGATGCCGCCCATAGCGTCGACGACGCCGATGAAGCCTTCGAAGTCCATCTGCACGAAGTGGTCGATCGTCACGCCGGCGAGCTGCTCGACCGCCGCGACGGAGCAGGCGGGTCCGTACTCCAGCGCGGAGTTCAGCATCCCGTAGCCGCCGTCGTACGACCCCCGTCCGGTGTCCTCGCAGGCGGGCAGGTCGGTCAGCGTGTCGCGCGGCAGCTGCACCGCATCGATCCGCGAGCTGTCGCTCGAGATGTGCACGAGGACCATGGCGTCGCTGCGCTGACTGCCGTCATCCTCGCCGAACCCGCCCGACGCGAGTGCGCGGGTGTCGGACCCCAGCACGAGGATGTTCAGGTCTCCCGTCGCGAGCTCGGGCTCGCCGTCACCGTCGTCGGAGCGCAGAGGCGCGGTGCTGACGTTGCCCTGCAGCTGCGCGTAGGCGATCGCCCCGACGGCGACCAGGGCCACGACGATGAGCGCGCTGATCCAGCCGATCACCTTTCCACGCCGACGGCGAGGTCGGGTCGCCTGGGGGGAGTCGGGCGTGGGGTCCGGAGTCGAGTCGGTCTGGGGGAATTCTGGCCGTCGCACTGGTTCACACCATCATGAGGCGGATGTGATCTCAAAACGCAGCGCCGGATTCACAGGACCTGTCCGGGGTACTCCAAGGTGCGTTCAGCGCCGCGGCAGATCCCAGAGCGTGTACCCGACGACCCCGGCCGGGATGAAGTCCAGCGGTTCGGTGCGTTCGTTCTCCACGCCCACGATGCGCCCGGTCGCCATCGAGATCAGCACGGTGTCCCGATACGGCGAACCGTCATCGGACACTCGGAGCCCGACCACGGGGCGCCCTTCTCGATCCCTCGTCTCTCCGAGCACCGTCACCCCGCCGGCGTCCACGAGCATGTCGATCAGGAGGCCATGCTGCGCGTCGGTCAGCGTCCAGAAGCTCAGCAGCTGCCCGATGGCCACAAGCAGCTGGCCGGAGGATGCGTTCGCCGGGGCGCCGAGCGATTCGAGCGCCGCCGCCAGCTGTGGCCTGTCGGCGCCGTCGAGTTCGAGCACGGCGGGAGGCGCGATGAATTCGCCGGGGGGCGTCGAGACCTCGCTGATCACCTGGCCCGGTTCGTAGGGGCTGTCCGCCACACCTTCGGGGCGGTCGTCGTCGTCCCAGAGGGACTCGCCGGCGACGACCACGCTCGACGAGCCCGCCTCGGGAGACCAGGTGAACGTCGCGTACTGCGGCACGACCTCGACGCTCTGTTCGGCCATGTCGATGTTCCACCCCCACGAGAGCGTCTCGACACGACTCTCCTGGTCGGGGCCACCAGGGCGGGCGAGCGCGTCGCGCGCGTCGTCGACGACCTCGGCGAGCGGCTGCGCGTTCGAATACACCAACGGCGGCGGGGTCAGGGCGAGAGCCTGCTGAGACGGAAGCAGGACGCTGACGACGACGATCGTCACGACCACGAGGGAGGCCACGGCGGTGGTCGCGCCGGCCCAGGCCCAGCTGCGGCGTCGTGTGCGCGCGGGCGTCGCCGTGCCGCGGATGATGTTCTCGCGCAGGGAGATGTCCTTCGCGCGCAATGACGCGAACTCCTCCGGGGGCGCGGGGTTCGCGGCACGGAACAGCCGGTCGAGATCGTCGTCGGAGATGCTCATCCGCCCACCTCCTTCGCCTCGAGCTGGCCGCGCAGCTTCTGTCGCGCACGGGTGAGAGTCGTCCACACCGCCGCCTGGCTGCAGCGCAGGACCTCGGAGACCTCGCCCGCGCTGAGTCCGTCCCAGTAGGTGAGCACGACGACCTGACGCTCTCGGGCGTTGAGGCTCTGGAGCGCCTGACGCAGAGCCAGCGCCTCCAGCGGATGCAGCTCCTCACTCGCCTGCATTCCCCGCGTCATCGCCTCGATCGCCCGGGTGCGGGACTGACCTCGGCGCATCACGTCGCGCAGCTTGTTGTCGGCGACCCGGAGGAACCAGCGCAGCCCCATCGGCTTCGCGGGATTCAGCTTCCGCCAGGCGACGACGAAGACCTCGGCCGCGATCTCGTCGACCTCCTCCGGGTTGTCGACGAAGCAGGCCACGTGCCGTCGCACCCGGGGCCAGTACTCGTCGAACAGGGTGCGGTAGAGCACCTCTCTGCTCGGCGAGCCGCTCGTGGGCGCGCTTCGCACCGGTGCGGGAAGCTCCAGGTCGGGAAGATCGGATCCGGCATACGAGATGCGCAGGCTCTCCACCCCCCACAGCTGCAGCACCAGACCACTCATCTCTCTCATTGCCAGGCTATCGATCACCTAGAGCGTGCAGAGCAGGCTGGCGGTGCCGTGCGGGACGTTCGCTGAGCCGTTCGCGACCGCAGTGCCGAGCACCGTGCCGGAGGAGTTCTTGGCGTGCACCTTGCCCGAGGTACGTCCGTTGGCGATCGATGCCACCACGCGGAGAGCAGCCGTGCTGACGTTCGTGCAGACGGTGAATGCGAGCTTCGTGCCGCTCAGTCCAGTGCCCGTATAGGCGCAGAACGTTCCGGTGGCGCAGGAGCCGACGGATCTCGCCGCCGGTGATCCGGCGGTCAGCGTCATCCCGAGGGCCGGCCACACCGCGTAGCTGTCCGAGAGCGCGATACCGCCCGGCACGGCCTCGAGCGCGTACTCGATGTCGGAGGTCTCGGTGTCGTCGGAGGCTGAGACGACTGCAGATTCCGCGGCCTGCGGGATCAGCAGCAGGC
Source organism: Microbacterium sp. LWH13-1.2 (assembly GCF_038397735.1). Classification (NCBI taxonomy): domain Bacteria; kingdom Bacillati; phylum Actinomycetota; class Actinomycetes; order Micrococcales; family Microbacteriaceae; genus Microbacterium; species Microbacterium sp. LWH13-1.2. The sequence goes on along the minus strand of NZ_CP151635.1, from coordinate 3,371,058 downwards.
CGACTGCCAGTGCGGCAACAGCCGCGAAGTGCCTCTTCATCGGTGCCCCCTCCCACTTCGGGTGCGACGGTGCCTGTGGGGTGTGCCGCTCGGGTGGTGCGGCGCAGACTCCGAAGGATCAGTATCCGGCGCGGACGAGTGGGGCGTTCTCGCGCGCGTATGCGGCTCGGGCGGATTCCTTACAGACTTTTCTCTGTCGGTGGTCAGCGGCGGATCCGCGGCATCCGCGCTGTCGGCACCTCGATAGGCTCACCGCATGGTGGGGGTGCATTCGAGCGTGGTCGGATCCAAGAAGCGCGTCTGGCTGATCAGCGCGACGGTCGGTGCTCTGTGGCTCGTCGTCGTGGCACTGTCGGCGGCGGTGTCGGTGACACGGTTCGCCCGTGTTCAGGAGGTGGTGCTCCCGGCCGGCGTCACGCCGTACATCTGGTCGTGGGCATTCCCCTGGCCTGTGCTGCTTCCGATCGCCGGGGCGATCGCGGTCACCCTCGTGCACGCCGCGATCCTTCAGACCGTTCGCGGTTCGGAACGTTCCGTCGCCACCGTGTGGTTGGCCACAGTGGTCGCGGGTGCGGCGGCCGGCCTCACGGTAGACGTCGTGCTCGTGTTCGCAAGCCTCGTCACCGACGGCTGGGCGATGTGGGCGCTCGAGCTGGGCTCCCGTGCGGCCGTCGGCGCGTACTGGGGTCTGATCTACGGCTGGGTACCCGCTCTGATCGCCCGACGCCTGGCTCGTCGTGATGATGCGCGCGGAGCAGTCGAGTCCCCGAGTCGTCGGGGGTGGCCGATCTACGCAGCGGCAGCCCTCGCCGGACTCGTGCTGCTCGGCGGGGCACAGGTGCTCGGAGACGAAGCCACCCAGGTGCAACTGCGCGCCGAGTCCGCCGCAAGCGACCCCGGCCCGGCAGATGGCTCCGTCCGGCCCGATCCGGATGCACCCGGTGACCCGGTTCCCGAACTCGTCGAGGGCGGCGGGGTCATCGGCGATGGCGCCTGCACCCCCGAGCGAGCGATGGTGCTCATCGGGGATGTCAGTGGGGCGACCGGGCACCGCGGCCTGAGGCTGGAGCTGATGAACTTCTCCGACGCCCCCTGCACCATCGACGGTTATCCCGACGTCGCCTTCGGCGATCAGAACGACCACCTCCTCGACGTCACGATCGAGCGGGGCGGCTCGTTCATGGCACCCGATCCCGGACAGGCGCTGATCGAGATCCCGGCCGGTTCGTCGGCGGTCGCGTACCTCGGGTGGGATGCGAACCCGACGCAGGGCGCGCTCGTGGCGCGGACCGTCTGGGCAGCCGTTCTGGAGGGTGAGGTGCGGGGCTCCAAGCCCATCGAGAGCGACGTGGTCGAGGGCGCGACGGTGTCGGTGACCGCATGGGCGCTCCCCGAGGGCGGGTCGACAGCTCCCTGATCCGAGAGAGACTTGCCATTTTGGAAAGTGAGGGCTAGCTTTCCAATATGGAAAGTGAACGGGATGATCCTCGCGCCACCCTGGCCCGCCTCGACGCCGTGGCGACGACATACACCGACGCGCCTCGCGGTGAAGGCTGGTACCACCTTGTCCTGGGCCTCGGCGCAGGGGTCTTCATCGCTTCTCAGGGCCTTCCCCAACCGTGGGCGCTCCTCGTCGCCGTGGCGTTCATCCTCGTCATGCCCGCGTTCATCGCCTGGTGGCGGCGAACCCACGGCTGGTGGGTCTCGGGGTATAACGGCGGCGCGACCCGGTGGGTGACGGCACTGATGCTGGTGGCTCTCGTCGCGAGCGGGTTCTGGTCGTATCTGAGCACGGACATCTGGTCCAGCATCGCTGCCGGGCTGACCGCGTGCCTCGTTGTCTCCGCGTCCGGCTTCGTCTGGATGCGCGTCTGGCGTCGCCGACTCCGGACGCAGGAGGCGGCATGAGCGGACTCGATCCTGCCATCCACGCTGTCACCCGGCTCGAGCTGTGCGGACTGCTCGCCCCCGTCGACGACGCGGAGTTCTCGTTCCTGCGTGAGCGGCTGAACGTCTCCGACTCCGTGCTCTCCAAGCACGCGAAGGCTCTGGAACAGGTCGACTATCTCCGCATCGACAAGGTCACGCGCAACGCCCGTCAGCGCACTCTGCTGTCGCTCACGCCCGCAGGACGCCACGCCTTTCGGGAGCACGTCGCGGAGCTTCGACGCCTCGCATCGATCGCGGACGCATCGCACGAAGTTGCAGGCTAGATCTCGCCGCGGGAGAGACTGGAGCGATGAGATCCGCCGAGCCGTTCCGTGAAACCCTCATCGGACCGCGCTGGCTGGCGGTCGCCGGTGCGATGACACTCGTCTTCCTCGTGGTCGTCACCGCGATCTCAGCGCCCGTCCTGATCGGCCGCGCAGATGAGGTCGGCGCGTGGACGATCACTCTGCTCGTCGTGGGCTTCATCCTCATCCTCGGCGCCGGACTCCTGGGGATCACCCGACGCATCACGATCGCGGTGAGCGATACGCACGTCGATGGCCGCCTGACGCCGTTCCGCGTCATCCACCTCCCCCTCTCCGAGGTCGATCGGGTCGAGGTGATCGAGATCACAGTCGCCCAGGCCGGTGGCGTGGGCTGGCGCCTCGCGGGCTCGGAGCAGTTCCTGCTGTGGTCTGCCGGCGCTGCGGTCAGGGTGACCACGGTCGGCGGTCGCTCCCGAGTGCTCCGCACCGAGCATCCCGAGGAGTTGAGGGCCGCCATCCTGAGCGCTTCGCGTGCACTGCAGGGGTGAACGGCAGAAAGGGCATCTTCACGAACTCTGCTCGCTGTGGTGTTGGCTATCGTGGCCGGAATGGAGAACCTGGAGAGTCGGGGGATGAATCCCGACGAGCGGAAGAACACCTTCCTTCTATACCCGGAATGGTTCGGCGGAGATCGAGTTCCTGAATCGCTGACGATCCCACAGGAGCTGAGAGACCGATTGCGCGCATGGAACCGCACGTGGGAGACGCTGCTGGACCCGGTCGCGGAAGTGCGGTGGCCGGACCCGGCGATCGGTCACCGGTGGATCGCCGAAGGCGAGCAGCTCGTCGTGGATCTGCGGGCTGAGCTCGCGCCAGGCGTGGCCGTCGTCGGCGATTTCGCGCGCTACGCCCCGCCGTCCGAATAGCGCTCAGCGGTGGGTGCTTCCGGGCGCACAGAGGCGGAGCACCACACCCGGTCGTCGGGCGAAACGAGAAATGGCCCGGCTTCCTGAAAGGAACCGGGCCATCTTCACATCTACTGCTCGCTGTGGCTGTGTTCGTTTATTCCCGGATCCCTTGAGGCTCAGGGGAACCGGGCTTCCGATTTTCAGGCCGATTCCACGCTAAGCCTCAGAAAGTTCCATGGTCATCAGTTCTCTCCAGGTCAGGGTGAACCTGACAGATCTCCACCCAGATGCCGCCGGCTCCTGCGCATTACAGAGACTATGGACGAACATGGTGACGTGCGCCGCAACCGCGAACGCATGTCCTGACACCGATACGGGGAGACTTCGTGCTGATTTTGGGCGTGACAGCCGATGACAAGGGCTCGCAGCTTGAATCACTGGTGAAAGCCGTGCTCCTCTCCCAGGGGTACGCCGACGTGCGGACCAACGTCGTGACGGCCGGTGGAAACGAACTGGACATCACCGCTGTGCGCTCCGACGACGTCGTCACCTCCCTGCATCACACTCCCCTGCTCGGCGAGGCCAAGGCCTACGCCGACGCTGTGTCGACACCTGCGTGGCAGCGCTTTCTCGGGAAGATGCTCCTTGCGCGGCTCGATAAGCCGCACACGCATGGCGTATTCATCGCGCTCAACGGTGTCAACGGGAACGTACGTGGCAGCTTCGACCACCTCCGCGAACGTGAGAGCGCAATCACCATCGTGGACGGCGACGACCTCCTGAGGCGAGCAATAGACAACCACGAAGCCGTCGCGGAAACAGTCATCGTCGAGCGCGCGGTGGAGCAGTACTTAAAACGCCCCACCCGTGTTCAAGCCGCATACTATGCGGGCGGCTATCTGTGGGTGCTGCACTGGGACGCGCGAAGCTACTCCATCCTGGATGCGCGCGGCGACATGCTCTCCGCCGAACGAGTCGAACAGCTTCGCCCTGCCCTCGGCGCCTCCATCACCGGCAGCCTCGTGGCCTACGCGGAAGCCCTCGCTGCGGTCGAAGAGCTGCATCGCGCACGCGTGGAGGTCGTCGGTCGCCTCCTGATGAGCGCTCCGCTTCCTGACGATGTCCCGGCCGAAGTCCTCAACGAGCTTCGCGCCGAGCCTTTCGTAACCGCCGTCGACGACGCCATCGCCCTGACTGACCCGGCCGAGCTGGATGCCCCGGCAATCACCCGGTTCTTCCTCAGCCTGTTCGAGCACCGGTTGCCTGTCGAGGCACTGTCGTTCATGACCGGAGGACACCATCTCGCTCACCTCAACCGTCTTATCGACTTGCTGCCTGAGATCCACCCGTGGCTTCGCGACCCCGAGCACCTTGCCGGGCGGCTGCGCACCATCGCTCCGTCCTTTCCCAGCGTGTGGACGGTGATCTCTACGCCCCTCGCGTACACCTCGCTGGATGATGACGCCACCCCTCAGGCGGCCGAGATGCAACGCCACGCTCTCGCCGAAACGATCATCGAAGCCATCCGCGGCGACTTCGCAAACGTCGCGCTACGGGGATACCTCCACGATGTCCTCGGCGTCGCCGAGCTCGAAGACGAGACCACTCTGACGGTGAAATCCCAGACGGTCCCGCTGGGAAGCCTAGACGTCCACACACGTCTGAGAATCGGACGCCTCGATGACGAACTTCTCGGCGAAGCAGGCACCCGACATGTCGTGATCCGTCTTCTGCCGGACATCGCTGAGCCGTGGGAGCCGGTGCAAACTCGGCCAGTTACTGAGCCAGAGACTGAGTAACCGATGAACTAGCCGGGAAGCAGACGACGGCGCCACATCGGCCGGACGGGCGCCCGCGTCACTTAGCGTGGCGCGGCTGTGTACCCTCGACCGGGGTCACTATGGTTGTCGCAAGTGTCATATTGCGAAAGTGAGCGGTCGTCGATGGGCCTTGCGCGTATAGACCGCGAACGAACGTGTCGTGATGCCATGCCAGGATGTGGACCATGTGGCCACCCAGAACTGAGCAGGATCTCACACTCGCCCTCGACACAGGCGACCTTCGCGAGAACGCGGGGCTCGATTTCAAACGCGAGACCGGATCCTCGGACGGCGCCCGGGCCGAAACCGCGCGGGATCTGGCGAGCTTTGCTATCGATGGCGGAGCGCTGCTTATCGGCGTTGAAGAGAAGGGTGGCGGGCTGACCCTCACCCCGTTCCCGCTCGCGGGAGCCGCGGAGAAGCTCGAACAGATCGCCGCGAACCGGGTCGACCCTCCCCTTCCGATTCGGGTCACGGATATCCCCTCCGACGACGACCCGAGCGTCGGATTCCTTTACGTTGAGGTACCCCCGTCGCCGTTCGCGCCTCACATGGTTCTAGGCCGGTACCCCGCGCGCGGAGACCGCACGAAGCGCGTGCTCACGGACGCTGAAGTTGTCCGCCTGCATCAGACGCGTCGCGAACCCCTTGACCGCGTACAAGAACTCCTGACCGCGTGGTCCTCACGTGTCGTCGTGTCGGAGAACCGGCGTCTAGAGGGGCACGTGCATCTGATTGCTGAACCCCTCACGCAGCTCCACCGCCAGGTCTTCGAGTCCGTGTCTCGCGCACCTAACCCCGGACCCGCGTTGAACATCATCAAGGGAGTGGAGGAGGCTCTTCCCTCCGCGTTGCGCACGCCGCGGATGACGCTGCACACACCGAACGACTGGAACCGACGTGCAGATGGAAGCGCGTGGACAAACCTCACACCCGGGAGACCCGAACTCGTTGACGGCACCGAAGAGCGCGACATCGTCGACCTTGAGTTCCATGACACAGGCGGCTTCCGGATCATGCTGGGGCGCGCGATTGACTTCCTGTCGTCTGGCGGTGGACATGTTGCCGTCGTCAACGATGATGGGATCGTCGCGTACTGCTGGCGCGCGATGCTCCTGGCGCAGCAAATCTCGGTGGCGACCGGCTACCGGGGCCTCTGGGGATTCGGTGTGCATGCAGACGGGCTACAGGACAAATTCAGCCAACGGATCGCCCACACGCGGTACCACGGAGAGTCCTCCCCGTACGAACGGCTCGACTACTCCATGACGACGACCGCGCATCTGTTTGAAATCGAGCAGAATCCGTGGGCTGTCGTTGACCGCCTCGTCGGTCGACTGCTCCACAGCCTGGGATCCCGCGCGGCCTTCGTGCAGGCGCTCGGCGTCGAAGAGAACCAAACCACAACGCTGTAGTAGCGTCATCCTTGTCGCCTACGTTTCTTTCTGGGTCAGAAACCTACCTGCAAAAAGAGCACATTCCTCACGGCCTCTAGGACTTCTATGCCGCGGCGAGTGGTGACATGGTCGCCGTGATCCTCGCGTCGGGCGACCAGCGCGCACACGCGAACCTGCTCCTCACCATCGGAGTACGTAAGCCCTGACGAGCCCGCGAAGTCGACACGGCACCCACATCTGCGGTCCGCGCGACCTGCGAGTGCCAGGATGAGGCAGGGGGCGCGCCGAGCACTGAGCCTTCCCCTGCGACTTCGTCTTGCGACCTGCGGTCCCAGCAGCTGGCTTCTGGGGGCCATCGTTGCGCCGACCCGAGGAACCTGATGGCTGACCACGTTGATGTGACGACCGACAAGATCACGCACGCCGCACTGAGCGCCGATGACCTCATCAGCAACGCACCCCTGCGACCCAACGAGAACGGCTCAGTACCCGAGAGCGCTGACCGGTTCCAGCACCGCATCGTCGCCAAGCGCGTCGCCCAACTGATTGCTGCTGGCGAGACGAGCGTCAACATCGCCGTCAACGGCCCCTGGGGTTCCGGTAAGTCCACCTTCTTCGGCTTGCTGAAAGAGGAACTCGACACCTACAAGAGGGCCACTTGGTTCACACGAAGACTGCGGAAGGTTCCGTTCCTGGAACCACACGTTAAGGACAAGAAGCCCCGGTTCACGCCCGTCGACTTCGACGCATGGCAGATGGCGGACGAAACCTTCGAATCCAACTTCCTCGCCACCGTCGCACCCCACGTCCCTCACAGCCCCAAGAACATCGAACAGCGCCTGTTCCAAGCAAACCGGTCTGTCAACCTTCCCCTCGGGATCGAAATCACACATCCCGTGTTGAAGGTTCTTCTGAACATTCTTCTCGTCCTCGTGCTGGCGTTCGTGGTGTTCGTTGTGCCCTGGTTCCAGGCCAACGCCGGAGTAGCTGATCCCTTCACCTGGGAGCATCTCTGGACGAAGTACGTACCCGCCCTCATCGCATGGACGACGGCCGCGGCCGGGGGGACACTTCTCGTCGTTCTCCTCGGCGTCGTCACCAAACTATGGTCCGTCACCGTCGAGGAATCGGGCCCCGCGCACGTGACGCAGTTCCGCAAGATCTTCACCGAGATCCTCAAGCGGTCAAAGACCACGCAGGTGATCCTCGTGGACGAGCTCGACCGGTGCGCCCCCGCAGCGACAATGAGCACCCTCGAAGGACTGCGCCGGTTCGTCGGAGAAGACAACTGCATCTTCGTGGTTGCCTTCGACCGTGAGAGCGTCGTCGCGACGGCAGAAGACGAGATGCTTCGCACCGTCCCGCACCGCCCAGGACGCCCGTACTACAGCACGGCTGGCGAGTACCTGGACAAGATCTTCACGTACCAGATCGCCCTTCCCCCACAGCCACGGAAAGGCTTTCGAAAGTACGCGCGAGACCTCATCGCCGAAAAGCAGGGTGGGGTCTGGGGTGAGCTGCGCACTCGGTATGGGCAGGAAGCGCTCGACCGCGTTATCTCTATCCTCTCGCCGCCTCACCTCACGAGTCCGCGACGGACGAAGGTCATCCTGAACGACTTCGCCATCAACGCCCGCATGGTGCATTCGTTCCGCAACTCGTGGACGGAACGAGCAGACGAGATCGCCGTGCTGACCGTGCTGCAGACAGAGTTCCCTCTGTTCTACGCAGACCTCGAGCACTACCCGAGCCTTCTCACCCATGTCGCGAAGCGGGCGACCACCGACCCCGGGGAGACCATCGCCCCGCTGGTCAAGCAGTACACCGAGAAGAGGGCCGCGTACGACGCCGTTTTCACCTGGGGACTGGAAGCGGCGCCGTCGGGCAGCGATGGCAGCCCGACGCCCTCCGCCCCCAACAATGCGGTGTCCATCGCTCTGGGGCAACAACTCGAGCGCTACCTCGAGAAGCTGCGAGACATGCAGGTCACCCTGCCGATGGCCGACCTCATCCAGCTCGGCACCGGCGAACGAATGCTCCAGTTCGAGAACCCGGCGGTGTTTGCCGCAGTGGAAGCCGCCACCGAAGTTCCCCGCACCGAAACACTCGCTCTCCTCGAGAAAGCATCATCGAACGACCGATACCGCGCCGTGGAGATGATGCTCAATAGCATCGAAGGGGAACCAAGCGCGGAAGCGATGAGCCTTCGAGGACTGTCGGGAGCCCTCTTATCGAGCCTCGACGAGGGCCATCGACGGGCGCTCCTGCCACAGGTGGCTGGTTCCTGGGATCGTATCGTCGCCGCCGACGCCGTATTGCAACTCGACGACTCCGCGACTCTCGGCTACGTGCGCGCACTCGCCCCGACCAAGGATCAGGAGTGGGTCGGTGGTGTGCTGCGAACCACCTACCCGAACCCGCAGCTGATGGCTCCCGCCATCTACGCGATGACGGAGCTCGCTCCCGCGTCCACACTGCACGCTGCGCGACACGAACTCGTCGACACCGCTATCTCGGTGGTGCGCGAGGATCCCAGAGTTCTCGAGAGCTTGATATCCCGACTTGACCAGGGTCAAAGCGCCGGTCTCGAACTTGCAGACGCGAAGCGTCTTGCCGATCTCTTGAGCACGGACGACATCCCCGGCGATGACACTGCCCGGTTGGACCAGGTCAGAGCAGCAACCGATTCGCTCCTCCGATTCCACGAAGCCCTATCAGTCACAAACACGAGAGCGTGGCTTGCGAAAGTGTTCCGCATTCGCGCTATCGGCAACAGCGAGGCCATACCCAATTACCTGCGCGTCGTGGGATCGGGGCTGCGCGACGAATCCACCAGAGTCGCCGCGGCCGACGAGATGCTCGAGGCTCTGGCCGCGAAAGCACCATCGCAGTTCAAGTCCGCCGTCGCGAAGCATCTTCCTGTGGAAGGAGTCGCACCGTCCACGAAGCGCCTCCTCCCGGCGTTGGGCGCGTTGCTCCGGATCGTCACGAAAGACGATGCGAGAGATCCGAAGCCCGTAGTGTCGGGCATCTCCGCTGTTGTGGCGTTGATGCCGCAGGAATTTGACTTCCCCGCCGATTCGGTTGTCGACATCCTCGAGCGTGCGTACCGAAGTCCCGGCGAGGTCCCGCCTGAACGACTCGATACCCTACTCTCGGTCTCTGACGCGCTAAGCCGCCTTCCCGCTCTCACGAAAGTCATGCACGAGTTCGCTGCGACGCTTCTCGTGAGCATGACGTCCGACGAGCGCGAACAGTCTCATCTGACCCATGCTCTCAGTCAGGTGAGGGCACAACCCGCAGATGTGTTGGTTCCCGTCGTGGACACCCTGCGCGCACAGCTTCCACAGGTTCAGGCAGCGAGCGTGGGACCCGTCGCGATGATCTTCCACGCGCAGCAACGGCTCCTCGATCTTCGTCGGAAGGTGAAGGCCCTGAGCTACGACGAAATCTCCCCTCACTATGCGTTTATCGGCGGTGACATTCTCCCGCCCTGGATAGCGACAGCGCCGACGGTTGACGACCTCCGCATAGCGTTCGATGGTGCAGGCTACTCAGCGGTACCCGACCAAGCGTGGCAGGTGTATGCACAGCGGGCACCGCAGATGGATAGGTCGATCCTGTGGCGGGAAGCCGCAGACCTCGAGGAGGACGCAAACACCCTCCGTGCCATCGCATCTCGCGGGATCGACTCCCGGTTTATCGAAGATGCGGCCAACGCCATCACGGCAGCACCTGACATGCATGCCCGCAGTGCAGCGGCTCGGATCTACGCGACCCTACCTCGCAATACCGTTGTCGTCGCCGCGCTCGTCGAGCCCCTTGAGGCGCTACTCAAGACGGCGAGTCGAGCAGACGCGCCCCTCGTCGCAGACCTGCTCGTTCGCTTCGCTGGTGCGTTCGGTAAGGAGGGGCACACGCGTCTCGACGCGCAGGTAAACGCTTGGCTGATGTACGTGCGCGACGCCCTACCTGAAACCACAATGGAGGAACTGGCTCGGAGCCGGTGGATGCGCCCCCGCGAAAAAGTACGCAGACGGAAGTCGGAGTAGTAGATCATCCGCGCCCGCGCAGAGCGCCATCATCGCGACTCGAGTCCCGGCTGCGCGTCGGCGGATATGAGGATCCGTCATGGGGTCCATCGCCTTTCGAACAGCCATGGACTACATCCCTCTCGGACACTCCGGAATGAAGGTCTCCCGATACATCCCGGGCGCCCTGACCTTCTCGGGAACGAACGGCTTCGGACAAGTCCCGCCCGCGTACGAAAAGGATGACGAAATACAACGCCCCGAGGACAGCGACGATAGACAGCGGGATCATGACCGCCGCGTCCTTTACGAACACATCGCGGCCGAGGTCATTGAACCCGAAAGTCACCACGGATACGACCACACCCACGAACGCGAGAACCGGTATGACTTTGTCCCACCAAGGGGTCTCCTCGCGATACCGGCGCAAGCGCTCAGCCTGCCGGTCAACAGACGCGGACCACAGCTCTCTTTCTGGCCCATCATCGAGACCGCCGAGGATGACGAGGTCGCGCTCCAACTGACGTGCCCACCGGACGGAGGGCACGAGCGACCGGCCGACCAGGGTCAGGCCCGCCAAAGCAGTCGTCGTCAGAAGTGCCGTGATGATTGAAGTCACGTCCATGTCCGAAGGGTATCCACGGACACGGACATGTTGGGTCGCGGATCTGACACCATCGACGCATGCGCCTCCCGGACCTGCACAAGCTGGAACCCGCCGACCAGCAAGCACTGTTGCTCGGCCGTATCGGGATGGAAGCGGTCCGCATGGAAGTCGCGCTGCGATTTCTGCATTCGGTCCTCGCGGGGCACCGGGACTTCGAGTCATATCTGGACGCCCCACCTTTCTTCTCGGACACCGCGAAAGAATGCATGGCGATGATTCGCGAGAACACCTCGCTCATTGGGGAGGAACGCCGCGCAATCCACCGAGCAGTGAAGATCGCCCGCGGTCTCTACTCGCGTCGCAATCGGTTCGTCCATGACTTTCTGCGCGTGAGCCTGGCCGACAGATCCCAATGGGAACTTGCGCCTGTTGCCCGCCTTGCCGACTCCGTCCCCGACGCAGTACCCACTAACCCGGAGGCCATGGTCGATTTCATACGTGACCTCGTTGCCGGCGCCTACCGGCTGCGCGCAGCGGCAATGTACCTCATGGTCGACGACGAATCGCTGTGGGAAGACGGGCTGTTCGGACACCTCAACGGACAGTGGGACGGGTCCGTCGAGTCGGTCATGGCGTCGTAAAGGCTCATCGCGCACCATTGGTGTCCGGTGCGGCCACCGCGACCCCGTGCCCACCACGGCCAACATCGCCCCTTGGGCTGAGCACCCACATCCCTGCCGAACTTCCCCCGGGATCTGCGTACCATCACCTAGTCGGCGGAGAGGACTCGCCGCGCGCTATGGTTGCACCAGGCGCACGTTCGGTCCGATCTGCACCGATACGCTCGTATCCGTGGAGAAACCGGTCCGACGCAGCCAGCCCGCCGACCTTCGACAGCCTCCGCTGAAGCGTCCAGAGCAACTCCTGCAGGATGCCCGGTGGTTTGAAGAAAAGGTGAGGCGGGCGGAGCGGGAGTTGCGGAGCGTCACTCTGTTCACGCGACGGCGCCGTCCCGCTCGAGAACTTGTATATCGCCAGGCACTCGCTCGTTCGATGAAAGCTCCAGTCAGCGATGCGGCGCGGGCCGTTGCGCTGGCCTCACTCTTCTCTGAGCATGAGCGGTTGCGCCGCGCGGACCGCATCAATCCCTTCGACCCCCGCCCCGTTCACCTGAGGGAGGCGTGGGTTACTGAAGCGGTGGCGGCAGCTGCCTCCGTCTGGGGGCATGACGATGACGTGTCCTTCTTCGTGGCGGCGGATGTGTTTGCGCCGCGGCTTGAGGAAGTGCTGAACGGGTTCGCGTATGTTGCCTCTGACGTGCGCTTCGAATCGCGGAGAACCGAGAAGACCCTCACCATCGAGCACGCAGCAAGCGGACTGCGCGCAAAAGGATTGTTATTCGACGGCGGCTTCGGTGAGATCAACTCAGATCCGGACAGAGTCCGTTCGACCTCGGACAATACGAGGGATGGTCAGCGGTACACTCGCCTCGGTATCGGCACCCGCATCTACACCTGGTTCGGACACCTGCACCCCGAGGTCCGCTGGCGGTACGGCGGCCCAGTCAGCGTCTCCGGAACCGGAGTCCGCCGCGTCCTGCATTCGCAAGGACCGCTCCGCTGGGAAGGGCCGTGCGATTGGTGCGAGGAACGCGGCATTGACTGGGAGACAGCCACGCCAGATTCATTCTTAGGGCACCCGCTTGAGGAGGGCGAAAACCCCGACGCCTGGGAGCTGGACTAGCAGCGGGGTTCCTTGACCGAGCGCTCCTCAGGGTTCACGAACTCGCTGAGTAGAGTGACCCGGCCCCAGAGAACGTCGTCGACCTCGAGCGGTATGTAAGGGCGACCCAGGAGTTCTTCATCGAGGTCGAGCAGACCCCCAACCTCGGCAGCAGCTTGCCCTTCATCGATGAGAAGCTCGGGCGACCTGCGGCGATACCCTTCCCGAACCAGGCGCGCTGCCTCCACCCGCGCCTCTGCATCGCGTACCGCGTCGACACATTCAGCCGTTGTTGGCATCGTCGTTCCTATCACCGGTTACCTCCTACCCTGCGGCAACTGGACGGGCTGAGTCGGCGGTACCGTTCGCGAGCGACCACGAGCTGTCTCGCGGGTCAGCCTCTGCCGAAACACTTTTTGACGCGACGGCGACCTACGCCGTCGTGCCAATGGCAAGGGTTACGAGATTTCCCGTCACCGGCCCAGGCCGTACCCGCGTCGAACCGCATCCGCATACGGCGGATACGTCGACCAGTCATCCGGAGACGTCGACGGTTGGAACGCCCGGGTCGCCCACGGCGCTGCCGCGATGAGCGCGTTCGCCAGTTGACCCGAGAGGACTACGAGATCGTCGACGAGCGGGATTGGGCGAAGTACGACTTCGAGCTCCCGCCCGGGTATCGACGGCGCATCCTCGAAGAGGGTCCACCAGTGCGTCTGCCCGCTCTGCTTGGCAAGTGCGCGAAACCGGGTCGCTGGTTCTCCCTCGAGCGTCGCGAGGGCCTCGACTTCGCCGCTCTTTTCGAAGGCTGCACGACCGAACGGCTCGTTGTGGATCGTGTTGCGGAGCGTCGATATCAGCTCGCGAAGCGTCCGGTTCTCTCGCTGTTCCAGCAGAGCGCGCACTGGATCGGGAAGCGCTGCACGGAAGTCCTTCTGCGCGAAAGACACGCGGGTGAGAGGAAACGGCTCCCGCAACTCCGAGTTGAGCGCGCGGGCGGCCGCATCGAAGAGACCCTGGAGACTGACGACAGTTCGTTCGACGAGTTCATCAGGCCCTTCAAAACCCAGGATCCCGTCCGGATGCAAGCTGGACACCAACAGCCGGTCACGACTCGCGAGAGCGCGCTTCACGCGAACCAACATCGCGCGCAGAAGCGCAAGGGCCTCATCGCTCGGCCGAGGCGCATCGTCGTCGTCCGCGAACTGCGCCGACACGGAGGGAAGCATGCCAATCGCCTGAACATGCTCCGCCATCCAGGTGCTGATGAAGCGCGCATGCGTCGTGCCGACGAGAATTCGGCTACGTAGGCGCTGATGCAAACCAAGGACCGCGAAAGCATCCGCGACCGTACATGCGCTCCGCATCCGCATGCCGTGCAAAGCAAACGCGTTATCAGTTACGTACAGATCCGCGTCAAGCGAGATCGCGGCTTGCGCATCGAGTTCCCGAGCTCGGGCCTCCTCGGGGTCGAGACCGTAGTGCGCGGCCCAGTTGTACGCCGACTGAATGTTGTTCTCGGCATGGGGGATCGCCCGGTTCCACGCTCGCCCGTCGCGCATCTCGGTGACGCCACCCCACCCGTTCTCCGTTTTCAGCTCGCGTGGTTCGATGACGGTGTAATCGCCTTCGCTCCGGAGGTCCTTCGCGTCGTCGAATCGTCGGAGCACGGTGATGTTCGGGTCGTCGGAGCGAAGGATGTCGACGTACCGAGTCGTGGCCTCATCCAGCGAGATCAGCGGATCTATCACGACACGCATCGTCGGAACTTCTCCGCCGATGTCAAAGGCACCAGCCGCGGTACCGCGAGAACGAGCCCGTTTCCGAATCCCCTCCCACACAGTGCGATGAGGCGTCAGAGGCGCATCCTCTGCGCCTCGTGACATACCGGAGGGTCCACTCATGCCCACATCGTCCCATCCCCCACCGACAGAACTTCGCGCCGAACGTCGGTCACGCACGCGATGATGAGCAGATGCTATCGACCATCGACGTCATCGAGGGGTACCTCACCGGCAAGGAGGACCAAGACTTCTCGCGCCTCTCCGGGAGAGACATCGACGCCTTCGGTGAGCGAGTGCGCGAGTTCTCGACGAGCTTCACGCCCGAGATAGACCCCACCCTGCACCCCATCTACCTCGGAGGCTGGCCATCAGCGAACTTCCTTCACCTCGGCGGGGACATGGTCATGTCGAGCCTCCTTTACAGCGGCCAAGTGCTTGTCCGCGACCCCATCGCCGACTGGTTCGCGGTGGAACAGTACAGAAACGAACACATGCTGAGCGCTCGTCGCGGCTTCCACCATCCCGAGGATGACGCGGAGACCCGTACGCGGACCACCCGCGCGTTCCTCAACTCGGTGATACCCCAACTGATGCGCATGCGGCCACTGATTGAATCAGGCCTGGTCGTGCCTGTCCCCACCGAACCCGTATACCTCCAGCAGCGCCAGACCATTGAACGTCTGCGGCGCGACCTTCGGACCCACATCACGCTGGACCCCGTCGATTACGCCGCGCGGTTCGCCGCATATGAGATCGCCTCCGAAGACAACATGCGCGGGTTGTTCGTGTTCGCACCTGGACCCGACCCGTCCCCGGGGATTCGCAACGCCATCGACCACGGCTACCGCTACTTCGCTCGCGAGTTCACCCTCTCAGACACCTACGGCGTGACCTACACCGCGCCTTTCGCGCACGAACAGTTCCTCTGCCGGCAAGGAATCAGCCGCGTTGCGGGAACCTCCGCATCTGTCGTCGAAGCGGTCCTGCGATCCGGACTCCCCGTCTTCCACGGGTTGACCCCCTCTGTGATCCGAGCCGTACATGATGAAGCCGCTTTCGGGGAGTTCCGAGCTCAACTGCACGAGGTATACCAGGGGACACCGCTGGATGATCCGACCACGGCTGGTGCCCATGTTCGCGACCAGGAGGATGCGCTCCTTCGCCCCCTGATCCAGCAGGCCGAGCGCGCAGGCTCGGACGGTTTTCTCTCTCGCCTTGGCGCATCGTTGACCGCCAACAAGTACGGCATCGCCGCGGCACTCGCCACGGACCTCGTGGCCGGCAGCTTCGGAGCGGCGACGGCGACTGCGGTCGCCGGCACATTCGTCGACGATGCCCTCCGGCACAAGAAAGACCGGGGCCCCATCCGGATCTGGTCATCTCTGATCTCGCACCACCGCAACGCGAAAGACGAGTTGGAACAGGTCGTCCCCACCCCCGCAAGCTACGACGTCAACACGGAAACACCGTGGGGTATCCCGCAAGAGCTCGGCATGAGTGTCGCCGTCACGTCAGGGGAGGCAATCTGGGACATGGATGCGCGCTCGCTCGCCGTCCCCGAGATCGACGAAGACCGCGACGCCAGACTCGGTGTGTACCGGCAGTGCCGCTGCGGAAGCGGGCAGAAGTATCGCTTCTGCTGCGACGGGCTGAAGTAATCATCGGCGGGTAGATCAGGTCAGTCATGTCCTAGTCGCTCAGTACGTGAGCGGATGGCCGACCGCCCTCCACGATTCTGCAGGGTGATCCCAAGCCAACTAGTGCGAGCGGCGCCTCGAATAGCGTCACGGGCCGGACAGACGTGGCGCCGGCGGTGAGCGCATGTGAAGGAAGCCGCTACTGGACGACGGCCAGCTCTGACGCCCGCCGTCGATGACGGTCATCGATGCGAAGAGCCGGTCAGAAAACCACTCTGACCGGCTCTTTCAATCTACGAACGCATTGGGCTGTATTTACGAATACGGCCCGCTGTGCGCGAGGGGGGACTTGAACCCCCACGTCCATAAGGACACTGGCACCTGAAGCCAGCGCGTCTACCATTCCGCCACTCGCGCGAGTCTGTCGGGCTCCGAAGAACTCAACTTCCCAAAGATATCACGCGATCCGCCCCACGAAGAAACCGAGGCCGCACCTGAGCATCCCCTCCGGAGGACTTCTGCCCCACGGGAGGAGGATCTCCCCGAGTTCCTCCTCCCCAGACGCAGATCTCCGCCCGAACTGCGAACGAAAGACCACCGCGATACGCCGCCACCAGACGCCCGCACCCTCTCCCACTCCCCCGGAATCTCGGGGTTCTTCCGCCCTGCGACGGCGTTCACCCAGGACACCTGGCTACGATGTCCCTACCGGTCGGCATGCCAGAGGAGCCCAGTGGGACTACTTGACAGCTTTGAGAAGGGTCTCGAGCGCGCTGTGAACAGCGCCTTCGCGAAGACCTTCCGTAGCGGCATCCAGCCCGTGGAGATCGCTTCGGCCCTTCGGCGTGAAGCGGACACCAAAGCGGCTGTGGTGAGCAGAGACCGCATCATCGCGCCCAATAACTTCGTCGTGCGCCTGAGCACCGACGACGCCGACCGCATGCTGAGCCTCGGCGGGGCCCTCACAGACGAGCTGCACGCACTTCTCACCAAGCACGCGAAGTCGCAGGGCTACAGCTTCTCGGGTCCGCTCTCCCTCAGCCTCGAGGGCGACGACAAGATCGCCACCGGCACGATCAACGTCAGCTCAGGCACGGTCGAGGGCCGCGTCAACTGGCAGGCCGTGATCGACGTCGACGGACGCCGCCACTCACTCACCCGCGCCCGCACGGTCATCGGCCGGGGCACGGATGCCGACATCACGATCGCGGACGCCGGATCCAGCCGCAAGCACGTCGAAGTCCTCTGGGACGGCGAGCGCGCCATGATGCGCGACCTCGGCTCGACCAACGGCACCAAGGTGAACGGCGACAAGGTGCGGGAAGCCGCACTCCCCACCGACACCACCATCACCATCGGACGCACCGATCTGGTGTTCCGCATCGTTCCCGTCGCCTCTCCGTCACGCCCTCCTCGGCCGCGTGACGACGACGCGACCCGCGCGTTCGGAGCCCTCTCGTGAGCACTCCCAGCGAACTCGTCCTGCTGCTCCTGCGCATCGGCTTCCTGCTGCTGCTGTGGTTCTTCGTGTTCGGGGTCGTCTACTCGCTCCGGGCCGATCTGTTCGGCATGAAGGTGCGAAAGCTCCCGGCCGAGGCCGCTGCGGCGACTCCGGCACCGGCTCCGACAGCCGCCCCCGCGGCATCCCGCCCCTCGTCGGCGAAGCCCAGCACCGGTCCTGCGACCGTCGCGACCGCGAAGCGGCTCGTGATCACGTCCGGCCCCAAAGCCGGGCTCGAGCTCCCGCTGGGCACCGACACCCTCACGATCGGCCGCTCGAGCGAGTCCGCCCTCGTGATCCGCGACGACTACACCTCCAGCCACCACGCGCGCCTGCTGCTGCGCGGCGACAGCTGGGCCATCCAGGACCTCGACTCGACCAACGGCACCTTCGTCGCCGGTCAGCGGGTGACCGGCGGTCCGGTCGGCCTCGCTCTCGGCACCCCGATCAAGGTGGGCGCCACGACCTTCGAGCTGCGAGCCTGACCCCGGCATGGTCTTCGAAGGCTCGAGCGCCGCGATCTCCCACACCGGGAAGGTCCGCTCCAACAACCAGGACTCCGGGTACTCCGGCGCCAACCTCTTCGTCGTCGCCGACGGCATGGGCGGTCACGCCGGCGGTGACGTCGCCTCGAGCATCGCGATCCACCGGATGGAGCCGCTCGATCAGCCGTACACGTCGGTCGAAGACGCGCAGGCCTCACTGCAGGCCGCGGCGACCACGGCTGCCGGCGATCTGATCCGCGCCGCGAAGGACCGCCCAGAGCTCGCGGGCCTGGGCACCACGCTGAGCGCGATCATCATGGTCGACGACTACGCGGTCATCGGGCACATCGGCGACTCGCGCATCTACCTCTACCGTGACGACGCGGTGACACAGATCACCGCCGACCACACCTTCGTGCAGCGACTCGTCGACTCGGGGCGCATCACCCCCGAAGAGGCTCGATACCACCCGCGCCGTTCGGTGCTCATGCGCGTGCTCAGCGACATGGATGCCGATCCGGAGCTCGACATGTTCGTCATGCACACCCAGCCGGGCGACCGCTGGCTGCTCTGCTCCGACGGCCTCTCGGGAGTCGTCGACGAGGCGCACATCCTCAAGGCGATGCGCATGGGCATGGCCCCGGGGCGCACGGCCGACAACCTGCTGAAGCAGGCTCTCGACGGCGGAGCACCCGACAACGTCACCATCGTCCTCGTCGAGGTGGGCGGCCAGCACGCCATGCACTCGGGTACTGCGACGATCGTCGGCTCGGCGTCGAACCCCGCCAACGTCACGGTGCCGCCGGTGCGCGCGCCGCGCGGCAACTGGCTGCACCCGGTGCGTCAGGCCGCGAACGAGCCCAGCCACTTCGAACCCGCTCCCGAGTACCTCGAGGAGCTCATCGAAGAGGATCGCCGGCGCGCCAAGCGTCGCCGCTTCGGATGGATCGCCGGGATGCTGGTCGTCCTCGCGATGCTCGCCTTCGCCGCTTTCGCCGCCTACAGCTGGACGCAGACCCGCTACTTCGTCGGCGCCGACGAGGACAGCGTCGTGATCTACCAGGGTGTGCAGCAGAACATCGGCCCGATCAGCCTGTCCACTCCACTCCGCGACACCGACATCCTGCTCGCGAACCTGCCTCCGTATCAGCGCGATTCGGTCGAGCGCACGATCACCGCCCGTTCGTTCTCCGACGCCGAGGCTATCGTCGCGAGGCTGCAGGCCGGCGCGGACCGCGTCATCGGCGAGACCCCGCTGCCCACTCCCCTGCCGACCCCGACGGAGGACGCAGGATGACCACCGACGTCACGGCGGACACCAGCGTCATCAAGGCGCTCAAGCGCATGCGGATGCCGCAGACGCAGCGCAACCGCGAGTTCTGGCTGCTCCTCTTCGCCGTCGCGATCAGCGGCGCGGCCCTCACCCTCGTGCAGCTCGGCGCACTCGGCCTGATCGACCCGATGATCCTCGCGATCGGCGGCGGCCTGGCCGTTCTCGCCTTCGCCGTCCACTTCGTGCTGCGGGCGGTCGCCTCAGCCGCCGACCCTTTCCTGCTGCCCATCGCTACCCTGCTCACGGGCCTCGGCATCGCGATGATCTACCGCATCGACATCGCGAAGTCCCTCACGGGCTGGAACGCGTACTCGACGAAGCAGCTCGCCTGGACCGCCATCTCGCTGGCCGGCGCGATCACCGTCGTGATCATGCTGCGCAACTACCGTGTGCTGTTCCGGTACACGTACATCTTCGGTCTCTCCGGCATCCTGCTGCTCCTGCTGCCGTTCGTGCCGGGACTCCGCATCCCCGACGCGAACGCCGCGGTGTGGGTGTCGCTCGGCGGCATGTTCGCCTTCCAGCCGGGTGAGCTCGCGAAGATCTGTCTCGCGATCTTCTTCGCCGGCTATCTGGTGCGCACAAGGGAGAGCCTGACGTCTGTCGGCACGAAGTTCCTCGGCATCACCTGGCCGCGCATGCGCGAGCTCGGGCCGGTGCTCGTGGTGTGGGCCATCTCGCTGGGCATCATCGTGATCCAGCGTGACCTCGGCACCGGAACGCTCATCTTCGGGATGTTCGTCGCGATGCTCTACGTCGCCACAGGCAAGACCAGCTGGGTGCTCATCGGTCTGGGTCTCGTCGCCGCCGGCGTCGCGGTCGCGACCCAGATCCTCAGCTACGTGCAGGGTCGCTTCACGAACTGGCTGTTCCTCTTCGACCCCGACAAGGTCGACCCCGACAACGCCGGATTCCAGCCCATGCAGGGTCTGTTCGGTCTCGCGCACGGCGGCCTGCTCGGCACCGGGTGGGGCCAGGGGCGCCCCGACGTCACACCGCTCGCGCACAGCGACTACATCATCACGAGCCTCGGCGAGGAGATCGGGCTGATCGGGCTCTTCGCCATCCTCTGCCTCTACATGGTGTTCGTGAGCCGCGGAGTGCGGATCGGGCTCGCGGGTCAGGACGACTTCGGCAAGCTGCTCGGCATCGGCCTCTCGTTCACGATCGCCCTGCAGGTGTTCATCATGGTCGGTGGCGTGACCCGGGTCATCCCCCTCACCGGTCTGACCACCCCCTTCCTCGCCGCCGGTGGGTCCTCGCTCGTGGCGAACTGGCTGATCGTCGCGATCCTGCTGCGCATCTCCGACGGCGTCCGCAGCCAACCCAGGGCGGTGATCGGCTGACATGACGAAAGAACTCCGCCGTCTCAGCATCGTGATGCTGTTCATGTTCATCTCGCTCTTCGCGGCGACCAGCTGGATCCAGGTCGTCGAAGCCGATTCCCTCGCGCAGAACCCCAACAACCGCCGCACACTGCTCGACAGCTACGAGATCCAGCGTGGATCGATCATCGTCGACGACGTCGCGATCGCCTCGTCGACCCCGTCGGATGACAAGTACCAGTTCCAGCGCGTCTACACGGATGCCTCCGTGTGGGCGCCCGTGACCGGGTACTTCAACCCGGCTCTGCAGTCGGCCACCGGCATCGAACGGGCCATGAACGCCGACCTCTCGGGTACCGGGTCGAGCGCATTCTTCGCCGAGATCGAGCGGATCCTGTCGGGCCAGCCGCAGAGCGGATTCAGCGTCGAGCTGTCACTCGACACGGCGGCGCAGACCGCGGCGTACCAGGCCCTCGACGGACTCAACGGCGCGGTCGTGGCGATCGAGCCGAAGACCGGACGCATCCTCGCGATGGTCTCGACCCCCGGGTTCGACACGAACCAGCTCGCGACCCACGACGCGGATGCTGCGAACGCGACCTACGATCAACTCGTCGACGACCCCGCCAAGCCTCTGTCGAACCGGGCGATCGCCGGCGACCTCAACCCTCCGGGGTCGACGTTCAAGCTCGTCGTGGCTGCCGCAGCATACGAGTCCGGCAACTGGACGCCCGACTCGACCCTGCCGAACCCCGCGCGCTACACACTCCCCGGATCCAGCAACACGGTGTCGAACGCCTGGGGCGGCACATGCGGCAGCGGCGACACCGTGACGATCTCCGAGGCGATCCGGCTGAGCTGCAACATCCCGATGGCCGAGCTCGCCGTCGAGCTGGGCGACGACGCGATCCGCGCGATGGCCGAGAAGTTCGGCTTCAACACGAGCTTCTCGACGCCGCTGGAATCGACGCCGTCGAGCTACCCTCGGGCACTCGACGACGCACAGACCGCGCTCACCGGATTCGGCCAGGGACAGGTCACCGCGACGCCGCTGCAGATCGCGATGGTCGCGGCCGGAATCGCCAATGACGGCGTCGTCATGAACCCCCGTCTGGTCGACACCGTGATCGGCAACGACCTCTCGGTGGTCAGGGCCGACGACGACTCCGAGTTCGGTCGTGCGTTCGATGGGACGATCGCGGATCAGATCACGGCATCCATGGTCGCCAGCGTCTCGAACGGGGCTGCGCAGGGTGCAAGAATAGACGGGGTCGATGTGGCGGGAAAGACCGGCACGACCGAGAACGGGAACAAGCCTTACACGTTGTGGTTCACCGGCTTCGCGCCGGCGGACGACCCCGAGGTGGCAGTAGCGGTCCTCGTCGAAGACGGCGGTGGACAAGGGCAGTTAGGATCCGGCGACACCATCGCCGCTCCGATTGCAAAGAAGGTCATAGAGGCGGTGCTGGGCAGATGAGACCGACGCAGGGTGTGTCGTTCGGTGGTCGCTACGAGCTGCAGTCGCGTATTGCGATCGGCGGCATGGGCGAGGTGTGGGAGGCGACGGATCACGTCATCGGACGCACCGTCGCGATCAAGATCCTCAAGGACGAGTACATGGGGGACCCCGGGTTCCTCGAGCGGTTCCGCGCTGAAGCGCGCCATGCCGCACTCGTCAACCATGAGGGCATCGCGAGCGTCTTCGACTACGGCGAGGAGAACGGCAGCGCCTACCTCGTCATGGAGCTCGTGCCCGGCGAGGCCCTGTCGACCGTTCTCGAACGCGACGGCGCCCTGAGCGCCGACAAGACGCTCGACATCGTCGCCCAGACGGCATCCGCACTGCAGGCCGCCCACGCGGCCGGTCTCGTTCACCGCGACATCAAGCCGGGAAACCTGCTGATCACGCCCGACGGACGCGTGAAGATCACCGACTTCGGCATCGCCCGCATCGCCGACCAGGTGCCGCTGACGGCCACCGGCCAGGTCATGGGAACTGTGCAGTACCTCTCGCCGGAGCAGGCGTCGGGACACCCGGCCTCCCCCGCGACCGACACCTACTCGCTGGGAATCGTCGCGTACGAGTGCCTCGCGGGCAAGCGTCCGTTCACCGGTGAGTCGCAGGTCGCGATCGCGATGGCTCAGATCAACGAGCAGCCTCCGCCGCTGCCGCCGACCGTGCCGATCCCGGTGCAGAACCTCGTCATGGCGATGATCGCCAAGAAGCCGGCCGATCGTCCGTCCTCGTCCGCCACGGTGGCACGCGCCGCCCAGGCCCTGCGACGCGGCGACCTGAACTCCGCGGCGATCGCCGTCCCTGCCATCGCGACCGGCGGTGTCGCCTCCGACGACGCCACCCGGCTGCTCACGGCCTCGGGCGACGACGGCACGACGCGCATCCTCCCCACCACGGCTCAGCTCCCCACCGGAGAAGAGGCCCCGGAGGACGGCGAGAAGAAGAAGCGCAGCCCGTGGACGTGGCCGCTCATCGCTCTCATCGCCCTGCTGGTCATCGTGCTCGGCGGAACGGTCTTCGCGCTGATGAACCAGGGCGACGGCGACCCGAAGCCGACCGATTCGACGACGACCAGCCAGACGCCGAAGCCGACGCCGTCCGAGACGCCGACGCAGGAGCCCGAGCAGGTCGACGTCGATGCCCTGGGCCTCGAGGGCATGCAGTGCGAGGCAGCGCGCGCGGCTGCGGTCAACGCAGGTCTGCAGGCCGAGTGCGTCGTCGGCAACACCGTCGCCCCGAGCGCCAACCAGGTCGGGACCGTCGAGTCGGTCATGCCCGGCGGGAACGTGCCCGAGGGCACGCTGCTCACCCTCACGACGTACAAGGAGCAGGTCCAGGTCGGCAAGCCGACCGGAACCCCGACCATCGCGGGCACCGCGACCGAGGGTGTTCCCGTCACGCTCAACTGGCCGAGCTTCGAGTGCCCGTCCGGCACTCCTGCGCGATCCGCCTTCGAGGTGACGCTGACCAATGCGACGTTCTCGGGCGGCAATCCCGGCGAGTCCATCCGCAGCTTCGGTCCGAGCGTGCTGTCGACGCAGATCATCCCCGGCACCGCGGGGCAGAGCATCACAGCCACGTACCGCGTCTTCTGCGGAAGCGACATGCCGTCCGAACCGTCGGACTCCATGCAGGGCGTGATCATCCTGCCCGCCACTCCGGTCGACGGCGGCGATGACGAAGGCTGATCCGCCGCGCGCAACGTAGTCTGGGACAATTCATCAGGTCGTATCAGGGGGTCAGTACGTGTCGACAGAGCAACGCGTTCTCGCGGGTCGCTACCGCGTCGACGAGCTCATCGGGCACGGCGGCATGGCGAAGGTGTACCGCGGGTACGACCTGACCCTCGGCCGCGCCGTCGCCATCAAGATCCTCGACCCCGAGCTCGCCCGCGATACCGCGTTCCGCACGCGCTTCCGTCTGGAGGCGCAGTCGGCCTCCCGCATGTCCCACCCCTCGATCGTGCGGGTATACGACGCGGGCGACCCGTCGACCACCGACAGCAGCACGGATGAGCCTCCGTACATCGTGATGGAGCTGATCAGCGGCACGCTGCTGAAGGACATCATCGCGAAGGGCCCCGTGCCCGTCGAAGACGCCGTTCGCTACGTCGACGGCATCCTCGAGGCCCTCGACTACTCGCACCGCGCGGGCGTCGTGCACCGCGACATCAAGCCGGGCAACGTCATGGTCACCGACAAGGGCCAGGTCAAGGTCATGGACTTCGGCATCGCCCGAGCCGTGTCCGACTCGTCGTCCACGGTCGCCGAGACCACGCAGATCATCGGCACCGCCGCGTACTTCTCGCCCGAGCAGGCCAAGGGCGAGCCCGTCGACGCACGGGCCGACCTCTACTCGACCGGTGTCGTGCTCTATGAGCTGCTCACAGGACGCCAGCCGTTCCGCGGCGAATCCCCCGTGGCCGTCGCCTACCAGCATGTCAGCGAGACCCCGGTCCCGCCGACCGAGGTGAACGAGGACTCTCCCGGGGCCCTCGACCCGATCGTGCTGCGCGCACTCGCGAAGGACCCTTACCAGCGGTATCCGGATGCTGCGCACTTCCGCGCCGCGCTGGACTCCGCGGTCTCGGGTCAGGCGCCGAGCCGCAAGGAGCTCGGTGCTCTCACGAGCGAGCTCTACGGCCCCAGCCCGCGTGCGGCGCAGGAGACCGCCCGCTCGCTGCGGCAGCTGAGCACCGACACGACCATGGCGCGCACGCAGTCCGGTCCGCCCGTCGCGTGGATCTGGGCCGGTGTCGCGCTGCTGGCCGTGCTGCTGGCGTCCGTGCTGTTCTGGGTCTGGACGATCAGCATGCGCCCCGACGAGATTCCCTCGAGCTCACGTGTCGTGCCGGATCTCGTCAACGTCTCATCCGAGCGCGCTCAGGAAGACCTCGGCAGACTCGACCTCACAGCCAAGCTCGTGCTCGAGTCGAGCAGCGACATCGTCGAGGGCAACGTGATCCGCACCGATCCCGAGGGCGGCACAGCCGTCAGCGAGGGCGATTCGGTCACGGTCTACGTGTCGTCGGGCAAGGAGACGGTTGTGGTCCCGGTGTTGGAGGGGCTGTCGCTCTCCGCTGCCAAGGATGCTCTGGCCGCCGCCGGGCTCCAACTCGGCACCGTGATACAACGAAACGACAAGGGCCTGGCGGCCGAGACCGTCATGGAGGCCAGCGAGACCGCCGAGAGCGAGGTCGCACCGAAGACGGTCGTGAACCTCGTGGTCGCGAGCGGTCGCGTCACGCTGACGGACGTCACCGGCTGGACGATGGAGGCCGCCCAGGCCGAACTCGAACGCATCGGTCTGACCGCGAGCCCCGTCGAGCTGACGGACTGCGCGCCGACGAACCCACCCACCGTGGCGTCGATGTCGGCCGCCCCCGGTGACGTGGCGATCGGCTCGACGGTCGAGCTGCGCTACTGCGTCGCCGCGGGCTGATCGGGCCGCGACAGCGGATTCAGGCCGACGGAGCGCGCCACGGCGTCCTCGTCGCCGCACAGCTCGAGCCAGTTCGCGAGCAGCCGGTAGCCGCCCTCGGTGAGCACGCTCTCGGGGTGGAACTGCACGCCGAGGATCGGCAGGTCGGTATGGGCGAGCGCCATGACGGTTCCGCTCTCGGTGCGCGCGGTGACGATCACGTCGTCCGGGAGCGCCGACGCGGCCACCGCGAGCGAATGGTAGCGTCCGACATCGAACGGTGAGGGTATGCCGGCGAACAGCGCCGACCCGTCGTGGGTGACCCGCGAGACCATCCCGTGCATCAGCTCGGGGGCCTCCGTCACCGGGGTGCCGAACGCCTCGCCGATCGCCTGGTGCCCGAGGCACACGCCCAGCAGCGGCATCCGGAGTCGCGCTGCGATGCGAACCGCGTCGAGCGACGCTCCGGCATCCGCGGGTCTGCCGGGTCCTGGCGAGAGCATGAGGGCGTCGAACCCGGGGAGCAGCTCATCGAGTCCGGCGGCGTCCGTGGCATCCGCTTCTATCAGCGTCACGTCGGCGCCGAGCTCGCGGAGGTACCCGACGAGGGTGTGCACGAAGCTGTCGTGATTGTCCACGACGAGCACGCGGATCATTCGAGGTCGACCTCACCCGGCGTGATGAGGGGGCTCACCCAGGGGAACACGAACCAGAACAGTCCGTAGAGCACAGCAGCGATCAGGACGAGCAGGAAGAACAGCTTGAGCCACCACGGACCGGGCAGCAGGCGCCAGAGTGCGGCGTACATGGGTCGTCTCGTTCCGTTCGGCTAGATCGACGGCGCAGCCGGCGGAGGGGGCGGGTCGGTGAGGGCCGCGGGCGGACCCTCGGCACGGGGCTGGAAGCTCTCGTACACCCCGTAGGCGACGATGCGCTCGGCAAGCGAGTAGAGCGGGGAGCAGGCGGTCAGCGTGATGTACTTCTCGCCGGTCTCGACTCCGGGCATCTGCGGGACGTCGAGGAGGACCTCGGTCTGGGTCGGCTTGACATACTCGAGGGTGCGGAAGCGGTAGGTGAACCACCCGTCGGGTGTCTCGACGACGATCGCGTCGCCGACCTGCAGCTTGTCGAGCTGGTTGAAGGGCTTTCCCCAGGTGGTGCGGTGGCCGGCCATGGCGAAGTTGCCGACCTCGCCGGGCATCTTCGAGTCCGTGTAGACGCCGATGCCGAGCTTGTCGAGCGTACGGGCACGGCTGGTGCCGCCGTAGATCCCGACGTTGTACTCGGATCCGAATCGAGGCACGTGCATCTGGCCCAGCAGCTGGGTGTCGGCCGGAGGCGCCGGGATCACCGGCTCGTAGATCGTCGTTCCGTCGTCGGTCTCGACGACGGGGGGCAGCTCGGGCGTGGGTCCGCTCGCCCACTCCTGCGAGACCGCTGCGCCCTCGTCGTTCTTCTGAGCGCTGATGATGATGTCGCCGATCCACATCTGCCACGCGACGAACAGGAGCACAAGCACACCTGCGGTGAGCAGGAGCTCACCGAGCACGCTCGTGAAAGTGGCGCGCGATCGAGGGCGGCGGCGGTGTGCACGTCGCTCCCCCGAGACGACGGATGCAGTCATGGCGCGATCCTATCCCGCTGACCTGAAGTCCAGCCGTGGTCGCCTGATTTTCCGTGGGTTATAGGTCTTTTGGGTACACTGTGGGAATGGCACGCGACCGCAAGACCGAAGAACCCGAAGCTCCGCGCAGCGAAGGCGAAGCCGCACCCAACGCCGTGTGGTTCAAGCCGGTGATGGTCGGCTTCATGCTGCTGGGTCTGGCGTGGATCCTCGTGTTCTACATCTCGGGCATGCAGTTCCCGATTCCGGGTCTCGACAATTGGAACCTCGCGATCGGCTTGGGCATCGCCCTGATCGGCTTCCTCATGACCACGCGCTGGCGCTGACGCCCGCCCCTCTTCGTCAGAAGGCCCCTCTCGTCTCGGCGAGAGGGGCCTTCTCTGTTCCGTCGACCGAGAGTTATCCACAGGTTATCCCCAACATGGGGAGAATTACACAGATGTTATTCACACCCGTTAACAACCCTGTTAACAACCCTTGATCAGGAGTAAACCGTCGCGATCAGGAACGGAGGCAGGAAGGCGACGATCAGAACCAGTGTCACGACGACCGCTGCGAGCAGCACGATCTGCAGTGTTCGCTGCTCTCGGCGTCGAGTGCGGGTGAGGATGAAGGCGACGAGCGCACCGACGATCACACCGCCGAGGTGCGCCTGCCAGGCGATGTTCTGTTGGAACACGAAGCCGATGACGAAGTTGATGCCGAGGATCACCAGGATCCCGGTCACGTTCGCGCCGATGTGTCGGCCGATGATGAGCAGGGCGGCCATCAGGCCGAAGACCGCTCCAGAGGCGCCGACTGTGGCGCCCGACGGGTCGAGCACGGCGAGCGCGACCGAGCCGCCGAGGCCGCTGATCAGGTAGAGCGACAGGAATCGCACCCGACCGAGCATGGGCTCGAGGCTCTGCCCCAGCATCCACAGGGCGAGCATGTTCAGCGCGAGATGCAGGAACCCGCCGTGGGCGAAGACAGCGGTGAGAAGTCTCCATGGCTCGAAGGGAAGGAGCGAGAGATCGGGGTACAGGTACCTCGGGGCGAACAGCAGCTGCTGCGTGATGAGATCGCCGACACCGGGAATCAGCTGAAGCAGCCCGATGAACGACGTGACCGCCAGCAGCACATAGGTGACCATCGGCCGGCCGCTGCGCACGGTGGCTGTCGCGGTGTTGCGCCCGCCCCAGCGGCGCTCGGCCTTCTTCTGGGCGGGGGTGCGGTTCTTGCGCTCTGCGGCCATGCACTCGGGGCAGATGACCCCGACGGCTGCCTGGGTCTGGCACTCGGGGCAGATGGTGCGCAGGCACCGCTGGCAGAGCACGAAGCTCTGCCGATCCGGATGCCGGTAGCAGAAGTTGTCGCGGTTGTCCGCGAACTCAGGCGTCGTCATCCGGATCGGCCAGCGTCGGCGTCAGGCCGCGACGATGTCGATCGACTGCAGCACGACCGGCTCGATCGGGCGGTCGCCCGCTGCGGTCGGCACGGCGGCGATGGCGTCGACGACGGCCTTGGAGGCGTCATCGGCGACCTCGCCGAAGATCGTGTGCTTTCCCTGGAGCCAGGGGGTGGGATCGGTCGTGATGAAGAACTGCGAGCCGTTGGTGCCTTCGGCCTTGCCGGTGATGGCGTTGCGACGCAGGCCCGCGTTGGCCATGGCGAGGATGTAGGGCTCGTTGAAGTTGAGCTCCATGTTGATCTCGTCGTCGAAGTTGTAGCCGGGGCCGCCGACGCCCTGTCCGAGCGGGTCGCCGCCCTGGATCATGAAGTTCGGGATGATGCGGTGGAAGATGACGTCCGAGTAGAGCGCGCCCTCGCCCGGCTTGCCGGTGGCGGGGTCGGTCCAGGACTGGGTGCCGTCGGCCAGGCCGACGAAGTTCTTGACCGTCTTCGGAGCGTGATCGCCGAAGAGGTTGATGACGATGTCACCGTGGTTGGTGTGCAGGGTTGCGACATGAGAAGCGTGAGCCATGCACTCATTCTCGCAGAGCTTCCCATGAGTTGGCCCGCCACTATCGCTGTTCAGCCCTCGGCGCAAGGGTTCGGCGATTCCCTCCCCCCATCCAGGGTCGCGTGGCAAGATGGGGAACCCGTACTCCAATCGACAGGAGAGCATCGTGAGCATCAGCCGCAAGCGGAAGAAGGAACTGCGTCGTCTTCAGGCCGACGCTAACCAGCTGTGGGAGAACCAGCAGGTCCTGGTCGGCCACGCCGCCGACGTCGCCCGCGAGGCCGGACGCCAGCTCGGCCACTTCGGCCGCGAGCAGGTCGGTCCTGTCGTGCAGGACACCTACAACCGTCGCGTCGCGCCGGTCGTCGACCGCGGGGTGCGCTTCGGCCACCACGTCGTCGATGACAAGGTCGTCCCGATCGTCGGCGGTGTCGTCGGCACCGCGCTCACCGCGTGGGACATCGCGAACGCCAAGCGCGAGGGTGTCGTCAAAAAGGTCAAGAAGGCCACCCAGCCCGAGCCCAAGGGTCCGAGCGTCGGTTCGGTCATCGCCCTGATCCTCGGAGTCGCCGCGGCCGCAGGCGTCCTCTACGCCGCCTGGCAGGCACTGCGCGCCGATGACGAGCTCTGGGTCGCAGACGACCCGCTCTCCGCTCCCGACGCGTGACCTCGACATCGGAGTCCCCGGCCGCTGAGCCGGGTGATCTCCATGCTCGGGTGAGGGATGCCGCGGCTTCACGCGGCCTCGACATCGAGATCCGCGAGCGGCCCGCCGCTCGCAGTCTCTTCGAGGCCGCGGAGCTGCTCGGCATCCTTCCCTCCGGGATCGTGAAGACGCTCGTCGTCAAGCGATCCGACGACACCTACTTGTTCGCGCTGGTTCCAGGCGGCCGGTCGATCTCGTGGCCCAAGCTGCGTGCGGTCGTCGGTGTCAACAAGCTCCGTCTGCCCGAGCCCGATCTCGCCCTCGCGGCGACCGGCTACGAGCGCGGCACGATCGTCCCGATCGGCAGCACCACCGACTGGCCCGTGTTCGCGGACGAGTCCATCGTGGGCCAGCGCATCGCGATGGGTGCCGGAGCACACGGGTACAGCCTCTTCGTCGACGCCGACGACCTGATCTCGGCCTACGGCGCGACCGTCGCCGACATCTCGGTGCCCGAAGAGCCCCGCGACTGACCTCCGTCGCGCGCTCTCGTCAGAGGATTCCGGCCATCCGCAGCGCGATGTCGACGAGCTTGACGCGCTGCAGCTCGGCGACCGACTTGCGCGTGAACCACTCGGCCATGTCGGTGGAGCCGTCGGTCTCGAAGCTCAGCTTTCCTCCGCTGACCGTCGCCCGGTAGACGATGCGAAGCGTGTGCAGCGGCTGATCTGATGGGGTCACGCGCTGACCTGCCGGGATCACTCGCGAATGGATGCCGAGCAGCTCGCCGACCTTGACGGTGTAGCCGGTCTCCTCACGGAGCTCCCGTCGGACCGCGTCCTCCGGAGCCTCGCCGGGCTCCAGACCGCCGCCGGGCATGGTCCACGCGACCCGGCGTCCCTCGATCCAGCGCGCCAGAAGTATGCGTCCGTCGTCATCGGTGACGACCGCGTATGCCGCGACCCGCATGTCCATGACCTCACACTAACGCCACGCCGATGCGCCCACGCCACCTGTGTCCGCGAGCCGCTCGCACATCGGTCAGGAATCGAGAAGCACAGCGGACCGCGGCATCCGTAGTGTGAGCAACATCGCAGTTCACCCCGTGAAAGGAGTCGGCCATGGCTGACAATGAGAAGAACTTCAGTGCCGAAGAACGAGAAGCCATGAAGGAGGCTGCTGCAGACAAGCGCAAGTCACGCTCGCGGGCGAAGAAGACGCCGGAGGAGGCCCGTGCCGAGGGAGTCGCCGACCTCGAGGCAGCCGTCGCGAAGCTTCCCGACGAGAAGGATCGCGAGCTCTCGCTGGCGCTGCACGCCCTCGTGACCGAGGTCGCCCCCGAACTAATGCCGCGTACGTATTACGGCATGCCGGCGTGGGGCAAGGACGGCAAGGTGCTCTGCTTCTTCCAGCCGGCGAGCAAGTTCAAGGTCCGTTACGGCACCTTCGGCTTCGAGCCGATCTCGAACCTCGACGACGGCACCATGTGGCCGACCGCGTACGCGCTGCTCGACCTCACTGCCGCCAACCGCGCTGTGCTCGCCGACCGCATCCGCCTCGCCGTCAGCTGAGTCGCCTATCCCGGGCGGCGGCCCGAGCAGTAGCGTGGATGCCGTGAGCACACCGCCGTTCCCCGCCTCCGTCTACGCCGCCCGACTCGAGCGCGCAGCATCCCTCGCCGCTGCCGGCGGCCTCGACGCCGTCATCGTGGGCCCTGGCCCCGATCTGCAGTATCTGGTCGGCGTCGAGGGCGACACGATCGAGCGACTGACCGCACTCGTTCTCGGACCGGGGTTCGCGCCCAGGATCATCGTGCCGCGGATGGAGCTCGCGAAGGTGCGCAGCACCGCTGTCGGTGAGCTCGGTATCGCGGTGTCCGACTGGGTGGACGGCGAGAAACCGTACGACCTCGTGGCTGCTGCCCTCGGCACGGTCACCCGCGTCGGGGTCTCCGATGCGCTCCCCGCCCTGCACGTCGTCCCTCTCGCCGAGCGGATCGGCGTGCGCGTCGAGCTCGCGACGCCCGTGCTGCGCGAGAGCCGCATGGTCAAGGATGCCGACGAGATCGCCGAGCTGCGAAAGGCCGGCGCGGCGATCGACGCCGTGCACCGGCGCGTCCCGGAGTGGCTGCGCGCCGGGCGCACCGAGCGAGAGGTGGCCGCCGACATCGCCGAGGCGATCGTCGCCGAGGGCCACCGCACGGTCGAGTTCGTGATCGTCGGCTCGGGTCCGAACGGCGCCGACCCGCATCACGAGGTGTCGGACCGGATGATCGACGACGGCGACATCGTGGTCGTCGACATCGGGGGAGCGGTGCCCAGCGGGTACAACTCCGACAGCACCAGGACGTACGTCGTCGGGACGCCCGACGTTGACGCCGCCGAGCGTATCGCCGTGCTCGTGCGCGCGCAGCAGGCGGCCGTCGACGCCGCTCGCCCCGGCGCGACGGCGCAGGAGGTGGATGCCGCCGCTCGACAGGTCCTGGCGGACGCCGGGCTCGGCGAGGCGTTCCTGCACCGCACCGGTCACGGCATCGGCGTCTCGGTGCACGAAGAGCCGTACATCGCACCGGGCAACGACCTCGTGCTGCGCGAGGGCATGGCGTTCAGCATCGAGCCCGGCATCTACTTCGCAGGGGAGTGGGGTGCGCGCATCGAGGACATCGTCGTCGTGACCGCTGACGGATGCGAGCGGCTGAACCTCGCGCCGCACGATCTCAGAGCCGTCTGACGACAGAGGCATTCTGACGACAGAGGCCGCCCACCCCCGGGGACGGGGTGGACGGCCTCTCTTTTTCTGGGGGAGTGGGGCAGGGGCTACGCCTCCACGCGCTGTCGGCGCATCACCAGCACGCCACCTGCGGCGAGGAGCAGGAGGAGCACCACGATCGCGGCGACCGGGACGACGCCTCCGGTGCCGGCGAGTCCGCCGCCTGCGGAAGCCGCAGCCGTGACCGTGAGGGGCGCTTGCGCACTCAGATCGGATGCTGCGCCGACGGCGATGAGCGTGTGGGCACCCACCTCCGCGTTCGCGGGCACCGTCACCTGGATGCGGAAGGCGCCCGTTCCGTCGGCGGTCGCCTGACCCAGTCGGATCGGCTCGGAGTGGAGCGTGATCGTGACGACCTCGCCCGCACCGAACCCGCGACCCGTGATCTCGAGGCTTCCGCCCTGGACCACGCTGCTCGCTCCGAGCACGAGCTCGGCGTCGAGCACCGGCGTGCTCCGCACGTCGATCGTGAGGGGCGCCGACTCCGACGGGCGGAAGGCGCCGGGGTCGGAGGGGACGAACCGTGCGACGAGGGTGTGCTCGCCCGAGGTCGCGATGGTGACATCGGCCGTGGCGGTGCCGGCCGAGACGCTCGCCGATCCGACGATCTGGTCGCCTTCGAGGAACTCGACCGTGCCGGCGGCAGCCGAGGGCTTCACGATGGCGATCAACGGGATCGATTCGCCCGCGACCGGGTCGTCCGACCCCGAGGCCAGCGTCACCGAGGTGTTCTTCGGAGCAGACGGATCGCCGACGACCAGGAGCGATGCCCTCGCCTCTACCTTCGACACGTCACCGAGGGCGACCACGGGGTGATCCCCGTCGACGGCATCCGACGGCACGACGATGTCGCCGCTGATCTCGCCATCCTGCCCGGCCTCCACGATCACGGGTTCCTCGGCGTCGATGCGGATCGCGACGTTCTCTCCTGCCGCGAAGCCGGTGCCCGTGATCGTGACCGTCTCTCCGGGTTCCGCCTGAGCGGGTGCCTGGATCTCAGGTGCGTACTCGGGCTCGGGATCGACCACCGCGATCTGCAGCTGCGCGTCGGCGGACTTCACACCGTCGTCCGCCGTGATCGTGACCGTGTAGGTGCCGGCCTTGGCATAGGTGTGCGTTCCGGTGATCGCGCCGTCGACGACCTCGACATGCGCGACGGGTGATCCGTCGCCCCAGTTGACGATCGCCGACGTCTCACCGGCGCCACCGGCGATCGTCGCCAGATCGGCGTCGAACTCCTCACCGGTGATCTGACCGCCCACCGTGCCCGCGGTGACCGTGAGGTCGGCGGTCGCCGAGCGGTCGCCGTCGGAGGCGAGCGCGAAGATGTGCACGCGGCCGTCGTTGAGCTGTCCCGGCTCCTTCGGCATCGTGATCGATTCGACAATCTTCGGTGCACCGGCTCCGTCCACCGCGAGGGTGATCGGGGCCGTCGCGTAGATCGCCGTGTTCTTCACGCTCGACTCGGCGCCGGTTCCCGAGAGTCGCCCTTCGGAGACCGTGAGCACGGTGTTGCCCTTGTAGGGGTTTCCGGATGCTCCGACCCAGTCGCCCAGGCTGATCATCACCTTCTGCTCTGTGCCGTCGCTGAAGTGCAGCGTCGCCTCGGAGTCTCGGTTGCTCTCGGTCGCGGTGCCGACGAACGCGATCTGCGTCGCACCGGAGCCGAGCGACACACGCACGTCCTGTCCTTCGCCCGTGATGTTGTCCGGTGCGCCCGCCGGCACGGCCGGGAGGTCGTACGTCAGCGTCGTGCCCGGCACGGTGAGGGTCTCGCCCTGAACGAAGCCGTCGGCGTTGATCTTGTCGCGGAAGTACCCGTGGCCCTGCGAATCGCAGTTCGCCGCGGTGACTCCCAGATCGCCGATGCAGACGTTGTTGAATGCTCCGACGAACGTCTCGTCGCGGAAGGCCGTGACGGTGGCTGTGGCCTGCGCCATCGCGCCGTTCGAGTCGCGCACCGTCACCACGGCCGAGTAGGTGCCGGGAGCGGTGAAGGTGTGCGGAGCGCTCACCTTCCATCCGCCCAGCGCATCGCGGGTCAACGCCACGTCCGTGACCTCCACGCCGTCGCCGTAGTCGACCGTGACGTCGTAGCCCGATGCATCCGTCTCCGTGCCGACGACCGTCGCGAGCGAGCCGGTGAACTCGGTGTCCACCGCCACCCGCTGCGGAGCGCCCGCCGCGACGGAGAGTCCGTCCGCCGAGGACGCGGAGGCGAACAGCTCGACCTCCGACAGCGACAGTGCGGGGCCGCCGGTCTTCGCCGTCAGCTTGACGCTCGTGTAGCCGCCTGTGCCCTTCGCCGTGAACGGCCGGGTCTGCGAGTCCCACGTGAAGGTCTCGCCCTCTCGACTGTCGAGCTCGGTCCAGGTGGTGCCGTCGATCGAGCCGGAGAGCGTCCAGCTCGACGGCGCGCTGCCCTTCGCCGCACTCGTCAGCGTGTACTGGCCGATCGAGACGGGCCCCGACTGCGAGGTCCAGACGAGCTCGGCGGTGTCGCCTGCGAATGTCACGGTCGAGTTCATGTTGTCGTCGACGAGCGATCCGACGGGAGTGCCGTCGGATGCTGCGAGGGTGCCACGGCCCGGCTTGGTCGCATCGACCAGGGTGGTCGGGATCTCGAGGTCCTCGTCGAGGGCCTTCGCGCCCCACGCCGAGGGGTCTGCGCTCATCGTGAAGTCGAGCGTGCCGCCCGAGCGCAGCAGATCTCCGTCGAAGGTCGTCTGGTCGATGGGCGTGCCGTTGATGCTGACGCCTGCCACGTAGTCCTTGCCGGACGATGCGCCCGCGGCGTTGATCACGAGGTCGGAGTCGCCGAGCGACAGCGTCGCGCTGTCGAACAGCGGGGTGCCGATCGTGTAGTCGCCCGAGCCCACCTCCAGCGGGTAGAAGCCGAGTGCCGAGAACACGTACCAGGCCGAGAACTCCCCGTTGTCCTCGTCACCCGGGTACCCCTGTCCGATGTCCGATCCGACGAAGAGTCGGTCCTGGATGTCGCGGATCAGCTCCTGCGCCCCCGACGGGTCGCCGGCTTCGGCGAGCACGTAGGGGATGTGGTGGGCGATCTGGTTCGACATCCCCAGCATCCCGAGCCGCACGTCTCGCGCCTCGCGCGCCTCGTGGATGCCGGAGTAGTCGGCCTTCTCACGCACGGTGAGGAACTCGTGCATCACGTCGACGAGCTCCTGGCGTCCTCCGTAGAGGGCGGCGAGTCCGTCGACGTCGTGCGGGGCGTGGAAGCCGAAGGTCCAGGCGCTCGCCTCGGTGAAGGCACCGCCCCAAGCCTTCTTGTCGAAGTCCGCACCCGACGTCCAGGAGCCGTCGGCGTTGCGCGAGGTGAAGGTACCTGCCTCGGGGTTGTACATCTCGACGTAGTGCTCGGCACGGGCCTCGAAGTACGTCGCCTCCTCCTTCAGCTGCTCGACACGGTCTGCAGGCGTGTTCGGGTCTTCGGAGAGCGCCTTGGCCATCTCGGCGATGCCGAAGTCGTTGATGTACCCCTCGAGACCCCACGATGCACTCTCGTGCGTGGTCTCCTCGGTGTACCCGAGGAAGATCGACTGCGCGAGGCCCTTTCGTCCCACGGCATTGGATGCCGGGAGCACCGTGGCGTTCTTCACCGCGGCGTCGTACGCCTCGAGTGCCGTGTCGGTCGTGAGCGCACCCGCGAGGTACGCGTCGGCGAAGGCGACGTCGGAACTCGTTCCCGTCATCAGATCGGCATAGCCGGGAGACGACCACCGCGCGACCCAGCCGCCGTCGCGATACTGCTGCACGAAACCGTCGACCAGTTCTTCCGTGACGTCGGGGTACAGCAGCGAATAGAGCGGCCACGCCGTGCGGTAGGTGTCCCAGAAGCCGTTGTTGACGTAGATCTTGCCGTCGACGATCTTGGCGTTCGTGTGGGTGTCGGATGCGGCTCCGGTCGTCGCCGATACGGGGCTCGCGTACTTGTAGACCGGGTTCGCCTCTGTTCCGGTGTTCTCGAACTGCGAGTTCGGGTACAGGTTCAGGCGGTAGAGGCTCGAGTACAGGGTGACGAGCTGGGTGTCGCTCGCGCCGACCACGTCGTGCACCACACCGAGGCGGTCGTTCCATGCGTCACGCACGGCGGCGTGCGCCTGGTCGAACGAGACTCCGGCGAGCTCGAACTCGTGGTTCTTCTCCGCCTGGTCCTGCGAGATGAACGACGACGAGAGCCGAAGCTCTACGGTGCGGTCGGTCGTTGTGTCGAAGGCCGCGTAGCGAGCTGTGCCGTTGCGGTCGCCCTGGGTGGTCGCTCCGGCCGTGGCCGGCTCCCTGTCGAACGTGCCGTACACGAACATGCGCGTGCGTCCGGGCCATCCGGATCCGCCGTCGACCCACCCCGACACCGTGTCGCCGCTGATCGTCAGCTTCGACGAGTTCACGAGCTGATCGATGAGGATCGAGCTCGTGTCGCCGGTGAACTCGAAGCGGTAGATCGCGCCGTGGTCGGTTGCCGTGACGTCGGTCCGGATGCCGTTGTCGAAGTCGACCGAGTAGATGTCCGGCCGAGCGGTCTCGTTCTCGTGGTGGAACGTGAGCCTGCGATCGTTGAGAGACGAGGTGGGGTTGCCGTTCGCCGCGGGCAGCACCGCGATCTGGTTGCGGTCTCCCATCCAGATGCTCGGCTGGTGCGAGAATCCGATGCCGTTGAGGGCAGGCAGGTTCTGCGCGTTGTTCGCCCGCTGGTACTGGTAGATCGTCCCGACGTTGTCGGCGTTGGTCATCGGGGTGATGAAGTTGAAGCCGTTCGGCCAGGCGGTCGCGGGAAGGTTGTTGCCGCGCGAGAAACCACCGGTCGAGTTGGTGCCTCGGCGCGTGTCGACGTACGACACGAGTCCGTCGGTGTCGTCGCGCTGCTCTGCCGCGCCGATCGCGACGTCGTCGAGCCAGCCGCTGAAGGCCGTGGCGCCCGTGGGAACCTCGACGCCCTTCACATCGGTGCCCGGGTGGTCGTAGCTGAAGACGATGTCATCGACGGTGCGCCCCGCGAACTGACCGAGATCGACGGTGACCTTGTTCCACTGATTCGGCCAGAGCACGTTGGCCTGGCCCTGCTGCCGTGCATTCGCCCCGTAGCCGTACGAGTCGACAGCGCCGCTGGTCGAGAGCCGGGTGCCGTCGTCGAATGTGAGATCGACAGCGACGAAGGTGGCGGCGTAGGTCTGCTCGCCGTCGAGCACGGGAAAGACGAGGTACGACAGCTCGCTGTCGCCCTCGACCGCGATGTCGACGCCGTCGTAGAGCACGCTCGTCGACGATGCGGGTCCGGCATCGAGGTGCCGGCCGACGTACTGCAGCGCCTTGGTGCCGGTGAAGCCCACACCGGTCTTGGCGGTGTCGGAGCTCGTGGGGCCGTTGCCGATCTGCAGCATCAGGTCGGACGCCTCGGGCGTCGCACCGGCCACGGCGATCGGTTCCCACCCCGCGAGCTGCACGATGTTCTTGCTCGGGGTCTTCGTGGCGAGCACGTCGAGACGGTAGTAGAGGTACTCGGTGCTCGGAGTCGCAAGTGTGAAGGTGCGCGTCTCGCCGCGGCCGGAGAACAGCTCTCCGCTGCGCTCGTCGACGGTCACCCAGTCGGTGCCGTTCGTCGACCCCTGCACCCGGAAGTCCTTCGGGTCGCGGTCGGGCTCGTCGTTGCCCGAGGTGAGCGTGTAGCTCGTCATCGGCTGGGGCGCTGCGAGCTGGTACTGCACCCATGCCGTGTTCGTGAACGCCAGCCACTTCGACGACGAGTTGCCGTCTGCGACGAATGCGGCGGCCTCGTTGGGCGTGTTCTGTGCCGAGGCGGTCACGGCGGTCACGTTGCCGAGCACGCTGCCCGGCGTGAAGCGGCTTCCGGTGACGTTGAGGGCCTCGCCCGTACCCACGAGAGCGGGAGCCGTGTCAGCGGCTTCGAACGACGACGCGAACGTCGTCTCGCCTGCCGCTGCCGTTGCCGAGATCGGCGTCAGCATGGCCAGGCCGACCGTGGCGGCGACGCCGGCTGCCGCCCACGAGCGGCGGGCGGATCGTGCGTTCCTGGGGCTGGGGACCCTCATGGTTGCTCCTCTGAACTCCACTGCAGTGTGTCGTCTGTCTGTCGCGGGCCGTCTCGGACCGCGTGACGATATGACATCGCTGTCATATGATGAGGACGCTATCACAGCGTGCGGGATGCAGGGAAGAGTCGTGGGCGAAGACGTACCGGCGATAATGAGCTATCCGGCCGAACGGGAAGGGGATGAGGGGACGCATGAACCGAACCGACGCAGGCGCCGCCGCGCCCCGCCCGACCCTCGCTCAGGTCGCCGCGCGTGCGGGCGTGAGCCTGAAGACGGCGTCGCGTGCGCTCGGCGGCGAGTCCTACGTCAGCGCGAAGACCCTCGCCAGCGTGCTCGCCGCCGCATCCGAACTCGACTAC
Source organism: Microbacterium sp. LWH13-1.2 (assembly GCF_038397735.1). NCBI lineage: Bacteria > Bacillati > Actinomycetota > Actinomycetes > Micrococcales > Microbacteriaceae > Microbacterium > Microbacterium sp. LWH13-1.2. Next base: position 3,331,963 of record NZ_CP151635.1, on the reverse strand, counting down.
CAGCGCAATGCCGCCGCGAGTCTGCTGGCGAGCGGCCGGCTCGCCGACTCGATCGGGCTCATCACCGGAGACTTCACGAACCCGTTCTACTCGGCCCTCGCCCACGCGATCGAAGACGAGATCCGCACGCACGGCATGCACCTGTCGGTCGCGAACTCCCGCGAGTCCGCCGAACAGGAGCAGCGCGTCGCCCATGACCTCGCCGACAGGCAGACCAAGGCGGTCATCACCGTCTCGGCGATGCCCGACCACTCCGAGTACTCGCAGCTGCAGGCGAGGGGAATCCCGGTCGTCTTCGTCGATCGACCTGCCGAGAATCTCGCGGCCGACTCCGTCGTCTTCGACAACCGCGAGGGCGGACGACTCGCGGCGCGGCACCTGATCGACGCCGGTCACCGCCGCATCGCGTTCATCGGAGACTACGCGTGGCTTCCCACGTACCGACAGCGTCTCGCCGGCATGGGCGACGTGCTCGACGGCGAAGGGGCGCAATGGCGCGATCTGCTGCGCACCGATGCGCACGACGTGCCGTCGTCACGCGAGTGCATGCGTGAGCTTCTGACGCTCGATGACCCGCCCACCGCGGTCGTCGCGGGGAACAACCGCATCCTGCTCGGTGTGATGGAGGAGGTCGCTCCCGGTGACGATGCCCCGCGGCCCTCGGTGATCGGCTTCGACGAACCCGAGTGGGCTCGGGTGCTCGGCGTCAGCGTCGTGACCGGCGATGTCGAATCTCTCGGAAGGCAGGCCGCGCGGCTCGCGGTCGCCCGACTGAGCGATCGCTCGCGGCCGGTCGAGAACGTCGTGCTTCCGATGCGGCTCATCGAGCGGCGCTCGACCGGGAATCCATCACCGGTCAGGCCCCGCAGCGCCTGACCTGCCCGCCCCATCCGACTTCGTCAAGACCCTGGGGCGGTCGGGTCGGCGGAGGCAGACTGCTCGCATGGCATCCGACAGCAGCACACCACCCGACGAGAAGCCTGCTCCCGAGCGCACACCCGACGGTCACCACCTCATCATCGACGGCCGACGCTGGCGGGCCACCGATCCCTCGATCCCCGAAGGGTTCCGTCAGGAGTTGGTCGACGAGCTGATGGCGGCGCGACGAGCGGTGAAGTCCTCCGAGGTCGACGCGAGGCGTCGGGTGCATGACGCGAAGACGGCGCTCGGCGAGCGTGGAGCACCGTGGTGGGAGGACCGCACGGGCGGCGCGTTCGACGAACGCATCGCGGCGACGATCCGATCTCTCACTCGAAAGCGCGAGCAGTCATCGATCTGTCCGAGCGACGTCGCCCGCACCGTCGGCGGCGAGATCTGGCGCTCGCTCATGCCTGACGTGCGTCGAGTGGCGGCCGAGCTCGCCGACCATGACGAGATCGTGGTCACTCAGAAGGGCCGACCCGTGAGCATCCGCGAGGCCCGCGGACCGGTGCGGATCATCCGCGGACCGAAGATCTGAGCGCTATCCCCCGTACGCGTCCGCAGCATCGTCTCCGCAGCGTCATCAGTGCCGCACGGCTGCGCCCCGCCTGCGAATGGACGGCAAGATCGGTCGCGTGACCTCCAGGGGCCCGGCAGCGTGCGCTGCGGCAACCGGTTCGAGCGTCGCCCCTCTCGTATGGACGATCCGCAACAGCTCGGTGAACTGATCCGAGGGAATGGACGGATGCTCCGGATGCCACTGGACGCCCAGGAACGGAAGCGACTCGTGCTCGACCGCCTCGACGACGCCGTTGCGGGAATGGGCGATGGCGCGCAGCCCTCGCCCGAGCTCGTCCACCGCCTGATGGTGGGTGCAGAGCAGAGGCTGCCGAAGCCGCGGTGACACGGCACGGAGGTCGTTCAGGTCAGTCGCGACGAAAGGGTCCGGTCCCGCACTGCGGTGTCCCCCGACGTGCTGGTGGAGCGTTCCGCCCAGCGCGACGTTCATCAGCTGCATCCCCCGGCACACCCCGAGCAGGGGGCGCCTCGATCGAACCGCCTCCATGACGACAGCTATCTGCGTTCGGTCGGCGCGACGCTGGTAGGCCGTGCGCTGCGGACGCCGGTCGGACTGACCGTAGAGCAACGGCTCGATGTCGTCTCCTCCCAGAAGCACGAGGACATCCGCCTCGCGGGATGCCCGCCGCAACTGCGCTTCCGGCGCTTCGCCGGCGGCGTGCAGGGACGCCGTCCAGCCCGACCGCTCGATCGCCGCGACGGCTGAGGCGTTGAGGCTGTCCAGAAGCATCTGGTAGTCGGCTGCGGGCGCCTGACGGCGGGTGCGCACGTGGAACAGGGCGACATGCACGCTCATGCTGCGACCCGGGGTGCGGTCATGGTGCTGATCCCTCCATCACGTACTTCGTCCAGATAACGCCCGAGGACAAACCCAGGTCAAATACGTTTTCCTCCCCGAATTGATAGCGATTTGCTCGCAATGCGCGCGTAACGCCGCGGTAATACACCGCACGTATCGTTCCGAGATGGAACTCCGTCAGCTGCGCTACTTCATGGCGGTCGCGGACGAGCTCCACTTCGGACGCGCGGCCCGCCGGCTGCACATGTCGCAGCCGCCTCTGAGCGTGCAGATCGGTCGTCTCGAGCGAGAGGTCGGTCTGCCGCTCTTCGACCGCAGCACCCGACGCGTCACTCTGACACCGGCCGGGCGGCACCTGCAGGAGCGCGCACGGAGGATCCTCGACGAGGTCGACGCCGTGCGTACCGAGATGCGCGATTACGTCGACGGTTTCGCCGGCCAACTCACCGCCGGTTTCGTGAGCTCGGCGAACTATACGGTGCTCCCCGAGGTGGTGAGGCTGTTCCGGTCGCGTCGCGACCGCGTCGCGCTGTCTCTCGTGCCGCTCACGTCCGGCGAGCAGATCGACCGCCTGCACGACGGGACTCTCGACGTGGGCCTCGTGCGAGACGCGTTCCCGCGAACGAACCCGAACTCATCCGAGCTGGTCACCGAGGTCGTGTTCGAGGAGAGGCTCGTCATATGCGTGCCGTTCTCTCATCCCCTCGCATCGCGCACGGAGGTGACTGCCGAGGAAGTGCTCGACGTGCCGATGGTCGCCTATCCCCGATCTCTCATGCCGGGCTACGTCGACCGGGTGCACGAGGTTCTGGGTCTCGACCCGGGTGCGATGCGCATCGCCGAGGAGGTCGTGCATCAGGAGACGGCGCTCGGTTTCGTCGCGGCCGGCGTCGGCGCGAGCATCCTGCCCGAGTCCGTGCGACAGGTGGTTCCGCCGTCGATCGCCGTGATCCCACTCGCCGGGTCGCCGACCACCAGCCTCATGGCCGCCAGACCGATCCGCGCAGATGAGAACACGATCTGCGCGGCGTTCATCGAGTGCCTCCACGACGCGGCTGAGGCCCTCGCGGCCGCGCGGCACGCCTGAGTCGCGGATCTCAGAGCACGTCGTAGTACCCGCTGTAGGGGAAGTCGATGTCCCCCGTGTCGCGGGGGTCGTACGCCACGGTCGACACGCTGATGGCGACTCGGGTCGTGGGCGTGATCAGAACACTCACTGCCCGGTTGCCGACGACGACGACATCCACGAAGGTGCCGCCGATCCTCGCGGCGTCTTCGATGCGATGTCGGAGGTCTCCGACATCCTGGTCCTGGGCGAGCAGATAACTCGTCCCGTCGAAGACCACCTCTGTCTGGATCATCGTCTTCGCGTCGCTCATGCCGGGCACGCTACGCCGGGCCTGCCGACCTGAGAAGGGGGGTTGCGAACCGGCCGCCGCCATGGCACAGAGGTCGACATACCGGCCCTGAACATCGGGGGCCCTTGCTTTTCTTAGGCCTTCCGAGTTGTTAACAGATCCATCCACACCTGTGGAATCAGGGGTCAGTTCAGTCGCGCGGTCTCGGCCACCAGGTCGAGCCGATCGAGCAGCAGCTCGCCGGCGCTGCCCATGACCGTGAGTGCGTACATCGTCACGACGACCGCGACGAGGGCGAAGAAGATGACGCCGGGGATGCTGCGGCGAGAGACCACCGTGATCACGAGGGCGGCCACCGCGCCGCCGATCGCTACCGTCTGCCCAGCGACGGTCGCGAATGCCATCCGGATCGCGCTGTCGGCAGTGAGCGGTCCGTAGCTGTTGAGCAGCGCCGAGATCGCGAACGGGATCACGAACAGGCTCATGAGCAGCACGGCGCGGCGACGCACGACCCACCGCTTTCGGCGGGTGGAGGATTCCGTCGTGCGCACCGATGAGCTCATGCCGCGATCGTACCGTCACGCATCCAGGGAACCCGGAGTCGACGGATCCGGTGCCGCCGCGTCGTTATTGACACCCCTGATGACCGGTGCCGAGAGGCGATCCGGGGTTGTTAACAGGGTTGTTAACACCTGTGGAAGAGAGTGCGCCCCGCGAGATCGACCGAACAAGAACCTCGGCAGAAACGAGAAGGCCCCGCACGAAGCGGGGCCTTCTCGAACTGTCTCAACACAGTGTGGAGCCTAGGAGATTCGAACTCCTGACATCCTGCTTGCAAAGCAGGCGCTCTACCAACTGAGCTAAGGCCCCGTGAGGGAAATATTGAGTTGAGGAGTGGGCCCACCAGGACTTGAACCTGGGACCTCTTCATTATCAGTGAAGCGCTCTAACCGCCTGAGCTATGGGCCCGTCAACCTCCGAAACTTTACCGGAGATTTCCGGAATTACCCAATCGAGGGCGGGGACCCCCACGGATCCCCGCCCTCGATCGCGATCATCGGCCCGGACGGATCGTCACGCTGCCCGCGGAGAGCGACACGTCGATCACGCGGCGAGTGCCCGAGGACTGGTCGACCTTCGCGTCCAGCGAGCCCGCGCTGACGTCCTGGGTGATCGAGTACGACTCGTCGGGGACCGTGAGATCGAGGGATCCGGCACTCACGTCGATGGTCGTCTGCGATGGTGCAGGGCCCGTCAGCTCGACGTTGAGATCTCCGGCCGCGACGGTGAGATCGGCCTCGTCGACGCCGTCGAGTGTCGCGTCCGCACGACCGGCGCTCATGTCGATGGTCAGGCTGCTCGCGGCACCTTCGACATCCAGCGCGCCCGCATTGACGGTGATGTCGAGGTCACCGAAGTCGCCGACGACATCGAGGCTCCCGGCGTCGAGGGTCAGGTCGGCATCGAGCGCACTCTCCCGCAGGCTCTCGGGGAGGGTGAGGACGGCCGACTGATCGTCGCCGAACCAACTGCCGAACCACCAGCCGAACTCGAACTCGGGGCTGCGCACGACCAGCGAGTCACCGTCCCTTTCGAGGGTCCATGCCGGTCCGCGACTGTTGGTGACCGCGAGTTCCGCGTCATCGACATCGCCGAACTCGATGCGCATGTTGCCCGCATCCACGTCGAGGTCGATGTCCTGGATGCCCGAGGCATCCTCGGACAGCACCGAGTCGGTGCCCTCTGTCGAGGATGCGACCAGGCTGCCGGTCGCGGCGACCGCAGCGGTCGCTCCCGAGCCGAGCAGTGCCATGCCGCCCACCACCGCTGTGAGGATCATCACCGCGGTCGCCCCCGACGAGCGACCTGTGTCGCCGTCTCCGGAAGCTGTGGGTGCCTGGGCCTGCGGGGGCGCCGGCGCCTCCGGCGCGGAGGCCGGCGGGGGAGTGAGCGGGGTGTGCCCGCCCTGGAAGTCGTCGTTCGTGGTCATCGTCCCACTCCTGTCTGTCCGGTCGGCGTCGTGCCGCCCGTGTTCTCGATGTGCGCGAGCGCCGCCAGCACGCGCCGGTTGCCTGATTCGCCCTGTTCGAAGCCGAGCTTCTGGAAGATCGCGGTGATGTGCTTCTCGACACTGGCCTCCGAGAGGAAGAGCAGTCCGGCGATCGCCTGATTCGATTTGCCTTCGGCGATGAGCGCCAGCACGGTGCGCTCGCGTTCGGTGAGCCGCTGCATCCGATCGTCCTTGTTCCGTCGCGTGAGCAGCTGCGCCACGACCTCCGGGTCGAGCACGGTCGCGCCCTCGGAGATCCGCTGCACGGAACCGAGGAACTCCGAGACATCGGCCACCCGGTCCTTCAACAGGTAGCCGAGCGGGCCGCCCTGGGCCGCGATGAGGTCCGAGGCGTACCGCTCCTCGACGTACTGCGAGAGCACGAGCAGCGCAAGCGCGGGGTTCGTGGCGCGGAGTCCGAGCGCGGCACGGATCCCCTCGTCGGTGAACGTCGGTGGGAGCCGCACATCGAGGATGCAGAGTTCAGGGTCGGTCTCGGCGACCGCCTCGACCAGGCCCTCGGTGTCGGGGAGGGCTGCGACCACGGTGTGGCCGGCATCCTCGAGCAGTCGCACGAGACCCTCGCGCAGCAGGACCGAGTCCTCGCAGATCAGGATGCGCATGGCACGTTCACTTCCAGACTGGTCGGGCCGCCCACAGGGCTCTCGAGGCGGAAGGTTCCGCCGGCGGCGAGGATGCGGTTCGCGATGCCGTCGAGACCGCCACCGGGCTGCACCTGAGCGCCGCCCATTCCGTTGTCTTCGACGCGGGCCCACAGCAGCCCGCCGTCACGCAGTCGCACGGTCACCCTGGCCTCACTGGCACGAGAGTGCTTCGCGGCGTTGGTGAGCGACTCGGCGATCGAGAAGTAGACCGCTGCCTCTGCCTCACGGCTGCAGCGTCCATCCATCCGCACATCGAGGTTCACGGGGATGTGCGACCGACCCGCCAGCGCAGAAAGTGCCGCATCGAGGCCACGGTCGCCGAGCACGGAGGCGTGGATGCCGCGGGCGAGCTGTCGCAGCTCAGTGATCGCTGCCTTGGTCGACGTGTGCGCCTCGGCTATCAGCTCCTTCGCGGCATCCGGGTCGTTGTCGATCTTCTGCTGGGCGAGTCCCAGCGTCATGCCGACCGAGACGAGCCTCGGCTGGACGCCGTCGTGCAGGTCGCGTTCGATGCGGGTGCGCTCCACGTCGGCGGCGCGCACCGCCCCCTCCCGCTGTGCGGTGCTGGTGCGCACACGCTCCGTGAGCTCTGCCTCGCGGCTGCGGATCACGATGGACAGTGAGAGCACCCGGTGCAGGAGAGCGAGACCGATCATGCCGCCGAGGGATGCGGCGATGCCGAGGATGCCGATGAGCGGAGCCCACGCGGCGTCGATCCCGCCGCCCCCGAAGGGGCCCATCACGGCGTCCGTTCCCGCAAGGGGAGCGAAGCAGATCACGATCGACCAGACGACGCCCCAGGCGAGACGCAGCACGATCCAGCCCAGCACCGCGGTGATCGCGAAGTTCGCCAGCGCCCGCCACATGCGGCCGTCGATGGCCTGACGTCCGAGTGCGCGCAGCCATCCGGCGAAGCCCGGCCGATCACGAGGCCGCCAGCGCAGCGGGGCGATCGGCGTCTTGTAGAGCGCACCGACGCGTGCCACCTCGAACCAGCCGACGCCGAAGAGGGCGTAGACCAATCCGACGAGGAGCACGACCCCGACGCCGGCGGCGAAGAGCAGCCCGAGGCCTGTGCCGAGGAGTCCGGAGAGAGTCGCGAAGATGAAGCCGCCGATGACCCCGATGCCCGCCAGATGCAGGATCGAGAGGAAGATGCGCAGCGGCGGCTTCGAGGCCGTCGCCGGTGGTGGCGTGGCAGTCTGTGTCGTCATGGTTCAAAGGTACGGCGGCCCCGATGGCGCCGACACCGAGCCAACCGGAGACCCGGCTTCGGGTTTTCCCGAACGTGCTGCGGCCGCGCTACCAGAGGGGGGCGCGCGGATACCGACCGATCTGATTCACTGAGCCCATGAGTGCACACGAGGGCGAACCGCACGGAGCCGGGGTCGGACAGCGGCTGAACTGGCTGCGCGCCGGGGTCCTGGGCGCGAACGACGGCATCGTCTCGATCGCGTCGCTGGTCGTGGGCGTCGCCGGCGCCACGACCGACAACGCCGCCCTGCTCACGGCGGGCCTCGCGGGGCTCGTCGGCGGGGCCATATCCATGGCGCTCGGTGAGTACGTCTCGGTGAGCAGCCAACGGGACAGCGAGCGGGCGTTGATCTCGAAGGAGCGCGAGGAGCTGCGCACGATGCCCGAGACGGAGCTCACCGAGCTCACCACCCTTTACCGCGAACGCGGACTCAGCGAGGAGACCGCGCGCACGGTCGCCGAGGAGCTCACCGCGCACGACGCCCTCGCCGCGCACCTCGAGGTCGAGCTCGGCATCGACCAGGACGACCTCGTGAACCCGTGGCATGCGGCGCTCTCGTCTGCGGTCGCCTTCACCCTCGGCGCTCTGCTCCCGCTGCTCGCCATCCTGCTCCCGCCGCCGGCGTGGCGGGTGCCGGTCACGTTCGTCGTGGTGTTGCTCGCACTGGCCGTCACCGGCACAGTGGCTGCGAAGATCGGCGGATCTCCGCCCGTACGCGCGGCCGTCCGACTCGTCATCGGCGGCGGGCTCGCGCTGTTCGCGACCTGGCTGATCGGAACACTGCTCGGGACGACAGGCGTCGTATAGACGGACGAGGGGCGGATGCGATTCGCATCCGCCCCTCGTCGAATCCGGTCGATCAGTTCGACATGAACCCGACGAGCAGTCCGCCCGTCACCTTCACGGCGACGTTGTAGATACCGGCGATGACCGCGCCGAGCACGGTGAACACGATGAGGTTCAGGATCGAGACGACAGCCGCGAAGGCCATCACCTGCGGAAGACCCGCCACCTCGGAGATGCGCACCGAGTTGTCGGTGATCGTGCCGATGAACTCGTCGGCCTGCGTGAGGATTCCGGTCGCCTGCAGCACGAGGTAGATCAGGAAGAACGACACCATCGTGACGATGGCGAGCGCGACGGCTCCCAGGAACGAGAGCTTCACGGCCGACCAGAAGTCGACGTAGACGAGGCGCAGGCGAACCTGCTTGCCGCCGGTCTTGCGCGTGGACTTCTTCGCCAGCTTGTCGGCTACTGTGCTCATGCGTCTGCTTCCTCAGGGTTCTCGTTCGTCTCGGGGGCGGTGGTCTCGGAGTCCACCTCAGCCTCATCCGATTCGTCTTCGTCGGTGAGGCCGCGCTCACCGTTGCGGGCGATGGCGAGGATCCGGTCGGCTTCCGTCGTCCGTGCGAAAACCACTCCCATGGTGTCTCGGCCCTTGGCGGGCACCTCGGCCACGGCAGAGCGTACCACCTTGCCGCTGGACAGAACCACAAGGACCTCGTCGTCGGCCGAGACCATCAGACCACCCGCGAGAGTGCCCCGATCGTCGTGGAGCTTGGCCACCTTGATGCCGAAACCACCACGTCCCTGGACGCGATATTCCTCGACGGCGGTGCGCTTCGCGTAGCCGCCGTCCGTCACGACGAACACGAACTGACCGGGAGCCGCGACGGATGCCGACAGCAGGCTGTCGCCCTCACGGAACTTCATGCCCTTCACTCCGGCGGTCGCGCGTCCCATCGGGCGCAGCGCATCGTCGGTCGCGCTGAACCTCACCGACATGCCCCGGCGGCTGATGAGGAGGATGTCGTCCTCGGCGTTGACCATCAACGCCGAGACCAGTTCGTCCTCGTCGTTCAGGCGGATCGCGATGACGCCGCCCTGACGGTTGGTGTCGTAGGTGTCGAGGCGCGTCTTCTTGACGAGTCCGTCGCGGGTCGCGAGCACGAGGTAGTCGGCGACCGCGTAATCGCGGATGTCGAGCACCTGCGCGATGTTCTCGTCCGGCTGCAGAGCGAGGAGGTTCGCGACGTGCGTGCCCTTCGCGTCTCGGCCGGCCTCGGGGACCTCGTAGGTCTTCGAGCGATAGACCCGGCCCTTGTCGGTGAAGAACAGCAGCCAGTGGTGCGTGGTCGTCACGAAGAAGTGCTCGACGATGTCATCGGCCCGCAGCTGCGCGCCCTTGATGCCCTTGCCACCGCGGTGCTGCGACCGGTAGTTGTCGCTGCGCGTGCGCTTGATGTATCCGGCGCGGGTGATGGTGACGACCATCTCCTCTTCGGCGATGAGGTCTTCCATCGAGACGTCGCCGTCGAAGCCGTGCAGGATGTGCGTGCGACGGTCGTCGCCGAAGCGCTCCACGATGCCGGTGAGCTCGTCACGGATGATGTCGCGCTGCAGCGACTCGTCGGCGAGGATCGCCTGGTACTCGCCGATGAGGCGCTCGAGCTCCGCAGCCTCGTCGAGGATCTTCTGACGCTCGAGCGCGGCCAGTCGGCGCAGCTGCATGTCGAGGATCGCCTGGGCCTGGATGTCATCGATGTCGAGGAGCTTCTGCAGTCCCTCGTTCGCGTCCTGCGTGGTCTGCGATCGACGGATGAGAGCGATGACCTCGTCGAGCGCGTCGAGCGCCTTGAGGTAGGCGCGCAGGATGTGCATGCGCGCCTCTGCCTTGGCGAGGCGGAAGCGCGTACGACGGACGATCACCTCGAGCTGATGCGTGATCCAGTGGGTCACGAAGCCGTCGATCGCGAGCGTGCGCGGCACGCCGTCGACGATCGCGAGCATGTTCGCGCCGAAGTTCTCCTGCAGCTGCGTGTGCTTGTACAGGTTGTTCAGCACGACCTTCGCGACCGCATCGCGCTTGAGCACGACCACGAGACGCTGACCCGTGCGGTCGGACGACTCGTCGCGGATGTCGGCGATGCCGGTGATTTTGCCGTCGCGGGCGAGGTCGCCGATCTTCACCGCGACGTTGTCGGGGTTCACCTGATACGGCAGCTCGGTGATCACGAGGCACGTGCGGCCCTGGATCTCCTCGACGTTGACGACCGCGCGCATCGTGATCGATCCGCGTCCGGTGCGGTACGCCTCCTGCACACCCTTGGTGCCGAGGATCTGCGCACCGGTCGGGAAGTCAGGACCGGGGATGCGCTGGATCAGTCCCTCGAGCAGCTCCTCGCGGGGGAGACCGGGGTTGTCGAGAGCCCACAGTGCAGCGGCGGATATCTCACGCAGGTTGTGCGGGGGGATGTTCGTCGCCATGCCGACCGCGATGCCGACCGATCCGTTGACGAGCAGGTTCGGGAAACGCGCCGGCAGGACCGTCGGCTCCTGGGTCTGACCGTCGTAGTTGTCGGTGAAGTCGACCGTGTCCTCTTCGATGTCGCGCACCATCTCGAGCGCGAGCGGGGCCATCTTGGTCTCGGTGTATCGAGGAGCAGCGGCGCCCATGTTGCCGGGGGAGCCGAAGTTGCCCTGGCCGAGGGCCAGCGGGTAGCGCAGCGACCACGGCTGCACCAGGCGGACCAGGGCGTCGTAGATCGCCGAGTCGCCGTGCGGGTGATACTGACCCATGACCTCGCCGACGACGCGGGCGCACTTCGAGAACGACTTGTCGGGGCGGAATCCGCCGTCGTACATGCCGTAGATCACGCGGCGGTGCACGGGCTTGAGCCCGTCGCGCACGTCGGGCAGCGCGCGGCCGACGATGACGGCCATCGCGTAATCGAGGTAGCTGCGCTGCATCTCCGACTGCAGGTCGACCTGATCGATCTTGCCGTGGTCGTGTGCCGGCTCGGGGCGTACTTCGTCAGTCATGTGTGTTGTCGATTCCGGTCGTTGTCGAACGAATGCAGGCGCGGGGGACGCGTCAGATGTCGAGGAAGCGGACGTCCTTGGCGTTGCGCTGGATGAAGCTGCGTCGCGACTCGACGTCTTCACCCATCAGCACGCTGAAGATCTCGTCCGCGGCGGCGGCGTCCTCGATGGTCACCTGGCGGAGCGTCCGCGTGGTGTGGTCCATCGTGGTCTCCCACAGCTCCTTGGCGTTCATCTCGCCGAGACCCTTGTAGCGCTGGATGCCGGCGTCCTTCGGGATCCGCTTGCCGTTCTCGAGTCCGTGCTTGAGCAGCGCATCGCGCTCGGCGTCGCTGAACACGTACTCGTGGGGCTGGTTGGTCCACTTGAGGCGGTACAGCGGCGGCATGGCGAGGTAGACGAAACCGGCCTCGATGAGCCCGCGCATGTAGCGGAACAGCAGGGTCAGCAGCAGCGTCGTGATGTGCTGACCGTCGACGTCGGCATCGGCCATCAGCACGATCTTGTGATAGCGCGCCTTCACGATGTCGAACTCTTCGCCGATGCCCGTGCCGAAGGCCTGGATCATCGCCTGGACCTCTTTGTTGCCGAGGGCCTTGTCGAGGCGTGCGCGCTCGACGTTGAGGATCTTGCCTCGGAGAGCCAGGATCGCCTGCGTGTGCGGGTCGCGGCCCTGCACCGCGGAGCCACCTGCCGAGTCACCCTCGACGAGGAAGATCTCGCTGATCGAGGGGTCCTTGCTGGTGCAGTCCTTGAGCTTGTCGGGCATCGCGGCGGACTCGAACACGCTCTTACGGCGAGCGGTCTCGCGCGCCTTGCGGGCTGCGAGACGAGCGGTCGCGGCGTCGATCGCCTTGCGGATCACGTTCTTGGCCTGGATCGGGTTGCGACCGAACCAGTCGCCGAGCTGATCTCCGACGACCTTCTGCACGAAGGTCTTCGCCTCGGTGTTGCCCAGCTTCGTCTTGGTCTGCCCCTCGAACTGGGGCTCGCCGAGCTTGATCGAGATGACGGCGGTGAGTCCCTCGCGCACGTCGTCGCCCGAGAGGTTGTCGTCCTTCTCCTTGAGAAGGTTGTTCGCCCTGGCGTACTTGTTCACCAGCGTGGTGAGTGCGGCACGGAAGCCCTCTTCGTGCGTGCCGCCCTCATGCGTGTTGATGGTGTTCGCGTAGGTGAAGACGTTCTCGGTGTACGAGGTCGTCCACTGCATCGCGACCTCGAGCGAGATCTTGCGCTCGGTGTCCTCGGACTCGAACGCGATGATCTCGTCGTTGACGACCTCGGCGTGGCGCACCTTGTTGAGGTACTCGACGTAGTCGACGAGACCGCGCTCGTAGAAGAACACGTCGTTCGGCTGCGTGAGGGTCGCCTGACCCTCGACCTCGACCTCGTAGGCCGAGGCAGGGCGCTCGTCGGACAGCTCGATGCGGAGTCCCTTGTTGAGGAACGCCATCTGCTGGAAGCGCGTGCGCAGCGTGTCGTAGTCGAAATCCGTGGTCTCGGTGAAGATCTCGGCATCCGGCCAGAAGGTGATCGCCGTTCCGGTCTCGTCGGTGGGCTCGCCCTTCTCCAGCTGCTGCTGGGGCGCGCCGCCGTCGGCGAAACTGTGCCGCCAGACGAAGCCCTTCTGCTTGACCTCGACGTCGAACCGGGTCGACAGGGCGTTCACGACCGAGGAGCCGACGCCGTGCAGTCCACCCGAGACGGCGTAGGCGCCGCCGCCGAACTTTCCCCCGGCGTGCAGGATCGTCAGCACGACCTCGACGGTCGACTTCGTGGGGTCGGAGGAGTGCGGGTCGACGGGGATGCCGCGGCCGTTGTCGATCACGCGGACGCCGCCGTCTTCGAGCAGCGTCACGAAGATCGTGTCGGCGTACCCGGCAAGGGCCTCGTCGACGGAGTTGTCGACGATCTCGTACACGAGGTGGTGCAGACCACGCGGCCCCGTGGATCCGATGTACATACCCGGGCGCTTGCGGACTGCTTCGAGACCCTCGAGGATCTGGATGGAGTCGGCACCGTACTCACCGGGCTGCTTCACCTTGGGTGAGATCTTGTTCTCGGTGCCCGGGGTCTCCCCGGTGGTGGATTCCGTCTCGTCAGCAGGGGATTCAGGCGTCATCAGAGGGCATTCTCCACATCGATATCACGAACTCCCAGTCTAGCGGCTTTTCGTGTCGATATGCGGCTCAGCGGCCACCTGTGGCCCTCTGAGCGTTTCGGACCCCATCTGTGGTGTCCTACCCGTAGGTATCGCGTGGGCCCCGTCCTGGAACGACTCTGGGGCCCCATTTCCAGGAGGGTACGTCCGGTCCGATGAAGCGGAGGTTCTCGACACCGGCGTCGGGATACCGCCGACCGATCTCGGTGAGGATCGTTCCGCGCATGTACTGGAGATTCTTCGCCCACGCCGTCGAATCGCACTTCACGGTGAGCACTCCGCGCTCGAGCGAGACCGGCTCGGAGTGCTTCGCGGTGTCGGATCCGGCCAGGTCCGCCCACTGACGCACCAGGTCTTCGCGGGCCAGAGTCTTCTGCCAGCCGGAGTCCCGGCTGAGCTTGTCGAGCACTGCGCCGAGGGCTCCGGGATCGCGCCCAGGGGTGAAAGGGGCGTTGTCGTCATCCGTGACGATGCGCCGCTTGCGCTTCCACGACTTCGAACTCGGCGCGAGGCCCCGCAGACGCAGGTACGTGGCGACGGTCTCCGGGGTCTCGGGGGCCGGAACGGCTGCGATATCAGTCATCGTCCACCTCCCTCTCGTCGCTGATGGTTCCCGCAGAGATCCGCACCACGTGGGCGTGAAGCACCTCGGGGATATCCTCCTCCACCGCCGCGGTCACCACCACCTGCTCGTACCCGGCCGTCAACGCCGCGAGGCGCTGCCGGCGATCGGCGTCGAGCTCGGCGAACACGTCGTCGAGGATCAGCACAGGGTCGCCGGCCGGGGATTCGCTGCGCAGCAGCTCGGCGGAGGCGAGGCGCAGGGCGAGCGCCACCGACCAGGATTCCCCGTGGGAGGCGTATCCCTTGACCGGAAGACCGCGAACACGCAGCACCAGGTCGTCACGATGCGGACCGGTGAGAGTGAGGCCGCGGTCGAGCTCGTTCGACCGCTTCGCGAGCAGTGCGGCGTGGAACATCTCGGCGATGTCGCCCGAGGTCTCGGCCGGAGCATCCACTCCCTCTTCGGGATCCGCTCCGCGCACCGAGAGCGCCCAGTCGAGCTGCGGGCGGTGGTCTTCACCGGCGATAGCCGCATAGGCCTCGGCCACCGGCTGCTGCAGATCGGCGGCCAGACGCTGACGCGCGGTGATGATCTCGGCCCCGAGCGACACAAGCTTGTCGTCCCACACGTCGAGCGTGCTGAGTCCCTCGCCTTTGATGCCGCGAGCACGGGCCGACTTGAGCAGCGCATTGCGCTGCTTGAGCACTCTGTCGTAGTCCGCGAGCACCGACGACATACGCGGGGTGCGCTGGATGAGCAGCTGGTCGACGAAGCGTCGCCGCGCCGACGGGTCGCCGCGGACGATCTGCAGGTCTTCTGGAGCGAAGAGCACGACGTGCGCGTAACGGGGGAGTTCGTTGGTCTTCGACGGCGAGCCGTTGATGCGGGCCTTGTTCGACCCCTGCTTGTTGAGCTGCACCTCGACGAGCACTCGACGCTCACCGTGTGACAGTCGCGCGCGGATGATCGCGAAATCCTGTCCCTCGCGGACCATCGGCGCATCGGAGGAGACCCGGTGCGAACCCAGTGTCGCGAGGAAGACGACGGCCTCCGCGAGATTCGTCTTCCCCTGGCCGTTTCGGCCGACGAGGACGTTCGGTCCCTTGTGCAGGGCGAGTTCAGCGGTCGCGTAATTGCGGAAATCGACCAGGCTCAGGTGTTCCACAATCACGCTGTCAGCCTACCTTCGGGGTCTGACATCTCCCTCCGCCCGAGCCCGGGCGGGCCGGCGACTGTCCGAGTTCGTCGAACAGTCGCCGGCCTTGGCTCACGGAAGCGGCCCGTAGAGCGACGGCGACGTGCGAGCATCCGTCGTCTGCTCGAATGCGTAGGCCAGACCGAGCAGCGTGCCCTCGTCGAAGTCGCGTCCGAGGAACTCCAGGTTCACTCCGCTGCCGGGAACGCTCTCGCCCGCGATCGTCTGACCCATCGGAACGGTGACGGACGGCATTCCGGTGTTCGGGCTCAACCTCATGTTGGTGCCCTGGGTTCCGTATGCGTTCGTACTCGGGTAGATGATCGCGTCGAGGTCGAGATCCTCCATCATCTGCGTCACAAGGGTCTTGCCCGCTGCGATCTGCACGGTGTGCGAGCCGGTCTCGCCGGCCCATGCCTCGTACGTCGCATCGGTGACGGCGTTGCGCGCCTCATAGATCGATCGCCGCGAGGTCACGAAGCTGTTCGTGGCGAGGATGTCGGTCAGCGTCCGCGCCTCGACCGCGGGCCCGAGGTGCGTGGCGATGTACTCGTCGAGGTCGTGCAGGAACTCGTTCGTCGATCCGGATCCCTCATTCAGCACTGCGGCGAACTCCGCCGGAGGCGTCACGGTCACCACGGTCGCACCCTGAGCGGTCAGCGCAGCCGTCGCCTCGGAGAAGAGTCGGACGGTTCCGGTGTTGCTGCCGACCATCGACGTGATGTAGCCGATGCGCGCTCCCTGCAGAGCATTCGGGTCGAGGAACGAGGTGTACGACTCGGGCACCAGACCCTGCTGTCGGGAGGTGACCGGGTCGGCGTCGTCTATGCCGACCACCGCGTCGAGCGCGACGGCTGCGTCGATGACCGATCGGGCCATCGGTCCGCCGGTGTCCTGCGACAGGGCCAGCGGGATGATGCCGTCTCGACTGGCCAGCCCCACCGTGGGACGGACGCCCACGAGCTGGTTGTACGACGAGGGAACGCGGATCGATCCACCGGTGTCGGTGCCGAAGCCGATCGCCGCGAGGTTCGCCGAGATGGCGGCGCCCGTGCCGCCGCTCGAGCCGCCGGCCGTCCTCGTGGTGTCGTACGGACTCGCCACGAGGGACGTCGCACCCGGATCCTGGAACGACGAGAACTCGGAGACGAATCCGTACGCGAACTCGTCGAGGCTGGCCTTCGCGAGGATCACCGCACCGTCGTTGCGCAGGCCGGTCACCATCGAGGCGTCCGTGGCCGTCTGGTTCTCATTCCAGCAGGCGCATCCGCCGGTGGTCACCATATCGACCGTGCCGTAGTTGTCCTTCAGCGCGATCGGCACGCCCAGGAGCATGCTGGTCATCCCCTCCGACGCTCGGATCTCGTCAGCTGCCGCTGCGCTGGCGAGCGCCTGCTGATTCACCGTGATGATCGAGTTGAGAGCGCGACTCCCCCCGGGAACGACAGCCCGGTCGTAGGCCGCGATCCGGTCGAGGTACTCCTGAGTGATGCTCTGCGACGTCGCGACCCCGGCATTCATCGCCGCCTGCATGTCGATCACCGAGGCTTCGACGAGTTCGAAAGGACCGTCGTCGTAGATGATCCGCTTCGAGAGGTCGGCGAGATCGAGGATCGTGAGCTCTCCGTCGGCGTCGGTGTCGAGGATCGACACGCGTGACCAGTCCGGAGAAGCGCTCGTGAGTCCCAGTGCATCGGCGGCGATCGTCAGATCCGCGGTCGTGACCATCGCATCGTCCGTGACGTCGAGGTCGCTGTAGTACGGCGGCAGACTGACGGACGCCGGAATCGGCGCCGCGAGCGCGGACCCGCTCGCCAGGCTTCCCGTGACGATCGCAGCACCTGCGACCGAGACGGCAGCGACGATCCGGAGTGTGGTCTTCTTCACGGTCTTGTCTCTCCTGTTGTTCGCCAGCTGTGCTCGAATGTCGCGCCCGATCATCGAGTCCTCCGTCGCACTGCGATGACCGTCCCCGCGGCGATGGCGGCGATCGCCGCTGCTCCGAGGATCAGCCACGGAGCGGCGTCGGCACCCGTGACGGCGAGCGAGCCGTCGGGGGTGGAGCCCGAGCCCGATCCTGCGCCGGTTCCGGGGTCGGCCGCGGCGGAACCGTCGTCACCGGAACCAGGCTCCGACCCGTCGTCGCCCGAGATCTCGACGATCGCCGACGTGCCGGCGGCGTTGGGATCGACCGTGGTCGGCTGGGCGTTCGAATCCACGATGCGCCCGGATGCGATCGCGAGCGAGGCGTCTCCCGGCTCGAGCGCGGTGAAGCGGAGGGTCACGAGAGTCTGTGTTCCGGCGAGGCCGGGCGAGGTGCCGAGACGCGTGGCGGCGACCGCGATCTGCGCCCCGGTGTCGGTGGCCGATCCGAATCCTCCCGAGGGCAGGATCTGGCTGTCGGCGACGAACGCGAGCAGATCCGGGTCGTAGGCGATGTCGAGTTCATAGGCATAGGCATCGACGAGCCCGGTGAAGACCGCGGTGACCGTGACGGTGTCGCCGACGGACACCGAGGTCGGAGCAGCCGTCAGTGCGACTGTGTCGTAGGCGACCGGAATGACGACGGCGGAGGCAGGCGATGCCACACCGAACGCGAGGAGGGTCGAGGCCGCAAGAGCGGCACCGGCGGTGAGCACCCGCGCTCGGCGAGAGCGGGCAGGGGGATTCTCGGGCATGCGGAACGTCTTTCGTCTGGAGAGACGAGCGCGGCCGCACGGCTATGCGGAGCAGCCGTGCTCTGGGGTACGGCTGACTCTCGCAGTCTGGTGTTTCGCGTTCTGAGCGCTGCTATTTCCGGCAGGTAACGGCCGGACGCGGATGACTCAGCGCAGCAGGAGGTTGGGCTGCAGCAGGTACTTGAACGAGTCGAGACCGGCCTGATCGACAGAGGTCTGGCTCGTGATCAGCACGGGGCTGAGCTTGTTCGCGTTGTCGCTCGACGTGAACGTGACGCGCACGAACTCGCTCTTGACCGCTCCGAGTGCCTCGATCAGGTACTGCGGGTTGAGACCGAGAGTGACATCGTCGCCACCGTTCAGGATCGCGTCGACCGACTCCGATGCGCGGGCGTGCTCGCTGCCCGATGCGTCCATCGTGACGCTGTCGGACGTGAACGTGAAACGCAGCGGAGCTGCACGGTCGAGAACCAGCGACACACGGCGCACGGCCTCGACGAGATCTGCGGTGTTGACGACCGCGTAGTGCTCGGTCTGCTCGGGGAACAGACGGCGGACCGGCGGGAAGTTGCCCTTGATGAGCAGCGACGTGACTGTCTTGTTGCCTGCCGTGAACGCGATGATCTCGCGGTCGCCGGCTCCTGAGAACGCGATCTGGATCGTGCCCGCGTGACCGAACGTCTTTCCGACCTCGAGGAGCGTGCGTGCGGGGACGAGTGCGGTCGCCTCTACGGCTTCGCCGTCCCACGGGACGTCACGCAGAGAGACACGGTAACGGTCGGTGGCGACCAGGCTCAGCGTGTGACCGGAGACCTCGAGCTGCACACCGGTGAGCACCGGGGTGACATCGTCGCGCGATGCCGCGAAGCCGACCTGCGCGATCGCGGTGCCGAAGTCGTCTGCCGGAACCACCCCGGAGGATCCGGAGACCTCGGGGATCGAGGGATATTCCTCGACAGGCATGGCTGCGAGTGTGAATCGAGCGGAACCGCAGCTGACCGTGATGCTGCCGTCGTCTTCGACGGCGATCTCGATCGGAGCGTTGGGAAGTCGGCTGGCGATGTCGGAGAGGAGGCGGCCGTGCACCAGGATCGTGCCCGGGGTGTCGACAGTCGCTTCGATCGTCGTACGCGCCGAGGCCTCGTAGTCGAAGGCCGAGAGCGTGAGGCCGGAGCCATCGGCTTCGATCAGGACTCCGGCGAGGATCGGCTGAGGATTGCGCTGGGGAAGCAGCTTGACGACGAACGAGACAGCCTCGCTGAAGACATCGCGGTTGACCTGAAACCTCACGGGTGCTCCCTTGTCGTCGTTCTGAGACGTGTCGTCATCGGTCCTGCCGGTGCAGGGCTTCCCATGCTAGCCCCACAGCAGGTCGGATCCCTACGGCCGGGGCGAACCTCGGGCCTGTCGGACTTTCCCCACCGTCTGGTGATCGGATCGCCCCTGAATTGAATTAACTCCTTAACGGTGTTAACACCTGTGGATACTGTGGATAACTCGGTGGAAAGCAGACGCGAGTAGGGAACTACATGGTTGTCACTTGTGGAATCCCTGAGGAATACGCGGGTGGACGGCCTGCGTCGGTCGGAGCGCTCTCCCCCGGTTATCCACAGGTTCGTCGGTTTCCCCCACATTCGTCCCGACCTGAACGCGATCCATCCACAAGTTATCCACATGTGCAAACTGGCATCTATCCGCACTCGCGGATGCCTCCTAGACGCACGAGAAGGGGGTCGCAGCGTCTCAACGGACACTGCGACCCCCTTCTCGAGGCGTCGTGCGCTCAGCGGCGACCGAGCTGCGTGGTGATCTCCGTCACCTGGTTGTAGATCGAACGTCGCTCCTTCATGAGCTCGCTGATCTTCTTGTAGGCGTACATGACCGTCGTGTGATCGCGATTGCCGAACAGCTGTCCGATCTTGGGCAGCGAGAGGCTCGTGCGCTCCCGACAGAGATACATCGCGATCTGTCGAGACGTTGCGATCTGCTGCGAGCGGCTCGATCCGTACAGATCGTCGACTGTCAGCTTGAAGTACTGCGCCGTCGCCGTGATGATGTCCGTCGGCGAGATGATGTTGTCCTCGGCGGTGTCGATGATGTCGCGGAGCACCGTCTGGGCGAGAGAGATGTCGAGGGCTGAGCGGTTCAGGCTTGCGAATGCCGAGACGCGGATCAGTGCGCCCTCGAGTTCGCGGATGTTCGAGGAGACGACGGTGGCGATGTACTCGAGTACCTCGTCGGGAATATGGAGAGCCTCGCTCTGGGCCTTCTTGCGGAGGATCGCGATGCGGGTCTCGAGGTCGGGAGCCTGCACGTCGGTGATCAGACCCCACTCGAACCGGCTGCGCATCCGATCCTCGAACCCGGTCAGGTGCTTCGGCGCCACATCGCTCGTGATCACGACCTGCTTGTTGTGGTCGTGCAGCGTGTTGAACGTGTGGAAGAAGGCTTCCTGAGTCTCGGCACGACCCTGGAGGAACTGGATGTCGTCGATCAGGAGGATGTCGACGTCGCGGTAGCGCGCCTGGAAGGCGGCGCCGCGGTTGTTCGCGATCGAGTTGATGAAGTCGTTCGTGAACTCTTCGCTCGAGACGTACCGGACCTTCACCCCTGCATAGAGGGACTGGGCGTAGTCGCCGATCGCGTGGAGAAGGTGGGTCTTCCCGAGCCCGGAGTCTCCGTAGATGAAGAGCGGGTTGTACGCCTTGGCGGGAGCTTCGGCGACAGCGACCGCTGCGGCGTGGGCGAAGCGGTTGGACTGCCCGATGACGAAGTTGTCGAAGGTGTACTTCGGGTTGAGGCGCGATTCGTGGCGGAGCTGCGTCGGCTGCTCCATGGGCGACTCGACCCGGATCTGCTCCTGGCGGCCGTAGTCCGCGACGGCGATGGGCGCGGTCGGCTGCTCGGCGAGCTCGTGGTTGACCACGACGCGGTACGAGGTGACCTCCTGGCCGATGTGAGAGAGCGCCTCCATGATCGGCAGCCGCAGACGCTTGTTGATCTGCGCTGCTGTGAGGTCGTTGGGGACCTCCAGATAGAGCGTCGCCGACATGACGCCGGCGGGGACCGCGAGGCTGAGGAACCCCTGCAGCTGCGGAGTCACCCGGTCGTCCGCCTCGAGCAGGTCCTGCACTGTGGTCCAGATCGGAACGTCGGGCTGGGCAGGTGATGACATGACGCTCCGTGCTGGGGATGCGGCGGGGCGTCGAGAAAGGCGTCCCCCCTGTGGATAACTTCGGATGCCACGGTAGTCACCGCGGCTGGGAACGGCAACCTGCCCTGGGGAATCCGCGCGCGTGTTGCGCATACGTGCATGCCACGGGTTGTGGATAATAGCTGTGCGGATCGTGCCGGAGGTCGAGGTCGAAGCGCGCAGATTTGCTCTGCGCGCCGTCAAGACGTACCCTTAATCGGTTGACTTATGCCTGAATGGCAGATCCCTATGTCTCCGGTCAAATCGATCCCGGTGGCAGCATTCCCGGAGTGATTTCATGAGCAAGCGCACTTACCAGCCCAACAACCGTCGTCGCGCCAAGAAGCACGGCTTCCGCCTTCGCATGCGCACCCGCGCCGGCCGCGCCATCCTCTCGGCTCGTCGTGCGAAGGGCCGCACCGAGCTCTCCGCGTAGACCGCTGTGCTCGCCCGCCCGTTTCGTGTGACCCGCGGGAGCGACTATCGACTGGTCGTTCGACGCGGATCCCGTTGTGGCGGAGCCAAGGTCGTCACCTCGATGCTGACGACGGGCGAGAGCAGAGCCGCGAGGTTCGGATTCATCATCAGCAAGCAGGTGGGCACCGCTGTGGTGCGCAACACCGTCCGTCGGCGACTCAAAGCCGTCTGTGCGGAGGCGCTTCCGCGGGTCCCCGAGGGCACGGATGTCGTCATCCGTGCCCTTCCTGCGTCCGCGACCGCGAGCTACGCAGAGCTGAGTGCCGATGTGAACCGGTGCCTCGACCGTCTCGGGCAGGCGCGAGCATGACCGCTCTTCCGGCATCCTCCATCGGCACGGGCCATATGCGGGCAGGGGATCTGCTGCGCAGCATCCCGCTGGTACCGAGGAACCTGGTCCTCGGCTTCCTCGCTGGCTACCGCAAGGTGATCTCTCCGATGTATGGAGACGTCTGTGCCTATTACCCATCCTGTTCCGCTTACGCTGTAGGTGCGGTGCAACAGCACGGCGCCGCGCGGGGAACGATGCTCTCGGCATGGCGCATCCTCCGTTGCAATCCCTGGAGCCACGGCGGCGTCGATGACGTCCGTCCTCACGAACATTTCCGTTATGACCTGACCGCGCACGGTTTCGTCGTCCCTTCCCGAAAGGACTGATCGGTGGGTCTTGACCTTCTGCTCGCCAGCACCACCCCGTCGCCGGCGCCCGCCTCCGGCGGCTTCGACCTGATCGGAACCATCCTGTGGCCGCTCAAGTGGCTCGTCGAGATGGTGCTCGTCGCCTGGCACTGGCTGCTGACGGCCGTCGGTCTTCCGGCGGCATCCGGTCTGACCTGGGTGCTGTCGATTGTCGGCCTCGTCATCGTCGTCCGTGCCGCGCTGATCCCGCTCTTCGTGAAGCAGATCAAGAGCCAGCGGAAGATGATGGAAATTGCTCCTGAACTGCGAAAAGTTCAAGAGAAGTATCGCGGAAAGAAGGATCAGCTCTCTCGCGAGGCCATGAGCCGCGAGACCATGGCGCTGTATAAGAAGCACGGCACGACGCCGATGTCGAGCTGTCTTCCGCTGCTGGTGCAGATGCCGATCTTCTTCTCGCTGTTCAGCGTGCTGAGTGATGTCTCCAAGCACCACAACCTCGGCGTCGGCGGCGTCGGTCTGCTGAACGCGGAGCTCACCGAGCAGTTCTACAACGCTGAGCTGTTCGGCGTGGCATCCCTGCACGAGACGCTCGGCAATGCGGTGGACGCCGGCAACACCACGGCGATCATCATCCTCGTCACGCTCGTCGTGCTCATGATCGCGTCGCAGTTCTTCACTCAGCTGCAGATCATCTCGAAGAATCTGTCGCCCGAGGCCAAGACCGGCCAGGCGTACCAGATGCAGAAGATCATGCTCTACATCCTCCCGCTGGGCTTCATCTTCTCGGGTATCTTCTTCCCGCTCGGCGTCGTCGTGTACTGGTTCATCTCGAACCTCTGGACGATGGGTCAGCAGTTCCTCGTTATCCGTGAGATGCCGACTCCGGGCTCCGAGGCGGCCAAGGCCCGCGAAGAGCGACTTGCTCGCAAGGGTAAGGCGATCGACTCGTCGGGCAAGGTCGTTCCGATGGCCGCATACGAGGCGGAGCAGCAGCGACTGCTCGAAGAGGCGGAGCGTGCGAAGGCACAGACTCCCAAGCGTCAGCAGCCCGTGGGTAAGAAGCGTTCGAAGAAGAAGGGGAGCGGTTCGTGACCGACAACGTGACTGAGATCGTGGAGCCCACGGTCGCCGAGCTGGAGAACGAGGGCGATGTCGCAGCCGACTACCTCGAAGAGCTCCTCGACATCGCCGACATCGACGGCGATCTGAACCTCGACGTGCGGCAGGGGCGTGCCTATGTCTCGGTAGAGGCGGAGGGCGACGGACTTGCGCTGCTTTCGTCTCCCGACACGGTTCAGGCTCTGCAGGAGCTGACGCGTCTGGCGGTGCAGAGCAAGACAGGTTCTTTCTCGCGCCTGATTCTCGATATCGGCGGGTCGCGCGACACCCGTCGTCGCCAGCTCGAGACTCTGGTCAATGCCGCAGCCGCCAAGCTCGACGATGGTGCAACGCAGGCTTCCCTGCCTGCGATGTCGAGCTACGAGCGCAAGCTGGTGCACGATATCGCCGCTGACCAGGGACTTGTCTCGGAGTCGTATGGTGAAGGTGCTGACCGGCACACCGTTCTCCGTCGTCGCTGACGTTTCACGTGAAACATTGATCGGAATGCTGTAGTGAGTGCTGTCGAGGTCGAGCCGGCGGTCGCATCTCAACTCTTCGGAGAACGGATCGAACTGGCGAGGCGGTTCACTGCAGCTCTAGCGGAGCATGGCGAAGAGCGCGGTCTCATCGGACCGCTCGAGCTTCCCCGTCTGTGGACGAGGCACGTCTTGAACAGCGTGATCGCTGCTCCGTTGTTCCACGGGTCGGTTGCAGACGTCGGCTCAGGTGCAGGCCTCCCTGGCATCGTCCTCGCGATCGCGCGACCCGACGTGCAGTGGACGCTGATCGAACCGATGGAGCGTCGTGTGATCTGGTTGAACGAGCAGGTCGATGCCCTGGGGCTGGACAACGTCGAAGTGCTACGGGCTCGTGCTGAAGATGCACGGCGACCGGAGGGCTTCGACGTGGTGACCGCGCGCGCGGTGAGTGCACTGAAGACTCTGATCCCGCTGACCGCTCCACTCGTTCGTGACGGGGGAGAGCTCACGCTGCTCAAGGGGATGAACGCGGCGAACGAGATCGACGCCGCACAGAAGCAGATCAAGAAGTTCCGCCTGACGGACGTCCGGGTCGAGGTTCTCGGTGAGGATGTGCTGCCGGAATCGACTCGTGTTGTGCGGGCGGTCGTTCGCTAGGCAGGCACAGCGCTTCAGCGCGTGGTTCTCTCGACGACCGACACTTCTGATCTCCAGGACTTCTTCGTTGGGAGTGCGGCGTTCCTCTTCTACATACGCGCGGATTCCAGTCGCCGGAATAGCTCATCGCCTTGTAGGGCGCGGTGTCGCTATCTGTACGTGGAGGACTTCACGCGACTTCACTGTATGGTTCAGTGACTCTCTCCGCGTGATGCCTGACATGTTTCACGTGAAACGCGATGCTCAGGAGCGCAGGGAGACTCCAGGCCCATTAGCGGGATGGTGATACCAGGGCGATGTTCAGTCGACATCGCGGTAGCGGTGCTCCGCGAGGCGTGCGCGTTCGCCCGTTCTTCGTACGGTTCGGATGTCTGGCTGTCGCGCAGGCGACTGGCCGCCGGGAGAAGTACCACACCTGCGGTACCCGCTTTAGGGTGATGTGAGAAAGAGCTACGTTTCACGTGAAACGGTGGGTGTGGGTGTGGGTGTGGGTGTGGGTGTGGGTGTCGTGGAGCGTCGCTGGATGATCTCCGTACGCGGCGCCTAGCGAGGTGCATCACGGTCCTCCATTGCTACTCAGCGAAGGTCGCGCGCATGCCGTCAGTTATGTCATCGGGGACTCAAGCGGGGGTTTCACGTGAAACATCGCTCCCCGTGTACGGCGGCACGAGTGCAGACGTCATGCCGCCGTCGGTGAAACGCAGCAAACCTCTGGCTATGGATGTTTCGCGTGAAACGATCCGACCACTGCTGGAGGTAAACCTGCTGTGATTCTCCACCTGCATCGGCGCGTGCAGTGAAGACATCTCCGCTTTGGCACCCCGGTCACTGTCGTTGGGGGAGGTGGGGGTTCGGGGGTGGGGTTGGAGGGGAGTCTGTTCATTGACGCCGGCAGGCATGTAGGCGTATAGACGCGTCGGCTTGCAGCCACTCTGCGGTCGCTTATGGGCTGCGCTCTGAGTATCGGGATGAAGTCCGGTTTGCGCGTGGATCTGAGTTGCCTAACGGTGGCAGGCTGCGTCTGCGTCTGCGTCTGCGTCTGCGTCTGCGTCTGCGTCTGCGTCTGCGTCTGCGTCTGGGGCTGGGGCTGGGGCTGGGCTGGGCTGGGCTGGGCTGGGCTGCGGCTGGGTCTCATAGTTGGCGACTGTCGGATCGAAAGCAGCGCATTGCGTGCGACCGAGAGTCCCGCGTTCGGGCACCCCTCGACGACCGAGACCGAAGAGCACTCTTCTCAGCGCAGGTGCTCCTTTCGCACTGCACAGGCCGGTGCCCCGGCGCACGTGTGAGTCGTCCTTGACGGGCGACAGGGAGTGCCGCGAGTCAACGTTTCACGTGAAACGGATGGCGTTGAGTGCGCACTACAGGGGGCAATTACAGCGTGCGATCCAGGACCCGCCGCCGCACATTCACCTCGCACATCTGCATTCAGCCTCTCGGGGAGAGGAGTCATTGGACCCACGGGGCGAACTCGACCCCAGTCTCTCGTCGCACACCGCTCCGCGTAGCGAGCTGCGGACGTATCGTTGTCGACCCATAGCGAGGGTCTGAGCGAGTCCGCGACCGCACGATCCCATTGATTCACGATGATCGGTTCGCTTATGAGCGGTGAAGCTCCGAACCCCAGGGTCAATAGCGCTGGGGAAGGTGGGGGGCGGGCACTTCCATGCTCACCCACGCGCGCAGGGGCGTCGGGCCCAGCGACGAGCATCACTGGGCGGGACCGTCGGGTGGGGAGTACCCCCCACCCGACGGGATCCGTGCCGACGTTCGGAGCAGAGTCGCCTGATAGAACATTCGAGCAGGCGGCACGGAGCAGTCCGGCCTGAACACGGGGACACACAGGGCCTCATACGCGCACGTCGGCAGTCCAAGTCCCCGACGAGGAGGGTGTTTCACGTGAAACACACGGCATGACGACGGCAGATGCCCCGTTGGAAACGGGCGTGGGACTCTGACCCGCAGCCACGAAGGCGACGGATATCGGCGGCGTCGACACATGTGTGGTCGGTGTTTCACGTGAAACATGGATACCGTGGAGGAATGGCCCGAGTTCTCATCACAGGAATGTCCGGCGTAGGGAAGTCCAGCGTTGTCGCCCTGATCGGGGCCGGGGGAGTACCGGCGATCGACACTGACTACGGAAACTGGAAGACCCAGGATGGCTTGTGGGACGTGGACCGGCTGACGGCACTACTAGAAGAACACCCTGATCTCGCGGTGGCGGGGACCGTCGAGAACCAGGGCTACTTCTACGACCACTTCGACCATGTGGTGCTGCTCTCGGCACCGGAGGCGATCATCCTCGAGCGCGTTCAGCGGCGTCTGACGAATCCCTATGGTTCCACCGAATCGGAGCGAAACGAGATCCGAGAGAACCTTCGGTCGATCGAGCCCCTCCTGCGCCGAGGTGCGACACTCGAGCTCGATGCGACGAGGCCACTTGTCGACCTGGTGGGGGAGATCATGTCCCTGGTGCGTCCATGAATGTTCCACGTGAAACGCGATGATCCGACTGCATGAGCACGGGCATTCTCACAGAGATGCCCCCGGAACTCGACCGACAGTAAGCAACGTCCGCCACAGCGATTAGAGTGGAACACGGCCCCGAAAGGAGTGGATGTTTCACGTGAAACAGCCCGAAAAGGCATCACCGAAGGACTCCTTCGGGATGGATACGCCGCTCGCGCGGGAACTCGCGGACCTCTCAGCTCGCCGCAGAGTGCTCGAAGCAGTGAACATCGACTTCAGTGGGGACACCCGCATCCTGACGGTCTCGAACCAGAAGGGTGGGGTCGGCAAGACGACCAGTGCGGTCAACGTCGCATCCGCTCTCGCTGGCCTCGGTGCGAAGGTGCTCGTCGTCGACCTCGACCCCCAGGGAAACGCCTCCACAGCCCTCGGTGTACCGCACAATGCGGACACCCAGAGCATCTACGACGTCCTGATCGACGAAGTCCCCCTCGCAGACATCGTGCAGCAGAGCCCCGAGGACGTGAATCTCTTCTGCGCACCGAGCACGATCCACCTCGCCGGCGCCGAGATCGAACTCGTGGCTCAGGTCGCACGCGAGCACCGCCTGCGCCGCGCGCTGGAGGAGTACCTGGTCGACAATCCGATGGACTTCGTGATCATCGACTGCCCGCCGTCTCTCGGCCTCCTGACGATCAACGCGTTCACCGCGGCGAACGAGGTCTTCATTCCGATCCAGTGCGAGTACTACGCACTGGAGGGGCTGAGCCAGCTTCTCGGCAGCATCCAGATGATCCAGAAGCACCTGAATCCAGGGCTTCATCTATCGACGATCCTCCTGACGATGTTCGACGGACGTACGCGACTTGCTCAGCAGGTCGCTGACGAGGTCCGCACCCACTTCCCCGATCAGGTGCTCGACACCGTCATCCCGCGCTCTGTGCGGGTGTCGGAAGCGCCGAGTTTCGGTCAGACCGTGATCGCCTACGATGGGCAATCCGCCGGCGCTGTCGCCTACCGCGAGGCCGCCGTCGAGATCGCGTCGCGCACTGCGGCGCAGAGCAAGGAGAAATGATGGCGAAGCGCACTGGACTGGGCCGGGGCATCGGTGCCCTCATCCCCACCGCTGATCAGTCCGAGCGTCCCGTGGATGTCTTCTTCCCCGGTGCGAACCTGCGCCCGGCGACGGAGCAGACCAGCGATCAGCCCGCTGCAGAGGAGCTCGAGGTGGTCCCCGGCATCCATCTCATCCAGATCGACCCGCAGAAGATCGTCCCGAACCCGCGGCAGCCGCGCACGCATTTCAATCCCGAAGACCTCGCCGAGCTCGTGCACAGCGTCCGGGAGTTCGGCGTGCTGCAGCCCGTCGTCGTGCGCAAGAACAGCGACGGCGAGTACGAGCTCATCATGGGGGAGCGGCGGACCCGTGCCGCCCGTGAGGCGGGCCTGGCAGCCATCCCCGCTGTCGTCCGTGAGACCGCCGATGAAGACCTCCTGCGCGATGCCCTTCTCGAGAACCTGCACCGCTCGGAGCTGAACCCACTCGAGGAGGCGTCCGCCTACCAGCAGCTGCTCGAGGACTTCGGGATCACTCAGGAGGAGCTGGCCACGCGCATCGGTCGTTCCCGTCCACAGATCAGCAACACGATCCGCTTGCTCAAGCTGCCGGTTCCCGTTCAGCAGCGTGTAGCGGCAGGAGTGCTGACGGCCGGTCACGCTCGAGCGATCCTCAGCCTCGAGACCCCCGAGGCGATGCAGCGCCTCGCCGACAAGGTCGTCAACGAAGACCTGTCCGTGCGTGCCACCGAGGTCGCGGCCAAGACCGAGCCGGCGGCTCCCGGCCGCACGGCGAAGCCCACTCCCGGAGCTCGTCGCGCCTACCTCGACGAGGTGGCCGGCAACCTCGGCGATCGCCTGAACACGCGCGTCAAGGTCTCGCTCGGTGCGCGCAAAGGCCAGGTCATAATCGATTTCGCTTCGATACAGGATCTGAACCGCATCCTCGAGGAGATCGGGCAATCCGGCTACGGATCGGCGTGATTCCCCGTCTCAGCCGCTGAGCGGTCGTAGACTCGCCAGGTCGCGACGATGAGAGGGATGCCATGTCCAAGCCACTGAATCCAGAGGGTGTCCGTCGCCGAGTCATAGCGGTCAGCATCGCCGCCGCGCTCGGTGGCTTCCTGTTCGGCTTCGACACGGCGGTGATCAACGGAGCGGTCGACGCTCTGGCGGGCACCGTATCCGGATTCGACCTCGGAGTCGGCCTCAAGGGCTTCGCGGTCTCCTCCGCGCTCATCGGCTGTGCTGTGGGAGCCTGGTTCGCCGGACCGATCGCGAACAAGCGCGGGCGCATCCCGGTGATGGTCGTCGCGGCGGC
Organism: Microbacterium sp. LWH13-1.2; assembly: GCF_038397735.1. Taxonomy (NCBI): domain Bacteria; kingdom Bacillati; phylum Actinomycetota; class Actinomycetes; order Micrococcales; family Microbacteriaceae; genus Microbacterium; species Microbacterium sp. LWH13-1.2. Next base: position 3,302,523 of record NZ_CP151635.1, on the reverse strand, counting down.
GATGTTCTTCATCTCCGCCATCGGCTCGGGTCTGGCCTTCAGCGTGGTGGACCTCATCATCTGGCGCGTGATCGGCGGACTCGGTGTCGGTGCAGCATCCGTCATCGCTCCCGCTTACATCGCGGAGGTCTCTCCTGCGGCGATCAGAGGCCGCCTCGGCTCACTGCAGCAGCTCGCCATCGTCACCGGTATCTTCGCGGCCCTGCTGTCGGACGCCCTGCTCGCGAACCTCGCCGGCGCGGCCGATCAGCCGCTGTGGGGTCTCACTGCATGGCGCTGGATGTTCATGGTCGCGGCGATCCCCGCACTCGTCTACGGGATCATGTCTCTGAGGCTCCCCGAGTCTCCGAGATACCTCGTGCGAAAAGGCGACATGAAGCGCGCAGCGGAGGTCTTGGAGACCGTCACGGGCGCCGTCGACGTCGATGCGAAGATCAAGGAGATCACGAGCACGATCGACACGGAGCGCAAGGAGTCGCTGCGCGACCTCCGCGGTAGCCGCCTGGGCCTGAAGCCGATCGTCTGGGTCGGCATCCTGCTGTCGGTCTTCCAGCAGTTCGTCGGCATCAACGTGATCTTCTACTACTCGACGACGCTGTGGCAGTCCGTCGGTTTCGATGAGTCGAGCGCGCTGCTGACCTCGGTCATCACCTCGGTGACCAACATCGTGGTGACGATCGTGGCGATCCTGCTCGTCGACAAGGTCGGCCGCCGCATCATGCTGCTCGTCGGCTCAGTGGGCATGACCGTGACGCTCGGACTGATGGCGCTGGCGTTCTCGTTCGGCACGTTGGATGCCGAGGGCACAGCGACGCTCCCCGACCCCTGGGCCACGGTGGCGCTGATCTGCGCGAACGGCTTCGTGGTGTTCTTCGGAGCCACCTGGGGCCCGCTCGTCTGGGTTCTTCTGGGAGAGATCTTCCCGAACTCGATCCGTGCGGGAGCCCTTGCGGTCGCTGCGGCGGCCCAGTGGGCGGCGAACTTCTTCATCTCGACGACGTTCCCGATCTTCGCCGACATCGGCCTCACGTTCGCCTACGGCTTCTACGCGTTCTTCGCCCTGTTGTCGTTCTTCTTCGTCTACTTCAAGGTCCCCGAGACCAAGGGCAAGGAGCTCGAGGAGATGACCGACGAGCTGAAGGTGGAGCGCCGAGGCACCCGCAACGCCACGTAGGCTGGAAGCATGACCGAGTCCGTTCCCCGTCGCGCCAGCCTGGAAGTGCTGCGAGCAGAGGCGTCGGACGAACTCGCTGTGCTCATTCAGGAGCGTCTTCTCAGCGGAGAGGATCCCTGGGAGTTCATGGAAGAGCTGCCGAGCGTCGACGAGCTCGTTGTGTACCTCTTGCGCGCCGACAACATCACCGCGAACGACGGTGTGCGTCCCAACGCGGCTCGTCACTACCGCGTGCTGCGTCAGATCGCTCTGGAATACCCCGAGCTCACACCGGCCGTGTGGGGGCTGCTCGATGAGAAGCAGCGTCACCGCCGCTGGGACCCCACGGTCGCCGACGCGTCCTGACGATCCTGCCGCGATGCCCAGGATGCTCGTCGCCTACGATCCCGCCTGGGCGGATAGGTTCGCCGGCATCGCCGTGGAGATCCGCAGCCTGACGGATGCCGACTGGCTGATCGAGCACATCGGATCGACAGCGATCCCGGGGATGCGGGCGAAGCCCATCATCGATCTGGCCATCAGGATCCGAGACCTCGAGGATTTCGAGGCGCAGCTGCCTGCGCTGGAGGCCGGAGGATGGCGACGGGGGAGTGCGGTGCGCACGCATCCCGTCATGATCCGTGAGACCGACGGCATCCGCAGCGCGATAGCGCACTTCTTCGTCGCCGAGGACTGGGATGCAGCGAACCAGCGCATCCTCAGGGACTGGCTGCTCGCACACCCGGATGACGTGGATCGGTACTCGCACGCGAAGTGCGACGCTGTGGCGGCCGCGGCACGCGGGCGATCGACCTACAACGCCGCGAAGACCCCGGTGATCCAGGAGATCGTCGATCGCGCTCGCGCGGCCCGCGGGCTGCCCCCGGTGCCCGTGTACGACAAGTAGTCGCGGCGACACCTCTCTGCCGGACACGGAGAAGGCCGCCACCTCCGAAGAGGTGACGGCCTTGGGAGTCCTGATCAGCCGATGAAGGCTGCGAGGTCCTGCTCGAGGGCCGGCTTCGGCTTGGCGCCGATGATGGTCGTCTTGACCTCACCGCCCTGGAACACCTTCATCGCGGGGATGGAGGTGATCTGGTACTTCATCGCCAGCTGCGGGTTCTCGTCCACGTTCAGCTTGAGGATGGTGATCTTGTCGGGGTTGTCCGCCTGGATCTGGTCCAGAACGGGGGCGACCATACGACACGGTCCGCACCACTCGGCCCAGAAGTCCACGAGGACGGGACCTTCGGCCTGCAGAACGTCCTGCTCCCAGGTCGCCTGGCTCGTAGCCTTTGCACTCATCAGAGTTCTCCTTGATTCGAGGTTCGCCTGCTACAACAGCGGGCGAGGTGAAACTGTTCCCGACCGATCAGGCGGTGATGATCTCGGCGGCTTCCGCAGCCGGGAACTCGACGGAAGCATCCTCAAAATCCGCGAGGAAGTGCTCGGCGTCGAGGGCGGCGACCGTGCCGGAGCCTGCGGCGGTGATCGCCTGACGGTAGGTTGGGTCGATGACGTCACCCGCGGCGAACACCCCGGGAACCGAGGTCTTCGACGAGCGGCCGTCGACCCAGATCGTTCCCTCTGCGGTCAGCTCGAGCTTGTCGTGCACGAGGTGGGTGCGCGGGTCGTTGCCGATCGCGATGAACAGACCGTCGAGGGCGAGATCGCTGAGCGTGCCGTCGACCGTGTTGCGCAGCTGGACGCCCGAGACGGAGTCGCCGCCGAGGATCTCGGCGACCTCGCTGTTCCACACGAACTCGATCTTCTCGTTCGCGAAGGCGCGCTCCTGCATGATCTTCGAGGCGCGCAGGGAGTCCTTGCGGTGGATGACGTAGACCTTCTCGGCGAAGCGGGTGAGGAACGTGGCCTCTTCCATCGCCGAGTCGCCGCCGCCGACGACCGCGATCGTCTTCTCACGGAAGAAGAAGCCGTCGCACGTCGCGCACCACGAGACTCCGTAGCCGGAGAGGCGCTCTTCGCCCTCGATGCCGAGCTTGCGGTACGCCGATCCCGTCGCGTAGATGAGCGACTGGGCCTCGTGCACGGTTCCGCTGCCGAGCGTGACCTTCTTGACGGGGCCGGCGAGATCGAGCTCGGTGACGTCGTCGTAGACGACCTCGGTACCGAACTTCTCGGCCTGCTCCTGGAACTTCGCCATGAGCTCGGGCCCCTGGATCCCCTCGGGGAAGCCCGGGTAGTTCTCGACCTCGGTGGTGTTCATCAGCTCTCCGCCGACCTCGACCGTGCTCGCGATGAGCAGCGGCTTGAGGTTCGCGCGCGCCGCGTAGATGGCGGCGGTGAATCCGGCAGGACCGGAACCGATGATGATGACCTGACGCATGTGCTCTCCGTCGTAGATGCTGAGACGCCGAAAGACGTTCGACTGCTTCAACCAATGGTAACCGCGCGACATTCCCGCGCGTCGATGCTCAGCGACCGGGCAGGAAGCGCCGCAGCATGGAGCCCGCGACCTTGAGCTCCGGCGCCCGGAGGAGGGCCAGGATGCCGATGTAGACGACCACCACAGCGGCGCCGATGATGCAGGTTCCGAGGGCGCCGAACAGCTGGCTCCGAAGCGTCCACCCCTCGTCGCCGCCCATCAGGAGGAACACTCCCCATCCGGCCGCGGCGGCGGGGATCGCCGCGAGGACGAAGCGGCCGATCGACAGCATCCAGGATCCGATCTGCAGTCCGCCGATCTTGCGGTGCAGCAGCCAGATCGCGAGCACTGTCTGCACTGTGCTCGCGATTGATTGGCCGAGCGCGACCGCTGCGGCCAGGAGGCTGGCCGGGAGTACATCGGCGGTGTACAGGAACGAGGCCAGCAGGGCCGTTCCGACGACGAGGGTGCACTGGAGGATCGTGAACCAGAACGGCGTTCGGGTGTCGTCGTAGGCGTAGAACGTCCGCTGCACGATGAACAGGATCGTCAGCGGCAGGAGCCCGACGAGGTAGGCGATCAGCACCGGTGCCGCCGCGAACGTCTCATCGATAGACCTCGTGAACACCCGAGACGCCGGAAGGGTCGCCGCCGCCACCGCAGCGATCGCGGCCATGATGAAGAACACGAGCGTCCGGATGCTGCGGCTGATGTCCGCGCGCACCTCGTCGTCGCGTCCGGCCGCCGCGTGCTCACTGATCTGCGTGAAGTACGGGGTGCCGATCGAGAGCACGATGACCGAATACGGGAGCATGAAGACGAGCCACGCATTCGCCATCACGGTCGTCGAGGCATCGGTGCCCGACACGGCCGTCGCGATGCTGGTCTGGAAGAACCCCGCAGCGATGCCGGCCAACGCCATCAGCAGGGTCCAGCCCGCGAGTCGCCCGACCGTTCCGAGCCCCGCGCCGCGCCAGCGGAAGTCGGGGCGCAGCGACAGACCGGTGCGTCGCCAGAAGATCAGCAGGACGAGCGCCTGGAGGACGATACCGAGGGTCGCCGTGCCTCCGAGCATCGCCGTCATCTCGGGGGTCCAGGCAGCCGCTCTCGTGGGCACGTTGCCGAACAGTGCGCCGAGTGCCAGGAAACCGGCGATGGAGACGACGTTGTTGACGACGGGGGCCCAGGTGAACGGGCCGAAGATTCGACGGGCGTTGAGAGTCTCGCCCAGGAGCGCGTAGATGCCGTAGAAGAGGATCTGCGGAAGGCACCAATAGGCCAAGGCGGTCGCGAGGGCCCGCAGATCCTCCTGCTTGTCTGATGTGGCGAGCCACACCAGACCAGGAGCCGCGATCATCGCGATGGCGGTGCAGATGAGCAGCACCACGACGCCCAGGGTGAACATCTTCGAGATGAACGCCCCACCGCCGTCGGGTTTGGCCGTGGCCTTGACGATCTGCGGAACGATCACCGCGGTCAGCACACCGACGGAGATGAGCTGGAAGACGCTGTTCGGGAGCTGATTGGCCACCGTGAAAGCGTCCGCCGCCTGCGAGATCGAGCCGAGCACACCGACCAGGACGATGCTGCGCAACAACCCGGTGACCCGCGACACCATGGTGCCGGCGGCGATGACGGCGCTCGCGCGGCCGAGACTACTCATTCGACTCCTCGACGGCAGCCGACTGCACGTCGGTATCCGTCTTCGTCTCTGCGCCCTCCTCGGTCGCCGCCTCACGGCGACGACGACGGACGGTGCGGATGATGCCGAGACCGAGAAGCAGCACGATCAGACCGCCGAACACCGCGAGACCGATCGTCTCCCACTCGGCGCGCACCGATACGCGCACGGTCTCGGGTGTGCTGATCGGCACCCCGGTGGGGCTCGAGAGCTCCAGTTTCAGCGCGACCTCGCCGCTTCCGACCCTCGCCGAGACGGGAACCTTGACTCTGCTCGTGGTTCCGGGCTGGATCGTCGCGGCGGTCACCGGCTCGACCTCGAGACGAGGATCACTCGGCTTGACGGACAGATTGAGGTTCACCGGCCAGGGCAGATCGTTTCGCACAGAGAAGGGCAGATCAGCGTTGGCCGAGAGCAGCTGGATGGTGCTGGCAGGCGGGATGTCGACGGCATCGAGGGTGTCGGTCGTCGCGGTGTTCACCTCAGCGACGGCGTCGTCGAAAGCATCTTCCGTGAGGCCGACCGCCATCGCGCGCATGATCTGGATGCGCTTGGGGCTCAGTAGCAGCTGGCGGTCATCGAGGATCGAGGCGAACTCTCCGAGAACGATCTCGCTGTCGAGCATCCGCTGCAGGGCCGTGGCGCGGGTCACGTCGGGTTCGGTGGTGAGCGCGGCGGAGACTGCGGGGGTGGACAGGACCTCCGCGAGCCCGAAGCCGAGCGTGTCGAACGAGGTGATCGTGTCGTTCAGCGCATCTGCGGTGCGGGTCTCGTCACGATCCAGTCCTACGAGAAGCGGTGCGGCCGGGTTCGTCTGCGCGGACAGCGCGAGGTGCGCGCTCGCCTCGGCGAGCGATCGCTGACGTGCGGCCTCGTCGTCCTCTCCCGCCGCCTCTGAGAGCGCGGCGGATGCGGCCGCATCCGTGACGAGCGCCGTGCGCTCGCCGACCGTCGCATGAGCGTCGTCGGCTCCGCCGACCGCCGTCGACGACAGGACGGTGATGGCTGCGCCGCCCATGTAGGCGGAGAAGGCGTCGAGGTCAGCGGTCGACGCATCGCTTCGCGGCCAGAGGATGCCGGGGGAGGCGCCCTCGATGGTGGTGAGATCCGCGTCGTTCGGCAGCGCAGGACCATCGGTGGCTGCCGGCGTGGGCGCGGGGGTCGCGGTCGGAGTCGCGGTGGGGCTCTCATCCGGAAGGGCGAGGAAGTTGCCCGGAGTGAGGAAGGTCGCGAGCGTTGTCGGCTGCAGGAGCTCGGGGAGGCCGGCCTGGGCCTGCGTCGTGGCATCGGCGTCGCCGAACTGCAGTGCGAAACGATCGTTCGGGAGTGCGTCGAGCTGACGCAGCCATTCGCGTGCGCTCTGCGGTGCTGCGGATCCGAGAGCCCGGATCGCGGCAGGGATCGACGGGTCGATCGCGAGGATCGCCGATGTGCCGCGGACCCCCTCCAGCACTGCGGTGAGTGCGCCGTCGGCGGCGGTGAGCGCGGTGAGCTCCTCGGTCGTCAGAAGCGCGCCGTCGACCGGGGTCGCGGTGATCGGCACCATCAGCGCGACGGGCGGGTTCTCGGCAGCGGAGATGACGAGAACGGTCGTCGAGGTCACGGACTCGGCGTCATCCTCAGCGTCCGTCTGCGCACCGCTGAGCGTCGCACGCAGCGGGTACACCCCCGGCGCGAGGTCGCTGAGGGCCTCGGGCGGGATCACGAGGCTCGTGGTCACCGACGCCTCGGCATCGACCGGCGCGGTGAGGTCTGCGCCCAGCTGCTCGAATCCTCCCGGGGCCTCCGAGTCGTCCAGCCACGTCGTGACCGCTGCGTCGTCGACCAGCGGAGTGCGGTTGATCTCGACGGAGACCCGTCCGGCGGAGAGAGCCGACTTCGCGTCGTTCTGCACGGTCAGCGAGGCCGTCGTCGCGCTTCCGGGCGAGACGGTTCCCCGCACTCCCGCTGACAGGAGCAACTCGACGGAAGGGGCGTCCTCGGTCTCGGAGTCGCTGGCCGCGAACGCATTTCCCGCACCCATGCCGCACATGCCGAGAACCATCGCCGAGATGACGGATCCGCGTGCCAGGCGCTGCAGGCGCGTGCGGAGGCCGTTCTCGGAGGTGGTCGCGGTCATGGGAGTCTTCCTCGGACGCCGGTGATCTCAGGCGTCCGGCGAGTGCTGACCTTGTGATTCTAGGCGGCTGGCTGAATGAGAACCCTGAAGACGCGTAGAGTGACGGCCGTGTCCGACACCCTCACCCCCGTTCCCGATCCGCTTCGCAGCGCTGCGCTCGCCGCAGATCTCGATGCCGCCGACCTTCGTTCGGAGCCGTTGCGTCGCCTGTGGGGAGAGGAAGAGGACGACGCGCTGGCGCGAGGGATGCGCGAGCCGATCCTGCGGGCGATCGCCGGTGACGACGGTGTGCTCGCGACGCTGGGGCGTCTTCTGGTGCTCGGAATGCCCCAGCCTGCGCCTCGGGTGGCCGCCGCGCTGCCGCGGCTCGGCGTCGATGGCCTGGTCGCTCTTGGCCTTGCGCGCATCGACGGAGATGCGGTCATTCCCGCCGCGCTGCTTCGGCCGCAGTCGTTCGTCGACGCCGACGGCATCGGCGAATGGTGGATCGCGAGCGACCTCGACGAGGTGGCGCTCGACGGTGCGCTCCCCGCAGATCACGTGCTCGGAGTGGGCGGGGCGTCGCGCACCCTCGCCGAGATCATCATGCCGATCGAGGTCGAGCGAGCCCTCGATCTCGGCACCGGATGCGGCATCCAGGCGCTCCTCGTCGCCCGCCATGCCGGTGCGGTCGTCGCCACGGACATCTCGGCACGGGCGCTCGCGTACGCCGAGCTGAACGCTCAGCTGAACGGCGTCTCGAACATCGAGTTCCGACTGGGCAGTATGTTCGAGCCGGTCGAAGGAGAGGCCTTCGACCTGATCGTGTCGAATCCTCCGTTCGTGATAACCCCTCGGGCCGAGGGCGTTCCCGAGTACGAGTACCGCGACGGCGGCCTCGTGGGAGACGCGCTCGTCGAGCAGTTCCTGCGCGCGGCTCCGTCTTTCCTCACCCCCGGCGGGGTCGCCCAGCTGCTCGGCAACTGGGAGTCGCGAGGGGGCCAGCGCGAACTCACCGGCCGGGTCGGCCTCGACCGGCTCTCGTCCTGGGTGCCCGGCGACCTCGACCTGTGGGTCATCCAGCGCGAGGAGCTGTCTCCGCTCGGCTACGCGGAGCTCTGGATCCGCGACGGCGGCACCACCCCGCGCGACGCCGCCTTCACCCCCTTGCTCACCGCGTGGCTCGACGACTTCGCCGCACGCGGCGTCACCGCTGTCGGGTTCGGCTACATCCTGGTGCGGCGGCCTGCGACGCCCGGGCAGACCGCGCCGCTGCGTCGTCTCGAACGTCTGTCGCAGCCCGTGTCGAACGTCGGCGGGGCGCTGCGCTCGGGGCTCGTCGCTCACGACCTGCTCGTCGATGGCCTGCCCTCGACGCTCTTCACGGCGCCGGACGTCACCGAGGCTCGACACCTGCTTCCGGGTAACGACGACCCCAGCATCATCGAGCTCCGCCAGGGCGGGGGCTTCGCACGCACGATCACGGTCGACCCCGCGGTCGCCGCGTTCGTCGGCGCCTGCGATGGATATCTGACCGTCATGCAGATCGTGGGGGCGCTCGCCGACCTGTTCGAGGTGCCGCTCGTCGACCTATGGGCGGACCTCGAGCCGCGCATCCGGCAGCTCGTGCTCGACGGTCTGCTGGTGTCGGAGCAGTGATGCGGGAATACCCGTCCGTATATATGCGTTCGAATACACCATGAAGGCTTTCGGATTCCTCTCGTTCGGGCACTACGCCGACGTGCCCAGTTCAGCGACCCGCACTGCGGGAGACATGCTGAAGCAGACCATCGAGATCGCGGAGGGCGCCGACGAGATCGGGGTCAACGGAGCATCCGTGCGCGTGCACCACTGGGCACGGCAGGCCGCGTCTCCGATGCCGCTGCTGTCGGCCATGGCCGCACGCACCGAGCGCATCGAGGTCGGCACCGGCGTCATCGACATGCGGTACGAGAACCCGTTCCAGTTCGCCGAAGAGGCGGCGGCTCTCGACCTGATCGCCGACGGGCGGATCGCGCTCGGAGTGAGCCGTGGTTCACCCGAGACGGCACTGCGCGGCTACGAGACCTTCGGCTTCCACGACGAGGAGGACCCGGAGCGAGGCAGCGTCATCGCCCGCGAGAAGTTCGACCTCTTCCTGCGCGCCATCGACGGAGAGGGCCTCGCTCCCGGCGACCCCCGCATGGTCGGTGCAGGGCGCTACCTCGCGATCGAACCGCAGTCGCCGACTCTGCGCGACCACATCTGGTGGGGTTCTGGTTCTCGAGCCACGGCCGAGGAGACCGGACGCAAGGGGCTCAACATGATGAGCTCGACGCTTCTCACCGAGGCGACCGGTGTGCCGTTCCACCAGCTGCAGCGCGAGCAGATCGACCTGTTCCGCAGCGCCTACAAAGAGGCGGGTCACACCGGTACGCCCCGCGTCTCGGTCAGCCGCAGTGTCTTCCCGCTGGTGTCCGACATGGACAGGGCGTACTTCGGCCTGCGCAGCGAGGAGAACGCCGACCAGATCGGCATCATCGACGGCTACCGCTCGACGTTCGGCAAGACCTACGCGGCCGAACCCGACGTGCTGATCCAGCAGCTGCTCGCGGATGAGGCGGTCATGTCGGCGGACACGCTGCTGCTGACCATCCCGAACCAGCTCGGCCCCGAGTACAACCTGCACGTGCTCGAGTCGTTCGCGACGCACGTCGCCCCGGCGCTCGGCTGGAAGCCGAACACCGAGGGGCCCGTGCAGGGAGACCCGGTCTGAGAACCACGCCGAACTGAGGCATGGAGAAGGGGCGGATGCGCGCAGCATCCGCCCCTTCTCCACGCCCCGGGACTGTTCTCCGACCCTCGCCGACATTGCGATATGCCGATACGCTGGCCGCATGCGTGTCGCCAGGGTTGGACTTCTTGCAGGAGCGATCGTGCTCGCAGCGGCGCTCGTCGGTGCGATTCCGGCTGCGGCTGCCACCACGACCGCCTGGGCGACCTGGCAGCCTCTGACCGGAACGGGCGGGGCATACACGACCACCGTGCAGGTCGCGGCGCAGCCCGCCATCACCGCCACGATGACGAGCGACTCCCGCGCCGGCCAGGCCGGTGTCATCTCGGGCGCGACCAACTGGCTCGCGCAGGGGACTCCGGTCGGCGCGAAGTACGGCTCGAGCATCAACCAGTCGTACGTGAACCTGAGGCCGAAGGCCGACAACGCCGCCAGCCCTTCGACGACCACCTACTCGTTCGCGAACCCCACTCCCGCCTCCGGCTGGACCTTCGTGCTCGGCGACATCGACGCCGACTCGGTGCGCATCCAGGCGGTCGGCGCGAACGGGCAGGCGCTCACCGCGGCAGAACTCGGATTCCAGGGCGGCTTCAACTACTGCGCGCCCGGAGTCACGGGCAAACCCTCCTGCACCGGTGACGCGGCGGACGTGCCGACCTGGGATGCCACGACCCAGACCCTCACCGGAAACGCGGCCGCTCTCGACACGAGCGGCGCGGCCGCATGGTTCGAGCCGAACGTGCCGATCACCTCCCTCACCTTCTCCTTCACACGCCGATCCGGATTCCCCGTGTACCAGACCTGGTTCGCGTCGATCGCGCGCGACATCACGGGCGTGGTCACCGACGACACCGCGGCACCGCAGCCGGGAGCGACGCTCACCCTGACCGACGCGAACGGCGACGTCGTCGCGACCACGACCAGCGGCGCAGACGGCAGCTACTCGTTCCCCGGCGTCGTCGCGACGGCGGGATACACGGTGCGGGTGACGGCCCCTGCGGGCATGATCCCCGAGGGGGCGACCTCAGCGGCTGTAGACCTCACGACCAGCGACGGCGTGGCCGACTTCACCGTGCGGGACATCATCCCCGTCGCCGTCTCGGGACGAGTCGTCGACGACGACGGCAACCCGGTGCCGGGCGCGACCGTGACGGTCGACGGAGCACAGACCACGACGACGGATGCCCAGGGCACCTACCTCTTCGACGAGGTCGCGGTCGGTCCTCACACCGTCGTCGTCACCCCGCCGCCCGGATACAGCACCACGGATCCGACCGAGCCGCTCGTGGTCCCGCCGGGCAGCGAGGTGCCGATCACCCTCGCGGACTTCGTGCTCGCCGAGAACCCCGACCTGACCGGGGCTGTGCGCGCGAACGGAGCGGGAGTCGCGGGCGTCACCGTGACCGCGACCGGACCCGGCGGAACGACACTCACGACCGTGACCGCCGCTGACGGCAGCTACTCGTTCCCGCGCCTGCCCTCGGGTGACTACGAGATCACCATCACGACGCCCGACGGATACGTGGCCGCGGGGGCGACCTCGCAGAGTGAGACCGTCGCGACGGCCGACGTGACGGACGTCGACTTCGTGCTGGCCAGGCTCGGTGGGTTCTCGGGTGTCGTGCGCACCGACGGTGGCGCTCCGGTCGCCGGTGTGACCATCACCCTCACCACCGACGAGGGAGACCAGCAGCTGATCACGGATGCCGACGGCGCTTACGGCCTGGGCGGCCTGCCGCCCGGCACCTACACGCTGACGATCACGGCGCCCGCGGGCAGCACGATCGTCGGCCCGTCGACGCTCACGGTCGAGGTCACGGCCGCGGGCGAGACGTTCGTCGACCAGGACTTCACGCTCGCCGCTATCGTCGTGAGTCCGACGGATCCGCCGACCACGACGCCGACACCCTCGACGCCGCCGAGCACCGGCGGTGGACGCCTGCCCGGCACGGGTCTGGGACCGGAGACCTTCACCTGGGCCGCAGTGGGCGGAGGCGTGCTGGTGCTCGGAGCAGTGCTGTTCCTCGTCTCGCGTCGTCGCTCGCACCGCGACTGACCTCGGGCTGTCAGGAGCCCTACGCCGGACCGAACAGCTCGTCTCCGTGCTCGTGCAGCAGTCGGTAGGCGTCGGCGAACGTCTGGGGCTCCGGTTCGCCCGGCTTGCCGTACTTCGCGATGAGCAGGCCCAGCAGGCCCCGCGCAGGGGGCGTCAACGGCTTCATCTGATCCGCTTCTCCCGGCTTCGGTTCGCGTTCTTCCGGGTTCGGCGGGGTGTAGGCGGGCGTCGTGACGGGCCAGTCGGCCGGATGGCGAGGCTTGTCGAGGTTCACGGCGGTGAACAGCGTGTTCGCCGACTGGTCTCGATCGTTGAGCGGTTTCAGCCCGTGCAGCCGTGAGAGGGTCGCGGTCACCGAGCCGTGGTGCATCTCGTCGTGCACGATCGTGCCGCGCTTCGTGTAGGCCGAGATCGCGATGGCGGGCACACGGCACCCGAGGCGATCGAAGGTGAAGCCCATCTCGCCTGCCTGCGTGTCCTTCGTCGGCTTCGTCGCCTTGGGCGGAGGCACGTGGTCGTAGCATCCGCCGTGCTCGTCGAAGGTGATGAGCAGCAGGGTGTTGACCGCGTTCGAGCCCTTCGGCGATGCGCTGGTGCGGACTGCCTCGTAGATGTCGTGGATGAGGCGGTCTCCGGCTCTGACATCGGAGATCGCGCTGTCGTACACGGCTTCGCCGTCGACCTCGCTCTCGCGAGGAGCCCCGAAGGGCGGGTGGAAATCGTTGTGGTCGTAGACCATGCGCGGCTCGATGAACGCGTAGGCCGGCAGCGTGCCGTTCTTGGCGTCCCTGTAGAAGTCCTCCATGGTGCCGAAGTGGTCGGTGCGCCAGTACTTCTCGAGTACGGCGGCATGCAGCATCCCGGTGAACGAGACGAGCTGCAGCTTGTCGATGTAGATCTTCCAGCTGACCTTCTCGTCTTCGAGACGGTTGAACACGGTGGGCGCCGCCGGGGCGTCGAGCCACTTGCGGTATCCGCCTCCCGCCTGATTGGTGACGAAGCCGTGCGAGGTCGATGCGTGGAAGAACGACCGGTTGCAGAACGTCTGCGACGGGACCCCCGCGAACCAGTGGTCGAACACCGCGAACTCCGACGCGAGCGTGGACAGCACCGGAAGCATCGCCGGCGAGAACGAGCCCATGATGTGGGCCGCCTCTTCGGGCCGCGGCTCTGCGCCCTTGCGCAACCGACGGAAGTTGATGATGTAGTCCTCGAGGAACCCCGACATCGTGGCCTTCTCGCCGTGGGTCGGCGCATTGAAGGGTGCTGTCATCTGGTCGACGAAGAGGTCGGCGTTGTCCTTCGGGTCGACGGTGCCGAAGATCTGCGTGTTGACGTGCGGATACTCCTCGCCGGGGTCCGGGTCGGGGAGGCTCATGATCCGGTCGGTGTCGCCGGTGTAGACATGGGCATCGACGACCGTGCCGTCCGATGCGGTGTTGCTGTGCGTGCCGAAAGCGAGACCCTCGAACTTCTCGCCCGCAGGCAGCGTGTCCTTCGAGTACAGGTATCCGAGCAGGTTGTCGAAGGAGCGGTTCTCGCCCATCACCACGACGAGGTGGTCGAAGCCGGGCTCGCTGCGCGGCGTCAGTGCGGCGAAGGGGTCGGGGTCGGATGCGAACCCGTTGCGATGGTTGCCGACGTTCGCGCCGATCGCGGCGCCGGCAGCACCGCCGACCACCACGCCTGCGAGAGCGGCGCCGCCCATCTTGAGGAATCCGCGCCGGGACGTGTCCGGTGCGGCGGGGGAGGGTTGCTGCTCTTCTGAGGCCACGATGCCGATCCTAGGACGGGACGGTGCCCGGCGCACGGGCGCGGCATTCCGGAATGAAAGGGCGCCGCCGGGACCGAAGCCCCGACGACGCCCGGACAGCGGATGCTGTCGACTACTCCGCCGTCTCGGTGCTGCCCGCGTGGCGGCGGCGCCGCATCGCGAAAAGGCCGAGGCCCAGGGCGAGCAGCACCACCGTGCCGACGATGTACGGCGTGCTGTCTGCACCCGTCGTCGCGAGCGAGCCGTCAGTCGCGCCTCCCGACCCGCCCGGCGTGGTCGCACCACCGCTCGCCGCGGCCGTGACGGTGACCGAGGAGGTGACCTCGGTGCCGTCGGCGAGGATCACCGCGAGCGTGTGCGCTCCGGCCGGGGTGTTCGCCGGAATCGTCAGCGTGCGGCTGAACGCGCCATTCGCATCGGCGGTGGCGGTGCCGAGGTCGACGGGGTCGGAGCGCAGCTCGAAGCGCAGTGCGGCATCCGCCTCGAACCCGCTCCCCGAGACGGTGAGCTTTCCACCGGCGACCACGGATGCAGCACCCAGTTCGATCTCGGGCGCAGCGGGCTCCTCGATCACGGGCGGCGTGACGCCGGCTTCGGTGACCCACTTGTCACCGGCATCCGACTTCGTCACCGTGAAGGTGTCGTAGACCGAGCCGACGGGGAGGTCGGTCGTGGCATCCGGCTGCTTCTCCGCGAGGTACGAGCGGTAGACGAGCTGGTTCTTCGAGACGTCGATCACCTGGTAGGTGGTGACGCCCTGACCGCGCAGCACCTGGGTGGCGCCGTTGTTGGTCCAGACGTTCTTCTCTGGGGTCTCGAGCTCGTAGTGCTTCGCGCCCGAGTTCGACACCACGTACACGGGTCCCGAGGTCATGCCCGGGGTCTCGGTCGCATCGGTGTTCACGTAGCCGCGTGCGTAGGTGTGGTCGTGGCCCATGAGCACCAGGTCGATGTCGTTGCGCTGGAAGACGGGCAGCCACTCCGCGCGCAGCACCGGCTCATCGCGACCCTCGGATGCCGAGAACACCGGCTGGTGGAAGGTGACGACGTTCCACTTCGACGGGCTGTTCTGCAGCAGCAGGTCGAGCCAGGCCGCCTGGAAGCGGGTCCACAGCACGCCGATCTGCGCCGACGGGCACTCGGCCCCCGTGCACGACGGAAGACCGGCAGGGGTGAGGAAGGTCGTGTCGCGCGTCGCGTTCAGGGTGATGAAGCGCACACCCTGGTAGTCGGTGTAGTACGCGGTCTCGGCGGCGAACGACGACCAGTGATCGAAGAACGCGCGGTACTGCTGCGCGACCTCGGAGTCGCCCTTCGCGAGGTCGGCCAGCTCGCCGATCGTGCTCGTCGACGGGTTGTTGTGCGGGTACTCGAACGCGGCCTTCCAGGCGGTGAGCAGCTTGTCGCCCGAGTACTCGTGGTTGCCGGGCGCCGCCATGACGTTGGTGCGGACGGCGGAGTCCTCCATGCCCTTGAACCAGTTGAGCCACTCGTTCTCGTTGCTCGAGGTGTTGATCAGGTCGCCGGCGTGCACAGATCCGATCGATCGCGGGGCCTGAGCCTCGGCCTGCTTCACGACGCTCGGCCATGTGGTGTCGAGACCGATCTGGGCATCGCCGTAGTAGATGAACTGGAAGTCCGTGGCGCTCGGGTCAGCCGTGCGGAATTCGAACCAGTCGCTCCAGCTGCCGGGAAGACCCACGCGGTAGCGATAGGAGGTCGCAGGCGCGAGGCCGGTGACCGTCGCCGAGAAGTGCTTGTTCGGGTTGCCGTTGACGACCCCGGCGTCGTAGGCGTCGACGGTGCGGGTCTCGCCGCCGGCCGCCGGCGCGATCTCGACCTGGCCGGTGGTGTGCGAGGCGTCTCCCGCGAGCCACGAGAACGACTGCGACACAGCGGGCTGCTCGGTCGGAGTCAGGATCACGCGTGTCGGCGGAGCCACGACGGGCGAGCCGGGGTCGGATGCCTTGACCAGCGTGAGCGACGACATGTCGAAGTAGATGTCCGAGCTGGTCTCGCGGTCCTGGAACAGGGCGACGGCGATGTCGTTCGTGCCGTCATGCAGCAGCTCGCCTTCGGCACTGAACGTGCTGGTGAGCGGGTCACCACCGCTGTCGCCGGCGTACTCGACGTTGACGGTGTCGGTGATGCGGCCGTCGACATAGCGCGCGACCTCTTCGCCGTTGATCCAGACGACGATCGCGTCGTCGTAGGTGATCGTGCTGCGGAGCGCCGCGACCTGCTCGGCCACACCCGCCTCGAGCTCGAACGTCGTGCGGAAGAAGTAGGTGGGCACCGTGGGAGCCGCGGCTCCATCGATGTAATGGTTCAGCAGCGTCGTCGGCGTGACAGGGCCTACGGGTGCGATCTTGCCGTTCTTCGCGCCGAACGAGCCGGGCGCCGACTTCCAGGCGCTGTCGTCGTAGTCGGGGAGGGTCCAGTCGCGGAGCGCCGCGGGTGCGGGCGACGGGTCGGATCCGTCGTCGAGGTAGCGCCACGTGGTGTCGCCGGTGATCAGCGAGTCGGTCGGCACGTCGGGCTCGCCGGCGGCGGTCGCGATGGGGGCGACGACGGCGCCGCCGAGCAGGGCGAGGACGGCGGCGGACGCGAGTCCGTAACGCCGCCACCGCACCGCAGGGGTGGGGGAGGTCATGAGTGTCCTTCGTGGGGTGGGGGTCTCCGTGCTCAGCCGCACGGGGCACGACCAGCTCATCGAAAGCGGATGGCCTCGGGGTTGCCGCAGGACGACGGTCGGATGAACGCCACTACGGTGGGGGCATGAGCTATGCGGGGGAGTCGTCGATCGAGGCACGCGTCCGGGCCGTCAACGCCGATTTCGGCAGGCGTCAGACGCGGCTGTTCATCACGTTCGCGCTGATCGAGGGGCCGGTGCTTCTGCTGCTCGCCGTCGCGATCTACGGGTTCGAGGTCATCGACCCCGAGATCGGGATCTGGTTCATCGTCGCAGTCGCCGTGGTCGGCGGATTCCTGATGAGCGCTCTGCTCGTGCGGCTGATGCAGGCGCGGGTCCGCGCCGTCGCCCAGGCCAAGGGCGAGAACCCGCTGTTCTGACCCCGGTACGCTGGAACCCATGCTCAACATGGCTGACGGCCTCGACCGTCTCGGTGCGCTCGCCGAGAATCCGGTCGTCCGCACCCTCGCCGATGCGTTCGCGGCGGCGGGCTTCGACCTCGCCGTCGTCGGCGGTCCGGTGCGCGATGCGCTGCTCGGCCGCCCCACGCACGACCTCGACTTCACCACGAACGCGCGGCCCGACGACATCCTGCGCATCGTCACACCGATCTCGACCGCCCAGTGGGACATCGGCCGTGCGTTCGGCACGATCGGCGCACGGGTGCAGGGCGAGCAGGTCGAGGTCACCACCTACCGGGCCGACAGCTACGACGGGGTGACCCGCAAGCCGACCGTCGAGTTCGGCGACACCATCGACGCCGACCTGCACCGCCGCGACTTCACGGTCAATGCGATGGCACTGCTGGTTCCGTCCGTCAAGCTCGTCGACCCGACCGGGGGAGTCGAAGACCTCATCGCCGGAGTACTCCGCACCCCGGCGGATCCTCAGGTCTCGTTCGGCGATGACCCGCTGCGGATGCTGCGCGCGGCGCGCTTCAGCGCCCAGCTGGGCTTCCGCATCGACGACGCCACTGTCGATGCGATCGCCGAGCTCAAGGCGACCCTCGAGATCGTGAGCCCGGAGCGCATTCAATCCGAGCTCGTGCGCCTGATGCAGACCGAAGACCCCGTGCGCGGCATACGCGTGCTGGTCGACACCGGCCTGATCGAGGAGTTCCTGCCCGAGGTCAGTGCTCTGCGACTCGAGGTCGATGAGCACCACCACCACAAGGACGTCTACGAGCACTCGCTCACGGTGCTCAACCAGGCGATCTCGCTCGAGCAGTCGCGCAACCCCGGCGCCGAGCCGGACGTCGCTCTGCGCATCGCCGCACTCCTGCACGACATCGGCAAGCCGCGCACGCGCAAGCTCGAAGACGGCGGGGTGGTCACCTTCCACCATCACGACGTCGTCGGCTCGCGCATGGCGCGCAAGCGCCTGCAGACGCTGCGGTTCGACAGCGGCACCACTGACGCGGTCGCGAAGCTGATCGAGCTGCACCTGCGGTTCTTCGGATACGCCGAGGGCGCCTGGACGGATGCCGCGGTGCGCCGCTACGTCCGCGATGCGGGCGACCAGCTCGAGCGCCTGCACATCCTCACCCGCGCCGACGTCACCACCCGCAACAAGCGCAAGGCCGGTCGCCTCGCCTCGGCGTACGACGACATCGAGTCGCGCATCGCCGCGCTGCGCGAGCAGGAGGAGCTCGACTCCATCCGGCCCGAGCTCGACGGCAACCAGATCCAGAAGATCCTCGGCATCGCGCCCGGCCGCGAGGTCGGCGAGGCCTACAGGTTCCTGCTCGAACTGCGTCTCGATGAGGGAGTCATCGGCACGGATGCCTCTGAGCAGCGCCTGCGTGAGTGGTGGGCTGCCCGGGGCTGAGTCCGGTCACTCCTCCGGGTCGTCGGCCTCGGCTTCGGCTGCCTGGCCCAGTGCCTCTCGCACGAGGTGGGAGATGTCGATCGAGATGATCCGCTCGGTCATGATCCCGCCTCAGGGTGCGGGGGTCTCGGTCGGCTGGGGCACACCGTCCGTCTCCGGAGCCGGTGTCGCGCCGGTCGCGTCGATGCTCGGTGCCTTCTGGAACGGTGGCGCCGGCTGCTTCGTCGTCGAGAGGTCGGGCTGGCCCGTCATCGGATCCCACTCCGCCTCGTCGAGCGGGTAGACGTTCCACACGGGCTTACCGCGGTAGTCCTCAGACGGAATGGTCGTCAGCAGACCGTTGTCCTGCGATCCGAACTGGATCTCGCCACCGTCTTCGGTGTACGCGATCTGCCCGCCGGCAGTTCCGTAGAGGTCGAGCGGGGTGCCCTTTCCGGTGAAGAGCTGCACGTGCTCGATCGGGTTGCCCGCGGCGTCGTAGGCGAAGATGTTGTTGATCTGCACGCCGTCGAGCGCGAGCCCTGCGATGCCGACGGGCTGGGTCGCGTACACGTGCTCGACGCGTGGCGAGAGCACCGAGATGACGAGTCCTGGGAGCACGATCACCGCCAGGATGCCGGCGAGAGTGCGCACATGGCGCAGCGGGTTCTTCGGCAGCCACCGATCGCGACCCCACTGCACGCTGACGAGGACGAACGCGCCGATGAACAGCCAGTGCAGGGGGGACGTGGGCATGGCCCACCAGTTGTAGGACTCGAACGGCTGATAGGTGAAGGGCGGAAGGATCGCGATGATCGCGGCGACGGCTGCATACAGACCGATGCCGCGCAGCACCCACCACACCGGGCGAAGCGAGAGCAGCAGATCGAGGAGCCACCCTCCGGCTGCGCTGCGGCGGATGCCGTCGACGACGCCCCGACGCCACGCGCTCGCCCGCGCACCGAGGCGGACTCGCTGACGGCCCTGCGCGCGCGGCGGAAGCCCGGCTGCGGACCGCAGCTCTTCGGCGTAGGCGGCCGGGTCGCCGAGCTCGAGCACTCCGTCGTTGTCGGCGGCCTGATCTGCCAGGTCGGCGGTGAGCCCGCCCACGATCTCGTCGAGCTCGTCGGCCGGGAGGTCGTCGAGGTGCTCGCGCACGGCGAGAGCGAAGGAGCGGATCTGTTCGTCGATCGAGACGGCGGTGTCGTTCATCGGTTCTCTCCGATCGTGGGTGTGTCGGTGCCTGTGTCGGCGGTGAGCAGCGTGGACATCGCCCCCGCGAAGTCCAGCCAGGTGACGGTCTGCGAGTCGAGAGCCGCACGACCCTGCGGGTTGATCGCGTAGTACTTGCGGTGCGGGCCGCCGTCGGAGGGGACGACGTAGCTCGAGAGGCTGCCTGCCGCGTAGAGCCGGCGCAGTGTGCCGTAGACCGACGCGTCGCCCACGTCGCCGAGACCGGCATCCCTGAGTCTGCGGACGATGTCGTAGCCGTATCCGTCCTCGGTGCGGAGCACCGCGAGCACGGCGACGTCGAGCACTCCCTTGAGCAACTGCGTGGTGTCCATCGGACCTCCTTCGATGCACTGCACACTACCACGCACTGCACAGTAGTGCGCGAGGCGCATCTCCGACACCGTGTCGACGCACCGGAATATCGCGGGTTCCGCCCGCAGCATCCGGCTCCTACACTGAGGTAACGCTCCACCATCGACGATCGGAGACGCTGTGGTTGCGTCGTGGCAGGTGTCACGTGACGGCCCACCTGAGGCCTCTCGTCTGCTGATCGAGCGTGCGCACGAGGAACTCATCGCCGGCAACCTCGACGATCACCGCCTGCAGCAGGTTCGTCCGCTCGTCCGTGAATCGTGGGTCCGCTCCTGGCGCGGTCGGGTGGGGCCGGAGACCGCGCCGTCGATCGAACTCGTCACCGACGAGCTCGAGGCCTACCGGCTCACCCACCCGCTGGCGTCCGCGATGGACATGATCCGAGCGCTGCTGCTGCCCGGCACCCCGGAGGAGTCCGGAGTCGTCATCGCCGTCGGCGATCAGGCAGGACGCCTGCTCTGGATCGAAGGAGACCGCCAGCTGCAGTCGCTCACCGAGGGCATGGGATTCGTCGCGGGGGCGAACTGGGCAGAGGATGCCGTCGGCACCACCGCCCCCGGAACCGCACTGACGCTCGGACACTCCGTGCAGATCCGGGGAGCGGAGCACTACAACCGACTCGTCCACCCGTGGTCGTGCACTGCGGCGCCCGTGCGCGACCCCGAGACGCAGCGTGTGCTCGGGGTGATCGACATCACCGGCGGAGACGAGGTCGTCTCGACCCAGGCCCGACTTCTGGTCGACGCCACGGCGCGCGCGGTCGAATCCGAGTTGTTGGTCGCCCGACTCCGAGCGCGGAGCGAATCGCCCCGACCGACGACGATCTCGTCACGGGCCAAGCCGACCACGCGAGCGACGCTGCATGTGCTCGGCCGGGACAGGGCGCGGCTCGAGAGCGAGACCGAGCTCGAAGAGTCCGTGATCGAGCTCAGCGCCCGTCATGCCGCAATCCTGCTCATGCTCGCGGTGAACCGCCAGGGGCTGTCGGCCGAGCGGCTGAGCGAACTGGTGTACGGCCCCGAGGCATCCGCAGACACGCTGCGACCCGAGATGGTGCGCCTGCGCAAGGTGCTGGAGAAACACGCCCCCAGTCTCGTGCCGGAGTCCCGCCCGTATCGATTGACGGTGCCCCTCGAGACCGACGCGCACGACGTGCTGTCACTGCTCGACCGCGGCGCTCATCGCGTCGCGCTCACCGCCTACCGCGGTCCGGTTCTGCCCGAGTCGACGTCGCCGGGTGTCGAGGAGTTCCGCGAGTCCGTCAGGTCGGCGCTGCGCGAGGCGATGCTCTCGGAGGCGAGCCTCGACGTGCTGCTCGCCTACGCCGAGATCCCCGAGGGGCAGAGGGATGCCGCAGCGCTCCGCCTCGCGCTCGAGATGCTCCCCGCGCGGTCGCCGAAACGCGCAGGACTGGTCGCGCGGATCGAGCGCCTCGAGCGTCTCGAAGAGGGCTGAACGGCTCGCAACCGCACGCAACGTTGCGCATTCGGGCGCAACGTCCGCAGACGTACCGTCGAAGGACAGCTGCGCAGCACCGACGCCCGCGGCCCGTCGAAGGAGTCCCGATGACCATCGTCGAAGAAGACGTGTCCACCGCCCCCGCATCCTCCGCGTACGCCGCTCCCGGTCAGCCGGGAGCCGTCGCGACCTACCGTCCCCGGTACGGCCATTACATCGGCGGCGAGTTCGTGGACCCGGTCAAGGGCCAGTTCTTCGAGAACGTCAGCCCGGTCAACGGCAAGCCCTTCACCGAGGTGGGCCGGGGAACCGTCGACGACATCGACCGCGCGGTCGACGTCGCCTGGAAGGCCTTCGCGAGCTGGGGCAAGACCAGCCCGGCAGAGCGATCGGTGATCCTCAACAGGATCGCCGATCGTATCGAGCAGCATCTCGAGGAGATCGCGGTCGCCGAGACCTGGGAGAACGGCAAGCCGGTGCGCGAGACGCTCGCCGCCGACATCCCCCTCGCGGTCGACCACTTCCGCTACTTCGCCGGCGTCCTGCGGGCGCAGGAGGGCGGCATCAGCCAGCTCGACGAGAACACCGTCGCGTACCACTTCCACGAGCCGCTCGGAGTGGTCGGCCAGATCATCCCCTGGAACTTCCCGATCCTCATGGCCGTGTGGAAGCTCGCGCCGGCGCTCGCCGCAGGCAACTGCGTCGTCATCAAGCCGGCGGAGCAGACCCCGGCATCGCTGCTGTTCCTCTTCGACATCATCGGCGACCTGCTGCCGGCCGGCGTCGTGAACATCGTCAACGGCTTCGGGATCGAGGCGGGCGCGCCGCTCGCGCAGCACAAGCGCATCCGCAAGGTCGCCTTCACGGGTGAGACCACGACGGGTCGCCTGATCATGCAGTACGCGTCGCAGAACCTGATCCCGGTCACATTGGAGCTCGGAGGCAAGAGCCCGAACGTGTTCTTCGAGGACGTCGCCCGCGACACCGCCGACCCGTTCTACGACAAGGCGCTCGAGGGTTTCACGATGTTCGCGCTGAACCAGGGCGAGGTCTGCACCTGCCCGTCGCGTGCGCTGATCCAGCGGTCGATCTACGACGGCTTCCTCTCCGACGGACTCGCACGCGTCGGCAAAGTCGTGCAGGGCAACCCGCTCGACCCCGCCACGATGATCGGGGCGCAGGCATCGAACGATCAGCTGGAGAAGATCCTCAGCTACATCGACATCGGAAAGCAGGGCGGCGCTCGGCTGCTCACGGGTGGGGAGCGCGTCGACCTCGGCGGCGACCTCAGCGAGGGCTACTACGTCGCTCCGACCGTCTTCGAGGGCACTAACGACATGCGCATCTTCCAGGAGGAGATCTTCGGTCCGGTGCTGTCGGTCACCTCGTTCGACGACTTCGATGATGCGATCTCGATCGCGAACGACACGCTCTACGGTCTGGGTGCCGGTGTCTGGAGTCGCAGCGGAGACACCGCCTACCGCGCCGGGCGCGCGATCGAGGCCGGGCGGGTCTGGACCAACACCTATCACCAGTACCCGGCGCACGCCGCGTTCGGCGGATACAAGCAGTCGGGTGTGGGGCGCGAGAACCACAAGATGATGCTCGACCACTACCAGCAGACCAAGAACCTCCTGGTCTCGTACGCGGAAGGGCCGATGGGCTTCTTCTGAGCTCGACCCCGGGCGGGCGCTGCACCCTCAGCGCCCGCCCGGCACCATCTGCTCCGGAGGAATCGGCAGGAAGGCACGGATCATGGTGAGCATCGGCACCTACCAACGCGTTGACGTGACGGATGCGGCGGCATCCCTCATCCGAGACCTCACTGTGCAACACGGACCCCTGATGTTCCATCAGTCGGGCGGATGCTGCGACGGCTCATCGCCCATGTGCTATCCCGTGGGCATGTTCATCACCGGGCCCGGAGACGTGCTGCTGGGCGCGCTCGATGTGGGGTTGGACGCCCCGGTCGAGGTCTTCATGTCGGAGTCGCAGTTCGAGTACTGGAAGTACACGCACCTCACGATCGACGTCGTGCCGGGGCGCGGTGCCGGCTTCTCGGTCGAGGGACCGACGGGCATGCGTTTCCTGATCCGCTCGCGGATGCTGAACGACGCGGAGCTTGCGTACTTCGGTCTCGCGCCCTCGGTGGGCTGAGAGGCACCGACGTCGGTCAACGGCGGTCAGTACGTCATGCCCATCGCCGTTCTCACCTCGTCGAGCGTGTCGTTCGCGATGGACAGGGCGCGCTCGTTCCCTTCTCGCAGTACCGCAGCGGCGTCGGCCACGGTGAGCACGGCGCGACGGGCACGGTGCTCTGCGAGGAACTCGTTCACCGCCTCTGTGGTGAAACGCTTGAGAGAACCCGCTCCCGCCCCGCCGACCTCATCCGCGATCTCCTCAGGGGTGCGCTCGAGAACGACCGCAGCCGTCGCGAGCAACCCCGATACGCCGGGCCGATTCTCGGGGTCGTAGGTGATCGCGCGCTCTGAATCCGTGGGAGCGCGCCGGATGACGTCGGCGGTCTCGTCAGCGGACATCCCCAGCGCGATGGCGTTCCCGTAGCTCTTCGACATCTTTCGGCCGTCGAGGCCGGGAAGCTCAGGGGTCTCGGTGACGAGCGCGTCAGGCTCGGGGAACACGCGACCGTATCGCTCGGTGAAGCGACGTGCGATCGTGCGCGTCATCTCGACGTGCGGCAGGTTGTCCTTCCCCACCGGAACGAGGTTGCCCTTGCAGAAGAGGATGTCGGCCGCCTGGTGCACGGGATAGGTGAGGAGCAGGCCGCTCAAGGATCGACCGGAGGCCGCGAGCTCGGCCTTCACGGTCGGATTGCGGTGCAGCTCTGCCTCGCTGACCAGGCTCAGAAAGGGGACGAGCAGCTGGTTGAGTGCAGGAACGGCCGAGTGGGTGAAGATCGTGGTGGAGGCCGGGTCGAGACCGGCGGCGAGGTAGTCGAGAACCGCACCGTAGACGGCGCCACGCACATCCCCGGCCGATTCGCGGTCGGTGATGACCTGGTAGTCGGCCAGGATGACGAACGTCTCGACACCCGCATCCTGCAGACGGACACGTTCGCGGATGGTGCCGAAGTAGTGGCCGAGGTGCAGTCGTCCTGTGGGGCGCTCCCCGGTGAGAACGCGGTATCTCTCGGGATGCTGTGCGATCGCCTCCCGGAGGTCGGGCATGCGAGCGAGGGTTGCGGCGTACGAGTCCATGATCTGCTCCTGAGTCGAGAGGAGCTGCACGGAACATGGATCCGCGAAGGGTCGCGGGCTGCCGTGCAGCCCGCGCGTCAATGCGTTACGGCTGCTCGTGCAGCCACCACGACGAAACGGTGAAACGCATAGGTCGAGGATAGTGACCCGCGGGGCTCGATGCGACCGGCAGCGCGAATCCCCTGGCTACCATGGGCCGATGTGGTGGACGGATGAGGAGTGGGCCGAACTCGTGGACCCGGAGCTCTGCGGCATGTGCGCCGACGCACATCTGCCGGAGAACGAGCACAGCATCCTGGTGGCCTCGACCGAGACGACTCACATCCGACTGGTGCGCAACCAGGCGCATCCCGGCTACACCGTGGTCATCCTCCGCGGGCATCTCACTGACCTCGGTCAGCTGGACGCCGATCAGATCAGCGCGTTCTGGCGCGACGTCCAGCGCGCGGGGCGTGCCGTCGACGGGACGTTCGGCCCGCGGAAGATCAACTACCTGGTGATGGGGCATCGCGCACCGCATCTTCACTGCCATGTCTTCCCGCAGCACCTCGACGATGATCCCCTGCGAAACGTGGACATCTCCGATGGCCCTGTGTACCTCCCCGACGCGGAGATGACCCCTTCTGTGGTGGCACTACGAGAAGCCTGGCACGCGCTTGCCTGAGACCAGGGCGTTCGTCCGCGCCCGATTCGGCTGGACGATGCCCGAAGGGCGGGAGACACGCCGTCGGTCTGGCAGCCATCCGTGAAACGGCCAGCCATCCGGGACGACCGGCCTCAGCGGGGGAGGCGCGGAACGGCGTCGACCAGCGCTCGGGTGTACGGGTCCTGCGGAGCGTGCAGGACGGATGCCGTGGCGCCCTGCTCCACCACGCGACCGTTCTGCAGCACGACCGTGCGGTCGCACGCCGAGGCGATGGCCGTGAGGTCGTGCGACACCATCACCAGCGACAGGCCGTTCTCTCGACGCAGACGGTCGAGCAGTTCGAGCACCTGAACGCGGGTGGTGACGTCGAGTGCGCTGACGGGCTCATCCGCGAGCAGAACCCGCGGACGGGAGACGACGGCCCGTGCGATGGCGATGCGCTGGCGCTGGCCGCCCGAGAACTCATGCGGGTAGCGGCGGGCGGTGTCAGCGGGAAGGCCGACCGAGTCGAGGGATTCGGCGATGCGGCGCTGCGCGGCTGCACCGGAGGCGAGGCCGAGCGAACGCAGCGGTTCGCCGATGATGCGGTCGATCCGCTGACGGGGGTCGAGCGACGAATACGGATCCTGGAACACGGGCTGCACGCTCGCGCGGAAGCGACGCATCTGCGCACGGTCGCGCAGGTTCAGCGGAGCTCCGTCGAACAGCACCTGCCCCTCGCGGGGAGCGGCGAGCCCGAGCAGCAGTCGAAGGATCGTCGACTTGCCCGCGCCGGATTCGCCGACGAGGCCGAGCGAGTCGCCCTCGTCGAGGCTCAGCGAGATGTCGTCGAGCACCCCACGGGATCCATAGGCGAAACCGGCTTCACGCAGCTCGAGAAGACTCACGCGCCGGCCTCCTTCGCGTCGAGGAATGCGTCGAGTGCACGCGCGCTGTCGACCAGCATCCGCGTATACGGCTCGGCCGGGCTCTGCAGCACCTGTGCGACCGCACCCTCTTCGACGACGAGCCCGTCACGCAGCACGACGATGCGATCGACCATGCGTGAGACGACGGCGAGGTCGTGACTGATGAAGAGCAGCGCCATGCCGCGCTCGGCGACGAGTCGCTCGAGAAGGGTGAGCACGGCATCCTGCACCGTGACGTCGAGCGCGGTCGTCGGCTCGTCGGCGATGAGCAGCTGCGGCTTGGCAGCGAGGGCGATCGCGATCGCGACCCGCTGCCGCTGACCACCCGACAGCTCGTGCGGGTAGGAGCGGGCGAACCTCGGTTCGGACAGGGCCACCTCGTCGAGGGACGCGGCGACCGCCGACTCGAGCTCGGCGCCGCGCAGGCCGAGATGACGACGCAGCGGTTCGGCGATCTGTCGGCCGACCCTCATCAGAGGATCGAGCGCGGTGAGCGGCTCCTGGAACACGATCTGCGCAACAGGTCCACGGAGTGGGCGGAGGTCGGCATCCCGAGTTCCGATGACCTGGTGGCCGTCGAGCAGCACCGATCCCGAAGCCACGAGCGCATCAGGCAGGAGCCCTGTGACCGCGAGCGAGGTGAGTGACTTGCCCGACCCGGATTCGCCGATCAGCCCCAGACGCTCTCCGGGCGCGAGCGAGAACGACACATCGCGCACGAGCGCGCCCGATGCCGAACGCACGGTGAGGTGTGAGACGTCGAGGATGCTCATCGGCTCCTCCTGCGGGTCGGGTCGGCGAGGTCGCGCAGACCGTCGGCGAGGAAGTTGACCCCGAGCACGAGGGCGATGATCGCGATGCCGGGGGCGATCGCGCCGACGGGGGCGGTCATCACGGTGCCCTGGGCCTCCTGCAGCATTCGTCCCCATGAGGCATTGGGCGGCGGGGCTCCGAGGCCGAGGTACGACAGGCTCGCCTCGGCGAGCACGGCGGCACCGAACTGCAACGCGAGGCTGACGGCGAGGGTCGGCGCGATGTTGGGCAGCACGTGCTGGAAGACGATGCCGAGCACACTCGTGCCGCTCGTGCGCGCCGCGGTGATGTACTGCTCCTGCAGCACGCGGCGGGCCAGAATGCGGGTGAGACGCGCGACGACCGCCGACATCGCGAGACCGATCGCGAGCACCGCCGACCACAGCGACGCTCCCTGAACGGCGACGACGAGCATGGCGAGAAGCAGCACGGGGAAGGCGATCACGACGTCGAGTCCCGCGGAGAGGGTGTCATCGACCCAGGGGCGGGAGAACGCGGCGATCAGGCCGATGATCGTGCCGAGCACGGCGGCGATCGCGACCGAGCAGATGCCGACGATCAGGGCGATCCGCGCGCCCCACATCAGTTGCGAGAGCAGATCGCGGCCGAGTCGATCGGTGCCGAGCAGATGCAGACCGCTGGGACCTTCGAGGCGACTGCCGCTGGTGTCGGCGAGCGGATACGGAAGCCAGAACAACGAGACCAGGGCGATGAGAACGATGGCGCCGGTCAGGGCGAGTCCGATGAGCAGCGTCGCCTTCGGCCGGCGCCGCACGGGGACGGAGCCGGTGATCAGCTGCTCGGCGACGCGGCTCATCGGTTGCCCGAGACGCTCGTGCGCAGACGCGGATCGATCAGACGCTGCACGATGTCGGCGGCGAACCCGACGAGCAGCACGAAGAGCGTGCTGACGACGAGCACGCCCTGGATCACCTGGAAGTCGTGCTGTTCGATGGCCGACAGCAGCAGGCTGCCGAGGCCGGGAAGAGTGAAGACGCTCTCGACGACGACCGCGCCGAGGAGCGTCGTCGACAGCTCGATGCCGAGGATCGCGACCACGGGCACCGAGCCGTTGCGCACACCGTGACGCAGAAGCGCTTCGGCAGTGCCGGAACCCCCGGCCCGCGCGGTGCGCAGGTAATCGCTGCCGATCACGTCGAGGGTGGCCGAACGCACGTAACGGCTGAGGGAGGCGCTCATGACGATCACGATCGTGATCACCGGGAGCGCGAGCGAGCGCAGCGCATCGGCCGGATCCTCCCAGTCATCGCGGGGGAAGCCGCCCGACGGCAGCAGGCCGAGGCCGAGTGCGAAGACCCAGACGAGCACGACGCCGACCCAGAACACGGGCACGGCGACACCGAGCTGTGCGAAGCCGGAGAGCGCGACGCCATACCAGCGGTCGGACTTCACGGCGGCGGTGATGCCGATCACGAGCGAGACGAGCAGGGCCAGCGTGAAGGCGATGAGAGTGAGAGGGAGAGTCACGGCGAGGCGATCGGCGATGTCGGGTCCGACCGGGCGCGAGCTCAGGAAGGACTCACCGAGATCGAAGCGCAACAGCTGGCCCGCCCATGTCGTGAACTGCTGCAGGAGGGGCTGATCCGAGCCGACCTGCGCGCGAGCGGCGGCGATCTGCTCGGGGGTGGCGTTGACCGAGAGCAAAGCATTCGCCGGGTCGCCGGGCAGCAGTCGCAGCAGCACGAAGATCGCGATCATCGCGACGACGAGCGACACCACGAGGAACACGAGGCGGCGGATCAGGTAGGCGAGCATGGCTTCTCAGGATGAAAGAGGGGGATGCCGACGCGCGGCATCCCCCTCGCGTGTCAGGACTTGACGATGTCGTAGGCGAAGAACTGGGAGTTCAGGCCGTTGACCGGGTATCCGCTGAGGTCGCTCGAGGCGACCACGATCTGCGGGTAGAGGTACAACCATACGCTCGCGGCATCTTCGGCGATCTTCTCGTTGACCTGCTTCAGCAGAGCGGTCTGCTCGTCGGTCGTGGCTGCCTGCTCGGCCTCGGCGACCCACTGCTGCACCTGGGCGTCGTTGTATCCCCAGTAGAAGTCGGGGTTGCCGTACCAGACGACGTCACGGTCGTTCACGTGCTCCTGGAGCGTGGCCTCGAAGTCCTGCTCCTTGAACACCTTCGTGTACCACTCGTCGGCGCTGATCGTGTTGATCTCTACCGTGATGCCGACCTCGGCGAGCTGCGACTGCAGGAACTCCGCCACCGCGGGGTGCGGGTCGTAGCTCGGTGTGTCGAGCGTGAACGTGAAGCCGTCGGCGTAGCCGGCCTGGGCGAGCAGATCCTTCGACAGCTCGACGTCGTACGGATTCACCTTCGTGAGGTCCTCGTACCAGGGGTCGGTCGGCGGCACCATCGAGCCGATGAGCGTGCCGTAGTCGCCCCAGATGGACTCGAGGAGCTTCTGGGTGTCGATAGCCGAGTAGATCGCCTTGCGCACGAGTGCGTTGTCGAAGGGGGCGACGCGGTCGTTGAATGCGAGCAGCTCCTTCGTGGTCGATGTCCCCTCGCTGATCACGTAGTCGTCGGAGTCGAACTGCGTGAGCGAGTCGGGGCTCTGCACGCTGGTGATCACGTCGATCTCGCCGGTCAGCAGAGCGTTGTTCTCGGCGGTGGCGTCGGTGAAGTACGTGTAGACGACCTCGCCGTTCTTGGCGGGCTCACCCCAGTAGTCGTCCCAGCGCTCGAGGGTCAGGGTCGAGCCCTTCTTCCACTCGTCGAGGGTGTAGGGGCCGGTGCCGTCTTCCTTGCCGGTGATGTCGCCGGCCTCGTCGTTGACGATCCAGACGTAGCTGAGGTTGTAGAGGAACGAGATCGACCGCTGCGACAGCGTGAAGACGACGGTCTGGTCGTCGGGCGTCGCGATGTCGGCGATGGTCGTGAAGCTCGACTTCCGGGCGGAGACCGAGTCCTCCGCGGTGACGGCCTCGATGCTCGACTTCACGTCGGCGGAGGTCAGCGGGTCACCCGAGTGGAAGGTCACATCGTCGCGCAGCGTGATCGTGTAGGTGAGTCCGTCGTCGGAGACCTGGGCGTCCTCAGCGAGAAGAGGCTCGACCTCGCCGTCGTCCGTCAGGCGATAGAGGCCCTCGTAGACGTTGCCGGTCAGCGCTTCGGTCACACCCTGACCGCCACCCTGCGTGTTGCTCAGGTTGGTCGGCTCGTACAGCGACCCGATGAAGATGGTGGCGTCTTCGCTCGCGGCGTCGTCGGTGGCGCCCGACGCGCAGCCGGCCACGAGGGCGAGCGTGGCGACGGCGCCGAGCGCGCCGAGAATGCGGGTTCTTCTCATGAGTACTCCAGGGTGAGAGTGTGCGGCGTCACGCCGCGTAGATGTCGAAGCCGTCGCGGAAGACGACGTTCTTCTCGCCTGCTCGGATAGGCAGGGGGAAGCGGTTGGATGCCGGAGGCAGCGGGCAGTTGTACTGGGCGCTGAATCCGCACGGCGGCACGAAGGCCCGGTTGAAGTCGAGCACGACGGTGCCCTCGTCATCACGTAGCTGCACGAACAGGAAGCGTCCGGAGCCGTATGTTTCGGAGCCGTTCGTCTCGTCGCCGAACACGAGCAGCAGCGTGCCGCCGTCGTCGAAGGCGGCGAGGTCGTACTCGCGGCCGTCGAGGGTGAGCCGGATGTCGCCGGGGACGACGAGATCGCGCGTCCCCCCGTTGTCGCGGATGTGCTCGAAGGACACCCGGCGATCGCCGGACACCGGGGTGAAGTGACCCTCGAGAACCCACGCGGGGTCGTACTCGTACGTGTCGATGCGGTCGAAGGCGCGGATGGCGGGGGACTCGGCATCCCACACCCGCAGCCCGTGCTCGGCCGCGCCGGTCTCGATGTTCGTGCGCTGGATCGGCGTCACGGTGACCGTCTCGGATGCCGCCTGCTGCTCGGCATCCAGATCGGGGAGGTCACCCGTCCAGCGGGTCTCGATCAGTGCGAGGTTGCCCGTCGCAGACGTGACGGAGGCACGGCGCTCGGCCTGCCAGTGGGTGTGATCTTCGCGTTCAGACATCATCTTCCATTCTCTTGCATGCAGAACGGAGAGGGGCCGTGGTCGTCACTCGGGGTAATGCCCGAAAATCGACGTTCGTGAAGATGCACGAATGCGGCCTTCCCGACAGCCTTTCGACCCGCATTTCGTGCATCGTTTCGCGGGATTCGACTGGTTCGGTGGACGCTCTTCCGCGCAACGAAATGCAACGTATACCGGTATACCATTACTCATATACGCGCAGAGCTGTCAGTCCCCAGCTGACCCGCGCGTGGACGGTTCGACCGTCCTGCGGAGGGAGAGTCAGATCTTCTTCTGATCCCGAGGGGGGATGGGGTGGGAGCGCTGATCCCCAGTCAGCACCCACCCCCACAACCCACCCTCGGGGGTTCCGTTCAGAACGATCTGGACCAGAACCAGAAGACCGCGAAGCCGATCAAGAACACGACCGGCACCCACGGGAAGCTGCGCTTCAGTCTGCGTCCTTCGGGGGCGACACCCGGCGGCGGCGATAGCAGGCCGGCCGGTGGCGCGAACGGAAGCCGCTCGCCCGTCGCCCGCGGCGCGATGGCCGGGGAAGCGGATGCCGCAGCCGTCGGATTCTCGACGAGCAGCCGCTCGTCTCTCCACCGCTCCCACTGATCGAGCTTCGTGATCAACGCACCGACGGCGCCGAACAGCCAGGCCCAAGTCGCAGGGTCGAGCGTCGACACCCTGCGCTGCGTGTAGAGGAACATCCAGTCATCGACGATCTCGACGTCGAGCTCGGCGGCGTTGTCGATGAACCGGGCCATGATGTCGGGCGTGAACAGATACAGTGCGTCACGCTCGTATCCCTCGGGGCAGTAGAGCGTGAAGTACTCGTCGAAGTCGCCCTCGAGCGACAGTCGCTGCTCCTTCTGGAAGGACGCCGGCAGGTTCGACCCGAATCCGTTGTTGCCCTTGGCATCGAGAACGATGTTGGGCAGAGGCACGTCGAGCTTCATCGCGACATAGCCCCAGCGGTAGGTGGTCGAGCTCTTGCCCCGCTTGACCGTGTACTGGTAGTTGCCGAACTCGACGAACCGCGGCGTCGTGCCGCGCACGAGATCGGTCGACATGCGCGAGCCGCCGAGGCTGAAGATCATCCCCGGCAGCGTGGGGGCAGTCACTCGTCCCTCGTACGACATGCCGTTCGCCTGAGCGAACCGGTGCAGGCGGTAGCGCGTGACGCGGGCGCGCCGCCATCCGACGAACGATCCGATGGCGATCACGACAGCGAGGACGCCGAAGATCACCAATGGAACGGTGGCGAACCCTGACCCGCCTGGCGTGGAGACCATGCTGACGATGGTGGTGAAGATCACCGGGACGACGATGAGGGCCATGAGCGCGACGACGACGATCGCGATGATGCTCGAGGCGTTCGTGCCGCTGGATCCTCGGGCGCGCAGCTCCGCGGCGAACGCGGTGACGGCCTTCGGGTCTACGGGGTCGGTCAGAGGCGCGGCGTCGAAGGACGCCGAGGAAGCAGGCTGCGGAGTCGTCATCGGTTCACCTCGTCGGCATCCCAGGTGAGGTCGGCGTTCTCGGGGATCGGGAATGCCTCGAGACGCTCGTCGGCGCAGATCGCGGCGACGAGTTCGGCGGACCCCGCGACGATGGTCGAGTCGTAGTCGATCTCGCTCACGAGGGTCCACGCGTGGTCGTCCGGCCACAGGATCGTCGGGCTCTGCGCCGACGGCGGGAAGCCGTGCTCCTCGCCCGGGCGGTCGCGCCAAGGGACGTCCAGCACCCAGTCAGGACGCGCGAAGTCGGTGATGGCTCCCCGGAAGAGCACGTGATCCCGGTCGGGAAGACGGAAGCGCGGGCCATCCGAGATCTCGCGCGACAGGATGCCCTCCTGCCAGGTCTGCGTGCGGAAGGCGTTGTTCAGAGGGTCGCGGATGCTTCGGTCGAGCATCGCCTGGTGATTCGGGTCGTCGCTGAACGGGATGAAGAGGCGAGTGGGGCTGTGACCCATATGGCCCACCAGACCGCCGCGGCCCTCCCAGAGCGCCGCGAAGCCGGCATCCGGAGTCGTCGTGTGGGTGGTGAGGTGCCCGGCGATCACGGAGAGCATCGCCGGAGAGACTTCGCCCTCCATCGGCCCCGTGAACTCTCGGCCGTCGGGTGACAGCCGCAGGTTCCAGTCGGCGTCGGGTGGGGTGCGGACGATCCGCTGCCACTGCGCCAGCGGATGCAGCGTGGTGCCGAAGGCGGATGCCGTCTCGGCCCAGGTCACGGACTCGTCGATGAACTGATCGACGAGCGCCAGTCGCTCGGCCTCCGGCATGGCGTCGTACTCGTCGTAGGTCGGCACCGGCCGGTTGGGCAGAGAGCGCACGATGCCGGGGTGCAGGATGCGGGCATAGGCCGGGAAGCCGTGCGGCACCACGGCGTGCATCGTCGCGTTCCAGGGGTCGTCGAGGCGCTCGCGCAGCCAGTCGCCGGCCGAGGTGTCAGACATCCAATGCATGCGTCCCACGGTACCTGCGAGATATCGGCTCACCCGCTCGCGCGGCGGAAGGGCGCACACCTCGGCCGCGAACGAGCGGTCAGACGAAACGCCGCGGTCATCGTGGCCCGCGCCCGTTTCGTCTCACCTCGCCTGCCCGACGAGCGGGCCGGGAAGACGTGTGCCGAAGCGGCTTCAGCGCACCTTCGAGTGCCCTCCATAATCGGAGGGTGAGCTCGATTGCAACCATCCCCTCGCTCGACGGCCGCCGGTTCCGGATGGTCTCCTCCACCACCTCGGCGGTCGACCCCGAATCGCCCAGCGAGTTCGTGTACCAGGAGAAGGACGGCGCGATCTGGGGCGACTACTCGGGTGACACCGTGACCTTCGGCCGCTTCGTGGGCACGCGCACCGGCGACACCATCTGGGTCTCCTTCGTGCATGTCCTCGTCTCAGACGGGGCCGTCGTGACCGGAGACGGCGAGAGTCAGCTCGAACTCACCGAAGACGGTCGCATCCGACTCGTCGAGCACTACGAGATGCACGGACTGCCGCAGCTGAGCGTCTGCGAAGAGGCCGCGGCAGCCTGACCTCGGATTCGAGCTCGCCCGTCAGCGCGGCGGGAGCATGTCTCGACCCGGCGTCGCCGGCGTCCACCTGGTCATACCCAGCGGTGTCGCCAGGTCGCGCTCCGGCAGGTCGCTCGGCAGCAGGAACGACCGGCGGATCACCTCGTCGAGCACGACCACGCTGACGACGGTGCGCACCTCGGGCAGCTGCGCGACGACGCCGGTCGTGAACTCGTGCACGCCGCTCACGTCGACGGCGCGGATGAGCAGCATGGCGTCGTGCTCGCCCGTGGTGATGGCGCACCACTCGACGTCAGGCATCTCGAGCACGCTCTCGCGGAACGATGCCCAGGCCTGCGGATGCACGGTCACGAAGACGAGCGCACCGATCGACAGCCCCGCCTTGGACTGATCGACCCGGGCGCTGAACCCGGTGATGACGCCGTCCTGCATGAGCGTCTCGACTCGCGTGTATGCGTTCGCTCGGGAGATCCCCACGGTTTCGGCCAGCGCGGCGATCGAGATCCGACCGTTATCGCGCAGCGTCTCGAGGATTCTGTATCCGATGTCGTCCAGTGGGGCGGCACTTCGTCCAGATTGCTTCACGGCTTCGTCGCTCTTGGTGGACACAATGCTCCTCATGCGCGGGGTCTTGGACAGACTGTGATGACGTCTGCATTCTTGCTGGACACATAGTCCCATACAATGCGAATCTGATCACCGGTCGTCCACCCGGCGTCGACCGAACCCGATGAAACTCCTCGCCCCTGGAGGCCCATATGTCGTCACGTCGCAGCACGTCCGTCATCGCGATCGGAGCCGTCGCGCTCTTCGCTCTCGCAGGTTGCTCCGGTGGCAACTCGGCGAACAACGGGGGAGAATCCTCCGGTTCCGACTCGCTGGTCATCGACACCGCGTTCTCGATCGAGACCGCTGACCCGGGTCACACCTACGACCCGACCGGCAACATGATCGCGAAGGCGCTCTACGAGACGCTCGTCGACTTCGAGGGCTCCGACGTCTCGACGCCGGTGCCCGGTCTCGCGTCGTGGGAGCAGAACGACGAGGCGACCGAGTTCACCTTCACGCTCGAGGGTGACCGCGTCTTCTCCGACGGCTCGCCGATCGAGGCCAAGGACGTCGTCTTCACCCTGCAGCGCATCCAGGGCATGGAAGACGCCAAGCCGAACTTCCTTCTGGGCGGCCTGACCATCACCGAGGTCGACGAGAAGACGATCTCGATCACCTCCGAGACGCCGCTGCTGCAGCTGCCCGCGATCCTCGCGAACCCGGCTCTCGGCATCGTCAACTCCGATGTCGTGATCGAGAACGGCGGCGCGACCGACGGCTCCGACAGCGCACAGGAGTTCCTCGACGGCACCTCCGCCGGCTCCGGCCCGTTCGTGCTCGACACCCTCGACCTCTCGTCGCAGGTCGTGCTGACCAAGAGCGACGAGTACAACGGCGACGAAGAGGCGGCATACGGCCGCGTCGTCGTGCGCAACGTCTCGGAGAGCGCAACCCAGCTCGCGAACCTCAAGGGCGGCGACTCGATGGTCGCGATGGACCTCAACGGCGACCAGGTCTCGGGCCTCGGCGACGGGCTGAACGTCGAGTCCGTGCCGTCCGGTCAGACCATCTTCCTGCTGCTCAACCAGTCGGAGGCCGTCGCGGGTGACCTCGCGAACGTCAAGATCGCCGAGGCGATCCGCTACGCGCTCGACTACGACGCACTGCTCGAGCTGGCCGGTGCCGGCGCCGTGCAGGCCACTGGAGTCATCCCGCCCGGATTCGAGGGAGCCCTCGACAGCGGTGTGGAGCAGGACCTCGAGAAGTCGAAGGCAGCCCTGGCCGAGGCCGGCTACACGGGTCAGACCCTGAAGCTGCAGTTCCCGAACGACTACCCGGTCGGCGGTGTGGAGTTCACCCCGCTCGCCGAGCGCATCCAGGCTCAGCTCGAGGATGCCGGCATCACGGTCGACCTCGCACCGGCGCCGTTCGCCACCGAGCTCGACGCATACGTCAACGGCACCGAGGGCTTCGGCCTGTGGTTCTGGGGCCCGGACTACGCCGACTCGGCGAACTTCCTGCCGTTCGCTCCCGGCCTGAAGGTCGGTCTGCGCGCAGGCTGGGCCGCTGAGGCGAACCCCGAGATCGCAGGCATCGCAGCCGGTGCTGCCGCCGCGACCGACGAGGCCCAGCGCAGCGAGGCCTTCACCTCGTTCGCCGAGGCGATGCAGGCCGAGGGCCCCTTCGTGCCGCTGATCGTCCCCGGCCGCAACATCGCCACGGCTGACGCCGTCACCGGCGCCGTGTACAACTCGGTGTGGGAGATGGACATCGCCGAGATCACGCCTGCCGGCTGATCGGGGCTGACTCATGACGACGGTGGCCGTGCGACGGCAAGCACAGCGTCGCAGGTCGCCGCTCGTCGGATACCTGCTGCGCCGGATCGGCACTTCGCTGCTCCTTCTCGTGGGCGTCACGATCGTGACGTTCGCGCTGACGAACCTCGTGCCCGGCGACCCCGTGTCGGCGGCACTGGGTGAGGGAGCATCGCAGAACCCCGAGACGCGTGAGGCGTTCATCAAGGCGCAGGGCCTCGACCAGCCTCTCTTCGTGCAGTACTTCATCTACATGGGCAACCTGCTGCGCGGAGACCTCGGCACGTCGCTGGTGACCGGGCGACCGGTCACCAGCGACCTCGCCACCGCAGTGCCGGCGACGATCGAGATCGCGATCGGCGCCATCATCCTCAGCCTCGCGGTGAGCGTCGTGCTCGGGACGCTCGCGGCCTATCGGCGTGGACTCGTCACGGATCAAGTGATCCGCATCGTGACGCTGATCGGCCTGAGCGTGCCGACGTTCTGGCTCGCACTCGTCAGCTTCTACGTGTTCTTCCTCGAGCTGCGGATCGCCCCCGGCTCCGGTCGCATCTCGCCGTCGATCACCCCACCGCCCCGCATCACCGGGCTCTACACGGTCGACTACCTGCTCAACGGAGACGGCGTCGGGTTCGCCGATGCCCTCGCGCACCTGGCCCTACCGGTGATGGTGCTGTCTCTCGTGACGATCGGTCTGCTCACCCGCTTCATCCGCACCTCGGTGCTCGAGGTGCTGGGCAGCGACTACGTGCGCGCTGCCAGGGCGAAGGGCCTCCCGGCGATGCGCGTGATCCTCGATTACGTGCTCCGCGGAGCATCCCTGCCGATCCTCACCGTCGTCGGCGTCGCCTTCGGATCCCTGCTGTCCGGCACCGTGCTCGTCGAGTCGGTGTTCGCGTGGCCGGGCCTGGGCACCTATGCCTACAACTCGGCGGCGAACCTCGACCTCCCCGGCATCATGGGCGTGGGTCTCGTCGTCGGATTCATCTACCTCCTCATCAACTTCGTCGTCGATCTGCTCTACGGCGTCCTCGACCCGAGAGTGAGGATCGCATGAGCCGCATCGACTCGGCATCCGGCCCCTGGCGGTTCCGGTTCCGCTGGCCCCGTGCCTGGCGTACGCCGCTCGGCGTGATCGGCACCGTGATCGCGGGCGCGTGGATCATCGTCGCCTTCACCGCGCAGTGGTGGGTGCCGTACGGCCCCAACGCGCAGGTGCTGCCTCGTCTGCAGGCACCGGGCATCGACACGCTGCTCGGCACCGACGGCAACGGCCGCGACATCTTCTCGCGCCTGATGACGGGTGCGACCGTGAGCCTTCCGCTCGCGCTCATGCTCGTGATCGCCGCGATGATCATCGGCACCGTGATCGGGGCCGTCGCCGGCTACTTCGGCGGATGGGTCGACGAGACGCTGATGCGCATCACCGACCTGTTCATGGCCTTCCCGACGGTCATCCTCGCGATGGTGGTGGCGGCATCCCTCGGCCCGTCGCTGTTCAATGCGGTGATCGCGGCGATCGTCGTCTCGTGGCCGCAGTACTCGCGAGTCACCCGCAGCATCGTGCTCGGCCTCCGCGGGCAGAACTACGTGATCGCGGGTCGTCTGCTCGGGCACTCGCCGCTGCGGACGCTGTTCGTCGACATCCTGCCGAACATCGCCGGCCCCGTGCTGGTGCTCGCGACGCTCGACATCGGCGCGGCGATCCTGCTGCTCTCCGGCCTCTCGTTCCTGGGTCTCGGCGCGCAGCCGCCGACCGCGGAGTGGGGGTCCATGATCTCGGCGGCCATGCAGAACTTCGACGCGTGGTGGCTCGGAGTCTTCCCGGGGCTTGCGATCCTGACCGTGGTGCTCGCCTTCAACTTCCTGGGTGACGCGATGCGCGACATCCTCGACCCGACGGCCGAAGTCACCCACGAGAAGCAGGCCGACCACGTCGCCTCGGCGAAGGGAGCGGCAGCATGAGCGCCCCGGCTCCCCTCGCAGTGCTCAGCATCCGCGACCTGACGATCGAGATCGGTCGTCCGCTCGTGCACGGCGTCTCGCTCGACCTCGAGGCAGGGCGCATCCACGGTCTCGCGGGCGAATCCGGATCGGGCAAGACGCTCACGTCTCTCGCCGTGCTCGGGCTCCTGCCCCGACAGGCGCGCACCGGCGGTTCGATCACGCTCGCGGGGGAGGAGCTGGTCGGCATGCGCCGCCGGGCCCTCAACCGCATCCGCGGCAGGCGCATCGCGATGATCTTCCAGGACCCGTCGGCATCGCTGCACCCGCAGCTGCCGATCGGCCGTCAGCTCACCGATCACATGCGCGTGCACCTCGGTCTGCGCGGCGAGGCCGCGAGGGCCCGGGCCATCGAACTGCTCGAGACTGTGCAGGTGCCGAATCCGGATGCTGCGCTCAAGCGCTACCCGCACCAGTTCTCGGGCGGTCAGCGTCAACGCATCGCGATCGCGTGCGCCCTCGCGTGCGATCCCGAGGTGCTGCTGGCCGATGAGCCGACCACCGCGCTCGATGTCACCGTGCAGGCCGGCATCCTGCGGCTGCTGCGCGACCTCGCGACCGAACGCAACCTCGCCGTGCTGCTCGTGACCCACGACCTGGGTGTCATGAGTGCGATCGCCGACGAGGTCGCGGTGATGAAGAACGGGCGGATCGTCGAACGGGCCGACCGCGCGACGCTGTTCCGCGACCCGCAGCACGAGTACACCCGCACGCTGCTGGCCGCTCTGCCAGGGTCGAAGCTCGAGATCGCGGAAGCCGATGTCACGGTCCTGGATCCGGTGCTGTCGGATGCTGACCTGTCGGATGCCGCTGAGGAGGCCCGAGATGAGTGAAGTCGCCGTCCTCGACGCGCAGGATGTCGTCGTCCGCTATCCCGGAAGCCCGCCGGTGGTGGCCGTCGACGGCGTCTCGCTGACCGTCGCCCCCGGAGAGACCGTGGCGCTGGTGGGCGAGTCCGGCAGCGGCAAGTCGAGCCTGGCCCGCGCGGTCGTCGGTATCGAGAAGCTCGCCGGGGGAGAGGTGCGCTTCCGCGATGCGCCCGTCACGCCGCTCGGCATCCGCCGTCGCAACGTGGCGCTCACCGGCATCCAGATGGTGTTCCAGGATCCGTCGACGTCGCTGAACCCGCGGCGCCGCGTGGGCGACCAGATCGCCGACGGCATCGCCACCGCCCGCGCCCGCGGTGCCGCAGGGTCGACGGTCGCCGAGTGGCTCGAACGCGTCGGACTGCCGACCGAGGTCGCCACACGCTTCCCGCACCAGTTCTCGGGCGGTCAGAAGCAGCGTCTCGCGATCGCGCGGGCGCTCGCTGCTCGACCGTCATTGCTCGTCGCCGATGAGCCGATCTCTGCCCTGGACGCATCGACTCAGACCAGCGTCGCCGGTCTCATGCGCGACCTCGTCGCCGAATCCGGCGCGGGGATGCTGTTCATCTCGCACGACCTGGCCGTCGTCCGTCGCATCGCCGACCGCACCTTCGTGATGTTCGCCGGCCGGGTGCTCGAAGCGGGCGCGACCGACCGCGTGTGGTCTGCGCCGCAGCATCCGTACACGCAGGCGCTGCTCGCCGCGATCCCCGAGCCCGACGGCGCGGGCCGCATCCCGATCGCGCCGTCGACGAACGAGCGCACCGTCTGGTCGGAGATCGCCCCCGTCATCGACTGAGCCGCGTCGTCGGTCGGTCGCCCCTTCGATCCGTCACCGCTTCGCTGGGTCGCCGCTTCGTAGGGCCGCCCTCTCGTTCGCTCGTGCGCCGCGTCTCGGCCGTGCACGCAACGCGAGAGAACGCGCCGACGCAGTACGGATGCTGCGCGTCGGCCATCCGAGACGTGCGACCGTCTTCGCGACGACCGTGCTCCCGTCGTACAGTGGCCGCATGGATGAGGACCGAGGAAACCTGCAGGCCCTTCGCGAGATACTCTCCGCCTACGTCAGGGTTCTCGAGCGACCGGAGGAGCTGCTGCGGGTCTGCGCAGAATCTCCCGGAGACACCGCGGCGGCGGTCGCGGCCGTCGCGGAGGCATTCGAGGTCAGCGACATCGCGGCCCAGGCGATCCTCGACCTGCAGGTACGGCGCTTCACACCGGAATCGTTCGTGCAGATCCGCGCCGAGCTCGCCGATGTCGAACGGCGTCTCGCCGACGCATCCGCCTGACGCGCACCCGCGCTCGCTCACCCGTTCGCTCGGTAGGTGAGTCCGTCGCTCGTTCACCTCCTCCCGTGAGGGAGACCTGATGTGTGCCCAGCGCGGTTCTGGATAAGCTTAGGCAACCCTTATCTGAGCGAACAGGTCCCTCCATGCCCCTCTCCCGCACGAAGGCGCTCGGCGCCCTCCTCGCCGCGGTCGTCTCCGCAGCCGCACTCACCTCCTGCGCCCCCGCGGCCGAGAACACCGACGGCGCCCCCGTGGTCGATTCCGACGCGTTCCCGGTCACGGTCGAGCACGCGTATGGCGACACGACGATCTCCGAGCAGCCGCAGCGCGTCGTGACGGTCGGCGTCACCGAGCAGGACACCCTGTGGGCCCTCGGGGTGAAGCCGGTCGGCGTCACCGAGTGGTACGGCGGCTACGACTTCGCCTCCTGGCCCTGGGCGGACGAGGCGCGGGGCGACTCGGAGCCCGAGGTGCTCACCACCAGCGACGGTCTCGACTTCGAGGCGATCGCGCTGCTCGACCCCGACCTGATCATCGGCACCAACGCGGGGCTGACCGAAGAGGACTACGACCGCCTCTCGGAGATCGCGCCGACCGTCGCCCACTCGGGCGACTACTCGATGTACTTCGAGCCGTGGGACGTGCAGACGCTCCAGATCGGCGAGGCCGTCGGCCTGAAGGATGAGGCGCAGCAGCTCGTCGACGACATCGACGCGCAGTTCGCGGAGGCCGCCGAGGCGCACCCCGAGTTCGCCGGAAAGTCGATCGTCTTCCTGCAGAACGCGATCTACGACGGCGCCGCCATCGCCTACCAGGACGGCCTGAGCACCGACTTCCTCACGGATCTCGGCTTCACGATCCCCTCGGAGATCGACGCCTACGCGCCCGAGGACAGTTCGGGCGGACAGGCCAACATCCCGGTCGAGAACCTCGACGTGCTCAACTCCGCCGACGTGCTCATCTGGGGAACCGAGTCGGATGACGACATCACCGCGCTCGAGAACGAGCCGTTCGTCACCGCGATCAGCGCCATGCAGAACAGGTCGGTGGTCTACACCGACGGCGTCACCGCCGGCGCGATCTACTTCACTTCGGCACTGAGCCTTCCCTATGTGCTCGACGCTCTCGTCCCCGCCCTCGCGGATGCTGTGGCAGGCGACGGACCGGCGCGCACCGTCGAGTGACCGCACTCGCACGCACGAGCCGCGATCCGCACCGGGTGTCCGCCGGGCGGGTCGCGCTCGTCGTCGTGCTCGCGGTGTTCGCGCTGCTCGCGACCGCGTTCGTCGGACTGACGGTCGGCACGAAGATGGTCGGACTCGGCACCGTCGTCGATGCGATCCTGCGGTTCGACGGCAGCGATCTGCAGCTCGTCGTGCGGGAATCGCGCATCCCCCGCACCGTGCTCGGTCTCGTCGTCGGTCTCGCGTTGGGCGCCGCAGGCGCCGTGATGCAGGGACTCACCCGCAACGCGCTCGCCGATCCCGGCATCCTGGGGGTCAACGCGGGAGCATCCGTGGCCGTCGCGATCGCGGTCGCCGCCCTCGGCATCCACGACTTCCCGCACCTCATGGTCTTCGCACTCGTAGGAGCACTCGTGGCGACGATCGGAGTGGTGCTGCTCGGAGCCGCGGGCGGCGGCAGCCCCGTGACCCTCGTGCTGTCGGGCGTCGCGCTCGCCGCGGTCCTCGGCGGAATCACGACGGCACTCGTGCTGCTGAACCCGACCGCCTTCCTGCAGATGCGCAGCTGGGAATCAGGTGCCCTCGCGGGTCGAGACCTCTCGATCCTCATCGCCGCCGGACCCATGATCGCCCTCGGGCTCGTCGTCGCCCTGCTGATGACGCGCAGCCTCGACGTGCTCGCCCTCGGCGACGAGACGGCTGCGGCGCTCGGCGTCAAGATCGGTCGGCTGCGCACCGCGGCGGTCGTCGCCGTGACCCTGCTCGCGGGTACGGCGACCGCGATCGCCGGTCCGATCGCGTTCCTCGGTCTCGCGGCTCCCCATATCGCCCGTGGAGTCGTCGGCGCCTCGCAGAAGGCCATCGTGCCGCTCGCTGCCGTGATCGGTGCGATCGTCGTCGTGCTCGGCGACGTCATCGGCCGCGCGATCATCGCGCCGCAGGAGGTGCCGGTCGGCATCGTGATGGCCTTCGTCGCGGCGCCGTTCTTGATCTGGATCGGCCGCCGCAGGAACCCGGTGCAGCTGTGACCGCCGACACCCGCACGTTCCTGCGGCAGGCACGCCGCACCCTCGACCGTCGCGGACGGATCGCGATGGGCATCCTCGTGGGCGCGCTCGTCGTGTCGTTCGTGGCAGGTCTGTCGATCGGCGACACCGTGTTCTCGCCGATCCGGGTCATCCAGGCTCTGTTCGAGACCGACGGCGGCATCCGCATGGTCGTGGTCGACTGGCGGCTGCCGCGGGCGCTCGCCGCGGTGTTCTTCGGGGCGGCGCTGGCGCTCTCGGGAACCGTCTTCCAGACCATCACGCGCAACCCGCTCGGCAGTCCGGACGTGATCGGACTGACGACCGGTGCCTATACGGGCGCCCTGATCGTCATGACCAGCGGCAGCGGCTCCGGCTTCGCGGTCGCGATCGGCGCGATCCTCGGCGGTTTCGCCACGGCAGCACTCGTCGCCCTGCTGATCGCCGGACGCGGAGCGCTCGGATACCGCATCGTGATCGTCGGCATCGGCGTGAGCGCAGTACTGGCGGCGGTCAATGCCTGGATGCTGCTGCGCGCCCGCCGCGAGGTGGCGATCTCCGCCGCGATCTGGGATGCCGGGACGCTGAACGGCGTCGGATGGAACCAGGCGCTGCCACCGATCCTGGTGGTGAGCGCGCTGATCGTCGTGCTCGTGTGCGTGCGGCGCGGACTCTGGCTCGTCGAGCTCGGCGACGACATCGGCACCAGTCTCGGCGGGCGCATGGGGGCCACCAAGACCGGACTCGTCGCGATCGCGGTCGGACTCACCGGTGTGGTCACCGCCGTCATCGGACCTGTCGCGTTCATCGCGCTCGCCGCGCCCCACCTCGCCCGACTCATCGTCAAGAACGGCCCGGCACACCTGGTCGCCACCGCACTGATGGGGGCGACCCTGCTCTCGCTCGCCGACATCA
This sequence comes from Microbacterium sp. LWH13-1.2, assembly GCF_038397735.1. Taxonomy (NCBI): domain Bacteria; kingdom Bacillati; phylum Actinomycetota; class Actinomycetes; order Micrococcales; family Microbacteriaceae; genus Microbacterium; species Microbacterium sp. LWH13-1.2. The sequence goes on along the minus strand of NZ_CP151635.1, from coordinate 3,258,718 downwards.
TCGCGCAGAACGCCGTGCCGAAGCACGCGCTGCCGGTCGGCGTGGTCACGCTCGTGCTCGGCGGCGCGTACCTGATCTACCTCGTCGTGCGGATGGCCCGCCGCCCGCTGTGAGTGCGGGGGCCGGCATCAGGCTCCCGAACGCGCTGCGGGCCGAGGCGATCGCCCCGGCCCGCAGTGTCTGCTCGTGGATCAGAGCGGTGCGACGATGTCCTGCTCGACGTCCCACTCGGTGATCTCCAGCGAGGTCTCGATGGTCTGGCCGGCGGCCTCGGTGGTGCCGGTGGTGGCGAGCACCACATAGTCGCTCGTGACCTCGAAGGTCACGTCGACGGCCACGCCCTGCGCCTCGGAGGTGCCGGTCAGGAGGTAGACGTCCTGGCCCAGGCGCGTGCCCGTGCCGGTGACGGTGAAGTCGCCGGTCAGAGCGCCTGCGGCGGTCGCGGGGTCGGTGTCGGCGGCGGTCTGCGCACCGCTGCTGAGGGCGGCGATGATCGGATCGCTCGAGTTGGGGTCTGCGACCTGCCACTCGCTCGTGGAGGTCTTGACCCAGGCGTCGTCACCGATCACGATCAGCGATCCCATGGGCGTGATCGTCTCGACGGCATCCGTTCCCGGGTTGTACCGGGCGGTCGTGTCCATGCCCAGGATGCTGGTCTTGGCGGCGTACCCGGCGGTGTCGGTCATCGCCTCGGTGATGCAGGCACCCAGGGCCGCACCGTCGACGGTCGCGCCTTCGGTCAGCTCGGGGCAGTCGGACTCGGGTGCGGTGGTCTCTTCCGCAGCCGAGGTGGGCTTGTCTTCGGCAGGCTCGTCAGAACCTGCGGTACATCCGGTCAGCACTACGGCGGCGGCGAGCATGACGCCGACACCCCACTTGTTCACGCGCATGGCGTTCCCCCTTCGGTCGTCGTCGTGCCTGTCGGCACGCACGAATACCAGCATGCCAACTCTGGGCCAATGCGTGTGGGGGCAGTCCGAAGTTTTCTCCGCTAGACTGTCAAGGTTGTCTGCCATCAGGCACCCACTCGGGTGGCTCGGCGGATGACGTGCACACACCCTCCTGCTTCCGGGAAAGTCCCGGAAGCCGTTCTAGTCCGAAGGAGGTGGGTAAGTGACGCACCAGTACGAACTCATGGTCATTCTGACCCCCGAGATCGACGAGCGCCAGGTCGCCCCTACGCTCGACAAGTTCCTGAAGGTCATCACCAACGATGGTGGCTCGATTGACAAGGTCGACATCTGGGGCAAGCGCCGTCTGGCTTACGAGATCCAGAAGAAGAACGAGGGCATCTACGCCGTCGTCAACTTCACCGCCACCAGCGAGGCCACGCAGGAGCTCGACCGTCAGCTGAAGCTGAACGAGCAGATCATGCGTACGAAGGTCCTTCGCTCTGAGGAAGCTCAGGCGATGGTCGCTTCGGAGGCCAAGCGCACTGAAGAGAAGGCTGCCCGCAAGGCCGCCAAGGCTGCGAAGGCCTGAGTCCGATGGCCGGCGAAACAGTCATCACCGTGGTGGGAAACCTCACGGCCGACCCCGAGCTGCGTTACACGCAGAACGGACTGCCGGTGGCGAACTTCACCATCGCTTCGACGCCTCGGAACTTCGACCGCGCCGCCAACGAGTGGAAGGACGGCGAAGCGCTGTTCCTCCGTGCGTCGGTCTGGCGTGAGTTCGCCGAGCACGTGGCGGGTTCGCTGACCAAGGGCATGCGCGTCATGGCGCAGGGCCGTCTGCGTCAGCGCTCCTACCAGGACCGCGAGGGCAACCAGCGCACCGCGATCGAGCTGGAGGTCGACGAGATCGGCCCCTCGCTTCGGTACGCGACTGCACAGGTCACCCGTGCGGCCTCGACCGGTGGCGGCGGCGGTGGCGGCGGACAGTCGCGCCCCGCTCAGCAGCAGCAGGTGTCGGAGGAGCCGTGGTCCACGCCCGGCTCGTCGACCAGCGCCGATGCCTGGAGCACTCCGGGCAGCTTCGGCGACGACACCCCCTTCTGAAACAGGATCTCCGGATGCTTCGGCATCTGTCTCAAAACTAAGGAAAAACAATGGCTGGAAAGTCGAGCGGCGACCGCCGCAAGCCGCGGAAGGGTGGCAAGCCCACCGCTCCCGCGAAGTCGATCCGGGTCGGAGTCATCGATTACAAGGATGTCTCCACCCTCCGTAAGTTCGTCTCGGAGCGCGGCAAGATCCGTGCCCGTCGTATCACCGGTGTTTCGGTGCAGGAGCAGCGTCTGATCGCCACCGCGATCAAGAACGCACGCGAAATGGCACTCCTGCCCTACGCTGGCGCCGGCCGGTAAGGGGTAACGAGATGGCAAAGCTGATTCTCACGAACGAGGTCGCCGGGCTTGGTAGCGCCGGTGACGTGGTCGAGGTCAAGAACGGGTTCGCCCGCAACTACCTCATCCCCCAGGGCTTCGCTACGGCGTGGACCCGCGGTGGCGAAAAGCAGGTCGCTTCGATCCAGGCTGCTCGTCAGGCGCGTGCGATCCACGACCGCGACGAGGCCGTGGCCCTGAAGAACTCCCTCGAGAGCACCAAGGTGCGCCTGGCCGTCAAGGCCGGCAACGAGGGTCGTCTCTTCGGTTCGGTCAAAACCGATCACATCGCGGATGCTGTCGCAGCCGCAGGTCTCGGCTCGATCGACAAGCGCAAGGTGCACATCCCGTCGGCGATCAAGACGACGGGCGAGCACGAGGCCACGGTTCGTCTGCACGACGACGTGACCGCAGTCATCACCCTGCAGGTCGTCGCCGCCAAGTAAGGCGCGACGCTCTCGAACGCCCCCTGTCCTTCGGGACAGGGGGCGTTCTGCGTGTGCGGGTCAGATGAGACCGAGCTCTGCGGCTCGGCGAGGGTTCGCGGGCGACGTTCGATCGACGTCGGCTGCACGTGACCACCCCGCATCCTCCACGGGAATTCCACGGGAATGGATGAGGCGCAAGACATCCTCGACGGCATCGACGAAGTCGCCACCCACGTGTGAGCCCGCCACCAGCGAGATGATCACCCGAGCGGAATCGGGGCCGTGCTCACCGAGCCAGACGACGATGGCTCCGTGCACCGAGAGGGGACCGAGCCGGGTCGTGAGTGCTGAGAGGCCGCTGCCCCCGATCAGGACATCGCCCAGGGCTGATCCTCGTCGATAGACCGCGTGCGCACCCGAGTCGTGTGACGGCGCATCCGGTCGAAAGTGCGCGGCCCGCACCGCACGGTCGATCTCGGCAAGAACCGTGCGAGTCGCATCCATCGGAACATCGAACGTCCGAGCGCCGTTGACCGCCCACCGCAGACGTCTCGAGCTGAGGGTCACCGGGGGAGCCCCGCGGCTGGGGTCGTGCGAGCGTGCGATCGCCGATGTCTTGGCGCTGGCCGAGGCGCGCGTGCCGGACGACGGTGATCGATCTGCATGGTGACCTCCCCGAGCGAGTCTAGGCAGGCGATCCTCCGCGGCTGGTCCGAATCGCGAACGAGGGCACGACGGATGCCCCGCGCTGGGGACGCGGGGCATCCGTGAACTGTGCGGCATCGCAGACCGCGGGCTGGGCTGGGGACCCTTGCTCACCGCGTCACGGGATCCGCACACCGGCGGTGCCGCATCTCCTCCCCCGAGGATGACGACACCGCCGGGGTCTGGCTACGCCGTCACGTGGCGACGGCGCAGCATTCCGGCTCCGAGGAGGAGCAGGAGCGCGGCCACCGCGGCGTATCCGAGCGAGGACGAGCCGCCGGTGGCGGCGAGTCCCTGCGCTGATCCGGCCGCGGTCACCGCACCGCCGCTGGTGAGACCTGCGGTGAGCGTCATGCCGGAGGCGGTTCCCTGCGTGGTTCCGGGGTCAGTTCCGGGGTTGGTGCCCGGGTCTGTCCCGGGGCCCGTTCCCGGGTCCGTCCCGGGGTCGGTTCCCGGAGTGGTGCCCGGGGTCGTCACCGTGCTGTCGCCGACCACGGCGATGGCGTTGCCGCCGATGGTGATCGGAAGCGCGATCGGTGCGGTGACCTGGGTGCCGCCGAGGATGCCGTCGTCACCGGTGGTGGTGCCGCCGGTCGTGCCGCCCGCAGCGGGTGCGGTGGTTCCGGTTCCGCCGGTGACGGCGCTGTCTCCGAGGACGGAGATCGCGTTGCCGGTGGCGGTCACGGGTGCGGTGACCGGTGCGGTGACCTGGGTGCCGCCGAGGATGCCGTCGTCACCGGTGGTGGTGCCGCCGGTCGTGCCGCCCGCAGCGGGTGCGGTGGTTCCGGTTCCGCCGGTGACGGCGCTGTCTCCGAGGACGGAGATCGCGTTCCCGGTCGCGGCGATGGGTGCGGTGACCGGTGCGGTGACCTGGGTGCCGTTGCCGACCCCGTCATCGCCGGACGTTGCAGCTCCCGTCGCGGGGGCCGTCGGAGCGGCGGGAGTGGCCGGAGCCGTTCCGCCGTTCGCCGCGCTCTCTCCGAGGAGGGAGATGGCGTTCCCGGTCGCGGTCACGGGTGCGGTGACGGGTGCGGTGACCTGGGTGCCGCCGAGGATGCCGTCGTCACCGGTGGTGGTGCCGCCGGTCGTGCCGCCCGCAGCGGGTGCGGTGGTTCCGGTTCCGCCGGTGACGGCGCTCTCTCCGAGGACGGAGATCGCGTTGCCGGTGGCGGTCACGGGTGCGGCGACGGGTGCGGTGACCTGACTGCCGCCGAGGATGCCGTCGTCACCGGAAGTGCCGGTCGTCGTGGCGGGTGACGTCGCCGGCGAAGACGAAGCCGTTCCGCCCGTCGCCGAGCTCTCTCCGAGGACCGAGATGGCGTTGCCCGAGACGTTCACGGGTGCCGTGACCGGTGCGGTGACCTGCGTCCCGCTGCCGACGCCGTCATCACCCGACGTGGTCGGGGCGACGGAGCCGCTCGTCGGTGCGCTCGAGGAGGCCGGTGCTGCGGCATCCTGGCCGAGAGTCTCGCTCTCGCCGAGCACTGCGATGGAGTTGCCCGACACGGTGACGGGGACGTCGACGTGCAGCAGGGCCTGGGTGCCCGACAGCAGACCGTCGACGCCGTTGGTCGTGATCGACGGCGCCGGAGCGGTGGGTGCCGGGGCCTGGGGAGCCTCGGCCGGCGCTGCCGGAGCCGCAGTGCCCGACGAGTCGCCGAGCACCGTGACCGCGTTGCCGGTCACCGTCACGGGCACCGTGACGTCCACGACGGCCTGGGTGCCGGATGCGGTGCCGGAATCGCCGCTCGTGGTGGGAGCCGGAGCGGGCGCCGGAGCCGGGGCCGGGGCGGGCGCAGGTGCGGGGGCCGGCTGAGCGGAGGAGCTCCCGAGGATCGAGACCGCGTTGTCCACGATCGTGACGGGCACCGAGATCGGTGCAACCGCCTGAGTGCCCGAGAGAAGACCGTCTTCTCCCGAGGTGTCTGCCGCATTGGCGGCCGTCGCGCCGAGCAGGGTGATCCCGCCGGCGAGAAGCGTGCCCCACAGGGCCCGCTTGATGAAAGTACGCATGATGACCTTCTCCTGACTGAGTTGGGTGGGTCTGGATGGGTGCGCGCGAAAGAAGATGTGCGCGTGCAGCACGGCATCTGTCGTTCACGAGGAACGACCGGACAACCCGTCAGTCAGGAGAGACGTCGGTGTCGGCGACCAGAGACGTCGGCAGGACGTCGTCGGGTGCACCGGGGGTGCGTTCCACAGCACGGAACGCAGGAACGCCCACGTCGCTGAGACGCGCGTGGGAGAGAGCGGATGCTCCGCCGGAACCGGCGGAGGAGGCAGGAGCGGCGGGGGCACCGACAGGCGCCTCGACGGGCGCTGTCTCATCGGATCCGGACGCACTCGTATCCGGGGCAGCGGGGAGAGCCACCGGCTGAAGAGCGGACGCTGCGGAGTCAGCGGCCGCCTTCGCACGTGCGGGCGCAGTGATGGCCTGAGGCGTCGAGGCCGCGCGGCTGTAGACATCGAAGCCCAGGGAGTCCAGACCGGGGAGCGCCGAACCGCTCTCGGAGCGGCTCGGGTCGAGGGCGACGAGCACGGGCGGAACGGTGTTCTCCACCACTCCGCCCACCACGTCCGTCGTCGCATCGACGACACCGACGACGTCGTCGAGCAGCGTGTCGACGCCGAGCTCCTCGATCAGACGGCCGACACCGGGGAGGGCTGCGAGAGCATCCTGCACCGGGGTGACGATCTGAGAGACCGGAGCCTCGGTGAGCAGATCAGTGACCGGAGTGACCACGGCCTGTGCGGTGTCGGTGACCGCCTCGATGACGGGAGCGGCGGCGGGCCCCACGACGGGGACCTGAGTGACCGTATCGGAGACGTGCTCGACGACCGGGGGAGCGGCCTGCTGCACCGGGGCGACCACCTGGGTCACGACGGGTGCGACGACCTCTGTGACGACCGGCTTCACGACCTGCGTGACGATCGGCGAGGTCACTGCGGTGACCGTGTCGCCCACCGACGAGACCGTCTGGCTCACGAGCGACGTGACTCCGTCGAGCAGGGGGGCGTCGGAGCCCTCGTCGGCATGCGCGGCGGATCCTCCGGTGAGGACGGTGATCGCCGCCCACGCGAGCGCGCCCATGCCACCCCAGAGGGCGATGGCCGGAAGGCCGCGCCGGGTTGCCTGAGCGTTCACGTCGACTTCCCTCCCCCGAGAGACGATCGTTCGTCCGACGCACGTCGCGTCGATTGGGGGTGACGATACTCCCGGTATTCGGGCGTGTCTAGAGGGATCTGCTCGAAGACGACGACATCTCGCGCACATTTCCGGGCGTTGCGTCGTGTGACGCGCCCGGTGAAATCTCGGCTTGACTTTCCCCAGGTTCTACACATCCCGCACCGGATCGCGCGAACCTTCAATGCGCAGTTGAAGCACTTTCTCATCCACAGGGTGGGGAAACTAAAAAGCCCAGTTCAGATAGCTAAAGAAAAGTCTGATCAGAGGTAGTCCACCGGGTTATCCACATGTGTTCTGCACAGACTCTCCGGACTTGTTCGCACGCTTTCCACATAGTTATCCACAGGCAGTGTTGCGACCGAAAACCCCCGCTCGTAGCGTGGTCGAGCGACCCGATGTCGGAAGCACCTGGTTTGCTGCACAGAGGGCTTCGAAAGCCGCGACGGCGCAGCACAGGACCCGGGTTGCAGCTCCGCCTCATCACGCTCGTCGCATCGAAGGGAACACTGTGTCGATCGCTGACATCTCCGAGGATCGCCTCGGCGGCAAGCGTCCGCCCGAGCGGACCCCTCCGCACGACCTCCTCGCGGAGCAGAGCGCGCTCGGTGGAATGCTGCTGTCGAAGGATGCGGTCGCAGACGTCATCGAGACACTGAGGGGCGCCGACTTCTACATCCCCAAGCACGAGCTCATCTTCGAGGCGATCCTCTCGCTCTACTCGCACGGCGAGCCGACCGACGTCGTCGCCGTCACCGACGAACTCATCAAGACGGGCGAGCTCAGCCGCGCCGGCGGTGCCGACTACCTGCACACGCTCACCTCGATCGTCCCCACCGCGGCGAACGCCGGCTACTACGCGGGAATCGTCTCGGAGCGTGCGATCCTCCGCCGTCTGGTCGACGCCGGCACCCGCATCGTGCAGCTCGGCTACGACGGGCAGGGCGACGCGACCGACCTCGTCAACAACGCTCAGGCTGAGATCTACTCGATCACGGGCTCCGAGACCACCGAGGACTACGTCCCGCTGCAGATCGCGGTCGACGCCGCGCTCGAAGAGATCGAGGCCGCCAGCGGCCGCGACGGATCGATGACGGGCGTCCCGACGGGCTTCAAGGAGCTCGACGAGCTCACCAACGGTCTGCACGGCGGGCAGATGATCGTCGTCGCCGCTCGACCCGCCATGGGTAAGTCGACGCTCGCACTCGACTTCGCGCGCGCGGCCTCCATCGGTCACAACCTTCCCTCCGTCTTCTTCTCGCTCGAGATGGGCAAGAGCGAGATCGCGATGCGTCTGCTCAGCGCCGAGGGCCAGATCCCGCTGCAGAACATGCGAAAGGGAAACCTCGATCCTCGCGACTGGACCACGGTCGCCGCGACCCGAGGGCGCATCAACGACGCGCCGCTCTACATCGACGACAGCCCGAACATGACCCTGGTCGAGATCCGCGCCAAATGCCGTCGGCTCAAGCAGCGCGAGGGCCTGCGGATGGTCATCATCGACTACCTGCAGCTGATGACCTCGGGAAAGCGTGTCGAGTCCCGTCAACAGGAGGTCTCGGAGTTCTCCCGTAGCCTCAAGCTCATCGCGAAGGAGCTGCAGGTTCCGGTCATCGCACTCTCGCAACTGAACCGTGGTCCCGAGCAGCGCCAGGACAAGAAGCCCGCCATCAGCGACCTGCGTGAGTCCGGCTCGATCGAGCAGGACGCCGACATGGTCATCCTGCTGCACCGTGACTCGGTCTACGACAAGGACGTGCGCCCGGGCGAGGCCGACCTGATCGTGGCCAAGCACCGTAACGGTCCGACCGCGACGATCACCGTGGCCTTCCAGGGCCACTACTCGCGCTTCCACGACATGGCGCCGGGCGGCGACTTCAACTGACCGCCGACCGCTGAAGCGGGGGATGGACGGGACGCCCCCACCACGGGGGAGGCGGCAGAAAGGGCGCCCCATCCGATGCCGTCATATGGGCGGCACCCCAGCTGTCGCGTTACAGCGCGACAGAGCTGTGACGTAAGCGTGACACCAGCGAACGCCTCGCGCAAGACCCATTGTCAACCGGTATGCCGGGGGCGGGCACGGAGGTCGGGAATCAGGCGAGCGCCTCGGCGTGACGGCGAAGCCCTCGGCGGTTCGAGACGTCGAGCTTGCGCATGATCCGGTGCATATGGCTCTCCACGGTGCGCACGCTGAGCACCAGGCGGGAGGCGATCTCGGCGTTCGACAGCCCGCTCGCCGCGAGGCGTCCCACTTCCTTCTCGCGATCGGTGAGGGTGACCGCCGTCGCGCCGAACCGTGCGAGATCGAAGTGCCTCCCCGCGTGCCGCGCGCGGATCCGTTCCTCCTGCTCGAGAGCGTGCCGTTGCCCTTCCTCGTCTCCGGCCTCGGAATACCAGGTGCGCGAGAATCGACAGGCGGACAGCGACGTTCCGGTGAGCCCCCGAGCATCCAGTTCATCGGCGGTGGCCAGGATCGCGCGAGGGTCGTGGTTTACCAGCGCCGTCACGAAGGCGGCCTGGGCGGCGAGCCCTGCGGCCTCAGGAACCTCCGTCAGGTGCGCCAGAGCGACCGCGAGTCGGGCCGGCGTCGGCTCCAGCTCCACTGCCGAGAGCTCGGCGGTGAGACCTGCCACGCGCGCGCCGCGATTCCAGAGGGCCTCACCCGAGCGGGCCAGCAGCTCGGCCGCCTTCTGCGTGTTCCCGTCGAAGGCGAGCAGCTGCACCTGGGGCCAGGCGCGGCTCTGCCCGGGAAGAGGGCCGTCCTCTGCTCCGAGCTGCTCCAGGTCGGCGGCGAGCCGCTCGCCGGTCGTCAGCTGACCCCGGCGGATGGCGACGACAGCGGCGATCGCCAGCAGTGACAGCTGCACGCCGGGCGGCAGGGGCGAGGGCTCACCGGCGGAGAAGATGACCTCGAGCAGGTCGTCGACCGCCGCGTGGTCTCCTGACGCCAGATGGCACAGTGCCGCGGCGGTGCCGAAGGCGCGCACCGCGTCGATGTCGAGGTATCCGTGCGCCTCGTCGAAGCCGCGCTGCAGCACGTCCAGAGCTCCGCTCGCGTCGCCCTGACCGAACAGAGCCATCCCGAGGAGCACCCGCGGGGTGTGCCGCTGATCTTCGATCTCGAGATCCTCGATGAGCGTGTACACCCGCAGGGCATCCGTGAAGCGACCGAGACTGACGAGCACACTCATCTGCGTCTCGAACATCAGCAGCTTGACCGTGGTCGGAAGCTCGTCCGAGACCTCCAGGCGACTGCTGAAGTCATCGGGCACCGCGTCGAGGTTCGCGAACAGCTGCACCTCGACCGCCCGCAGCATCCCGGCATGCATGCCGACGGTGGAGGCATTCTCCTGCAGCTGCGCGACAGCGCGCTCGAGGTCGTTGTCGACGTAGGCGGTCCACTCGGCCTCGAGGGCGACGAACTCGGCGCGACTCGCGTCATCGCCCGATCGGGCATCGGGAGACGAGAGGATCTCGGTGATCACATCCCTCACCTTCGCCGTGTGCGTGTGCATGAGGGCGCGGATATAGCGGACGGCACTGGCCGCGGTGGGGTTCGCCTCCCATTCGGCGGCCGTGACGATGCGACGTGCTCGTGCCCGCTCCTGCAGCAGACGGACGAACAGGGCATCCTGACCGCTCGCCGTCGTCGGGGAGGACTGCGAGTCGGTGAGCACCGACCAGACCGATTCGGGCGTGCTCAGCTGCCGCACGATCTGCCCCGTGAGCCGCGTGCGTCGTGCGGTGAGCGGCTCGTGCCGGAAGAACTCGACCAGCAGAGGCGGCATGACCGCGACGAGCTGCCGGTCACCGCTGGGGATGAACGTGATCATCCGGCGCTCCTCGAGAAGCTCCAGCGTGCCCCAGTCGACGAGTTGGCTGGCCGTGTCGATATCGGCGACGCCCACGATCGCGATGATCTCGAGGGCATCGCGCGTCGCATCGTCGAGGCTCTCGAGGTGCGCCTCCAGGACGGCGCGCAGACCGCTGCTCCACAGGTCTCTGGTCGCGGTCCATTCGCCGCCGCGCAGCACGAGACGCTGTTCTCGGATGGTCGCATCGACGAGGCTCAGCGCGAGACCGATGTTTCCCCCCGACTTCGCGAAGATCCGGCTCATCGTGGTCGCCTCGATCGGGTGCGAGAGGTACGTCTCCAGGGCCGTCTCCATCTCTTCGAAGCGCAGCGGAGTCATGTCGATCACGTACGACGGCTCGAGCGTCGACGCGGGAAGACCGCTCGGTGTGTGCCTGGCACGCAGACCCTGCAGGCGCGACAGGACGATCGGCACCCCGTATTCGCGCCGCACCGACTCGGCGACACCCCACGACGACTCGTCGAGGTCGTCCCAGTCGTCGAGGAACAGCACCGAACGCGAGGCGCGGAGCGCCTGCCGCAGCTGGTCGGCCGTCTCATGGAGATTCGGACCGGGCCGCTGCGTGCTGGTCGCGCCGATGCCTGCGAGGTGCAGAGCGGCGAGCGGATGCTGGCGCAGCGAGGCGATCCCGCGCACCGAGACCACGGTCCACTCGTCCTGCTCCACTCGGGCGCGCAGTGCCTTGAAGAACGCGCTGCGACCGGAGCCTCGACTGCCGACGACATCGATGCTGACGCCTGCCTGGATCAGGTCGACTGCTGCGGCGAGACTCTCTTCGCGACCGACCACCATGAGTTCTCGCCTCCTCACGTGCTGTACCTATGCAAAACGTACTCTCCTGGACTCCGCAGAGATAGGCGCACCGGCGGCGGCCGATACGGCCGCCCCGCCAGCTCTGATCCTGTCGCGCCGAGTCCCCGGATGATCACGGTGAGCACGCCGCCTACGCGGGGCGAGCGCCGAGCTTGCGTACTTCCGAGCGCGCCGTGGCAGAGGTTTCGTCGCGGTGCAGTACTGGGAGGGCTGGTACTGAGCATCCGCGACACGGAATCCTCAGGTTCGCGAGCCTGCACTACGTAGCCGACCACGACGGCCACTGAGATCGACGCGGCCGAGTGCTGACGGGATCGGAATCCCGGGTTCCGGCAGGCTGCGGGCCGCATCCTTACAGTCACCGCCCATCTGCGCACATCGTGCCCCGCGGTCCTACCCCACCCGAGAAACAGCGTGACATCAGCGCGCGCCCGAACGCATGGAGACGATAACCGTGAGCGAGAGCCCTCGATCACCAGGCCGCCGAACGCTGCGGCGCCGACGCCGAGCGGCACGGCGCGTGCGTCTCGCCGCCGCGATCACGGCATGCCTCGGCCTGATCGCAGGCGCCGTCGTGGTGGCGGGGCCGGCGATGTCGGCTCCGAGCCACGAGCTCGTGATCACGAGCACCGCCTTCTCCGGAATCGATCAGACACCCGGTGACGGCGTGTGCCTGACCGCTGCGGGCACTTGCACACTCCGCGCGGCGCTCGAGGAGTCGAACGCCCTGAAGGGCGCGCCGGGTGCCGTCGTCATCAGCGTGCAGCCCGGTCTCAGCGGAACCATCCGCCCGGTCATGACCCGATCGGCCGCGAACTGGATGCAGACGTCCGCCGTGTCGAGCTGGGACGACGGTGCCTTCTATCGCATCACCGCACCGGTGACCATCGATCTCGACAACCGCCTCTCCATCATCCCCACATCGGAGTCGGTGGAGGGGGCGGCGTTCGAGGTGGCCGGGCCGGACGTCGTCCTGAAGAACTTCACGAACATCCTCTCCAGTGGCACGTCGATCGTGATGGGCGAGCAGGCCAAGAGGGTGAGCCTCACCGGGGGCTCGACCGTCACCAGGGAGAACTACTATCCCGAGCGCTTCGTCGTGTATCGCCAAGGAGCGAGTGACATCTCGGTCAGCGACTACTCGCTGCAGGGGTTCTTCCACGAGAGCCAGCAGACCTCGGGCTTGTTCCTGTTCAATGCGACGACCACGACGCCGATGAAGAACATCACCATCTCGCGCGTCACGGTGAACTACACCTCCGGAGGCACGTGCAACGGGTCAGACGGCTCCGGCTGCCGCACCAACCTGACGACCTTCTCGCCGCGTGACTCCAACGTCGTTCTCGACGGCTTCTCGTTCCAGGACTCGGTGGTGAAGAACCTCAACGGGGCCACGGGATTCAAGTTCTCGAACGGCGGCAGCTCGGGCGTGCGGCTGTCGAATCTGACCATCTCGGGCAACCAGTTCCTCAACTCCACCGGCGACGGGTCGGGAGACGAGTACGCGTTCATCACCCTGCCACCGGGCACACTCACCGGCGAGAACAGGATCTCGCGCAACGACATCGTGCGCGCGGCCTCGGGGCAGAGCATCGCTATCCGCTGGGATGGCCTGACCCGCAGCGGCACGGTGCCGAGCGGACTCAGCATCACCGACAACTTCATCGACGGATACGACTCCAGCATCCGACTCTCGCGCAGCGGTCTGACGACGGTCTCGGGGAACACCTTCGGAACGCGATCGGGCTCGCAGGGCAGGCCGGCCACGGGCGAAGAGACCGCCGACGGGGGAGCGCTCCTCGTCGACAACGGCTCGGACTCGAACCTGTCGGTGGCGACCTGGTTCCCGGCGTCGACCGCCGCCGTGGTCGCCGCTCCCTCGAGCACCGCGCTGGTCGCGACGCCTCGAGTCGGGTTCACCGGAGGGACCTGCCCGGCGGAGTTCGCCGTGCAGAGACCGGTGACCGGGCAGAACATCCCCACCGGACCCGTCTCGCTCGACGTGTACTGGACGGCCGATCGCACCGCCGAGATCTACCTGGGGCGTGTGACCGGAGTGACGGCGGCCACGGCATCGGTCGCTGTGGCGCTGCCCGTCGGCCCGCAACCGCTCGCCGCCGCCACTGCGACCGCCTCCGCGCAGGCCGTGAACGCCACGACCGGCGACGTGTCGGGATTCGTGCGCGTGCAGACGCACGTCGAGACCACGCCCCAGCTCACCTCGTCGCAGTTCAGCCGCACGGTCGCTGTGACCGGGAACTGCCGGCCGATCCTCGCGCTCGAGCAGGCGGCAGGTCAGAACGACCCCACGATGAGCCGGGACCTCCGCTACCTGCTCACGTCGTCGTTGCCGCTGGATCCCTCGACCGTCACCCCCGATGATGTCCAGCTGGCAGCCACCGCGACGGCGGACACCCTCGATGCGGCACGGATCAACCCGAGAGTCGTCTCGGTGACGCCTGTCGCCGGCAAGAACGGTCTCCAGTTCGAGGTGGTCGCCAGGGTCGACGACTCGGCCGCGGTGTCCGCGGGCATCGCTGCCGGGAGCGTGACCTCGACCTCTGGTCTGAGTAATCTCCTGGCCGCGACCTCGGTCGACGCCGGCATCACGTTCGTCAACCCGCTGCAGGTGACGGCGCCCCGCTTCACCCTCGTGACAGGCGAGAAGAAAGGCAAGACGTATGCCCTGATGCTCCGCGCGGGCGCTCCGGTGCCGACATCGCCGGTGACGTTCTCGTCGCAGGTCGACGCGGTGGGTTCCGAGAACGGCGTCCACCTGTCGACCGATTCACCGGTCATCGCCCCCGGTGGCCGTTCGACCGAGCCGATCGTGGTGAAGGCGAGTGCCGGGGATGTCCGGGCGAACACGAGGGCGACGATCGCGGCGACCGTCGCGTCGAGCGACACGAACTACGACGGGCTGGTCGTGCCGTCGGTGACACCGTTCCTGTTCGCCACCGATCCGACGATCGACATCGAGAAGCGCGCGTTCGCCGCGGTGACCGATGCCTCGACTCCCGCGACGATCGAGCAGACGGGCACTCCGGTGCTCACCGGGTCGAGGCTCGTCGACGGGCAGGCCGTGTGCTTCGTGTACACGGTGACGAACCGATCGGCGGACGACTGGGTCACGAACCTGCATGACATCCTCGTCACGGATTCCGACCTGCGTCTCGGCACCGGCGGCCTGATCGGCTCGATCCCGCAGCTCGCGGTCGGTGACAGCAAGAAGGTCGCCGCGTGCGGAACGATCTTCTCGAACGGCAGCGCTGAGGGGTGGCGCCGATGACCGCGGTCGACACGCCGCCTCGCACGAGGAGGGCGACGCTCCTCATCAGCGCCGTCGCCGTCGCGGCACTGACCGTCGCTGCGATCGGTGCCGGCACGTACGCCCTGTGGTCGTCGGAGGACACGTTCTCGGGGTCGCTGTGGCGTGCGGGGGATCTGGCCATGACGACCGAGCCCGCGTCGTGGCAGCAGATCACCCCGGGGGTGACCGAGCCCCGATCCGGAGAGCTGGTGAGCACCCCGAGCGACTTCTTCACGATGCCGGGCGACGTGATCGAGATCGCCCAGCCGCTCCAGACCTATCTGTGCGGAGAGAACCTGGTCGGTGCGCTGAGCGTCGGATTCGCGTCCCCCCTCGACGTGCAGGCGCAGGTGGATGCGGGCGACATCGCGGTGACGCTCCGCGTGGAGGATGCCGAGGGCGATGTCGTCGCCACCGGGGCTCCCGGTGGCGGGCCGCTGGCCGTGCCCGGTCTCGTGGGTTCGCCGCAGGGCGAGACCGACCGATGGACAGTGATCGTGAGGGTCGAGGTGCGAGGCGACTACGTCTGGACGGACGACGACGTGCGCAGCGCCGCGAGCATCTGGGCGGCGGGCGACCTGATCGTGCGTCTCGACCAGGTGCGTGGAAGCGGGGCCGGATCATGAGGCGGCGTGCGGTTCTCTCGCTCACCGCGGCGATCGCCGGTGTGATGACCGTCGGCTCGGTCTCCACTGCGAACGCGCTGTGGACCACGAATGACGCCGTCGTCGTGCCCGAGATGCGCACGGGGGCGCTGACCTTCGGAGCATCTGCGGAGTCGCAGACGGCGCTGTCGGAGTCGGGTGAGCCGGTGGAGATCACCGTGCCCGGCAGTGAGATCGCCACGGTGCTCGATCAGGGCGGTCTGAGGACCGAACCGGTGATCCGGCGATTCCACGTGACCGGAGCCGCTCTCGGCATCGCCGGGCTCGACTACGACATCACGATAGGCCCTCAGGTCTGGAGTGATGGACGCACCGCCGACCTGATAGACGGTGCCGCCGAGGACGGCACGCTCCTGGCGGACTCGACGGTCCGGATCTATCCGGCAGGCCTCGGCGACGACTGCTCGGTGATCCCGGACGCTCCCGAGGGGCTCGAGGGCGAAGCCGGGGCGAACGTCCACCTGACCGACGCCGTCGATCGCACGCTGCAGGAGCCGGCCGCCAATCCCTCGGGCGTTCAGATCAGCCAGACCTGGTGCGTCGCGATGCTCTGGAACCACCGCACGGACGGGCTGTACGCCTCGGAGGCGAGCGCCCACGGGATCGCCGTGGACGGCAGCGAGAACCGGGACTTCGACACCTGGGAGGCCGCAGTCGCCTTCCCGGCATCGCTCAAGGCCATCGGCGTCTACGACCACATCGCGTGGGCGGAGGGAATCGGTGACGACGGCACCCTGTCGCGCGACGACTCGTCGTGGAACGGGACCGTGCACCCCGATCCCGCAGGGGAACCGGACCTCGTGATCCGCATCGACCCCCGCGTGACCAACGCGAACCCCGCCATCGCTCCCGGCGATCACGCCACGCGATAGCACCCGAGGTCCTCATCCCGACGGCCGGACCCGAGGTCCTGCCGCGCCACACCCGACCACCATCACAAAGGAGCACTCGCATGAGTACCGAGAACCCCCAGATCATCGTCGTGACCGAAGAGAGGAAGAAGCGCCGCGGCGCACTGCTGCTCGTCGCCGGCGGGGCCGCAGCCCTGCTCGCGGGCGGCTCGACGTTCGCCCTGTGGACCGCGACCGACGGCTTCAGCGGAGGACAGATCACCGCTGGAGACCTCGATGTCGTGCAGACCGCCGACACGACCTTCTGGGACGTGTCCGCAGACCGCGACGACGCGACCGCCACGGTCACCGGTACCGACGGATCGCAGCTCGGCCACGCGCTCTCCCCGGCGGACGCGTCGACCTGGCGCATCGTTCCCGGCGACAAGGTCGCGGCCTCGTTCTCGGCCGACGTGACCCTCGAGGGAGACAACCTCGTCGGTCGACTCGCGCTCGAGGGCTCCGCGCTGAACGAGTACGACATCAGCGGCATGACGTACACGTACGAGGTGTACCAGGACGGCGCCCTCGTGCAGACCGAGACCGCTCTGCCCGTCACGGCAGATGCGACCCTGCTCTACCTGTCGGCACCGCAGACAGGACAGGATGCCGGCCTCGAGGACGCGAACGGCATCACGGTGCTCCCGATGGCCGCGACCACGGAGGACCTGACGGTCGTCGTCTACGGCACCTTCTCGTCGACGGTCACCGACCGCACCGACGTCACGCTGACCGACACGCTCGCCGGGTTGAACCTCAGGCTCGAGCAGGTTCGCGACACCGGAGAGCAGTTCTAAGCACCCCGGTCGGGAGGCGCCCCGCGACCGGGGCGCCTCCTGCGAACACCACCCCACCGATGAGAGACGGACGCATGCGCACCGCCGGCAGGATCCAGAAGAGCTGGTACGAATCGCCCTGGCGCATCGCCGGGCGAGCCGTGTCGCTCGCGTTCGTCGTGACGGTGATCGCGCTCATCGCCGCACTCGTCGTGGTGCCGCGAGTGGCCGGAGGGTCATCGCTCACCGTGCTCACCGGTTCCATGGAGCCGACCCTCGCGCCGGGCGACATCGTGGCCGTGCGAGGCGTCGCACCCGATCAGGTGTGCACCGAGATCGGCGTCGGCGACATCGTCACCTACCTACCCGAGCCCGGGAATCCGGCGCTCATCACCCACCGGGTCGTGGGCAAGACCGTCGGCGCGTTCGACGACGGCGCCGACTGCCGCTTCATCACCCAGGGCGATGCCAACTCGGCGGAGGACGCCCCCGTATCGCCCGAGCAGGTGCGAGGTGCTTTCCTCTACAGCCTCCCCGCGCTCGGATGGGTGCGGCAGTGGGTGTCGGAGAACCTCCTGATGCTCGGCATCGTTCTCGGCACCGGTCTGCTCGGCTACGGCCTCTGGAGCACGTTCAGGAAGCCGCGGACACGCGTGATCCTGACTTCGGGGTCGGGTGGGGGCGCCGCGGTATCCGCTCCTGCACCGTCGCTCGACGAGCTGCGGGTCCGGGAACTCGATCTCCGCGAACGCGAGCTCGCGATCCGCGAGCGGGAACTCCAGTTCGCGCGACTGCGACTGCCGCCTGTCGACGAGGACTCCTTCCGCGAACTGCTCCCGACCACGACGAATCCCGAGAGAGACCAGTGATGTCGCACCCGCACCCCGCCGCCTCTACTGCGTACCCCGTATCCGGAGTCCTCGACGACGTGCTCGCCGACTCTCGCCGGCGAAACCGTCGAGCGTCGCTCGTCTCGTGGATCCTCGCTCTGGTCCTCCTGTTCACCCTGGCAGGCGTGCTCTCGGCGGCCGGCGTCCTGCCCGCGTCGCCGTCAGTCCAGCCAGGCCGGATCGCGGCGACGGGCGGCCCCGCGGGCGCGGCACCGGCGGCGGCATCCGACGTTCGAGCCGATTCCTGGGGCGCCGTCACTACGGCCACCTGGGACGGCGAGGCGACGCACCTGGACTGGTCGGGTCGCTCGTACTCCACCGCCGAGGCCTCGTTCGTCGGCGACCGGGTCGCATCGCCGGGTGACCGCACACGACGCACGCTGCTGTTGACGAACACCGGTCCATCTCGCGCCGACCTGGCGGTGTCGCTGCGGTTCGGCGAGGTCATTCCCGAGGCAGCCCGCAACCCTGACCTCGCCGACGACGTCGAGCTGTTCTGGAACGTGGGCGGCATCGAGGGGACGCAGCCCTACGCCGCGCTGCGTGACCGATCGGTGGGCGTCGTGGAGATCGCGCAGGTTCAGGTCGCTCACGGTGAGAC
Source organism: Microbacterium sp. LWH13-1.2 (assembly GCF_038397735.1). Taxonomy (NCBI): domain Bacteria; kingdom Bacillati; phylum Actinomycetota; class Actinomycetes; order Micrococcales; family Microbacteriaceae; genus Microbacterium; species Microbacterium sp. LWH13-1.2. The sequence goes on along the minus strand of NZ_CP151635.1, from coordinate 3,240,255 downwards.
GGTGAGCGTGGAGATCGGATTCGAGCTTCGGGCGGAGACGACTCGGCATCGCATCGGGGGTGCCGCCTCCACCGAACTCGCCTTCGACGTGGTCGCCACCATGTCGGGGGATGTCGATGCGCAACCCCAGCGCCTGGCGGCCACCGGTGCGGGCTCCCTCCTGCTGTTCGGAATCGCCGCAGGGCTGCTGATGCTGCTCGGCCTGCTCCTCGTCGCCCGTCCTCGGCGCCGGTGCGACGACTGCTCGAGAACCGTCGGCAGACGGGAGCCGTGGACCGATCTGACGCGGCACGATGTCGGCCGGTACCGGGTGTGCCCGGACTGCGCTCGGCTGAGTCGGCAGACCGACGGTCAGAGCGCGATGTCGTCCGAGGAGGTCAGGGAGATCCACTCCGTGGGCCGGATGCTCCCTCGACGCAGCACATCGGCGTCGCCGAGTGCCCCCACGTCGACGCCGGTGATCCGTGCGATCTCGGCGACCGGAACCTGGAACGTGCGGAAGGCACCCAGAGGCGGCGCGGCGAGCAGGCCGCGGCTGGTCTCCACGAGGTCGGTCTGGTCGAGGATGAAACCGGCGGATGCCGGGCCGTCGGGCCCCTGCCACGCGGCCACTTTCCAGAACCGGAGGGGGATGCGGATGCCGCGATATGTGGGATCGTCGTCCGCCAGCACGGGCGCGGTGAAGACCGAGACGCACTGATCGGTGGTCTCGGCGTATTCGATCACATGGTCTTCGAGACCCAGCCAGAGCTCTTTCGACTGATTGAACCCGGCCGCCTGCGGAGCCGCATTCGGATAGAAGAACGTGGCTTCGGTCGCCGCCCGGGCGTCGGCGACATCGCCCCAGCCCGGGTCGCGCCGTCGCACGAGGTGTCCGCGGTCGAGGTCGTTGCGTGAGTACACCTCGGGGCCGGTCTGCAGATCGGCGGCGACCCGGGGGTCGAGACGCCACTCGCCGGTGCGCGGCAGATCGCGCAGCAGCGCTCCGTCGATGTTCACACCCGTCACGACCGCCAGGCGGCGGGCAGTGTCGAGCAGCACCGTGAAGCGCGGGTAGGTCAGCTCGGTCGCATCCTGCGTCGGCTGCGGCAGAGGAATGGGCGTCGGAAGGAAATCGTGGTCGTATCCATCTGCCATACCGACATATTGCCTTGCGGCGCTGACATCGGCGAAGGAGTGCCGCGCGCACGAACGCCCCGCCCGATCGTCTCGGGCGGGGCGTTCGCACTTCTCGGCTCACGGGGTCGGCATACCGCCGTTGACGTTGAGCGTCTCGCCGGCGACGTAGCTCGACTCCGCGGAGGCGAGGAACACGTACGCGGGGGCGAGCTCGGCGGGCTGACCCATGCGGCCGAGCGGCGTGTTCTCGCCGAACTCCTCGAGCTTCTCCTGCGGCTGTCCGTCGCTGGGCTGCAGCGGCGTCCAGATCGGACCCGGCGCCACGGCGTTCACACGAATGCCCTTCGGCGCGAGCTGCTGTGCGAGGCCCTTCGTGAACGCGTTGATGGTCGCCTTCGTCGAGGCGTAGTCGACGAGGATGTCCGAGGGCGAGTACGCCTGGATAGACGTCGTGTTGATGATCGCGGAACCTGCCGGAAGGTGCGGGAGCGCCGCCTTCGTGATCCAGAACATCGCGTACACGTTGGTCTTGAAGGTGTCATCGAACTGCTCGTCGGTGATGTCGGCGAGCGACTCCTGATAGACCTGCTTGCCGCCGTTGTTGACGAGGATGTCGAGGCCGCCCAGCGCTCCGACCGCTTCGGCGACGAGCGTGCGGCAGTACTCGGGGTCGCGCAGATCGCCGGGGATCTGCGCCACGGTGGCGCCGGCGTCGCGCAGGATTCCGGCGATGCGCGCCGCATCCTCTTCCTCGGCCGGAAGGTACGAGAGCGCCACATCCGCACCCTCACGGGCGAAGGCGATCGCGGTGGCCGCTCCGATGCCGGAGTCGCCGCCGGTGATGAGCGCCTTGCGGCCGGTCAGGCGGCCGGTGCCGCGGTAGCTGTCCTCGCCGAGGTCGGCCTTCGGGGCGAGATCTGCGTCGAGCCCCGGCTCGGGCGTGTGCTGCTTCTCGGGCTCGATGTCGGAGTAGAGCTCGGCGGGATTGACGAAGGTGTACTGGTCACGAGACATGGGGGTTCCTCTCGGTAGCGGGTCTGGGGTATGCCTCCAGCGTGCGTCGACATCGCGATCTCGACCAGCGCCTTGCGCCTCGCGGGACTGGTCGCTAAGGAACCGGGAAGGGGTCGATCCGCTCGACGGTCGGGAGTAGCCTCGCCGCATGGGCCGACTCATCTACTCCATGATCACGTCGCTCGACGGCTACGTCAGCGGGCCCGATGGCGGGTTCGACTGGGCGCTCGACGAGGAGCTGCACGACTTCATCAACAGACAGTTCGCCGATGTCGGCACCTACCTCTATGGGCGGCGCATGTACGAGACGATGGTCTACTGGGAGACCGCGCACCTCGAACCCGATCAGCCGCAGGTGGGGATCGATTACGCGCGCGTGTGGCAGGCTGCCGACAAGGTCGTCTTCTCGACGACTCTCGCGGAGGTCTCGAGTGAGCGCACCCGTCTCGAGCGCTCCTTCGACCCCGAGGTGGTCGAACGCTGGAAGGCCGAGTCCGACAGTGATCTGACGGTCGACGGTCCGACGCTCGCGGGCGAGGCGATCCGGGCCGGACTGGTCGACGAGTTCGGTCTGTTCATCGGTCCGGGGATCGTCGGCGGGGGAAGGCCGTTCTTTCCCGAGGGCGTGCACGTCGACCTCGAACTGCTCGAGGATCGCCGGTTCGGCAGCGGTGTGATGTTCCTGCGCTACGCGACGCGGCGGTGACCGGAAAGTCCGGCGTCAGGGGCGGACGCGCACCGTTCGGCCCTCGAAGGTGACCAGGTCGCCGTCGTGCAGCTGACGGCCTCGGCGACGATCGACCTCGTCGTTCACCCTCACGAATCCGTCGATCACGACCTCCTTGGCGTTGCCGCCGGAGTCGAGGAGCCCCGAGAACTTCAGGAACTGGCCGAGGCGGATCATCTCTCCGCCGATGGAGACGTCGTCGATTCGGCCGGAATTCGTCATGACTGAAATCGTAGCCGCCGGATGAGGTCGGCCGGGCGCGGGATCTTCGCAGTGGCTCGACTTCAGCCGAGCGCCCGCTGGATCCGCTGGCTGAGCCGGTCGGCCGCCGTCGAGGTCGTCCGGCGACGGGTCGGCGACTGAAGCGCGATCCGCACGTCGGATCCGCCCTCGGACATCGGAGTCGCGACGACCCTCACGTCGGCGGGCCCCGCGAACAGCGTCCGGCGTGTGCTGAAGGACACAGAGCGGTGATCGCAGACCCTCCACTCGACGTGTTTCAGCTCCGTCGTGAGCTGCTGCAGCACCCGCACGACGGAGTCCGCCTGCGCGGGAGTGTGGAAGTTCGTGTGCACCGTGACCGGCATGGATTCCCCTGACGACAGCATCTGCGGTCTGCGATCGAGACCGTACCCACCTAGAGAGACTGCGCGGTGGACGGATCATGATGCGAGAATGCCGAACTCGTCGCAGACGCGTCGAGCCGCCGACCCCGTGGGGCCGACGGCTCGAGGAACGACGCGGGTCGTTCAGTCGTCGATGTCGGTGCCGACGACGGCGAAGTCGGCGCTGAAGTCGATGTCGATCGAGCGGCGGTCGCTCGTGAGCACCGACGCGTCGTAGGGGCTGACCTCATCGTTGTCGGCGTCGAGGTCGGTGATCATGCCGTCGGCCTCAGCCAGCGCGGCGTCGACGAGTGCGCGGATGGCCGCCTCGTCGAGCGTGTGGGCAGGGGCGGAGTCGTCGTCGTCCTGCTCGGTCGAGACGACGGTGGCCGCGAGGTCTGCATCCACTCGCACCTCGGTCTCGCTTCCGTTGGCGGCGGTCAGCTGGACCTCCCACGTGCCGTCGCGCTTCGCGTCGATCGACGTGACATCGCCCTCGGCCGCTCCACGGGCGGCATCCGCGATCGCGACGAGATCGTCGGCCGAATCGGTGCCGATGTCGGTCACCGGGCCACCGCCCTGGGGTGCGCCCTGCTGGTCGCCATCGTCGTCGCGGTCGTCGCCGGGCTGGCCTCCACGGTCGTCCGCATCTCCGCGCGGGCCGTCGGAGACCGACGGGCGGTCGTCGTCGTCACCGAACTCGTCGCCGACGGCAGCGCCCAAGGCCACGCCGCCTCCGACGAGGACGACGGCCGCGGCGATTCCGCCGCCGATCAGGAGCGCGCGCTTGCGTCCGGGCTTGGCGGGGGCTGCCGGAGCGGCCGTCGCGTCAGCGGCGAGCGGTGCGACGGGGACGGTCTCCGCCTCGGATGCCGGAGCGGGAGTCGCCTGAGGTGCGGGCGGTGCGGGCGGCGCCGGCGGGGTCGGGTTCGACGGGATGTTCTCGGGCGTCTGGTCGGGGGTCGGGTTCTTGTCGTTCATGTCTCGATGCTCTCGCGGGGGCGCTGAAGCCACCCTGAAGCCTCCTGAAGCGATCTTCAGGAAGGAGCCGACATATCAATCAACCGCGGATCGCGCTCGCGACGTCGGGGAAGGATGCGGGGATGTAGCCTCCGTGCGCCTGCTCGCCGTGCACAAGCTCGCCCGTCCCGGTCTCCGCACTGCCGAGCACGCCCCACGGGTCGACGATCCGCACGTCATGTCCGTCGAGGTGCAGGCGGCGGACGCCTTCGAGCAGCATCCGCTTGGCGATGTCGTTGGCGCGCTGCACCCGGTCGAGGTCGACGATCACGGGGTCGTCGCCCTCGGGCTCTTCCGCGAATCCCCGCAGCACGCGCTCGGCCTCCATGAAGTGCAGGTCGCCGGCGATCTCGTGCACGGGGGCGCCGTCGTGCTCGACCCGGCGCGACACGGAGCGGGCCACGTCCGTCGAGGTCATCAGGTGCAGGCCGAGATCGTGGTTCATGCGCTCGAACATGCGCACACCACGGGTGCTGTTGCCGTGCGGGTCGAGTCGGGGCGAGAACACGGCGATGCCGACCTGACCGGGCAGCACCCCCATCAGGCCGCCCGCGACGCCGCTCTTGGCGGGGATCCCGACCGAGGTGAGCCAATCGCCCGCCGAGTCGTACATTCCGCACGTGGTCATGACGCTGAGCACCTGGCGGTTGATGGCGGGGTCGATCACCTGTTCACCGTCTGACGTCCGGCCCCCGGCGGCGAGCACCGACCCCATGCGGGCGAGGTCGCGCACCGAGACCGACACCGAGCATTGCCTCGTGTAGCCGCGCACGACGTCGGCGGGGTCGGCATCGAGAGTGCCGACCGTGCGCAACATGTACGCGAGCGCCATGTTGCGGTCGGCGGATGCCAGCTCGGACTCGAAGACGTCCTCTGCGATCGAGAGCCGGCGACCCGCGAGGCGGCTGTAGAGGTCGAGGATGCGCTCCGTCCGAGCATCCGCATCGGCGCCCTGCACGAGCGCGTGCGCGGCGATCGCACCCGCGTTGATCATCGGGTTGCGGGGGCGACCGGTCTCGGGCTCGAGGGAGATCTCGTTGAACGCGTCTCCCGAGGGTTCGACGTCGATCCGCTCGAGCACGCCGTCGAGGCCCTGGTCGGCGATCGCGAGCGCATACGTGAACGGCTTCGAGATCGACTGGATCGTGAATTCCACGTCGGCATCCCCGGCGACATAGATCTCGCCGTCGAGCGTCGCCACCGCGATCGCGAGCCGATCGGGGTCGGCGTGGGCGAGCTCGGGGATGTACGAGGCGACCTCACCGGCATCTTCCCCGCACGACTCGAGCAGCAGGTTGAGGTAGTCGATCATGGGGGTCTGCATGTCCACCATGCTCCCACGCCCCGCTGCCGTGGCTCCCGGCCGCCGGGTCGGCTCAGACCGACAGGGGGAGTGTCACGACGAACCGGGCGCCGCCCCACCGGGAGGCGTCGACCGACACGGTTCCGCCGCTGGCCGTGGCGATGCCGTGGACGATCGCCAGGCCGAGGCCGCTGCCTCCGGCATCCCGGCTGCGGGCCTCATCGAGCCTGACGAAGCGCTCGAAGATGCGCTCGCGCTCGTCGGGCGGCACTCCCGTTCCGTCGTCCTCGACGGTGACGAACACCCACGAATCCTGCGGGATCACACTGATGGCCACGCGGCCGGCACTGTGCCGCGCGGCATTGTCGGCGAGATTGCGCAGCAGCTGACCGAGAAGTCGCGGATCGCCCTCGACGCGGGCCGCGCGGATGCCGGAGCTGTCGACCTCGATGCCGCGTGAACGCAGTCGCCGCGCCTCGCCGAGGGCGAGGTCATCGAGATCGACGGCCTCGTCGTGAGTGCCGCCGCCCTCGTCGAGTCGAGCGAGCAGCAGCAGGGATTCGACGATTCCCTGCAGACGGAGCCCCTCGTCGGAGACGACCTCCGCGAGTTCGCCGATGCTGGTCGTGGCCGGATGCGCCTGCGCGAGCTCGGCGTGCTGGCGGATCGTCGCGAGGGGCGAGCGCAGCTCGTGCGACGCGTCCGAGACGAACCGGCGCTGGGCCGTCGCCGAGGCGTCGAGGCGATCGAGCATCCGGTTCATGGTGATCGCGAGCGCCGCGATCTCATCCGATGACGCGGGGACCTCGACCCGATTGTGCAGATGCTCGGCGGTGATCCCGTCGACCTCCTGGCGGATGCGCGTGACCGGTCTGAGAGCTCGGCCCACGACGAGCCACGTCGTGACCGCGACGAGCACGAGGAGGAGGGGAACGGCGACTGCGAGCAGCACCACGACAGTCGACAGGGTCTCGTCCCCGTCTTCGATCGAGACGGCGAGGACGAGAGTGTCGTCGTTCTCGAGGTCGTCTGAGACGACCAGCATCGGCGTGCCGTCGATCGTCACCGTGAGCGCGTGGTCCGCGATCGGGAGCGCGCTCGATCCGAGATCGTCCCGCGCATCCTCACTCGCTGCTCGCACGGATCCGTCAGCTCCGATGATCTGCACGATCTCGTCGTCGAGAGTGTCGATGCCTCGGCCCCCGCCGGGGCCGCCACCCGGGCCGTCCAGGCGCTCGGTCAGCTCGTCGAGTCGCTGCTCGGCGGCACGTTCGGCGCTGGCATGGATGCTGGAGCTCAGGATGCCGTAGAACGAGAACGCACCGATCAACAGGGCGGCGGCCACGACGAGAGTCGCGCCGAGGGTCGTCCGCGCTCGCACCGACTTCCCGCGGCGGCTAGCCACCGTCGGCCGCCAATCGGTAGCCCGCACCGCGGATGGTCTCGATCGCCTCGCGACCGAAGGGCTTGTCGAGCTTGCGGCGCAGATGGCCGACGTAGACCTCGACGATGTTCGGGTCACCGTCGAAGTCGTCGTCCCACACGCCCTCGATCAGCGTGCGCTTCGACAGCACCTGACCCCGGTGGCGCATCAGGTATTCGAGCACGGCGAACTCGCGGGCGGTCAGGGTCACGGGCGTCTCGCCGCGCCAGACATGATGCGACGAGGGGTCGAGCTTCAGGTCGCCGGCTTCGAGGATCGCAGGGCGGGCGACGGCGCCGCGGCGCACCAGGGCGCGGATGCGGGCGACGAGGATCGCGAACGAGAAGGGCTTGGTCACATAGTCGTCGGCGCCGGTCTCGAGGGCCTCGACCTGATCCCACTCGCCGTCCTTCGCGGTGAGCATCAGCACGGGCGTCCAGTTCTCCTCCGCGCGCAGCGCCTCGCACACCTTCCACCCGCTCATGCCGGGCATCATCAGGTCGAGCACGATCGCGTCGTACCGGGTCTCGCGCGCACGCCAGAGCCCGTCGACGCCGTTGTTCGCGACGTCGACCGCGAAGCCCTCGGCCTCGAGCCCCCGGCGGACGGCGTCGGCCAACCGCACCTCGTCGTCAACCACCAGGATCCGCATTCCTCCAGTGTGGCGGGCGCACGCTGAATCCGCGCTGAAGCGGGGCGGACGCGCAGGGAGGCTTGGCTCGCACGCGCCCCTGTGGTTGCATGAGGCATGACCGGAATCCGGGGGGACAGGTCGAGAAGCACGCGTCTGCTTCTCGTCATCGCTGCGACGGCGCTGCTCGCGGGATGCGCGACGGCGGGCACTGCGCCCCTCGGGGCCGCGCCGACCGAATCACCATCGCCCACCCCGACCGCGGCCTGCCCGCAGGTCGAGGGCGTCGAGCTGCCGCCGGAGTGCGCGCCGTACGATCCCGACGACGCGATGGCCCAGAACGAGCGCTACCGCGATCGGGTGGACATCTCAGAAGACAGCCGAGCCGCAGCCGAGACGCCGGCGAACGAGGTCCGGACGGCGCTCGAGACTCTCCGCACCTCAGGAGACGTGACTGTCTCTGCCGTGGAGGACGCGATCGCGGCTGCCGGCCTCACTGACATCCAGACACTCGGCGATGAGCGGGCCGTCGCCTTCGGCGCTGCCGCGCCTGCGGGCGGCTGCGTCTTCGGCGAAGTCTCTGCCGCCGTGCTCACGGTCGAGATCGGTGGCGTCATCATGGACGGCGGCTGCCTGCCGGCGGTCGGCCACTGAACGACCGGCCGGCGCACGATCACGAATCCGTGCGGAAGCCGGCGGCCTTGTGCGTGCCGTCGCAGAACGGCTTGATCGTCGAGAGACCGCAGCGGCACAGCGCCACCGTGCGGCGCGTGACCTCGATCGGCTCGCCGTCGGAGGTCTCCAGCACGGCGGCGCCGCGCACGAGCAGCGGACCGTCGGGATAGGCCGTGATCGTCACAGCATCCTCGCGCGCGTTCATCGATCCGCCCTCGGTCGCAGCGACGATTCGCCGCGCGTCCAGGAGTCGAGCATGTGCCCCGCCGCCCAGCCGTCGACGGTCAGGCACGCGGCTGCGCCGAACATGATGTCGGCGAGCAGATCGGGTCGGTCCTCGGCCAGCCCGCCTGCGAGGTCGCGCGCCGCGATCTGCTCGTGCACGGCATCCGCCTCGACGTGCTCGTCGAAGTAGTCGGTCACGTCCTCGGTGAAGCCGAGGCGGCGCAGGCCGTCGGCGTACAGACGATTGGGGATCGACGACGTCATCTCGAATGCCGCGAGATGGCCGACGATGGCTCCGACGAGGCGCCGATTGAGGCCGAACATCGACATCGAGTTGAGAGAGGCGAGCGTGATCGCCGGGACGTCGTCGACGTAGGCTCCGTAGGCGTCGTCGAGTCCGGCGCCGCGCATGGCCCGAGCGAAGATCGTCGCGTGCACCCGGTCGGGCCGCCCTGCGCCGTACTCGTCGGACTGGATCTCGACGAGCGCCGCCTTCGACCGGCCGCTGAGACGGGGGATGGCCCAGGAGTGCGGGTCGGCTTCGCGCAGCGTGTAGATCGAGCGCTGCATGAAGAACTCGTGCATCTGCTCGTCCGTCGCCTTCTTCGCGACATAGCGCGACAGGCTCGGCCCGGTGTCGGCATCCGCGAGGGCGAACAGCGCTCGTCCGACGGCATCCACGGTCGGTTCGGGGAGCTCGGGCATCGGCACCGTGGCACGCAGAGCGCGCTCGAACGCCTGCTCCAGCAGCCCCCGCGTCGCGATCAGCGCGGTGTCCCACTCGAGGGTCGGGTCGAGGTCGGGAAGAGAACCGTACGACGACGCGTAGAGCACGAAGAGGGCGAGCTGGATGTCGTCATCGCGCACGACGTCGGCGCTCGCCGCAAGTGCGGCCTCGGCCTGCGCACCGAGATCGTCGACGTCGCCACCGGTCAGTCGGCGGATGACGGCGTCGCTGAGCGGACCGCGCGGCGTGATGCCATGGAGGGCGGAAGGGGTGAGGGCCGGTGCAGACATGCTCGCAGTCTCGCCCCGATCCGCCCACCCGTGAAGGGTCTTGACGGGAGCGCATCGGATGCGAAAGGGCGGATGCCTCAGCATCCGCCCCGTGTCCTGCTGCGGTCAGCCGTGCACCGGGTAGTGGCTGTTGATCGCGATGCGGTTCCAGCTGTTGATCACTACGGCGAGCCACGTCACCGCCGCGATCTGCTTCTCGGTCAGCACGCCCTCGACGTCGACTCCGCGGTCCGCGAGGCGGCCGTGGTCGCCGATCAGAGTCACGTTCTCGGCGATCTGCAGCGCGGCCTGCTCTTCGGCCGAGAAGTACTGCGACTCCCACCAGCCCGCGAGCACGGCCAGGCGGTCGGCGGTCTCGCCGGCCTTGACCGCGTCGGCGCAGTGCATCTTGAGGCAGAAGGCGCAGCCGTTGAGCTGCGACGCCCGTACCTTGACCAGTTCGACGAGCAGCGGCGAGAGCCCGGCATCCGTCCCGGCCTCTGCGGCCTTGCCGGCGAACTCCAGCATCGCCTGATACGGGGCTGCGTAGACCTTGCCGATGTTGACGTGCGTCACGTCGTCTCCTTCACTCACGAGGGCGCCGAATGCGCCTCCATGAGTACTGACGCCGCAGCATCCGGATCTGTGACGTGCCCTCGCCGCCTAGGCTGGATTCATGAACAAGAACTCGCTCTGGACCATCGTCGGCGTCATCCTCGCCGTGGTGATCGCCTGGTGGATCGTCAGCGCGCTGTTCTCGATCCTCTGGTTCATCGCCAAGCTCGCGATCGTGCTCGTCGTCGCGGTCGTCGTCTTCCTGGTGCTGCGCGGTCTGTTCAGCTCGAAGGCCGAGTGAGCCCGCTCGACCTCACACTCCGCGGTCGCGTTTCGTCATAGGGGTATGCGACGACTCCACACCCTCGCCCTCGCGTTCTCGGCTCTGCTCGGTCTGTTCGTCGGCGGCTGGGCATACCTCGCGCCACTGAGCTTCTACGAGTCGTTCCCCGGCGTTCTCGGGGCGTGGGTGTCGGTAGACGGTCCCTTCAACGAGCACCTGATACGAGATGTCGGCGCCATGTATCTCGCGCTCGCCGCGGCCAGCGCGGGCGGACTGGTCTGGCGCGACCCGATCGGATTCCGCGTGCTGGGCCTCGCCTGGACCGTGTTCGGGACTCTGCACTTCGCCTACCACGCGCTGCATCTCGAGCACATGTCCGTCGAGTCGGCGATCGGTGAGATGGTCGCGCTCGGAGTGAGCCTGCTGCTCGGCATCGCGCTGCTCGTTCCCGAGCGGGCGTCGACGAGCGACGGAGACGAGCGCCCCGACGGCTCCGATCAGGCGACCGGGACGCTCGAGCCGATCCGATAGCGGGCCGCGCGGTGCGTGTCCTGCACGCGGTCGCCCTTGCCCTGCAGCTTGTTGCGCAGCGTGCCCGGCGTGTACTCGTTCGGGTAGACGCCGCGCTCGCGGAGCACCGGGATGACGTGCTCGATAACGTCCTGCCAGGTGCCGGGGGTCACGGCGTAGGCGAGGTTGAAGCCGTCGATGTCGGTCTCCGCGACCCACGACTGCAGCTCGTCGGCGATCTCGACGCCCGAACCGACGATCGTCGGGCCGAGGCCGCCGATCGCATTGTGGCGGCCGAAGTCGCCGACGGTCCATTCGCGTCCGAGGTCGGCCTCCTCCTTCAGGTGCTGGAGCACCGACTGGATCGCGTTGGACTCGACGTTTCCGACCGGTTCGTCCTCCGCGTACTGCGACAGGTCGACGCCCATCCAGCCCGACATGAAGGTCAGTGCGCCTTCGGGGCTCGCGTACGACAGGTACTCGGCGTGCTTCGCCGCAGCATCCTCGCTGGTGGCTCCCGTGATCACGGTGAGCAGCGTGTAGATCTTCGCGTCGTAGCGGTCGCGACCGGCATCCTCCAGTGCGTCGCGGATGCGCTTGACCGTGCCGGCGAGCACCTCCTTCGAGGGCGCGGCCACGAAGATCGCCTCGGCGTTCTCCGAGGCGAAGCGCACACCGCGAGGGCTGGCTCCGGCCTGGTAGATGACCGGGGTGCGCTGCGGTGACGGCTCGGAGATGTGGATGCCGGGAACGCTGAAGTGCTTCCCCTCGTGGCCGATCGGGTGCACCTTCGACGGGTCGGTGAAGACGCCGCGCTCGCGGTCTTCGACGACCGCGTCGTCTTCCCACGATCCCTCCCACAGCTTGTACAGCACCTCGACGTACTCGTCGGCGTGGTCGTAGCGGTCGTCGTGCGCGAGCTGGTCGTGCTGGCCCATGTTGCGCGCGGCGCTGGGCAGGTAGCCGGTGACGACGTTCCAGCCGACGCGTCCGTTGGTCAGGTGGTCGAGCGTGCTCAGGCGCCGTGCGAACGGATAGGGGTGCTCGAACGCGGTGCCGGCGGTGATGCCGAAGCCGAGATGCTCGGTGACCGCCGCCATGGCGCTGACCAGCAGGATCGGGTCGTTGACGGGGACCTGGGCGCCGTTGCGGATCGCCGCCTCGTTCGTGCCGCCGTAGACGTCGTAGGTGCCGAGCACGTCGGCGATGAAGATGCCGTCGAAGGTCGCGCTCTCGAGCAGCTTCGCGAGATCCGTCCAGTACGAGATGGTGTTGTACTGGCGCGAGCGGTCGTCGGGATGACGCCACAGACCGGACGACTGGTGGGCGACGCAGTTCATGTCGAAGGCGTTGAAGCGGATCTGACGGGTCATGGGGTCAAGCAAAACCCGGGGAGGCGCCCCGTGTCAGCCCCCGCGACACGGGGCGACACATTCGTCGGTCGAGTCCGGCCCGGTCAGCCCCGGTCGCCGTCGACGGTCTTGACAGTGGAGGTGATCGGTCGAGGGTCGGGCATGATCGTCTCGACCTGGGGTTTCGCGTTCGCCTGCGCGCGGCACCACACCACGAACCCGACCGCGGTGAAGACGCCGTAGAACACGTACATCAGGCCTGTGGCGTAGAAGCCCGAGCTGAACAGCAGCGGCACGCCGACGACGTCGACGGCGATCCAGATGAGCCAGAACTCCGTCCAGCCCTTCGCCATGCCGTAGGTGGCGAGCAGGGATCCGACGAAGGTCCACGCATCCGCCCAGACGGGCTCCCATGAGCCGAGCGCGCGGAACAGGGGAGTGAGGGCGATCGTGCCGATGACCATCACGAGCACGAGTCCGATGCGGGCGCTGTTGGGCGCCCACCGCGGGGTGACCCGGCCGCCGTCGGCCGATGCCTGCCGCCAGCGCACCCAGCCGTAGATCGCCACGACGATGAACATGACCTGACGACCGGCTTGGCCGAGCAGATGCGGCAGTTCGTGGTCGGGATTCAGGATCGACCCGAGGAACACGGTGAGCAGCAGCAGGTTGCCGACGATGCCCACCGGCCACGCCCAGATCTTGCGCTGCATGCCGCCGAGCGCGCTCGCGAGGCCGAATACGTTGCCGACCACCTCGCGGATGAGCAGCACCTGGCCGCCCGGAAGCACCCACTGCGAGTTGAAGGCGTCGGCCAGCCAGAGCAGCGGGTTCACTGCAGTTCGTCCGGGAAGGGGCGCTCGTCGAGCACGAGCTGCAGGAAGGTGAGGTCGAGCCAGCGGTCGAACTTGGCACCGACCTGCGGCATGCGCCCGACCTGCATGAAGTCGAGCCGCTTGTGCATGATGATCGATCCGGTGTTGCTGCTCTCGATCGCCGCGACCATGACGTGCTTGCCCAGCTCGCGGGCACGGTGGATGAGTTCGATCATGAGCGCCTTGCCGATGCCGCGACCCCGCTGGCCGTCGCGCACGTAGACCGAGTGCTCGACGGTGTGCCGATATCCGCTGTGCGGGCGCCAGTCGCCGAAGGTCGCGTAGCCGAGCACACCCGTGTCATCGACCGCGACGAGCACCGGGTAGCCGCGCTCGGTGCGCTCGGCGAGCCAGGCGGTGCGGTCGTCGACCGTGACGGCCTCTTCGTTCCAGATGGCGGTGGTGGTCAGCACCGCGTCGTTGTAGATGGCGGTGATCGCCTCGACGTCGGCGGTCTCGGCATCCCGGATCTGGTGGTCGCTCATCGGATCTCCTGCATCTGCGCTCGGGTGCGCACTGGACGACGGTAGCAGGATGCCGGGGCGGGGGAGTGCGGAAGACTGGCGTCATGTCTCTCGCTGAAACGGTCCGCGACCACATCGTCCGTGCGATCGACGAGGAGCAGCTGGCGGCGTACGGACTCCACGTGCTCGTCGGTCATGAATCCGCCCAGCACCGGTGGCGCAGCGACGATCGGGTGAACCTGTATTCGGTGTCCAAGGGCGTGAGCGCACTCGCAGCGGGGATCGCCGTCGACGAAGGCATCCTGTCCTTGGACACCCGAGCCGTCGATGCTCTCGGGGTTTCTGATATCGGCTCGGGCGCGGAGGCGGTGACCCTCGAGCACCTCCTCTCGATGACGAGCGGAATCGACTTCGAATGGTTCGGGGATCAGGAGGTGCCCTGGCCCGACCTCGCCCAGGAGATGCTCGCTCGTCCGAGCCGAGGCCCGGGCGAGCACTTCCAGTACTCGGATGCCAGCACCTACGTCGCCATGAGGATGCTCGGTGCAGTCGCCGGCGATGTCAGGGACTGGCTGATGCCCCGTCTGTTCCAGCCGCTCGGCATCCATAACCCGCAGTGGTTGAGATGTCCGCTCGGATGGATCGTGGGCGGAAGCGGGCTCGAACTCCGCACGGAGGAGCTGGCTCGGATCGGACGCGTGCTTCGAGACCGAGGCCGCTTCGGGAACGACCGCATCGTGTCGGAGCGCTGGGTCGGTCGGATGCACTCCCACTGGGTCGCGTCGGGGGCGGGTGGCCTGTACTCCTCCTACGGGCTGGCCGCGTGGCGTGGGCCGGGCGTCGGTTGGCGTCTGGACGGGCGGTACGGGCAGTACGTCTTCATCCACGATGCCGCGGACGCGGTCGTCACGATCACGGCGCATGAGGAGAGGAGCGATCAGCGGCTCGTCGAGATCGCGGCTGCTGCTGTCACCGACGCTGTGTCAGACGACGCTGTGTCAGACGACGCTGGGTCGGGTCGCTGACGGCTGATTCTCGGCGCTCACTCCGCGGTCTCCTGGCGGGGGGATCGCCAAAAGGTGAGCTTGGCGGGATTGAGCACGATCCACAGCTGGGTGATCACACCCGCCTCCACGTGCAGATTCATGACCGAGTGCACGTTCTCGCCGTCGCGGAACACCAGGCCGAGCCCGTCGCCGAACTGTCGCTCCTCCGCGGTGAAGTGCGGGTTCTTGGTCGCGATCCCGAGCAGGAAGCGCGCGACGTTGTCGGCACCGCTCACGACCTTGCGTGCGGCGCTGACCACGCCACCTCCGTCGCTGCGCAGTTCGACGTCTGGTGCCAAGAACTTCAGCAGCGGGGCGACCTCGCCTGTGCGCGTCGCCTGCTGGAAGGCCCGCACCACGCGGTCGTGCTCATCGCGAGGGACCGCGACCGCGCGACTTTCGCGCACATGACGGCGGGCGGATGCCGCGAGCTGCCGCACCGCGGCGGAAGAACGCCCCACGGCCTCGGCGATCTCGTCGAACGGCACGGCGAAGACGTCATGCAGCACGAAGGCCACCCGCTCAGCCGGAGTCATCGCCTCGAGCACGACGAGCAGCGCGGTGGAGACGTCGTCGTCGAGGGTGATGCGATCGAGTGGATCCTCCGGCGGGGATGCCGTGCGCGATCCGATCACTCCGGCGAAGAGCTCGGACGGAACCGGCTCCGGCAGCCAGGGGCCGACGTACTGCTCGCGCCGACGACGTGCCGAGCCGAGCAGGTCGAGGGCGACGCGGCCCGCGACGGTCGTGAGCCAGCCTGCCGGGTTCGCGATCGCCTCCCGCTGGGCTTCGGTGAGCCGGTACCACCGCAGGTACGTCTCCTGCACGACATCCTCGGCATCCGTCAGCGTTCCCGTCATCCGATACCCGAGGGCGAGCAGGCGTCGCCGTTCGCGGAAGACGTCGTCGAGCTCGTCGTCCATGGGGTGCCTTTCGGATGCGGGTGCGAGTGTGCTTTCGCAGGATACGACGACGGAGCAGGGTGGAGTGTGAGGCCTCACGTTCTCGGGCGCTGGTTCGTCATCTGGTGCAGAGGGCGTGGACGTGTGCCCCGGAGCGGAGAGGAATCGGATGAGGATCGCGGTCGCAGGAGGAACAGGGGTCGTCGGTCGGCACGCCGTGGAGGCGGCGCGGGCGGCAGGTCACGAGGTGGTCGTGCTGTCGCGGTCAGCCGGAGCCGATGTGCTCACCGGTGCGGGACTGGTCGAGCGGCTGCAGGGGGCGGATGCCGTCATCGACGTCACGAACACGACCACGCTCTCGGCTGCGAAGGCGGTGGAGTTCTTCGAGACGGCGACTCGCAATCTGCTGGCGGCGGAGTCGCGTGCGGGTGTCGCGCACCACGTCGCCCTGTCGATCGTGGGGATCGATGGCATCGACGCCTCGTACTACGCGGGCAAGCTGGCACAGGAACGCGCGGTGGACGCAGGAGTGGTGCCGTTCACGATCGCGAGGGCCGGTCAGTTCCACGAGTTCGCCGGGCAGCTGTTGTCGGGGATGTCCGGCCCGGTGGCGGTGCTGCCGAAGCTGCTCATGCGGCCGGTGGCTGCGCGCGAGGTCGGGGAGCATCTGGTGCGTGTCGCCGAGGGGGCGCCGGCCGGGCGTGCGCGCGATCTCGTCGGGCCGCGCGATGAGGTCCTGGTCGATCTCGCCCGGAGGCAGCTGGCGTTCGACGGAGTGCGCCGGCGGGTGCTGGGAGTGCGGCTGCCCGGCGCCTACGGGCGAGGGCTGGCGTCGGGAGCGCTGCGCGGAGGGGCGGATGCGACGCAGGGTCGGGTCACGTTCGATGAGTGGCTGCGGGGCGACGACCACCTGCCTTCATGAGCTCGGGTTCCTGCTCCAGCGGATTCCGGCATCTCGCTCGAGATTCGAACATCTGTTCTAAAATGGAGACATGCCCTCATCCCGCCTGATGCCGCTTCTCGAGGCCTTCGAGCGCCTCGGCGACGTCTGGGGCGACGCCGGGGGGTCAGCGGAGCTCTCGCGCATCGAGCTGCTCGACGCGCACCGTGCGGTGAGCCAGGCGCAGCGATGCCTCGACGGTCTCCACGCCGAGCTCGCGGCGACGATCGCGCACGAGTCGCGGTCGGAACTCGGCCCTGACGGGGTCGCGAAGCAGCACGGATACCGGAGTGCTGCGACGATGATCGCCGCGAACACGGGTGGGTCGGCCGGCGACGCCAAGCGACTCATCGCGGTGGGGCAGGCAGCGGCGCCGCGGACGAATCTGTTGGGTGAGGTCCTGCCCGCGCGGTATCCGGCGCTGGCGTCGGCGCTCGCCGCAGGGGAGATCTCCGTCGCGGCCGCCGCGCTCATCGTCAGCCTGCTCGAGCGGATCCGACTCAAGGTGGGGTCGGCTCGGGTCGAAGAGGCCGAGCGTCTCCTCGTCGGCAGGGCAGCGGGGATGTCCCTCGCCGACGTCGGCAAGCTGGTGGCCCGTGCCGAAGCCTGGCTCGACCCAGACGGCGTCGCGCCCAGAGAGCGAGAGGCCCGCGACCGCCGTTCCCTGACGATGTTCGAGCGCGACGGCTCGCTTCACCTCGTGCTGCAGACCGACATCGCCTCGGGGGCGCCGGTCAAGGCCGCGATCCAGGCCTACGTGGCGGCGTCGTTTCAGTCGCGGATCACTGCGACAGACCCTGGCGCGCCGGATGCCGATCGCCGTTCGGTCGCGACGATCCAGGCCGATGCGTTGACCGCCATCTGCGAGCACGCGATCGCCTGCGACAACGGCGGGATGCCCGCATCGGGTGCGACAGTGGTGGTGCGCGTGAACCTCGACCAGCTCACGTCGGGCGAGGGCAGCGCGACGATCGACGGCAGCGACCAGCCGGTGAGCGTCAGCACCTGCCGTCGCATGGCTGCGGGCGGCGGCATCATCCCGGTGGTTCTCGGATCAGCGGGGGAGATCCTCGACTGGGGGCGGGAGAAGCGGTTGTTCACCCGGGCGCAGCGATTGGCACTCGTCGAGCGAGACGGCGGATGCGCCATGTGCGGTCTCCCGCCGCAGATGACCAAGGCGCACCACATCAGGTGGTGGCAGCGAGACGCCGGACCCACCGACCTGAACAACGGCGTACTGCTGTGCGAGTCGTGTCACCATCGCATCCACGACAACGGGTGGGACATCCGCATCGAGGGAACCGGAGCCGCGGCGCGGGTATGGCTGATCCCGCCGCGAAGCATCGATCTCGCGAGGACTCCGCGCCTCGGGGGCCGGGCCCGCTATGACATCGCTGCCTGACGTCGATTCCGTGGTGCGCGGTTCAGACGTGCACGTCGGCGGGCGATTCCTCGCCCTCGTGGAAGTTCGGCTTCTTGCCGATCACGCGGCCGATGCCCAGGATGATCCCGACGATGATCAGACCGGCGATCAGGCCGGCGATGGCCGAGAAGAGGGTGTCGCCGATCCAGACGATGACTCCGCCGAGGGGCTCGAGCGCGTGCTCGATGGCATGCAGGATGTCCTCGCCGAAGTGCACGCCCACCTCGCCGAGGTTCACGAGCAGCAGGTGGCCACCGACCCACAGCATCGCCACGGTGCCGAGGATGCTGATGAAGCGGAAGACCGCCGGCATCGAGCGCACGATCCGCATTCCCGTGTGGCGGACGCGTGCGACCGGGTTCTTGGCCATCTTCAGACCGATGTCATCGATCTTCACGAGCAGGGCCACGGCGCCGTAGACGACGCCCGTCATGAGCAGGGCGATCACCGCGAGGATCGCGAGGGTCGTCCAGATGTCGAGACCGGCCTCGAGGTTCGCCAGCGAGATCAGCATGATCTCCGTCGAGAGGATGAGGTCGGTGCGCACGGCGCCGAGCACCAGCTTCTTCTCGTCGCGGGCGCCCTCATCGGCGTGACCGTGCTGCACACCGAACCACTCGAGCACCTTCTCGGCGCCCTCGAAGCACAGATAGGCACCGCCGAGGATCAGCAGGTACGGCAGCACCCACGGTGCGAAGGCGGTGAGCACGAGCGCGATCGGGATGATGATCACGAACTTGTTGACCAGCGAACCGAGCGCGATCTTCGCGACCACGGGCAGCTCACGCGCCGGTGTGATGCCCTGCACGTACTGCGGGGTCACCGCGGCATCGTCGATCACGACGCCCGCGGCTTTCGCCGAGGCCTTCATCGCCGCGCTGAGGATGTCATCGACGACGGCGAGCAGTCCAACCGACATGTGGGTCTCCCTGTGGTGTGTGTGGCGGAGCAACTCTATCGACTGAGCGCAAACTCACAGCGCGCTCACAGTCCTGCGGGACCAAATCCGGGGCGCCGCTGGTTCTTCTCTATGACGCTGCAGCCAGCCGCGTCGGACAAGGAGTCAGATCATGTCGAACGAGTACAGCAAGAACCCCGCGGCGGTCAGCGACCTCACGCACCTGCAGTACGAGGTGACGCAGGAGGATGCCACCGAGCCGCCTTTCCGCAACGCGTACTGGAACAACCACGACGACGGCATCTACGTCGACGTCGTCTCGGGCCAGCCGCTCTTCGCGTCGACCGACAAGTTCGACAGCGGCACTGGATGGCCGAGCTTCACCAAGCCCATCGAGGCCGATGCCGTGACCACGCGCACCGACCGCAAGCTCTGGATGACGCGCACCGAGGCGCGATCCAGCGGTGCCGACAGCCACCTCGGGCACGTCTTCGACGACGGGCCCCGCGATGCAGGAGGCCTCCGATACTGCATGAACTCCGCCGCCCTGCGCTTCATCCCGGCTGACAGCCTGGAAGATGAGGGGTACGGTCGCTACCGTCACCTCTTCCCCACCACCACCCCCACCTCTGAGGAGCAGTCATGACCGACACCGGAAACATCACCCGCACCCCCGGAGCCGAGACCGCCGTGCTGGCGGGCGGCTGCTTCTGGGGCATGGAAGACCTCATCCGCCGCCAGCCCGGCGTGCTCGACACCCGTGTCGGCTACACCGGCGGCAGCAACGACCACGCCACGTACCGCAACCACCCCGGTCACGCCGAGGCTGTGGAGATCGTCTTCGACCCCACCAAGACGACGTACCGCGACATCCTGGCGTTCTTCTTCCAGATCCACGACCCGTCGACGAAGGACCGTCAGGGCAACGATGTCGGCTCGAGCTACCGCTCGGCGATCTTCCCGCTCAGCCCCGAGCAGGAGGCCGTCGCCCGCGACACCATCGCGGACGTCGACGCCTCAGGCCTGTGGCCGGGCAAGGCCGTGACCACGATCGAGCCCGCCGGGCCGTTCTGGCAGGCGGAGGAAGAGCACCAGGACTACCTGATCAAGTACCCCAACGGCTACACCTGCCACTTCCCGCGCGCGGGATGGGTGCTGCCGAAGCGCGAAGAGAACGCGACGGTCTGACTCACCCCGAGAGCCCTTCGTCACCTCGAGACGGAGGGCTCTTCTCGTGCCTGCGGTCAGGCCTCCGACAGGAACGCCAGCGCGGCTTCCTTGAACGCGCGGGACCCGGGAGCATTGAAGTGGTTGCGATCCGGGATCTCGAAGAACCGACCCTGCGGGGCAGCTGCCGCGAGAGCGCGAGAGCCCTCGATGATCGCGTCCTTCGACCCGGTCGCGAACAGGATCGGGCTCGCGGGGGCGTTCGACGGATCGGGGTCGATCGTCCGTGACGACCGCATCCCCTCGGCCAGTGCCACGAGCGCACCGAGATCGTTGCCTGGCACGCGCTCGGTCAGGGTGATGTAGTTCTGCGTCGTCGGGTCCGACACGGGCGTTCCGTCGGCCAGGTATGTGCGTACCTGGTCGAGATCGAGCCTCGCCAGTGGAATGCCGTCCGGCACCCCGCCGAGCACCGCGCGTCCGATGCGGTGCGGTAGATCGCGCACGACCTCCCAGCCGACTCGCGCGCCGAGCGAGTATCCGACATAGACGGCTTCGTCGACGAGGTACGTGTCCATGACCGTCTCGACATCGGTCGCGAGCGTGCGGATGCCGTAGGCGTCAGCCTGATGCGGCTTCTCGCTCAGCCCGTGGCCGCGCTGATCGAGGGCCAGTACCCGGTACCCGGCCTTGGTGAGCTCG
The DNA here is from genome assembly GCF_038397735.1 of Microbacterium sp. LWH13-1.2. Classification (NCBI taxonomy): domain Bacteria; kingdom Bacillati; phylum Actinomycetota; class Actinomycetes; order Micrococcales; family Microbacteriaceae; genus Microbacterium; species Microbacterium sp. LWH13-1.2. Next base: position 3,219,400 of record NZ_CP151635.1, on the reverse strand, counting down.
CGCACCCACCCCGTGAGTACCCAGGTGTCGCGGGCGCTCGATGCGAATCCGTGCACGACCACCACCACTGGGGCGTCGAACTCGCCCCAGGTGTACGTCGCGAGGCGTGTGCCGTCAGCGGCGTGCACCTGCTGGGGCTCGGGCATGTTGGTCAGGTCGGAGAGGGGAACAGCCACGGCATCCATTGTCCTCCTCTGCGATGCCCGGATACGCCGAGACCCACCGGCCCCGAGGGGACGATGGGTCTCGGTCATCAGCGGATGCGACTCAGAAGCGAGCGCGCAGAGCCTCTCCGAGCGATGCGTCGACGTTCGTCCAGTACTGGAAGAAGCGCTCACGGATCGCGTCGATCGTGATGGCCTGTCCCTGCCCGGTCAGCGTGTCGAGGAAGCGCGCGCGCTGCTCGTCATCGAACACAGTGCGGTACAGCGTGCCCGCCTGACCGAAGTCGTCGTCATCGAGGTGCAGGGTCGCCGCGGCGCGGATCAGCTCGCCATCCGACTCCCAGCTCGCCTCGACACCCGCGGCAGGGTCGGCGGTCGGGCCGCCGGCCGGGCCGTACGAGTTGGGCGTGTAGACGCGGTGCTCGGCCGGGTTGAACTTGTACTGCATCTGGCCCTCGTGCATGTAGTTGCGCACCTCGGCCGCGTGCGGCTGGTTGACCGGCAGCTGGTTGTAGTTCGCACCGATGCGGTAGCGCTGAGCATCCGAGTAGGCGAACACGCGGGCCATGAGCATCTTGTCGGGCGAGATGCCCGTGCCCGGAACCTGGTTGCCGGGCGAGAAGGCGGCCTGCTCGATCTCGGCGAAGAAGTTCTGCGGGTTGCGGTCGAGCGTGAACGTGCCGACCTTGATGCGCGGGTAGTCCTTCTTCGACCAGGTCTTCGTCAGGTCGAACGGGTTGAAGCGGTAGGTCTTGCCCTCGTCGTAGGGCATGACCTGCACGTAGACGTCCCACGAGGGGGCGTCGCCGCTGGCGATCGCGTCGAACAGGTCGCGACGGTAGTAGTCGGCATCCGATCCTGCGAGCTTCTCGGCCTCTTCGGCGCTCATCGCCTCGACGCCCTGCTTCGACAGGAAGTGGTACTGCACCCAGAACCGCTCGCCTGCGGCGTTGACCCACTGGTAGGTGTGCGAGCCGTAGCCGTTCATGTGGCGCCAGCTGCGCGGCAGGCCACGGTCTCCCATGAGGTACGTGACCTGGTGGGCGGACTCGGGAGAGAGGGTCCAGAAGTCCCACTGCATGTCGGCGTCGCGCAGACCGGAGTCGCCGAGGCGCTTCTGCGAGTGGATGAAGTCGGGGAACTTCATGGCGTCGCGCAGGAAGAAGGTCGGAGTGTTGTTGCCGACGATGTCGAGGTTGCCCTCGGACGTGTAGAAGCGCAGCGCGAAGCCGCGCACATCGCGCCAGGTGTCGGGCGAACCCTGCTCGCCGGCGACCGACGAGAAGCGCAGCAGCGTCTCGCTCACGGCGCCCGGCTGGAAGGCCGCGGCACGGGTGTAGGCCGAGACGTCCTCGGTGACGGTGAAGGTTCCGAAGGCTCCGCCGCCCTTGGCGTGGGGGTTGCGCTCCGGCACGCGCTCGCGGTTGAACGACGCGAGCTTCTCGACGAGGTAGCGGTCGTGCAGGACGGTGGGTCCGTCTGCTCCGACGGTGAGCGAGTGGGCGTCGCTCGCGACAGGTGTGCCCGTCTGGGTGGTGGTGGCGGGCGTGGTCGATGGATCGGTCATCTTCTTCTCCTTCTGCGCACAGGCACGACGATCATCCCGGGTGCCCGGGAGCGACGTCGGATGCTACTGCGCGGCGTTCTGGCAACTGGGGCACAGGCCCCAGAAGGTCACTTCGGCTGTCTGGACGGTGAATCCCCCCGCCGAAGACGGGGTGAGGCACGGCGCTTCGCCGACGACGCAGTCCACATCGCCGATCGCACCGCACTGGGTGCACACGATGTGGTGATGGTTGTCGTCGATGCGCCGTTCGTAGAGCGCAGCGGAGCCTGCCGGTTCGATCCGGCGGAGCAGGCCCGCCGTCGTCAGGTCCGCGAGAATGTTGTGCACCGACTGGATCGACGTCGTCGGAAGCACTTCGGAGACGGCGCGGAAGACCCGCTCTGCATCCGTGTGGGCCATGGATTCCAGAGCCTCGAGAACGGCGACGCGGCCCGCGGTCGCACGCAGCCCGGCACCGCGAAGTGCCGAGTCGAGTTCTGTCTCCATGTCTCGACTCTAGCGTCTCTTTTGAGTAATTCAAAAGAATGTCGTGTCGGCCGCGCGGGTTGCATCCTGCACACGTGCACGTAGCGTGAAGGGATGTCTACGACAAGAGCGGCAGCAGTGGGGCTGATCCTGATGGCGGGCGTCGCGCTCGCCGGATGCAGTGGCGAACCCTCAGCGTCGGGCGAGGGGTCCCCGTCGCCCTCCGCCTCGGCGTCGAGCCCCGCGCCGATCGCGACTCCGGACGCCGAGGCCGATGAAGCGCTGCTCCCGGTGGCGGTCGAGGAGATCGCCGACTGGGCGAAGACTGCCGTTCCCAGCGGAGACGCCGACGGATACGTCTTCGGCTTCTCCGGGTGGATGAGCGAGAACAGTTCGGCCCACGACGTGACGTCCTTCACGTCACTCCCGCCGGGGTCGTACCAGGCTCAGTTCGCCTGCAGGGGTGACGGCACCATCACTCTCGTGACAAGCGAACTGGACGAGGAAGAGCCGGCAGAACCGGTCGTGTGCGCGAACGAGACGATCGCCTTCGACGTCACGAATGCTCGCACCGGAATTCGGTTCGCACTCGTTCTCGAGGGCGCCCCCACGGTACACGCGCTGTCGTTGCAGCGGATGAGCTGAGCGATGGCCGACGACATGAGGGCGCTGTGGAACCGGGAGGCCGAGACGTTCGACGAAGCCCCGGACCACGGTCTTCGAGACCCCGGTGTCCGCCGTGCCTGGGCCGATCTCCTGCTTCCGATGATCGGGCCGCCGGGACGCCGCGTCGCCGACCTCGGATGCGGCACTGGCACGCTCTCGACTCTCCTCGCCGTCGAAGGTCAGCACCTCCTTCATGGCGTCGACTTCTCTCCGGAGATGGTCCGACGAGCTCGTGAGAAGACCGCGCAGGTCGACCCGCGGCCGATCTTCACCGTGGCGGATGCGGCGGTGCCGCCACTGCCGGCCGCGACCTTCGATGCGGTTCTCTGTCGACACGTGCTGTGGGCGATGCCCGACCCTTCTGCAGCTCTGGCGAAATGGAGCGAGTTGCTCGTGCCGGGCGGCGTGCTGATCCTGGTCGAGGGGTTGTGGAGCAACGGAGTGGGGCTACCCGCTTCCGAGTGCGTCCCGCTCGTGGAGCAGGTCCACAGTGACGTGGAACTTCGGCTGCTGGAAGACGACGCATACTGGGGCGGTCCTACGGAGGACGAGAGGTACGTCGTCCGCAGCACCCGGTGAAGACACGCCGAAGCGCGATCCGGTTCGCTCCCGGAGCAGAATGCGTTCTTCGCGACCGCAGATCGCACCCTGCAGCGATGAGTCTTCGGTGTCAGGACTCCGACGGCGCGAGAGGCAGCTCGAGGCCGTAGTTCCACGTCAGGATCGCCGGCTGCTCGCGGTAGAAGCTCAGCACCGACACCGATCCGGCATCCAGTGTGATCTGAGCGCCGAAGCGCGGAGCGAGCCGCAGGAAGACCGCGGTGAGGATGCGCAGGAAGTGGCCGTGCGCGACGAGTGCCACATCGCCGTCGGCCAGGGCAGGCAGGACCCGCGTGAGCACTCGCGAGGCACGAGCCGCGACCTCCTCGACGGTCTCGCCGGGCGTCGCGCCGCGGATGACTCCGTGTGTGAATGCGCTCCAGTCGTAGCCGAGCTCCTCGCGGATGTCCTTCGTGGTGCGGCCCTCGTACCCGCCGTAGTCCCATTCGACGAGCAGTGGATCGACCTCCGCGTGCAGACCTGCGAGCTCGGCGGTGCGTCGAGCGCGCGCGAGCGGCGAGGACAGCACGAGCGAGAAGTCGTAGTCGGCGACCAGCTGTCCGGCACCGCGGGCGAGGTCTTCGCCCCGCGCCGTGAGCGGGATGTCGGTGAGTCCGGTGTGCATGCCCGCCCTCGACCACTCGGTCTCACCGTGGCGCAGGAGCACCAGCTTTCCCGAAGGGTTGTCGGGCGCGGGGCGGTCGGGAAGCGGGTCGTACTCGGGGATCGCAGGCACATCGCAACCGTAGCCCGCGCCAGGTCTCCAGACTTTCGAATCGCGCATTTTGCAAGAACGCATCCCCGTCAGTTGCAAGGTGCGCGATTCGAAAGAAGGGCGAGCCGTCACGTCCGGGTGATGGATCACGCGTCGGAGAAGGCGCGTCCTTAGGCCCAGTCGAGGACTCGCGTGCCGATCAGAGTGAGCCAGCGCGACGGGTCGCCCTCGGCGACATCGACGGGGAACCAGGTCCGTCCCGGCAGCGGCGGGCCCTGGAGCCAGGTCCCGTCTGCCTGGCGCGCCGCGCGCACGAGCTCGACGGCGGGCTCGATCCGCGGGTCGGGAGCCGTTCCGTCGGTGCGTGACGCGTCGCGGAAGTAATCGAGCGCCGTCAGAGCGCTGTACCGATACCTGCTCGGGTAGACGAAGTGGGTCACGAACCCATCGACGAGCTCTCCGGTGGAGGCGCGGAACACCAGCTGCCGCCGCAGGAGGTACTCCTCGCCGGCGTGCCGGGTGGACCGCAGCGATGTGTCGCCGGTCGACTGCTCGTAGAAGAGCATCCCGCGCAGTGCATTGAGCGTCGAATGGAACGACGATCGCACCGAGTCTCCCTCTTCGGCCTCGCAGTTCCAGCCCCCGTCGTCGAGTCGGTGCTCGGGGAACCAGCGCACGAGTCGCGAGACGTCGGCTCCGAGCCATGCCCCGTTCGCGAGGGTGAACGCGTTGATGCACACGTCGACCTCGCCGCCCCAGAAGGGCATGTCGTCGTACTCCCAGCAGCAGTTGCGTTCGAGGCGCTCAGCCGTGTCGCCGAGAGCCTGCGCGGGGACGCCCCACTCCCGCAGCTGATTCAGCGACCAGCTCGTGGCCGTCCACGGTTGTCCGGGCTGCTCGGCCTCGTCGGACTCGAAGAAGCCGCCGGGGAAGTGCGCGCCACCGGCCCAGCGTCCGTCCGCGTCCTGAGCGGCGAGGAGCGCGGCCCCGAATCCCTCCGTGGCGACTCGGCTGCGCGTCGCCTGCCACACGGCATCCTCGGCGCCGAGCAGGTCGCGTTCCACCTGCCAGCGCACGGCCGGATCAGCATCCAGCAGCCACGACATCGTCGCCTCGGTCGTCGTCATCCGTGCAGGCTACTCCGGTCGACCCCGGGCCGGGAGTCCCTGTCCGGCGCGGATCTCTCAGACGAACGTGACGGTCTGCTGCAGTCGTGTGCGCACGTCGAACAGCTCGTTGCCGCCGATCGCACGCGCGCCGGGGACTCCCTGGCGCAGCACCATCGAGAGCGCACTGCGCCGCACGACGACGACCGGCACCCCACGGCTGCTGCCGAGGGGGGTGACGGCCTGCGCCAGGTCGTCGTCGGGGAGCACGATGATCACTCCGCCGAATTTCACGCGCGCGGCCTTGGCGACCGTGCGCATGCGAGCGAGGGCGGCGGTGACGGGCGCGCGGGTGCCGAGGCTCGGCCCGGTGATCTCACCGCGTCGGAACCCGACGACCCCGCCGAAGTCCTCCGACATCACGCCGTACAGGCCCGACGGGCTGAGCACCACGTGGTCGAGCTTGTCGTCGGCATCCGCACCCGTGGCGACGTCGTGCCAGACGGTGAAGCCCATGCCGAGAGCGCTCACCGTGCGGGCGGTCGCCTCCTCGGCCAGCGCATCGGCGAGCAGCCGTCGCAGGTCTCGCGGTGCCGAGCGCACGAGCGCGGGGTCGTACGGATCGGGAACCTCGACGCCCCGCCCCGCCCACTCGCGAATCAGCGAGAGGTAGCGCTCGCGTCGCCAGCCGCCCGGATGGCCGTACGAGCGTGCCCGGGGGCGTGTGTCGGTGCGGGTGGCGGACTGCGGACGCCATCCGGTCCACTCCGGCTCCGACGGCATGCCGGGGTGCGTGCCGCTGCGGCGATCGTAGGCGGCGCGGCTCTCGGCGGTGCCGACGAGCTCCCACGCGCGCTGCACCTGGATGAACACGGCGGCGTCGCCTCCGGTGTCGGGGTGCGACTCACGCAGGCGGAGCCGGTAGGCGCGCCGCAGCTCGACATCGTCGACCGACGGGTCCACGCCGAGGATCTCGTACGCAGAGGCCGAGAGCGGGCTGTCGAACATCGCTCTCCTTCCGAGATCGCGGCATCCAGAATATCCGGCTGCTGTTGTGGATCAGCCGTGGCGGTCCGACTCAGCCGTGGGCTGTCAGGGTCAGTCAGGCACGTCGACGATGCGCTCGCCGCCGATCACCGGCACGACGGCTCCGGCGGAGGCCGCCGCGATGTCGTCCGCGAGCCTGTCGAGCTCGTCTGCCGGAACCCAGGCCTCGAGCGTCGCCAGCGCACCGTAGCGAGGTTCGCCGAGCGTCGCGCCGTGATGCAGGACCCAGTCGCGCAGCAGGTTGTCGAAGCGCCCGGCGTCGGCATGGGCGACGTCCATCGTGATCCGGGTGAGCGACTGCCGCCGTACGAGCGTCACCAGGTCCAGGGCCTCCGAGACCGCCGAGGAGTACGCCCGCACCAACCCGCCGGCGCCGAGCTTCACCCCGCCGAAGTAGCGGGTGACCACGGCGACGACGTCCGTCAGCTCGCGGCGGCGCAGCACCTCGAGCATGGGCACGCCGGCTGTTCCCGAGGGCTCGCCGTCGTCGGATGACCGCGCCTGATCTCCGAGCAGACCGGTCACCATCGCGGTGCAGTTGTGTCGGGCATCCCACCACTGCTTGCGGAGGCGCGCGATCACGGCATCCGCCTCCTCGACCGAGCCGACCGGCTCGACGGTCGCGATGAAGCGGGACTTCTTGATGACGAGCTCGTGCTCCACGGGCGCGGCGATCGTCGCCGGGTAGCTGCGGGGCGGAGTCATCCGCCTCAGACTACCCAGCGTCGGCGCCTGCTCAACGGTCGACGAACGACATCTGCTGGGGGTTGTAGCGGTCACCCTGCACACCGACGCGGGCGGCGAGCTGGTCGAGATCGGCCATCTCGTCGGCGGAGAGCGCGACGGCCGTCGCCCCCGCATTCTCGGCGATGCGAGACGTGCGCCTCGTGCCGGGGATGGGGACGATGAACGGCTGGCGGGCGAGCAGCCAGGCCAGCGCGATCTGGCCGGACGACGCCTCCTTCGCCTCCGCGAGAGCCGTGACGTGACTCACCAGAGCCTGATTCGCGGCCCGGTTCTCCTCGCTGAAGCGCGGGATGGTGCTGCGGATGTCCCCGTCCGAGAAGGAGGTGGTCTGGTCGACCGTCCCGGTGAGGAACCCCTTGCCCAGCGGGCTGAACGGCACGAATCCGATGCCGAGCTCGGCGAGGGTGGGCAGCACCTCGTCTTCGGGATCGCGGGTCCAGAGCGAGTACTCGCTCTGCAGCGCGGTGACCGGCTGCACCGCGTGCGCGCGGCGGATCGTCGACGCGGATGCCTCGGAAAGTCCGAAGTGACGCACCTTGCCCTCGGAGATCAGCTCGCCCACGGTGCCTGCGACGTCATCGATCGGAACGTCGGGGTCGACGCGGTGCTGGTAGAACAGGTCGACCACGTCGGTGCGCAGGCGCCGCAGCGACTCCTCGGCGACGCGCCGGATCTGCTCGGGCCGGCTGTCGAGACCGACGCTCTTGCCGTCTTCGATGCGCCAGCCGAACTTCGTCGCGATGACGACCTGGTCGCGGATCGGCTCCAGGGCCTCGCCCACGAGCTCCTCGTTGACATACGGTCCGTAGACCTCCGCCGTGTCGAAGAACGTCACTCCGTGGTCGAGTGCCGAACGCAGCACGGCGATCATCTCGTCGCGGCTGCCGGGGTTCGGGCCGTAGCTCTGCGACATCCCCATGCAGCCGAGGCCGACTGCCGAGACCTCGAGTCCCTGTCCGAGTGTGCGAGTGTGCATGTCGAATCCCTTTCGTCAGGGCCGACGCTACGCCCGCTCGCGTGCCTGTGGGAGGCCCTGCCGGAACCTCCCACAGGCATCTGCCGTTCCGCCGGCGACTACTCCGCCGAGTCGTCGCGCAGGTACGCGATGTGCTTCGCATGCCGCGTCAGATGGTTCTGCGACCTGCGCACGAACATCCACGCCACGAGCAGCAGCACGAACCAGATCGGCGTCACCAGCAGGGCGGTCAGGGTGTCGGGCTGGGTCGTGAGCGCCCACACGATGAACACGAAGAACGCGAGCACCACGTAGACCATGACGATGCCGCCCGGCATCCGGAACGTCGAGGCCGCGACCTTCTCGGGGCGCCGGCGACGGTAGACGAGGTAGCTGCAGAGGAAGATCGTCCAGACGAACATGAAGCACACGGCCGAGACCGTCGTGACCATGTCGAACGCCGTGCCGATGTCCTCGCCCGCGTAGAGCAGCACGACGCCCGAGAGCAGCAGGATGCACGACAGGAACAGCGCGTTCTGCGGCACGCGGCGCTTCGACAGGCGGCCGAAGATGCGCGGGGCGTCGCCGTCCTGTGCGAGGCCGAACACCATGCGCGAGGTCGAGTAGATGCCCGAGTTCGCGCTCGACATCGCCGAGGTCAGCACGACGAGGTTGACGACTGTGGCCGCGATGCCGAGACCCGCGAGGGCGAACATCGCGATGAAGGGGCTCTCGCCGGCGACGTACTCGGTCCACGGGGTGACCGCCATGAGGATCACGAGCGCACCGACGTAGAAGAGCAGGATGCGGATCGGGATCGCGTTGATCGCCTTGGGCAGGTTCTTCTCGGGATCCTTGGTCTCGGCGGCGGCGGTGCCGACGAGCTCGACGCCCACGAACGCGAAGACGGCGATCTGGAAGCCGGCCACGAAGCCCATGAAGCCGTGCGGGAACATGCCGCCGTGCGACCACAGGTTCGAGAAGCTGGCGGTGCCCGCGTCGTGCTGGAAGCCCGTGAAGATCATCACGAGGCCCGTGACGATGAGCGCCACGATCGCGATGATCTTGATGAGCGCGAACCAGAACTCCATCTCGCCGAAGGCGGCGACCGTGGGCAGGTTCAGCGCGAGCAGGATGACGATCACGAGAAGCCCGGGGATCCACAACGGGATGCCGGGGAAGAGCGCGTCGGTGTAGCCGGCGATCGCGATCACGTCGGCCACTCCGGTGACGACCCAGCAGAACCAGTACGTCCAGCCGGTGAAGAACCCCGCCCAGGGCCCGAGCAGATCGCTCGCGAAGTCGCTGAAGGACTTGTACTTCAGGTTCGACAGCAGCAGCTCGCCCATCGCCCGCATGACGAAGAAGAGCATGAAGCCGATGATCATGTAGACGAAGATCACCGAGGGGCCGGCGACCGAGATCGTCTTGCCGCTGCCCATGAAGAGGCCGGTGCCGATCGCTCCGCCGATCGCGAGCAGCTGGATGTGCCGGTTGCTGAGCGCCCGTTTCAGGTGCTGCTCGTCTCCGTCGGCGGCTCCGCCCACCCCGACGGTTCCTTCCGTGTTCTGTGTCGTCATCGCTCGAACCTCCGGTGTTCCGTGCCGCGACCCGCTGCGGCATCCTTCCGACCGTACTTGCCGATCGGGGATGGCAGTTAACCGAATCGATTCGATATCCTGGTTTGACATCGATCCGGGACCCGCTGCGGGCTCAGTGCTGCGGTGCAGGTGCCGGCCCGCGATAGGTCCCGATGATCGCGGCGATGAGGTCGGAGTACTCGGCGTCCTGGCTTGCGAAGGAGCCGTTGTTGCGTCCGTGGCGGAGCACCTCGACCCGGTCGGAGACAGCCTGCACATCGGCGATGTTGTGGCTGATGAACACGACGCCCAGTCCGAGCTCGCGCAGCTGCTCGATGTGCGTGAGGACGTCAGCGGTCTGAGCGACGCTGAGCGACGCCGTGGGTTCGTCGAGGACGACGAGGCGCGGCTGGCTGATGAGCGTCCGGGCGATCGCCACCGCCTGCCGCTGACCGCCGGAGAGCGTGTTCAAGGGGGAGCGGATCGAGGGGATGTGAGCGGCGAGGTCGCTGAGCGCCTGTCGGGTCGCCTGTTCCATCTCGCCTTCGCGGAGCATTCCGCTCGGAGTCTTCAACTCTCGTCCGAGGAACACGTTGGCGGTGACATCGAGGTTCTCGCACACGGCCAGATCCTGGAACACGGTCGCGATTCCCAGCCGGTTGGCCTCGGCCGGGGTCGAGATGTCCACGCGTTCGCCGTTGAGGTGGATCTCCCCGGAAGTGGGTGTCAGCGCTCCCGCGATGATCTTCGCGAGAGTCGACTTGCCGGCGGCGTTGTCACCGATGAGGCCGACCACCTCCCGAGCGTTGACGGTGAAGTCCACCTCGGTGAGGGCCTCGACCGCACCGAATCTCTTGGAGATGCCTCTCAGGGTCAGCAACGGTTCCGCCTGCGCCGCCGTGATGTTCACGAACGGTCCTCGAGCAGCTGTGACGGATCCGTCGACTGGAGGATGTGGATGGTGGCCCCCACGAGCACTGCGTCCCTGCCGAACGAGGAGGGCACGGGGTCGCGGCGCGGCATCCGCGGGTCGGGGGCATTGTCGCGGACCGCCGCAGCGAACGGGAGCAGGAAGATGGGCCCGGCTTCGGTGAGTTCGCCGCCGACGGTGATCACCTCGGCTGCCAGTGCCTGCTGGGTGGCGGCCACGACTCGTCCGAGGGCGGTGGCTGCGTCGGCGACGACCCTGGCGCTTCCGGGGTCACCACCGGCAGCTCGGGCGATGACGTCCTTGAAGGTCACCTGGCCGAACGTCGCACGCAGCGGCGCTGTGATGGCCTCGGCGCCGACGACCGTCTCCAGGCAGCCCCGCTGACCGCACGCGCATATCGAGCCGGCGGGGTCCACCTGTACATGACCGATCTCGCCCGCGGTGCCGGAGCGCCCGCGGTAGATCTGCGAGTTCAACACGATTCCGGCGCTCGCCGAATAGGAGGCGTGCACGAAGATGCTGTCCTGCACGTCGCGCGCCGTGCCCAGTGTGGCCTCCGCGAGGGCCGCGAGGTTGGCATCCTTCTCGACGAGGACAGAGCACCCGATGCGCTGCTGGACGACCTCGGCCACCGGTTGATCCTCCCATCGCCGCATCACTCCGCGGTAGGCGATCAGGCCCGTTGCGGGGTCGATCGGCGCAGGCACGGCGATGCAGACGCCGATCAGGTCATCGGCGTCTGCGGCGATCATCCCGAGCATGTCGATGATCAGGAGGGTGATGCGGTCGAGGACGGTGTCCTCCGCATGGTCCACGGGCAACGGCATCGACCGATCGGCGAGCACATCCTGGCCCACATCCGACAGGCGGACCCTCATGCTGCGGCTGCCGATCTGCACGGCCGCGACGAGTCCGGCTCTGCGTGCGATCGTGACGAGCTGGGCTCGGCGGCCGCTGCGCGAGGTCGGGTGCGTCTCGATGAGACCGGAGAGGCCGAGCTCCTTGACGATCGCAGAGACGGTCGCCGTCGAGAGGTTGGTCGCTTCGGCGAGCTCGACCTGGGTGAGCCCGCCGAAGCGTTTGACCGCGTCGACGATCTTCGCCGTGTTGGCCTCGCGCAACCCCGACTGGGATCCCGCGGGCCATCTGCTCATAGCGGGAGCTTATCGCGCGTCGTCGCTGTCATCGCGGTCAACGGCTGGCTCCGGCACGACGCTTGTTCCACACGTCGAAGGCGACCGCGATCAGCAGGACGAGACCCTTGACGACCTGCTGGGTGGCCTGGTCGAGCCCCATCAACTGCATGCCATTGCTCATGACGGCCATGATCAGTCCGCCGACGATCGCGCCGCCGACCCGGCCGATGCCGCCGGTCACAGCTGCGCCGCCGATGAAGCAGGCTGCGATCGCATCGAGCTCGAACATGTTGCCGGCGCCCGGTTGCGCGCCGTTCGTGCGCGAGGAGAAGACCACGCCGGCGATGCCGGCGAGCAGTCCCATGTTCACGAAGATCCAGAAGTTGACCCTGCGGACGTTGACTCCGCTGAGGAGGGCTGCATGCAGGTTGCCGCCGATCGCGTACACGTGACGGCCGAAGACGCTCTTCTGGGTGATCACCGAGTACGCGATGATCAGCACCGCCAGGATGATCAGCACGAACGGCAGGCCGCGACTGATGGAGAGCTGGTATCCGAACCACATCACGACGATGGCGATGATGGCGATCTTGGCCACGAACCAGCCCAAAGCCTCCACCGACTGCTGGTGGGCGAGTTTCGAGCGTCGGCCTCGCACCTGCCAGACCGCGTAGCCGACGACGCCGATCGCGAAGATCGCCAGCGTGAACACGTCGACCCCGTAGCCGCCGAACAGCCCGTTTATGAACCCGTTCGCGATCGAGTAGTAGGTGCCGCCGAAGGGCGACAGCGAGACGTTGCTGAGCACGATGAAGGTGAGACCGCGGAACAGGAGCATGCCGGCCAAGGTCACGATGAACGCCGGGATCCCGACGTACGCGACCCAGAATCCCTGCCAGGCGCCGACGAGAAGCCCCACGGCGATGGCGGCGAGCACACCCACCCACCACGGCTGCTGTCCGCGGATCACGATCACTGCGGCCGTGGCGCCGGTGAGCGCGACCACCGAGCCAACCGACAGGTCGATGTGCCCGGCGATGATCACGATCACCATGCCGATCGCGAGGATCAGGATGTACGAGTACTGCAGCACGATGTTCGTGAGGTTGCCCGGCGACAGGAACGTCGGGTTCAAGATCGCGAAGAACGCGACGATCGCGATGAAGGCGACCAGGATGCCGCTCTGGCGGAGGTTCCGCGTCGCGAGGCTGAAGAGGTTGCTGACGCCGGTCATCGCGTGGCCGTCCTTTCAAGGGTCATGAGGTGCATGAGGTTCTCCTGGGTGGCCTGTGCGGCGGGGAGTTCACCGGTGATCCTCCCGAAGGCCAGGGTGTAGATGCGGTCGCAGATGCCGAGGAGCTCGGGGAGCTCCGAGGAGATCACGAGCACGGCCTTCCCCTCTGCAGCCAGGCGGTTGATGATCGTATAGATCTCGTACTTGGCGCCCACGTCGATTCCGCGGGTCGGTTCGTCCAGGATCAGGACGTCGGGTGCGGTCTGGATCCATTTGCTCAGCACGACCTTCTGCTGATTCCCTCCGGAGAGGTTGCCGACGAGCTGCAGAACGCTGGGGGTCTTGATGTTGAGTTCGGCGCGGTACTGCTCGGCGACCTGCAGCTCGCGGTTCGCGTCGATCCAGCCGCCGGGGCTGATCAGTCTCAACGAGGCCATCGTGATGTTGTGGCGGATGTCATCGATGAGGTTGAGGCCGAATCGCTTGCGATCCTCCGTCGCGTACGCGATGCCGGCCCGGATCGCCGCGCTCGTGGTCGACGTGTTGACCTCTTTGCCGCGCACGAAGACCTTGCCGCGCGCGTGGCGGCCGTAGGTGCGGCCGAACACGCTCATCGCGAGCTCCGTGCGTCCGGCGCCCATCAGGCCTGCGATGCCGACGACCTCACCCGCCCTGACGTTCAGAGAGGCGTCGTCGACCATGATCCTGCCTGGCTGTGTGGGATGGCTCACCGACCAGTTCTCGATGCGCAGCACCTCTTCGCCGAGGTTCGGCGTGCGCTCGGGGTAGCGGTGGGCGAGGTCGCGGCCGACCATGCCGCGGATGATCCGCTCCTGCGTCGAGGCGGGATCCTTCATGTCGAGCGTCTCGATCGACCGACCGTCACGGATGATGGTGGTTCGATCGGCGATCTCGGAGATCTCATTGAGCTTGTGCGAGATGATGATCGACGTCATGCCGTCGTCGCGCAGGCGGCGCAGCAGATCGAGCAGGTGTGCGGAGTCCGTGTCGTTCAGTGCCGCCGTCGGCTCGTCGAGGATCAGCAGGCGCACGTTCTTCGACAGCGCCTTGGCGATCTCGACGAGCTGCTGTTTGCCGACGCCGAGTTGCGCGACGGGAGTCGTCGGATTCTCATCCAGGCCCACCTGCGCGAGCAGAGCGGATGCCTCGGCGTTCGCGCGGTCCCAGTCGATGAGACCGTTCTTCGCCCGGCGCTCATTGCCGAGGAAGATGTTCTCGGCGACGCTGAGATGGGGGATCAGCGCGAGCTCCTGATGGATGATCACGATTCCCTTCTGCTCGGAGTCGTTGATCGCGCCGAAGGCCGCCACCTCGCCTTCGTAGACGATCTCGCCGTCGTAGGTGCCGTGCGGATACACACCGGAGAGCACCTTCATCAGGGTGGACTTGCCCGCACCGTTCTCGCCGCAGATCGCGAGGATCTCGCCGCGGTTCACGTCGAGGCTGACGCCCTGAAGCGCCTTCACACCGGGAAAGCTCTTCTCGATCTCCCGCATCTGCAGAATCGGTGTCGTCATGACCCGATCTCCTTTCGTGAGGATTCGGGGCGTGCCGCCGGTTCGGCAGCACGCCCCGAGGGAGATTATTCGGAGACGCCCGAGTCGACCTCGGCCTGCGTCCAGTAGCCCGAGTCGACCAGCAGGGACGTGATGTTGTCCTTGTAGACGATGTCGGACTGCAGCAGGAAGGAGGGCACGACCTTCACGCCGTTGTCGTAGGTCTCCGTGTCGTTCGCCTCCGGCTCGTCGCCCTCGAGCATCGCCTCAGCGGCGACGACCGACTGCTCGGCGAGCTTGCGCGTGTCCTTGAAGATCGACGAGAACTGCACGCCCTTGTCGATGAGCGAGACGGATGCGATCTCGGCATCCTGTCCGGTGACGACCGGCAGGCCGTCGGCGATCGTCGCGCCGAATCCACCGGTGCCCTGCAGCGCGGTGATGATGCCGCGAGAGAGGCCGTCATACGGCGACAGCACTCCATCCAGCGTCGTTCCGTTTCCGTACGTCGACGTCAGCAGGTCCTCCATGCGCTTCTGCGCGGTCTCCTGCTGCCAGCGCAGTGTCGCGGCCTGTTCGATCTCCACCTGTCCGGAGGGCACGGCGAGCACGCCGTCGTCGATGAACGGCTGCAGCG
The DNA here is from genome assembly GCF_038397735.1 of Microbacterium sp. LWH13-1.2. Taxonomy (NCBI): domain Bacteria; kingdom Bacillati; phylum Actinomycetota; class Actinomycetes; order Micrococcales; family Microbacteriaceae; genus Microbacterium; species Microbacterium sp. LWH13-1.2. Next base: position 3,204,333 of record NZ_CP151635.1, on the reverse strand, counting down.
TGTCCATCGCGCCCTGCCAGAAGAAGTGCGCGTTGTTGTCGTCGAGAGACCCGGCGAAGAGCTCGATGTTGAACGGGCCCTTCTCACCGGTCTCCTTGCCGTCGGCGTCGAGAACGCCGAGGCCCACGAGCAGCGAGGTCGCCTGCTGGACGCCGACCTTGTAGTTGTCGAACGTCACGTAGAAGTCGACATGCTCGCTGTCGCGGATCAGGCGATCGTAGGAGATCACGGGGATGTTGGCGGCCGCTGCGGCATCCAGCTGCGACGACAGCGCGGTCCCGTCGATCGCGGCGATGATCAGCAGGTCGGCGCCCTTGGTGATCATCTGGTCGATCTGCTGTCCCTGGGTCGGGATGTCGTCTCCTGCATACTGCAGCTCGACCTGGTAGCCGGCATCCTCCAGCCCCGCCTGCACGGCATCGCCGTCGGCGATCCAGCGTTCCGACGTCTCGGTCGGCATCGAGACGCCGATGAGCATGTCTCCCTTGTCGGCGCCTTCGGATCCTGACGATCCGCCGGTCGAGCCTGCTCCACCACCGCCACAGCCAGCCAGGGCGAGTGCCCCGACCAAGCCGAGTGCGGCCAGTGCATACTTCTTCTTCATCACGAGCTCCTTCGCTGTGCATGGGTCGCGGGCGTCATCGCCCCGAGTCGGAATCCCAGGCTTTCGGGACTCGCTCCGGAGATACCTTCCTTGAGTTCGAGTCTCGAAGTCAAGAGTTTGTGATGAATTCGTGATTTCCGGAAGGACTCGTGTTCCTGGCTGCTGTTGACGTCAACCCATGGATACCACGCGCGTTCTACGTTCGAGTTTCGAAGTCAACATGCCCGTGTCACACGAGTCGCATTCGGCTCTATCGCGGAACCGAATCGATTCGATATCCTGGTTCGACCCCCGATCATCCCCCAGTCCTGCGAGCCGCTTCCTTCATGGCCACCTCTCTCACCACGGGCCGCCCGTGGCGTGTCATCCTCTCGTTCTCGATCCCCCTCCTGCTCGGCAACATCGTGCAGCAGATGTACCAGTTCGCCGACGCCGTCGTCGTCGGCCGCCATCTCGGCGTCGAATCCCTCGCGGCCGTCGGTGCCACCGGCAGCCTGCTCTTCCTGCTGATCGGCTTCGCCTGGGGCCTGACCAGCGGCTTCGCGATCCCGATCGCCCAGGCGTTCGGCGCGGGCGACGGCGCGGCCGTGCGTCGTTCGGTCGCGACCGGTGTGATCCTGACCGGCATCACGAGCGTCGTGCTGACGATCGTCGCGCCGCTGATCGCCGCACCCGTGCTCGCTCTGCTGCAGACGCCGGCGGAGCTCATGCCCGAGGCGACGGTCTTCACGCAGATCAGCTTCATCGGCGCGAGCGCGACGATGTTCTTCAACTACCTCTCGGCGATCATCCGGGCCATCGGCGACTCGCGCACGCCCCTGATCTTCCTCACGGTGTCGTGCGCGCTCAACGTCGGTCTCGTCATCCTGATGGTCGGCCCGCTCGAGTGGGGAGTGGGCGGAGCGGCTCTCGCGACGGTCGTCGCCCAGGCCGTCTCGGTCGCGCTCTGCCTCGAGTTCGTGCGTCGCCGCCTGCCGATGCTGCACCTGCGCCGTGCCGACTGGCAGGTCACTCGCGAGGACTTCCGGGAGCACCTGCGCCTCGGACTCCCGATGGGCTTCCAGGCATCGATCATCGCGATCGGGACGCTCGTGGTGCAGGTCGCACTCAACACTCTCGGCTCCGAGGCGGTCGCCGCCTACACGACGGCGTCGCGGGTCGACGGTCTCGCCGTGGCCTTCCTCTCGTCGCTGGGGCTCGCGTCGTCGATGTACGCGGCGCAGAACCTCGGCGGACGTCGCCCCGACCGCATCCGCCGCGGAGTGATCGAGGGCACCTGGATGGCGATCGCCGCCGGTGTGGCACTCGGAGCGCTGATCATCGCGTTCGGGACGCCCATGGTGCGGCTGTTCGTCGGCGAGGGGTCGGACGAGGTCGTCAGGCTCGCGCACCTCATGCTGATCATCAACGGATGCGGATACTGGGCGCTCGGCGTGCTGTTCGTGCTGCGCGGCGCGCTGCAGGGACTCGGCCACACGCTCATCCCCACGGTCACCGGGGTGGTCGAACTCGTGATGCGCGTGGGCGCGGCTCTCGTGCTCGGCGCGATGATCGGCTTCGAGGGCGTGGCGCTCAGCAACCCGCTGGCCTGGCTCGGCGCGATCGCCCTGCTGGTCCCCGCGTACGTGCGCGCCCACCGCGACCTCGGCCGCATGCCGGTGGACCCCGTCGAGTCGACCGAGACATCGACCATGGCGATCATCGGACCGACCGACGGCTCTATGGTCGTCGATGCGCTCGTCACCCAGCCGGTGCGGGTGATCAAGGCGTCGCGTTTCGCGAGGTTGAAGCGCCGCTGAAGCCCCGCTGAACCAGGCGTCACGGTTGCGGAACATCATCCTTGAGATGGATGCCCGGTATGCCGACACTTCGTAGTGTTGGTAGTGCGGAGATTCCGTTTGACCGGGGGGTCGTGATGACGTCATCAAGAGTGGCAGACGAATTGGCATCGATACTGGTGCCGATCGGAGTGGTGGGAGCCGTGATCGCGGCTCTGTGCGCGATCGTCGCCGGAGTCGCGATCATGCGCGCTGCGGGAGGGCTCGCCGGCGGAGCGGTGGGCCTGTGGATCCCGAGTGCGATGCTCAGCCTCACGGCGTCCTTCGCGAGTCAGTGGACTCCGTTGCTGGTGTCCGGTGTCGCGCTCGTCGCGATGCTCGTGATCGGCGCCGTGGTTCGCGCGATCGTGAGTGCCGGGGAACCGGGGCGTCAGGCAGCGCGGACCGCACGGGCACAGGCTCTTGCCGATGCGCCGGATACCCAGCAGGCTCCGCGAACGACGACGGCGCCGAGCACCGGCTCGCAGCCCGCACTCGCAGGCTGAGCTCGCCGGCAGAGCGGCGCGACCTCAGCGGCAGTCGCGGTCGCGGTGCTGCGCGGCCTCGTCGCCCGAGGTCGTGCGCTCGGCCGCTCTGGCGCGCAATTCGACCCGGCGGATCGTGCCCGAGACCGTCTGGGGCAGCTCCGGCACGAACTCGACCGGCGAGATCTCGTCGTCTCGGTGGCTCCTCCCGTCGCGCCTGAAAGTGCGCTCGAGACAGCACTGTGCGGTGCGCGCGATATGCGCGCACCGCACAGTGCTGATGCCATCAGTCAGCCAGTTGACCGACTGAATCTGCAGTGCGTCGCCGACGGATCAGGAGCATGACCCCACCGCCGACCAGGAGTGCCAGTCCGGTGACTGCGACCCAGGTGGCGACTTCACCGCCGGTGACGGCGAGAGGCGTTCCCGGAGTCTCCACGGTCACGACGGACGGGTCGGAAGTGAACGGGTCACCGCCGGGGGTGTTGCCACCCGCCGTTGCCATGTTTCGGATCGTGCCGGCGTTCAGATCGGCCTGTGTCACCGTGTACGTCGCCGTGCAGGTGATCTGCGCGCCGGGCGCGAGCGACGCCGCACCAGCCGGGCAGGTTACTGCCGACAGTGTTCCGGTGCCGGTGAAGCCGCTCTCGTTCACGACGATATCCGTGAGGGTGAGGTTGCCCGTGTTGGTCACGACGAACGAGTACGTGATCGCTTGCCCGACTGCCGTAGCGCGGTCGATGCTCGCGGTCTTCACCACGTTCAGTCCCGGTGCCGGGGCGCTCGGAACGGTGACCTCAGACTCCGGTGATACGGGGTTCGGACCCGTAGGCGGCGTGCCGGTTGCCGTGGCGGAGTTCGTCACGGTGCCGGCATCGACGTCTGCCTGCACGACGGTGTAGGTCGCGGTGCAGGTGACTTGATTGCCGGGAGCCAGCGATGCCGCGGCCTCGGGGCAGATGATCGCTGAAAGATCGCCAGCGCCGGAGAAGTCCCCCTCGACGACCGATACATCAGTCAGGGTCACGTTTCCGGTGTTGGTCACAAGGAACGAGTAAGTGACTTCCTGTCCCAGCGCAATGTCGGCCTGCGAGGCCTCATCGGCCGACTTCACGACGGTGATTGCCGGGGTCGGCGGGATGTCGACCGTGACCTCGTCCGGCGGGGAGACCGGCGGCGGGGTCAGCGGGTTCGGCGGGGTGCCGGTGCCGGTAGCCGCATTCGTCACCGATCCGGCGTCCACGTCGGCCTGCGTCACGACATACGTCGCGGTGCAGGTCACGTCTGCGCCGGGAGCGAGGGATGCAGCGCCCGCGGGGCACGTGATCGCCGAGAGCTCACCGGTGCCCGAGAAGTCCGTCTCGGTGACGGTGACGTCGTTCAGCGTGACGTTTCCGGTGTTGGTGACCAGGAACGAATACGTGATCGTCTGGCCCGCCGCGGTGATCGTCGTGGGGTTCGCGGTCTTGTCGATCTCGAGAGCGGGTGCCGGCGGCACCTCGACCACGACCTCGTTGGACGGCGTGACAGGGGGCGGGGTCAGCGGGTTGGGCGGGGTGCCCGTCGCAGAGGCGGTGTTGCTGATCTCGCCGGCGTCCACGTCGGCCTGCGTCACGACATACGTCGCGGTGCAGGTCACGTCTGCGCCGGGAGCGAGGGATGCAGCGCCCGCGGGGCACGTGATCGCCGAGAGCTCACCGGTGCCCGAGAAGTCCGGCTCGGTCACGGTGACGTCGTTCAGCGTGACGTTTCCGGTGTTGGTGACCAGGAACGAATACGTGATCGTCTCGCCGGCTTCGCTGATGGTCTCGACATCGGAGCTCTTGACGATCGAGAGCGCGGGGGCCGGGTCGACCGACGGGATGGTCACCTCTGAGGGAGGAGACACCGGCGGGGTCCCCTGGGGCGGGGTGCCGGTCGCGGTCGCGGTGTTCGTGATCGACCCCGTGTCCACGTCGGCCTGCGTGACCGTGTAGGTCGCGGTGCAGGTCACGGACGCGGCAGGTGCGAGGTTCGCTGCGCCTGCCGGGCAGACGATGGGCGAGAGTTCTCCGGTGCCGGTGAATCCCGTGTCATCGACCTCGACGTCGGTGAGCGCGACGTTTCCGGTATTGGTGACGACGAAGGAGTACGTGACCTCCTGGCCGACCGTGAACTCTTCCTCGGAGGTCGGCGTGGCCGACTTCACGACACGGATCGCCGGTGCCTGCTCGTCGAACACGACGGTGGAGTCAGCAGGCGGGTTCAGGCCCGTGCTGGTGATGTTGTCGGGGCCGTTCGTGAACGAGCCCGCGACGGGTGAGGTGACGTTGACGGTGATCGTGCACGACGCCATACCGGCGGCCAGGTTGCCGGAGGCCGTGATCGACGTGCCACCGACCGGTGCGTTCACGACGCCGGCAGGGCAGGTGGTCGCGGCGGCACCATCAGCGATCGTGAGTCCGGCAGGCAGGGCGTCGGTGAGCGACCATCCGTTCTTCGCCGCCAGGTCTGCCGTGTTCGTCACGGTGAGGGTGAGTGTCGATACCTCACCGGCGACGACGGAAGCCGGGCTGAAGGCCTTGTCGAGCTGAGGGGTGACATCGAGGATGCGGATGTTGTCGAACGCCGCATCGTTTCCTACGCCGGAGCCGTTGGCGTTGGTCATGCGGATGCCGAGTGTCGAGCCGCTGAAGAGCACCGAGCCGTTCGACGTGTACGTACCTACGTTGACGGCGCGCGCGGCGAGCGGGCCGACCGCCGGTGCGGTGACCGTCGACGCTGATGTGCAGGCGTTCAGCTGTCCGCCGACGTTGGTCGCCGCGCCGCCTTCGTTGAGGAAGGCGAACTGGTACAGCGGCGCGGACACCTGGCAGTTCACGGCAGCGGTATCGACGCTGAACGTGAGGAACCGCCCGGAGGCCTGAGCGAGCGGGATGTTGTTGACCGTCTGGAACTCGACCGCGTTGACCCCCGGGTCGTTCTCCGTGAATGCCGCGACGGCGTTGTTGGCTGCCGGATTCCCCGAGCCGCTGTGCGCACCGAGCGCGTATGCGAGCTGACGCAGGTTCGCGGAGCTGTTGGCAGAGACGCAGTTGCCGAGCGACGTGTAGGGGATGTTGAAATTGACGACGGCACCGTTGCAGCCCGTCAGCCACCCCTGGTCGGCCGTGTAGGTCTGGCCGCCGGCTCCGGTGTAGGCATTCAACAGCTGGGGAGCTGTGCCGGGACCGTTCTCGAAGTTCTCCTGGAACACCACCGAGTTGGCTTGAGGTGTTCCAGGCGTACCAGGCGCTGCCTGAGCGGCAGTCGTGACGCTGACGAGCGAAGCACTCGCCAGAGCCAAGAGGCCGAGAGCGGCGGCGATGGACCGCCCCACCCGCCTCGGAGATGATGAGCGCGATCGCGCTCGACGATAGGTAGACACGTTTCTTTCCCTCCCCGCCCGCCCGGATGGACAGGCCCTGTCGACTCACGACAACGAGAGTGGGTGCGCTACCGGCGAGCTGGACCCGGTGCCGCGACATCGCAGTCTCTTGCGTGCAGATGACCATTCACGTGTGAGTCGGACCGAGTCTTCCAGCGTCCGAGATCTCAGCTAACCCACAGGAACCGAAGATCACCCTTCTCACGAAAAACTCACCCCGGCGGCTGCGCACTCGCGCCACATCACGCAGCCGCGTCTCCGATCAGGAGTCGCTTCAACGGCCGAGTTGGAAGAGCTGCTCCAACTGAGAACGGTTGGACACGCCGAGTTTGCGATAGGCGGTGCGCAGGTGAGTCTTGACCGTATTCACGCTGACGTGGTGGTCCGCGGCGATCTCAGAATTCGAACGTCCAGCGATCGCGGCGCGCACGATCATGTTCTCGCGCCTGGTGAGCGCGTTTGCACCTGCGATGGGCGCATTCTCGACGACGGTGAGCAGACGGTCAGCGATCTTATCCTCGCCCCGAGCCCGCACGAGATCGGCGAGACATTGTCGCGTGCTGACCGCACCCACTGCCAGTGCGGCATAACAGCGGTTCCACACCGCCAGCGCCGCCGCGCGCCGCAGAAGTGCGTCGCGATGATTGACGATGTCGGTTTCGGCCGCGATGAGCAGGGCCGGTATGAGGACACGTGGTTGCGCACTGGATGCGTGTAACAGGGGTGCGATTATCGTGCGGGCCTCGGTATCGCGGTTGAGCTTCAGCAACCAGAGCGCGTGCAGTGTGGCACCTGTCTGCCGCACCGTGCTGGACTCCACATCCACTCGTACACCGCCAAGGATCTTCGAGGCTCGGTCTGACTGGTGAAGGATCTGGAGCAGCAGATACCGAGTGATGCTCGTGTATTCGGCGTTGAGGGGAATGTTCGCGTAGTCCGGGGCGAGCCCGCCCACGAAGGCGTCGAACTCCGAGAGCAGCGCCTGCGCATCACCAGGGTCATCGGGTGTGAGAAACGCGCGAAGTGCGAAGTACGGACCCCAGAAGTCCAGCGACAGGTGAATGTCTATGGACGACAGGACCATGCGGGCGGCCTCGGGCTCCAGACGTTCCGTGTGCATGATCGCCTCGGCGAGACGACTGGGGATCACGGCGTCGTCCGCCCACCAGGCATCGTCGGAGATCGGTGGGAGCTTCGCCAGCCATTCCTCGGCCTGTCCGCAACGCCCGTGGAGCGCGTGAATGAGGGACAGCGCGCCGACGGAGCGGGCGTCGACCATGCGGTTGCCGACGGATACAGCCCAATCATGGCTCTGGACGAACTGTTCCAGTGCGTCCTCGAAACGGCCGACGAGAAGGAAAGAAAGCCCCCAGTGGAAATGGAACTCGGGCAGCGCGTTCGCGAACGTCGGGATCACTTCCACGGGCATGCGGCGCAACGTCGAGACCGCGGCATCTGTCGCCGTGACGGCATCGCGATGGCGGCCGGCTCCTCGTGCTGCGGCGATGCGTCCCGTCAACGCCGCGAGACGGTCGACCGGCGCAGCCTCCGGGTCGTCGGTGATGATGTCGGCGTAAGCGCGCCCTCGAGGTCGGCGATCGAGCGCGCGGCGCAGGTATTCCTCGGCCAATCGGAGCCGCGAGTTCTGAGCCATTACCTGCGGAGGCAGCGCTGCGATGACGTCGAGCAGGATCTCGGGGGCGTCCTGCGAGAGGGGGTTCCATTCATCCCGGAGGATCTCTAGCACGCGGTCCCACTCGCCCGATTCTTGCGCTTTCACAAGCGATTCGACGATGTCGATCGGTTCACTCATCAGTCTGTCCTCCCACACAGAGCTTCTGCCCTGGTGCTGAAGGGCAGGTGCAGCGTCAACGGTAGCCGCCAGCCGGTGAGGATGCCCGGCGACTTGAGCAGCCCGCTGAGTTCCTGAGCTGAGTCAACCGTGCGCCCACGATCCGTTCAGTGCGCGAGCAGACCGGAGCCGTCGCGGAGCTCGAACACCAGCTGCGTCTCGGTGCCGCGCACGACCGGGTGGACCGTGATGTGCTCGAGAACGATGTCGCGCAGGGCGGTGGCGTCCTGCACCGCGACATGCACGAGGAAGTCGTCGACCCCCGCGACGTGGAAAACCTGCAGCACCCGTGGGATGGCCGCGAGCGCGTCGAAGAGCGCGGTGACCTTGGGGCCCGTGTGATTCGCGAGGCGCACCTTGATGATCGCCTGCAGCGGCAGGCCGAGGGTCGCGCCGTCGACTCGGATGCGGGTGTCGCGGATGATCCCGCGCTCACGCAGGGCGCGCACGCGGTGGGCGCACGTCGACTCGGCGAGACCGACCCGGTGGGCCAGGGCTTTGTTGGTGATCTCGGCGTCGCGGGTCAGCGCGGCCAGGATCTCGAGATCTGTCTCGTCGAGTTGTGCTTTCGCCAATGCCCCCACCTCCTGGTATTGCCTCTTTGCTCAGAATATCGAGAACGAGCCAGAATCCGACGGATGCTGTCGAATTTCTGCGGAAAGATCGTGATTCGGGCAACGTGGCAGGCATGACTGCACCGTTGCATCCAGACACCGTCGCCGTGCACAGCGGCCGCTCAGACCTCGAGGCACTCGGAGTTCACTCACCGCCGATCGACCTGTCGACGACCAACCCGCTGCCCGACATCGAGCGCGGAGGCGACTCGTACGAGGCGATGGCGACGGGTGGGCGTCCGCCTGCCGACGGCAGCATGGTCTACGCACGACTCTGGAACCCCACCGTGGCGCGGTTCGAAGATGCCCTCGCCGAGCTCGAGCACGCCGACGCCGCCGTAGCCTTCGCATCCGGCATGGCGGCGATGACCGCGGTGATCCTCGCGCACGGCCCGGCGGCGGGCAAGAACCACGTCGTAGCGGTGCGCCCCCTCTACGGCGGCACCGATCACCTGCTCGGCTCCGGCCTGCTGGGTGTGGAGGCGACCTTCTGTCACCCGGCCGAGGTGGCCGCATCCATCCGCCCGGAGACCGGCCTGGTGGTAGTCGAGACCCCCGCCAATCCCACCCTCGACGTCGCCGACATCGCCGCGGTGGTGGCGCAAGCGGGAGACGTGCCGGTGGTGGTCGACAACACCTTCGCCACACCCGTGCTGCAGAACCCCATCGACCACGGTGCGGCCATGTCGCTGCACAGCGCCACGAAGTACCTCGGCGGGCACGGCGACGTGATCGCCGGTGCGGTCGCCTGCGACGAGCAGACCGCAGAGGCGCTCCGCCGAGTCCGCGCGGTGACCGGCGGGCTGCTGCACCCGCTCGGCGCCTACCTGCTGCACCGGGGGCTCACGACCCTTCCTGTGCGCATGCGCGCGCAGCAGGAGAGCGCTCGCCGCATCGTGCAGTGGCTGATCGACCGCCCGGAGGTCGCCGAGGTGTTCTACCCAGGACTCGACGACGACCCGGAGGGCGTCATCGTGCGTCAGATGCGCGGCACCGGGGCGATGATCGCGATGCGGATGCGGGGCGGGTATGCCGCGGCATCCGCTGTCACCTCGTCGACGTCGCTGTTCACGCACGCAGTGTCGCTGGGCGGTGTCGATTCACTGATTCAGCATCCGGCAGCGCTCACCCACCGGCCTGTGCCCGCGGAGGCACGCCCCGACGCTGATGTGCTGCGACTGTCGATCGGTCTCGAGAACGTCGACGACCTGATCGCCGACCTCGCGCAGGCGTTCACCGCGCTGTCGCGGGCGGAGGACGCGGTCGTCGCCGCGATGCCGTCCGCCGTGCGGCTGACCGGATCCTAGGGAAGACGGATCGTGCCGGTGGCGATGCGCTCCGTCGGCATCCGATCGCGGTTGTAGGTGATCTCCTTGTATCCGTGCGGAGTGGGTGAGCCGTCTTCATCGAGGCTCACGAACACGATCTTCTCGATCGTGAGGATGCGCTTGCGGGTGATCATGTTGCGGGCGACCGCGCGCATGGTCAGAGACGTGGTGCCGAAGTGGGTCGCCTGCAGGCCGATCTCGATCAGGTCGCCCTGCACCGCCGAGGCCTCGAAGTTGATCTCCGAGATGTGCTTGGTCACGGCGCGGTAGTTGCCCAGCTGTACGATCGCGTAGATCGCAGCCTCCTCGTCGATCCACTTGAGCAGGCTGCCGCCGAACAGCGACCCGTTCGCATTGAGGTCTTCCGGCTTCACCCATTTGCGCGTGCGGAAGTTGATGCCGTCTTCGGACCACTGCCACTCGGGTGTCTGCTGTTTCGCCATGCTTCGAGGGTAGGAGCGTCGTGAGTCGGGGGTGTTACGCGTGCACATCCGTGCAGGTCGACGCGCGATCTGCCTCAGGCGGATCTGCCTCGAGCGGATACCGCCCCGCGCACGGTCCCGGTGGCGGATGCTGAGGCCATGAGCGAAGAGACCCCCATCCCGCAGTTCGGCCCCGAGGCCAGACGGGCCCTGTTCCACGAGCGCGTGCTCGTGCTCGACGGCGCCCTCGACGACGACAACGGCACGCTGCTCATGACGCAGCTGCTCACCCTCTCGGCCGAGGATCCGACGACCGATATCGCCCTCTGGATCCACTCGCCCGGCGGCTCCGTGCCGTCGATGCTCGCGATCCGCGACCTCATGACCCTGGTGCCGAACGACGTGTCCACCCTCGCGCTCGGGCTCGCCTGCAGCGCCGGGCAGTTCCTGCTGTCTGCCGGAGCGAACGGCAAGCGCAGGGCGCTGCCGCATGCGCGCATCCTGATGCATCAGGGGTCTGCGGGCATCGGCGGATCGGCGGGCGAGATCGAAACGCAGGCCGATGATCTGCGGCACATGCGCGACACCGTGCTCGGGCTGATCGCCGTCGATACGGGGCAGCCCGTGGAGCGCGTCTTCGAGGATTCGTTGCACGACCGCTGGTACACCGCCGAGCAGGCGAAGGACTACGGGTTCATCGACGAGATCGTCGCCTCCCTCGCGGATCTCATGCCGCGTCGACGAGCCCGCGTCGGACTGGGGGCGAGCGCATGAGCGGCTACACGATCCCGAACGTCATCGCGCAGCATCCGCGGGGCGAACGCGTGATGGACGTCTACTCGCACCTGCTCGCGGAGCGGGTCATCTATCTCGGCACCGGCATCGACGCGGGTGTCGCGAATGCGCTCATCGCCCAGCTGCTGCATCTGGATGCCGACAGTCAGGATTCCGGCATCCAGTTCTACATCAACAGCGAAGGCGGCGATCCGGGGGCGGCGCTCGCGATCTACGACACGATGCAGCACATCCGTCCCGCGGTCGCGACGACCTGCGTCGGGCAGGCGATCGGGCCCGCCGCGCTGCTCGTCGCCGCCGGAGCCCCGGGCCGGCGTGCCGCGCTCGCCCACGCCCGCATCGTGCTGCATCAGCCCGCCGGACAGTCTCGCGGGGCGATCCCCGACCTCATCCTCGCGGCCGATGAGGTCGTGCGCGTGCGGGCGGACATGGAGTCGATCCTCGCCAGGCACAGTGGGCGCACCCTGGCCGAGCTGCGCACCGACACCGATCGGGATCGCGTCTTCACGGCATCCGCTGCACTGGACTACGGGCTGATCGACACCGTCCGGGGGGAGCGGGCGGTCTGAGGCGGTGCGGGGTCGAAAACGCATCCCGCTCGCGGTGCGGGGTCGATAACGCATCCCAATCGGCCGGATCCGATGCACTATTGACCCCGCACCGCGGCCGACGCGGGGGAGGCGAGAGCGGCGAGGGCGCGTACGGCTCAGGCGGCGAGGGCGAAGGCCCCGCGCCACGCCGACACTGCAGCGGATGCCGGGGCCGCCGCGGCCTGACGCAGGTCGTCGGCCACGGTGCTCGTCAGCTCGACGAGCGAGGTGTCGAGGGCTCCGGCGATCGCGGCGATCATCTCGCTCGACGGCTCCTTGAGTCCTCGCTCGACCTCCGAGAGGTACTGCGGTGAGACTCCGGCGTTCTCGGCGGTCTCGGTCAGCGTCTCGTCGCGGGCATGTCGTCGGCGCCGCAGCTGATCGCCCAGCATGTGGCGCCACAGCGGTTCCGGTTCGAACGGCCGCGGACGATCAGGACGAGGAGCACGGGAGAACGGGACGAGGTCGGCCATGCCTCACGATAATCCGCCGTCGTCTGCGGATTCGAGAGGTTCTGCTCAGAGCAGAAAGCCCGGGCTCAGGCCTCCGCGCGCTCCGCCGGGCTCGCGCCGGCCACATCGGTGGCCGACCAGCTCGCACCTCGTTGCGGGTGTCCATGTCTTCGACGGTACGCCCCCTCGCGGGATGGAGGGAGGTACTGGTGGGCACTCCCTCTGCGCCCCGAAGCCCGAGTCAGAGGGCCGCAGTCACACCGGGGAGCAGTTTGGCCGCGATCGCGCCGAGCTGCTCCCGCTCGGCTCGGGTGAGGGGGTCGAAGATCAGCTCGCGGATCTGCGCCACGTGCACGGGGGCAGCCCCCCGCAGGAGCTCGCGACCGGCATCCGTCAGCGCTGCAGTCAGAGTGCGCTTGTCGCTGCTGCACGAGGTGCGCGTCACCCAGCCGCGTTCTTCGAGCGAGTCGATGGCATGGCTCAACCGCGAACGGCTGAGACCGGCGATCTGCGCGAGCTCCGTCATCGGGATCGCACGGTCGTCCTGGCCCGCCAGCGTCACGAGGATCGCGTAGTGCGCGTGCTTGAGTCCGGTCTCGGCTTTCAGCGCGCGGTCGAGCACCTGCGGCAGCAGCTGGACGAACCGGATGGTCGGCAGCCACGTCTGCATCTCGTCGTCGTCGAGGCGCCGATCGTTCATCACCTGCGCGTTCATCACGCGGCGGAGAGATCGAGCGTGTGCGATGTGTGGTCGCGCTTGGCCTCGAGGTAGCGGTGATTCGCATCCGACAGGTGCACACCGGTGCGCACCTGCTCGGTGACGCGGATGCCGAGGGACTCGAGCTGCGCCGCCTTGTCGGGGTTGTTGCTCAGCAGGCGGATGCTGTCTGCGCCCAGCGTGTTCAGCATCTGCGCCGCGACCGTGTAGTCGCGCTCGTCCTCGCCGCGGCCGAGGGCGACGTTCGCCTCGTAGGTGTCGAGCCCTGCGTCCTGCAGCGCGTACGCGTCGAGCTTGGCGTACAGGCCGATGCCGCGGCCCTCCTGGCGGAGGTACAGCAGGAACCCGCCCTCCTCGGCGATGCGCTCGACGGCTTCTCGCAGCTGCGGACCGCAGTCGCAGCGCTCCGAACCGAACACGTCGCCGGTCAGGCATTCGCTGTGCGGGCGCACGAGGGGTGCGTCGCCGCCGTCGGCCGCGCGCTCCATGGCCGCCCTCCAATCGCCGAGCCCGAGCAGCAGGTGCTCACGGCCGTCGATCAACCCGTCGAACGTGACGACATCGGCCGTGGTGGAGAATCCGTCGGCGAAGCGCATCGGCACGCGCACACGCGTGCGCTCGGAGGCGACCGGAACGACGGTTGAAGTTTCAATCATGTGAGGTGAAACGCCAGGCGCCGAAGTCTATTCCCGTGAAAGGAGTTCTCTCAGAACCTCCCGAGCACGCGAGATCGGGAGTTGACTGGAGTCACAAGACCGAAGGAGCACCACTCATGCGTGGAGTAGTCATGTACGCCCCCGGCGACGTTCGCGTCGAGGACCGCGAGAAGCCGACCCTCACCCGTCCGACCGATGCCGTGATCCGGATCGCGGCGACCTGTATCTGCGGATCCGACCTGTGGCCCTACCGGGGCGCGAACGAGGTCGATCACGACCCGATGGGTCACGAGTACGTCGGCGTCGTCGAGGAGATCGGCGCCGACGTGAAGACCGTGAAGGTCGGCGACTTCGTCGTCGGATCGTTCATGGCGTCCGACAACACCTGCGAGATCTGCCAGGCCGGTTACCAGTCCCGCTGCGTGCATGTCGTGCCTATGGGACGCTTCGGCACCCAGGCCGAGTACTCCCTGATCCCGCACGCCGACGGCACGCTCGTCGCGACGCCGGGGCAGCCCGACGCCGATCTGATCCCGTCGCTGCTCGCGGCATCCGACGTGCTGGGCACCGGCTGGTTCGCCGCCGTCGCGGCAGAGGTCGGCCCGGGCAAGACCGTCGCCGTGGTCGGTGACGGAGCGGTGGGTCTGCTCGGCATCCTCGCCGCGCGTGAACTCGGCGCCGAGCGGATCATCGCGATGAGCCGGCACGCCGACCGCCAGGCGCTGGCGCGCGAGTTCGGCGCGACCGACATCGTGGAGGAGCGCGGAGACGAGGGCGTCGCCCGCATCAAGGAGCTCACGAACGGACTCGGCGCGCACTCGGTGATCGAGGCCGTCGGCACGCAGGAGTCGATGATGCAGGCGATCCGCGCCACCCGCCCCGGCGGTCACGTCGGATACGTCGGCGTCTCGCACGACGTCGCGCTGCCCGGCGAGGAGCTCTTCTTCTCGGGCGTGCACCTGCACGGCGGACCGGCTCCGGTGCGCCGATTCCTCCCCGAGCTGATCCAGCTCATCTGGGACCGAAAGATCGACCCCGGAAAGGTGTTCGACCTCACGCTCCCGCTCGAGGAGGCCGCCGAGGGCTATCGCGCCATGGATGAGCGCCGCGCCACCAAAGTGCTGCTCACCGTCTGATCGCTACTCCGCCGTCGGCGCCGGTTCACGGCGGCGCACGAGTCTGAGCTCGCTGGCCAGGATGCCGAGCACGACGAGTGCGCCGCCGATCAGCGCCGTGACGGGCAGGCGCTCGCCGGCGATGCGGCCGATCGCGGCCGCCCACACCGGCTCGCCCGCGTAGATGATCGTGGCGCGGGTCGGCGAGACCGACTTCTGCGCCCAGTTCATCGTGAGCTGGATGATGCAGCTCGCCGCACCGAGCCCGATCGCGCAGCCGACCCAGATCCACGAGAACTCGGGCAGTCCCTCGCCGACGGCCGGCATCGTCAGGATGCCGAGCACTCCCGCGGTGAGGAGCTGGATGATCGTGATCCGGCCGAGGTCGATCCTGCCGGCGAACACGCTGATCAGGATGATCTCGGCCGCGATGGGCAGGGTGCTGATCACGGTGAGGATCTCGCCCGACCCGAGTGTCAGCGCGAACGCGTCGGGGCCGGCGATGAGCACCAGCCCGAGGAAGGCGAGGCCCGCACCCACGAACGCCATGGCCGGAGGGCGCTTGCGGAACACCGCCCACTGGGCGAGCGGGACGAGCGGGATGTACATCGCCGTGATGAACGCCGACGTGCTCGAGTCGATGGTCTGCAGCCCCACGGTCTGGAGGCCATAGCCCAGGTAGATCATCACGCCGATCGCGACGCCCGCACCGATGTCCCGCCAGCGGATGCCTCGCAGCACCCTGCGGAAGATGACGACGCTGATCAGGCCGGCTACCAGGAACCGGATGCCGACGAAGAACCAGGGTCCGGAGTGCTGCATCGCCCAGTGCACGAGCAGGAAGGTGCTGCCCCAGACCGCCGTCACGGCGATCAGGGCGACCTCCTGCCGACGCAGGCTCATCCAGCGGAATCGAGTGGACATGCGGTCCTTTCTCGACGCGGCCCGGATGAGCTTATCGCCGTCATCGACGGTCGCCGTGACGGCATGTGGCGCCGGTGGCCGTGAGCGTCGGGTGGACTCGATAACCTCGCTTCATGAGCAACTTCGTGAGCGTCGACGAACTGAGCGAGCTGCGGGCGTCCGAGACGCCGGTCCGAGTGATCGACGTGCGCTGGCGACTCGACCGCCCCGACGGTCACGCCGACTATCTCGGGGGCCACATCCCCGGAGCCGTCTACGTTCCGCTCTCCACCGAACTGGCGACGCACGGCGAGCCCTCAGAGGGGCGCCATCCACTGCCCTCCACGCAGACGCTGCAGGATGCCGCGCGCCGATGGGGTGTGAACCGGGGCGACCTGGTCGTGGCCTACGACGATGCGAAGGGGCTCAGCGCCTCGCGCGCCTGGTGGCTGCTGCGACAGGGCGGCGTCGACGTGCGCGTGCTCGACGGCGGCATCCGCGCCTGGACGGCGGCCGGTCTGCCGGTCGCGACCGACGACGTCGAGGTCGAGCCGGGCGACGTCGTCCTCGACGAGATCGGTGCCGACGCGATCTCGATCGACGAGGCGGCGTCGTTCCCCGAGAACGGAGTGCTGCTCGACGTGCGCGCTCCCGAGCGGTATCGGGGTGACCACGAGCCGCTCGACCCGATCGGCGGACACATCCCCGGTGCGCTCAACCTGCCGATGGCTGCTCACCTGAACCCCGAGGGCAAGATCCTCGACGTGCACACCCTCCAGGCGACCTTCGCGGCCGTCGGCGTGACCGAGGGGACTCCGGTGGCTGCGTACTGCGGCTCCGGCATCACGGCCGCCCACACCGCGCTGGTCCTCGACGAGGCCGGTATCGAGGCGAAGGTCTTCCCCGGATCGTGGAGCCAGTGGTCCAACACTCCGGGGCGCGCGGTCGCCGTCGGAGAACAGCCCGGCTGAGCATCACACGACTGGGCATCACACGACTGGGCATCGCACGGCCGAGCAGCGCCGCCCGCGGGAGTCAGCGTCCGTCGTCGTAGGTCCAGGAGACTCCGAGGAGTCCGGGACCGAAGGCGCGACGAACCTGATGCACCGAGTTGCGGCCCTCGAGCGACAGCTCCGTCGTCTTGACGCCGGTCGGGGTCTCGGCGCGCTCTTCGATGCGATCGGGCAGGGCATCGGGGTGGAACCTGGTCCACACCAGCAGCTCCCTGCATTGTCGAGCGACGGCGTGGCCGGTCTCACGCTGCGGCGGGTAGCCGGGTGGGTATCTGACCGACCACTCCACCATCGACGTGCTCGGAGCGGTCAGAGGCACGTCGAGCTCGAACAGCACGCCGTGCACCTCGCCGTTCGGATGCGAGTAGCGGGCGGCGATCCGGCCGCCGGCCACCGCATCGATGATCGGGGCGGGGGTGCTCACGCCTGGCGTCATCTCGAGGAACGGGATCGAGGCGACCGTGCCGACGGTGGACTGCACGATGCTGCGCGTGATCGAGTACGCGACGTTGCCGTCGGCATCCACATCCGTCACCGAATGCGTGGTCAGCTCGCGAGAGGTGTCAGGGTACTCGGCGCCGAGGGCGGCGAAGGCCTCTTTCACCGCCTCCTCGAGCTCCTGCTCGTCGAGCGGGAACTGATTGGGACCGAGAGGGCCGGTGCGGTTCGTGGTGCCGAGCAGCGCGGTGAGCGAGCCGGGTTCGAGGTGCAGCAGTTGCTCGATATCGCCGAGCGCCGCCATCGACTGCGCTCCCTCCGGTCGACGAGCGCCGGAGCGCCAGTAACTGAGAGTCGCCATCGACACGCTGTTGCCCCGGGCGCGCAGCTGCTCGTGCAGCCTCGCCAAAGTCAATCCACGTGCATTGATCGCGTCACGGAAGGACGCTGCAAATACATCGGCATACCGGCGAATGCCACTTTCCATACTCATCACAGCACCCCCTCCGGTATGTGAAGAATCGAGCCCTAAAGTGAGCATACGACCACACCAGCATCGCGTAGGGGACGAGATGCTATTTCTGGGGTCAGCTGGGCAGAACAGTCGTGGGCAGGGTGCCCGACCTCACGACCGATCGGCCTATAACGCGGTGTCGCCCCCGTCGCCGCGTTCTGTCGCGGGGCCTGATGATCGATCTGGGGAGATCCATCGGGCCCCGCGAACACCTCTCTCCCCGGCGTCCGCGCCCACTCCGCGCCCCCGCGTAGACTGGGAGGAACACCCCGGAGGACTCTGGATCGTCATGTCTGCCCCTGCCCGCGCGTTCACCGTGCGTCACCTTCAGCTGCTGCGCGCGCTCTTCGCCGCTGCTGCAGCCGTGATGATCACCTTCTCGCCCGACCACTCCGCGGCCGTCGGTCTCTCCGTCTTCAGCGGCTTCGTGCTGACGACGGCCCTCGTGATGATCGTCGCCGCCTGGCTCGTGTTCCCCGCCGGGCAGCGCTGGCCCTCGGTGGTCCTGGCCATCCTGGGCTTCGCCGCGGGCATGACCGCGGGAGTGCCGGCCTGGCGCACCGACGACGTCTTCTTCGTCGTCGTGATCGCCTGGGCGGTCGCCACCGGAATCCTCGAGCTGGTCGTCGGATTGCGCGCGCGACGCACGGGTGACCCCACGGCACGTGATTCGATCGCCCTGGGTGCCTTCGGTCTGCTGCTCGCCGTGCTCCTGCTGGCGATCCCCGCAGGCTTCGTGCAGCCCTATGCGATCGAGGGCGCAGGTGAGTTCGAGCTCACCGGCATCATCCTGGGCGTCGGCATGTTCGGCGGGTACGCCGCCATCGTCGCGGTCTTCCTCGGCATCGCCGGGCTCACTCCGAAGCGCGTCGACGCCGTCGCCGACTCCGCATCCACCGAGAACGACCCTGCCCCTGCCGGGCACGGAGGAGACCGATGAGCGACGACAAGCCCACCCGGCGCGACATCCTGCGCCCCCTGCACCTGCTGGGCATCGCCCTCGGCTGCGGTGTCTTCGCGGCGGTCGTGACGCTCGTGTCGACCGGAGCCTTCACCGCCCGGGTCAACACCGCCATCGCGAACGGCAGCTACGACGGCCTCACCCCGATCGCTCTCGGCCTGGTGGTCGGCGGCGGCGCGTTCATCGTCACCCTGCTGTTCCTGGCGATGCTGATCCTCGTGGTCGACCCGGCCGATGTCACCAAGACGGTCGACCGTCCGGTGCTCTTCGACCCCGAGACGCCTGACGAACCCGACTCCGACAAGCCCGGTCGCAGCGCGTCCTCCTGACTCGCGCCGCCTCTCGTGATGCGCGGCGTCGCTTCCCTGACGTAGGGCGCAGGAATCTCCGGCATCCGTCCGGAATAGTCCCCGTGCCCGGCCGCTTGTGCCTGTAGTGACTGCTTCGATCGATCGCGCCTCCATCGGACTCCGCTCGACCCGCGGTCCCGTGCTCGGTGCGCTCATGCTCGCGACCGGACTCATCGCGATCGACGCGACGATCCTGGCGACGGCGGTGCCCAGCATCGTCCGCGATCTCGGCAGCTATCAGCAGTTCCCGTGGCTCTTCTCGGTCTACCTCCTCGCGCAGGCCGTCAGCGTGCCGATCTATTCGCGCTTCGCCGACACCGTGGGGCGAAAGCCCATCATCCTGCTCGGCATCGCGCTCTTCCTGCTGGGGTCCGTGCTCGCGGGATTCGCCTGGAGCATGACCTCCCTGATCATCTTCCGCATCGTCCAGGGGCTCGGCGCCGGGGCGGTCGCGCCGATGTCGATGACCATCGTCGGCGACATCTACACGGTCGCCGAGCGCGCGAAGGTGCAGGGCTACATCGCCTCGGTCTGGGCGATCTCGTCTGTCGTCGGCCCTGCCCTCGGTGGGATCTTCGCCCAGCTCGACGCGTGGAGGTGGATCTTCTGGGTGAACATCCCGCTGTGCCTGATCGCGGGGTGGATGCTGCTGCGCAAATATCACGAAGAGAAGCAGACTCAGCGGCACCGCATCGACTACGCCGGAGCGGTCCTTCTCACGATCGGACTCACCGGTCTCATCCTCGGGATGCTGGAGGGCGGCAACGCCTGGGCCTGGCTCTCCGTGCCCAGTGCGATCTGCTTCGGCCTCGGGGCCCTGGCGCTGATCGCGTTCGGGCTCGTCGAACGGCGGGCCGCGGAGCCCATCGTCGACCTGCGACTGGCCGCGCGGCCGCTCATCCTCACGACCACGATCGTGTCGCTCGGCATCGGTGCGTTGATGACGGGCGTCACGAGCTTCGCACCCGCCTACCTCGAGGGGTCGATCGGCATCGCCCCGCTGCTGTCGGGACTCGCCGTCGCGGCCCTGACCCTCGGGTGGCCGCTCGCCGCCGCGAACTCCGGGCGCCTGTACCTGCGGATCGGGTTCCGCCGCACCGCGCTCACGGGCATGTCGATAACGGCGATCGCGGCGATCGCGCTCGCGGTGGTGTCGCCCTGGCCCAACCCGTTCTCGATAGCGGCCGTCGCCTTCGTGCTCGGCTTCGGTCTGGGGTGGAGCGCCGCCCCGACGCTCATCGCCGCCCAGGCCTCGGTCGGCTGGGGCGAGCGCGGAGCCGTCACCGGCATGAACGCCTTCGCCCGGTCGGCGGGAAGCGCGCTCGGAGTCGCGGTGTTCGGGGCGATCTCGAACTCGGTCATCGCACAGGGCGCCGGCCCCGAGGACCCGGCGACCATCATCTCGGCATCCGTCTGGGTGTTCATCGCGGCAGCCGTGGTCGCCGTGCTGACCCTGGTCGCCGCGGCGTTCATGCCGCGCGACTCCGCCGGAGCGCACTCCGGCGAGCCCCGCCCCTAGCGGCGACTACTTGGCGAGCTGCTCGGCGATGCCCGTGTACGACGCGGGGGTCAGGGCCAGCAGGCGCTGCTTCGCCGCATCCCCGATCTCGAGTCCTTCGACGAAGGCCGCAAGATCCTCGGCACCGACGCGGTGTCCGCGGGTCAGCTCCTTGAGCAGAGCGTAGGGATCGGTGATCGACGAGCGACCGGCGACGACCTCGGCGCGGATGACGGTCTGGATCGCCTCGGCGAGGACCTCCCAGTTCACGTCGAGGTCGGCGAGCAGCACGTCGCGGGAGAGCGAGATCGCGTTCAGTCCGCGGCGCAGGTTGTCGATCGCGAGCAGCGAGTGCCCGAATGCGACGCCGATGTTGCGCTGCGTCGTCGAGTCGGTGAGGTCGCGCTGCAGGCGGCTCGTGACGAGGGTCTGACCGAGCGATGCGAGCAGCGCACCCGAGATCTCGAGGTTCGCCTCGGCGTTCTCGAACCGGATCGGGTTGATCTTGTGCGGCATGGTCGACGAGCCGGTCGCACCGGCGACGGGGATCTGTGCGAAGTAGCCGAGCGAGATGTAGGTCCAGATGTCGGTGGCGAGGTTGTGCAGGATCCCGCCGGCGTGACGGACGCGGTCGTAGAGCTCGACCTGCCAGTCGTGCGACTCGATCTGCGTGGTCAGCAGATTGAAGCCGAGACCGAGACCCTCGATGTACTCACGCGAGATCGTGGGCCAGTCGGCGTCGGGGTCGGCCGCGAGGTGCGCAGACCAGGTGCCGGTCGCGCCCGAGAACTTGGCGAGGTAGTCGGATGCCGCGATCTGGGCGCGCACGCGCTCGAGACGCCACGCGAAGACGGCGATCTCCTTGCCCATGGTCGACGGGGTGGCCGGCTGTCCGTGGGTGCGGGAGAGCATCGCGGCGTCCGCGTGCTCGGCGGCCAGTTCACGGAGCTTGGCGATCACGACGTCGAGCGCGGGGAGCCAGACCTCTTCGACCGCGCGCTTCACGGTGAGCGCGTACGAGGCGGAGTTGATGTCCTCACTCGTGCAGGCGAAGTGCGTGAGCTCGGCGATGCCGTCGAGGCCGAGCGCGCTCAGGCGGTCGCGCACCAGGTACTCGATCGCCTTGACGTCGTGCTGGGTGACGGCTTCCTTCTCGGCGAGCCAGTCGATCTCGGCCTGTCCGAAGTCGCGGTACAGGGCGCGCAGCCGCTCCTTGTCGGCGTCCGACAGAGGACTCGTCTCGAAGAGCGAGCGGTCGGTGAGCGCGATCAGCCACTCCACCTCGACCTCGACGCGGGCGCGGTTCAAGCCCGCCTCCGAGAGGAAGTCGGCGAGGCCGGTGACGGCGCCGCGGTAGCGACCGTCGAGGGGGCTCAGGGGCTGCGGCGGGAGCGAAGGCTGGAAAGTCAGGGGAGTCCTCCTGATCGGGCCCCGGGCGTGCGGGGCGTGCGGGGCTGGCGAAGAGCCGGCTCGAGCTGGCGGAACAGCCCGCGAGTCGCCGTCTCAATCATACCGAGCACCGAATCGAACATCTCGGCGCCGGCGTAGTAGGGGTCGGGCACGTCCTGGCTCGACGCCTCCGGGTCGAAGGTGAGGAGCAGGGTGACCTTGCCCTCCTCATCTTCGCTGCGCGCCCATTCACGCAGGATGCGCTCGTGCGTGCGGTCGAGGGCGACGACCAGATCGTTCTCCGCGAACGAGGCGAACGTGAACTGCTTCGCGCGGTGGAGCGAGCCGTCGTAGCCACGGCGGGCGAGGGAGTCGAGTGTGCGATGATCCGCACGTTCACCGAGATGCCAGTCGCCCGTGCCGGCGCTGCGTGAGACGATGCGCGAACCCAGCCCTTGCCGCTCCGCGAGTTCGCGGAACACCACCTCGGCCATCGGAGAGCGGCAGATGTTCCCCGTGCACACGAAGATCACGCGGAAGGGATCCGGGGATGTCACCGTCCTATTCTGCCGGTCGCCGACCGATCGCGCGACGCCCGCGTCGTGACGACGGCTGCAACGGTCTCGTTCTGCACGGATGACGATCGCGGCGAACTGCTCACGATCGCCGCGGTCACGGCGATCGTCGACCCTCACAGATGACGCGGATCGCGGATGCTGAGCGCATGTACTCCTTTGCACTCGCACCCACCGGCGCCGCCGACGCCGCGTGGGCGAAAGCCCAGACGCTGGCCGCTCTCGGCACCGCCGTCGATGCGCTCGACGATGTCCGTGCGGCGCTCGCCGTCCTCGCCTCCGACACCGATTGGCACTCAGACGGTGTGCGCGCGATGCAGGAGTCGCTCGACCATCTGCGGGTGGGCACCCGTGCCGAGGCCTCCGCGACGCGCAGCCGCGAATCAGAGGCCGAACGGGCGGAGATCTCATGACCGGGCTGACGATCGATCACGGCGGGGCCATCGCGGTCGACCCCGACGCGCTGCGAGACGTCGCTCGACGCATAGAGGGCGTCGCCTCGCGCTACGACGATGCGCGCTCCGCGCTCATGCGCGCCTATCGGGTCATCCTCGACGCTCCGGGCTTCAGCGCGCAGGTCGACACGGTCGAGCTGTGGTCGTCGGGGCAGCGCGTGGCCCGTCTTCATTCGGAGTGCGAGAAGACCGCCACATCCACGCTGCTCATGGCCGACACCTACGAGTACGTCGAACTGCGGGCCGAGGCCGAGATGCTCTCCCAGACCGATCCGAGCACGGCGCAGCGACTGATGCGGCGTGCCGATCGGCTGGCGGCATCGGATGACCGCATCGCGGGCCTTGCCGAGGATCTCATCACCCAGTGGCGCGCGGAGAGCTTCGAGGGGCTGGTCGGCAACATCGTGACGCCCTCCCTCTACGACGACGTCTTCGGCACTGCGGCGTTGGTGGGGCTCACCGCGGGCTTCGGCAAGGTATTCCCCGGCGAGACCCTGAAGGGCGCGGCCGATCGTGTCTCGGTCGCGCCGGTGAAGACGTCCACGCCCACCGGTGCGCCGACGGGCATCGCGGGAGCGCTGGGGCGCATGCCGGTCACCTCGGGGGCTCAGATCGCTGTCGAGAAGTACTCCTTCGCCGACGGCAGCACGAGATACGTCGCCTATCTGAAGGGCACACAGACCATCGGGTGGGGAGGCAAGGAGCCGTGGGATCTCAAGTCCAACGTCGAGCTCTACACCGAGCAGGACGCCGCGTCGTACCAGGCCACCCTCGATGCGCTCGAGGCGGCGGGTGCCCAGCCCGGTGATGAGGTCGATGTCGTCGCGCACTCGCAATCGGGGATGATCACCGCGCACCTCGCGATGGAGAGCGGTTACGACGTGCAGATGCAGATCACCGCCGGGAGCCCGGTCGAGCCCACGCTCGACGACGACCAGACGATCATCCAGATCAGACACACCGATGACCCCGTCCCGGCGCTCGCGGGAGGCGGATCTCCCGAGGGCACGGGATCGGCCGACAGCATGGTCATCTCGACCCAGGGCAACCCGGGCGACACCCTCGAGGACTGGCTTGTCGACGCGCACCACCTCGACACGTACATCGAGACCGCGGAGGAGGCCGACGCCTCGAACGATCCCCGGATCGACGCGGCGGATGAGTTCTGGAGGGAGCTCGACCAGGCCGAGGTGATCGAGCGCACCGAGTACCACGCAGAGCGGGTCGGGTGATCGACCGGACCGCCCCGAGCCCGGGACCGCCCCGAGCCCCGGACCGCCCGCGAGCGGGTATGTGTCAGTCGCGGCGCTGCTTCTTGCTCTGCGGCCGCAGGATGAAGCCGAAGACGCCGTTGATCAGCGAGATGATCAACGCGGCGAGCACGCCCCACCAGAAGCTGCCGACGGTGAGGCCCCAGCCGAAGCCGCTCGTGATCCAGGCGGTGAGCCACAGCAGGAAGCCGTTGATCACGAACCCGATGAGGCCGAGGGTGATGATGTACAGCGGGAACGCGACGATCTTGACGACGGTGCCGATGATCGTGTTCACGAGCGCGAAGATCGCAGCGACCGCGAGCAGGGTCAGCACCAGCTGCAGGGTCTCACCCGGCGCGAACGCCTTGATCTGCACCTGCAGGGCGGGGATCAGCGTCACGACCCAGAGGGCGAACGCGTTGACGACGACTCGGATGATGAAACGCATAGTCAGCCCAGTCTCCCATGCGCTCCGCCAGAGGGCCGGTGGAATCTAGACTCATCCTTGTGACCGACCCGATCCTGCCGCGCATCCGTCCCGCCATCGCCGCCCTCGCGCCGTACCGCCAGGGCAAGCAGGCGGGGCCGGACGCCTTCAAGCTCTCGAGCAACGAGAACCCCTTCGAGCCGCTGCCTTCGGTCGCCGCCGCTCTGCAGCACACGACGCCGATCAACCGCTACCCGGACGCGACCGCAGGAAGGCTCCGCGAGCGGCTCGGAGCGCGCTACGCCGTCGAGCCCGACCAGGTGCACGTCGCGGCGGGCAGCGTGTCGATCCTCCAGCAGCTGATCCTCGCGACCGTGTCGGTCGGCGACGAGGTCGTCTACGCCTGGCGCTCGTTCGAGGCCTACCCGAGTCTGCCGCTCGTCGCCGGCGGCACCGGGGTGAAGGTGCCGGTCACGGCCGACGGTCGCCACGACCTCGACGCGATGGCGGATGCCGTCACCGACCGCACCCGTGCGATCATCCTGTGCACGCCGAACAACCCGACGGGCCCGATCATCACGAGCGACGAGTTCGCGACCTTCGTCGAGCGCGTCCCCACCGACGTCCTGATCATCCTCGACGAGGCCTACGCCGAGTTCGTCACCGCCCCCGGCGCTGTCGACGGCCTCGCGGAGCGTGTGTTCGAACGGCATCCGAACGTCGTGGTGCTGCGCACCTTCTCGAAGGCCTACGGGCTCGCGGGCCTGCGCATCGGCTACGCGATCGGCCACGAGAAGGTCCTCGATGCCGCCCGCACCACCGGCATCCCGCTGTCGGTCACGTCCGCCGCCGAGAACGCGGCCATCGCGAGTCTCGATGCCGAGGGCGAGCTGCTCGAGCGGGTCGCAGTGATCGTCGAGCGCCGCACGCGCCTGCTCGAGGGACTCCGGAGGCAGGGCTGGGACGTGCCCGACTCGCAGGCCAACTTCGTCTGGCTCCCCACCGGTGAGCGCACCGTCGAGGTCGCGGCGGCCTTCGTCTCTGCCGACCTGATCGTGCGTCCTTTCCCGGGCGACGGCATCCGCATCTCGGTGGGCGAGGAAGAGTCCGTGGCGCGTGTGCTCGACGTCGCCTCGACCCTCCGCTGAGGGGCTCCATCCCGCCATTTCTCCGGGTTCCCGGCAGATGCGAGGACGTCCTAGGTATGCGTGACCGGGCATGCGCGCGGCGGTAGCGTGGCACCGTGACCTCGTCAGAGACTGAACTCGTCCGCGTCCTCGATCAGGACGGCCGCTATACCCCGAGCGCGGCTGCTGAGCAGTACCTGCCGCTGATCGAGGCGATCAGCGACGCCGAGCTCGAGCAGTTCTACCGCGACATGGTGGGCATCCGCGCGATCGACACCCAGGCCACGAACCTGCAGCGTCAGGGGCAGCTCGCGCTGTGGCCGCCGAGCCGTGGCCAGGAGGCCGCTCAGGTCGGCTCCGCTCGCGCCGCTCGCGCTCAGGACACGATCTTCCCGTCGTACCGCGAGCATGCCGTGACGCGCATCCGCGGGGTCGACCCCGTCGACATCATCAAGCTGATGCGCGGAGTCTCGCACGGCGGCTGGGATCCGACGGACCCCAAGAACGGCAACACCCGGCTCTACACGCTCGTGCTCGGCTCGCAGGTGCTGCACGCGACCGGCTACGCCATGGGACTGAACTTCGACGGCCGCTCGGGAACCGGTGACGTCGACACCGACGAAGCCGTGATCGTCTATTACGGCGACGGCGCGTCGAGCCAGGGCGACGTGCACGAGGCGATGGTGTTCGCCGCCAGCTACCAGTCGCCGACCGTCTTCTTCCTGCAGAACAACCACTGGGCGATCTCGGTGCCGGTGTCGACGCAGTCGCGCGTTCCGCTCGTCGAGCGCAGCTCCGGCTACGGAATCCCCAGCGTCCGGGTCGACGGCAACGACGTGCTCGCCAGCTACGCCGTCTCACGCGTTGCACTCGACGAGGCGCGCAGCGGCAAGGGCCCGCGTGCCATCGAGGCCGTGACCTACCGGCTCGGGGCGCACACCACCAGCGACGACCCCACGAAGTACCGCGGCTCCGACGAAGAGCAGTCGTGGGCGCAGCGCGACCCGATCGACCGGATGCGGGCGTTCCTCGAGAACAGGGGAGCGGCAGGCCAGTTCTTCGCCGACGTGGATGCCGAGGCAGCCGACGCCGCCGAGGATCTGCGCGCCCGGAGCGTCGAGCTCGGACCGCCGACCGCAGACAAGATCTTCGACCACGTCTACAGCGAGCCGCATCCTCTGATCGCGGAGCAGAAGGCCTGGCACAGGCAGTACGAAGCATCGTTCGAAGGGGACGGCAAGTGACTCTCGAGACGATGCCTCTCAGCAAGGCGCTCAACGCGGGCCTCCGCAAGGCCATGGAGGACGACTCGAAGGTCCTGCTCATGGGCGAGGACATCGGCAAGCTCGGCGGTGTCTTCCGCGTCACCGAGCACCTGCAGCGCGACTTCGGCGACAAGCGGGTGCTCGACACGCCCCTCGCCGAGTCGGGCATCGTGGGCACCGCGATCGGGCTCGCGATGGCAGGGTTCCGCCCCGTGATCGAGATCCAGTTCGACGGGTTCGTGTTCCCCGCGTTCGACCAGATCACGACGCAGCTCGCCAAGCTCACCAACCGGCACGAGGGCAAGCTCAGCCTGCCGATCGTCATCCGCATCCCGTACGGCGGGCACATCGGCGCCGTCGAGCACCACCAGGAGAGCCCCGAGGCGTACTTCGCGCACACCCCGGGTCTGCGCGTGGTGGCGCCGTCGACACCCAACGACGCCTACTGGATGATCCAGGAGGCCATCGCGTCGAACGACCCCGTGATCTTCATGGAGCCGAAGAGCCGCTACTGGCAGAAGGGCGAGGTCGAGCTCGACGGGTCGGCCGCTCCGCTGCACTCGTCGCGCGTCGTTCGCACGGGCTCCGACGTCACCCTCGTCGGGCACGGCGCCATGGTCACGACGCTGCTGCAGGCTGCGGCGCTCGCCGAGTCCGAGGGCACCAGCTGCGAGGTCGTCGACGTGCGTTCGCTGTCGCCCATCGACTACGAGCCGATCCTGAATTCGGTGCGCAAGACCGGACGCATGGTCTACGCGCAGGAGGCACCCGGCTTCACGAGCATCGGGAGTGAGGTGGCGGCGACCGTGATGGAGCGCGCCTTCTACGCACTCGAAGCCCCCGTGCTGCGCGTCTCGGGCTACGACACTCCGTTCCCGCCCGCGAAACTCGAGGGCACCTACCTCCCGGATGCCGACCGCATCCTCGAGGCCGTCGACCGTTCGCTGGCCTACTGACCCTCGTTCGATGTTCACAATTCAGCAAGAATCAGACGAGACCTGGCCGGTCCGCGCGAAGCGGGTCACTTCTGCCGCGTTCGTGCTGAGTTCTGAACGAGGCACTCTCCGAAAGGACCGCACATGAGCACCCAGAACTTCAACCTCCCCGATGTGGGCGAGGGCCTGACCGAGGCCGAGATCGTTGCCTGGAAGGTCGCGCCCGGCGACACCGTCGCCATCAACGACGTGATCTGCGAGATCGAGACGGCCAAGTCGCTGGTCGAGCTGCCCTCGCCGCACGCCGGCGTCGTGGGCGAGCTGCTCGCCGCCGAGGGCGCGACGGTCGAGGTCGGATCCCCGATCATCACGTTCGTGACGGATGCTCGCGACGATGCCGGCCCCGGCAAGATCGCGACCGCCGAAGCGCCCGCACCCGAAGAGGGCGGCGGCTCGGTGCTCGTCGGCTACGGCACCGGAGGCGGCGCGACGTCCCGCCGCAAGCGCCCGGCCGAGCGCCCCGTGCGTTCGTCGGTCGGTGTGATCGCCAAGCCCCCGATCCGCAAGCTCGCCCGCGATCTGGGCGTCGACCTCACGACCGTCGTGCCGACCGGCGCCGACGGGGAGGTCACCCGCGACGACGTCGTGACCCACGCGCAGCAGGCCAGCGTGTTCCGCAACATCGAGACGCCCGAATGGGGTGCGGTGCGCGAAGAGACCGTGCCCGCGCCGCAGAGCGCCCCGTCGGGCCTCGCCCGGGGAGTGTCGGCAGTGCCGGCATCCGCCCCCCTGTCCGATGACCGCACCGAGTCGATCCCGGTCAAGGGCGTGCGCAAGGCCACGTCGTCGGCGATGGTGCAGAGCGCGTACTCCGCCCCGCACGTCACCGTGTGGAAGGAGATCGACGCGAGCCGCACGATGGAGCTCGTGAAGCGCCTCAAGGCATCACCTGACTACGCCGACATCCGCGTCTCGCCGCTGCTGATCATGGCTCGCGCGGTCATCTGGGCCGCCCGTCGCACTCCGATGGTGAACGCCGCGTGGATCGAGACCGAGGGCGGCGCCGAGATCTCGGTGCGCCATTACGTGAACCTCGGCATCGCCGCGGCCACGCCCCGCGGCCTGCTCGTGCCGAACATCAAGGACGCGCAGGACCTCAGCATGAAGGATCTCGCCCGCGCTCTCAACCGACTCACGCTCACCGCCCGCGAGGGCAAGACGAGCCCGGCCGACCAGCAGGGCGGCACGATCACGATCACCAACATCGGGGTGTTCGGGATGGATGCCGGCACGCCGATCATCAACCCCGGCGAGGCGGGCATCGTGGCCATGGGCACGATCAGCCAGAAGCCGTGGGTCGTCGACGGCGAGGTGCGCCCCCGCTGGGTCACCACGGTCGCCGGATCCTTCGACCACCGCGTGATCGACGGCGACGGCATGAGCCGGTTCATCGCCGACGTGGCATCGGTTCTCGAGGAGCCCGCACTGCTCGTGGAGTGATTACGAGACGCCGCCCTACGCGCCGACGAGACTGATGACCAGTCGGATGCCGAGTGCGAGGACGGCGATGAGCCCGACGAGGCCGAGGAGGTTCTGCCACCACTTGTTGCGCAGATCTCCCATGAGCTTCCTGTTGTTGGCCATGACGATGATCAGCGCCGCGAGGACCGGGGCGAACAGCACGGTGAGGGCCTGAGCCAGGACGATGAGCTCGACCGGTGAGGTGCCGGAGAAGATCAGCGTGATGGCGATGCCGAAGAGCAGGATGAATCCGCTGCCGAGGCGCGCCGTGATGGTGTCTGCGGATGCTCCGCGGCCGAGGGCGTCGGAGAGCATGGTGCCGCCGGCGATGCAGTTCGGGATCATCGAGGAGAAGGCGGCCCCGAAGAAGCCGAGTGCGAAGATCCAGGTTCCGACCGGGCCGGCGATGGGCTCGAAGATCGCTGTCAGACCGGCGAAGCCGGCCGGGGCGTCGGTGCCGGTGTCATGCAGGACGGCTGCCGCGACGATGATCACCAGGGCGGTCATGATGCCGGGAGCGATGATCCCGGGGACGGTGTCGACGACGGTGATGTCTCGATACTCCTCGGCTGTGCGCTTGCGGGCCTTGGTGCCGTACGAGGTGTAGAAGGCGGCGTTGATCGAGAAGTTCGTGCCGACGAGGCCGATGATGAGCAGCCACGATCCTTCGGGGACGACCGGGATGAGGCCGGAACCGGCGGCGGCCCAGTCGGGGTTCGAGGCGAAGGCGGAGGCGATGAAGCAGAACGCCATGAGCGCGACGATGGCGATGAGGATCTTCTCGACGATTCCGTAGATGCCCTTGAGGAACAGGATCGTGCCCACGGCGAGGGTGCAGATGATCGTCCACATCACCGGGGAGGTGCCCGGAACGAGCATCGAGAGCCCGACGCCGGAGCCGACGGCGTTGCCGACGGAGAAGCAGAGAGTGATGAGGAAGACACCGAAGCCGGCGACGACGCCGACCCATCCGCCGAGGGTCTCCTTGATCGAGGAGATCAGTGAGATCGGAGTCCGGATGCCGAGGCGGACGCTCATGTCGGTGAGGAAGATCATCAGGATCGTGGACACGATGATGACCCAGATGAGGGCGTATCCGTAGAGCGACCCGGCGTTCATGGCCGTCGTCAGGTTGCCGGGCCCGAACTGCCAGGCGCCGGCGACGAAGGCGGGGCCGATGAGGGCGAGTTGCTTCCAGAAGGTGCGGCGGGTGTGGTTGGACTCGACGATGGTTCTCACTGTCTCAGTGGAGATACGGCCGTGTCCAGTGCCAGGGGTTGCCGGCGGGCGGGTGCGGGACGTGCGATCAGTGCTCATGGGGTACTCCTTCGTTGGAGGCCTGCGGGGCAGGTAGTCGTCGTTGACTAGGCGCCGCATCGCATTCGCGGCAGAGGTCGGGGTGGGGGCGGCGCCCGATTCGTGCGCCGCCCCGAAACCGGTCAGGCGGGAACGGTGACCGTGCTGAGGTCGGCCGAGGCGAGCGCGGCGGCGATCTCGGCGTCTGCCCCTGCCGGGAGCGGCAGCAGCGGCTCGCGGACGGTGGCGTGGTCGAGGATGCCGCGGTTGACCAGGCCCCACTTCAGGGCGACCGTGCCCTCCATGTGAGAGCCGCGGTGGTACACGGCCTTGGTGATCGGCAGCAGTCGCTCGTGGATCGCGTGCGCCGCGGCGTAGTCACGCGCCTTGCCGGCCTCGATGAGGTCGACGAGCAGCTCGGGGGCGATGTTGCCGTAGCCGACGAGGAGCCCGTCGACGTCGAACATGGTCGGCAGAAGGTACTCGTCGTGGCAGGACAGCACCTGCAGATCGGGGTACGCGGCGCGCAACGCCGGGATCTCCGTGTACCAGCGGCGCATGTTGCGGACGCCGTTCTTGGTGTGGTTCACACCCTCCTGGCCGGCGATCTCGAGCTGCGTGTCCAGGTCGTACGACGCCTTGGTGTTGTCCGGGTACTGGAACAGGATCTCCTCCAGGCCCGACTCCTCCCAGATCGCGCGGTAGCGGGTCTGCGGGGCGCCGGGCTGGAAGCCGAAGCGCAGCCATCCGTGCGACGGGTAGACCAGAGCGCCCTTCGCGCCGGCCTCGGCGGCGTCCTTCGCCTCGAGCGCGGCGGTGAGGTTGCCCTCTTTCGTGATGCCGGCGATGATCGGCAGTTCGTCGTTCACCGAGTCGCGGAACGCGCGGATGACGTCGAGCTGCTCCTTCTCGGTCAGGAACGTGCCTTCACCGGCGTGGCCGAGGACGACGAGGCTCTTCACACCCTCGACGGAGCCGAGCCAGGAGCCGAGGCGCTGAATGGCCGCGTAATCGACGTCACCGTCTTCGGTGAACGGGGTGACGGGGGCGGGGTTGAGTCCGCGAAGGTCGAGAACCATTTCTATCTCCTTCTCCTCGTTGAGGGATCTGGTCGTGTGTTGGGATCGTTCTCGGGAACGTTTGCAAGAACGATTGCAAGTATGCGCAGATCGCGAGAGGATGTCAATAGATCGAATGAGAGAAAGCGGCGCAATGGAACTCGAGGGACCTCCCGAGCAGCGATCCGTGGTGACCCTGCGCGACGTTGCCCAAGAGTCGGGCGTCAGCATCTCCACCGTCAGCCGCATCCTCGACGACCGCGGGGCGCCCTCCCGCACCGCGACTGCCACGAAGGTGCGAGCCGCCGCCGAACGCCTGGGCTACCGCCGCAACGTCTTCGCCTCCAACCTCCGCAGAGGCGCCACCGGAACCATCGGGGTCCTCGTCCCGCGTCTCACCGACGCGGTCATGGCGCTGATGTTCGAAGCCATCGAACGCGCCGCTCGCCGCCAGGGGTACTTCGCGGTCGTGGCCACCTGCGGCGATGACGCAGACGCTGAGCGCCGCGCCACCGAGACTCTGCTCGACCGCGGCGTCGACGGATTGATCCTGGCGACCGCGCGGATCGACGACTCCCTTCCTGCGTCGCTGCGTGAACGAGGCATTCCGCACGTGCTCGTGCTCCGCACCGACGGCGTCAGCCCCTCGGCGCTCGGCGACGACGAGACCGGCGGCTACCTCGCAGTCCGCCACCTGCTCGACCTCGGCCACCGCGACATCGCGGTCGTCACCGGCCCGTGGTTCACCTCGAGCGGCCAGGACCGGCTCCGCGGTGCACAGAAGGCGCTTGCCGAAGCCGGCATCGACCTGCCGGACGGCCGAGTCATCTCCACCGGTTACGGAGTCGACGCCGGCAGCGAGGCCGGGTACGCGCTCCTGCGTCCGGAGGCTCGCCCGACGGCGATCTTCGCCGCGAACGACAATCTCGCCATCGGGATCATCGGCGCCGCCCGCAACCTCGGTATCCTCCCCGGGCAGGACCTCTCGATCGTGGGCTACAACGACATTCCACTCGCGTCGCGTCTTCCGACACCGCTGACCTCGGTGGCGACACCTTTCGACCAGATCGCCACGACAGCGCTGGACCAGCTGCTCAGCCCGCAGCCGGCGGGCGTCCCGATAAAGCGCGCTCTCCCGTCGCTCATTCCGCGGGCCTCCACGAGCCGGATCTCATAGTTCCTCCTCAACCGTGAGGACCCGCCCCGACCAGAACGGACATCGACAGATGAAGATCGAACCGACGCCCATCACCCTCGGGACCTCCGGCCTCGGCCGGCACTCGGAGCCGGGGTCCGCCGAGGAGAGAGCTGCCGTCGACGTCGCCATCGACCTGCTCACGAGCCGGCACGGTTTCGTGGACACCTCGAACAACTACTCCTCGGGTCGCTCGGAGGCCGTCCTCGGCATCGCGCTGAGGGAGCTGGGGGCGGATGGTTCGCGGGTCATCTCGAAGGTCGATCAGGATCCTGAGACCGGCGTGTTCGACCGAGACCGCGTCCTCCGCTCGTTCGAGGAGACGACGGCCCGCCTCGGGGTCGACCGGCTTCCGCTGTTGCACCTGCACGACCCCTACTCGGTGACGTTCGAGGAGTCGATCTCCATCGGGGGCGCGGTGCAGGGGCTCATCGAACTCCGCAGCGCCGGCGTGGTGGATGCGATCGGTGTGGCGGCAGCTCCGGTCCCGCTGATGGCGAAGTACGTCGAGACGGGCGTGTTCGACGCCGTGCTGATCCACAACCGATTCACGCTCGTGGATCACTCGGCTGAGCCCGTGTTCGCCGACGCCAAGGCACGTGGCATGGCCGTGTTCAACGCTGCGCCCTTCGGTTCGGGACTGCTCGTCAAGGGGCCGCACTCGGGTGCGAAGTACGCCTATCGGCCCGCCGGCGAGGAGCTGCTGGAGTGGACCGAGCGGTTGCAGCGCGTGTGTGCGGAGCACGGAACGTCGATGGCCGCTGCGGCACTGCACTACTCGCTGCGATCGCCGCTGATCGACTCGACCGTCGTCGGGGTGTCATCACCGCATCGTCGCGAGCAGCTCGACGAGCTGGTGCAGGCGGAGGTCCCGGACGGACTGTGGGGTGCCATCGAGAGCCTGGGCCCGGCGCCTTCGCCGGTGGACGACAGCGACTACGCCTGAACGCTGTCGCCGTTCAGCACCGCGAGGGTCGTGACCTGCGCGGTGGCGGGGTCCCAGTGCCGCACGCTGCGCGCGTGAGCTCGGATATCGCCGCCGATGAGATCGAGCGCCTCCGCGAGGTCGGCGACGCGCAACCGGCGGGCAAGCGCGACATGCGGCATCCACTCGCCCGGTGCGGTGTGCGGGGCGTCCTCGCCCGGCCCGACGGCGGCGAGGACCAGGGACCGAAGAGCGAGCAGTTCCGAGGTGGGCACGATGCTCCGAGCGAGTACGCGGCGATCCCCGGAGCCGAAGAGCAGGGGAGCGCCCAGCGTGATCGGGAACGACGTGATGCCGGCGAGAGCATCCGGGTCCCGCGGTGCCAGGTCGACGCGCGCGACCATCGTGATATGTGGGCGGTTGCTCGCCGAGGTGTGCCCCGCGAGGCTCGACAGGCCGCGGGCGGCGAGGGCATCCCACTCGGCACGGACGGCGGCCTCGGCATCAGGATCGAGGAGCACCTCGATCGATGAAGGCGAGCGCTGCGGCTCTGGTTCTCGCACGGCGTCAGCTCACCGCGCTGAGTCGCCGTTCCGCCAGCAGCGGCACGGCCACCTCGCGGGCGGCCATGCGGGCGGTGGTGACGGCCCCGATCGAGACGACCTCGGCGCCGAGCGTCGAGGCGAGGATCTCGGGCGCCGGCAGGTGCAGCTCGGTCGGCACGACCTCGCGCGCGGCGGCGATCACGGGAGCGACGCTCTCGGCGACTGCGCCGCAGACGATCACGCGCGCCGGGTCGTACATGCTTCCCAGAACGCCGACCACCCGAGCGAGGGTGGCGCCGACGCGCGAGGTCGCGAGCAGCGCATCGGTATCGCCCGACGCGGCGGCTGTCAGCACGACGCGCGGATCCACGCGGTCGTCGTCGGCGAGGCGTCCGATCGGCGAGTTCGCGTCGACCTCGCCACTCGCGACGGCGGCACGCACCTCGTCTTGCAGGGCGTAGCTCAGGCCGAAGGCCGATCCCACGCCCACGATGTGGTCGAACACGATGCCTTCGCCGACGCCGCCATGCGCGCCGTGCAGCACGTGGCCGTCGACGACGACGCCCCCGCCGAAGCGCTCGCCGGCGAGCAGCGCGACGTAGTCCCGGCATCCCACTGCGGCCCCGACCGAGCCCTCGGCGATCGCGGCGAGCTGAGCGTCGTTCTTGATCTCGACGGCCGGCGCCCAGCCAGCCAGTGCGTCGGCGAGGCCCGGGTTCGTGCGCTCCCAGAAGCCGTCGGGATGCGGGGGAGAGACCCCTGCGCGATTCACGGGAGCGGCGACGCCGACGCAGATCGCGAGGATGTCATCCTTCGAGACACCCGCCTCGGTGAGCGCCTGCTCCATCTGGCCGAGCACCGTCGCGCGCCGCGCCGCCGCCGATTCGGTCGAGTCGATGTCCGTGCGGTGGTGCACGAGTGTGCGGTCGAGCAGGTCGGAGACGGTGACGGCGACATGGTTGTCACCGGCGTCCACGCCGAGCACGACACCGAGATCGGATGCCAGCACGAAGCGTCGCGCGGGGCGCCCTGCGCGGTAGCTGCCTGCGGCCCTCGCGTTCGGAAGCTCACGGAGCACGGCGGCGCTGACGAGGGTGTCGATCGCGTCGATGGCCGTCGAGCGCGTCAGAGACGTCGAGGCCATGACGTCGGTGGCGGTGAACTCGCCCGCCGCCCAGGCGAAGTCGAGCACGGCGCCGACGCTGGCTCGCCCGGTGCCCAGACCTGCGGAGACTTCTGTCACGGGTCTTGACCTCACTCTCGTTCACATGAGACAGTACCGTTCATCGAAGTAAATTCGCTCACTAGATTTAGTCTGCGGATCTACAGGACGAAAGGACAACGGTGTCTGTGAAATCCCCCTCCGTCGCGCGAGTGGCCGGTGCTGCCATGGCGCTGGCGCTCGTCGGCTCCGCCCTCACCGCCTGCGCACCCGGCGGTGGCACCGAGACCATCCGCTTCACGTTCAACAAGCGTGAGGCGATCGGCTTCATGACCGATCTCGTCGCCCAGTTCAACTCGTCGCAGAGCGACGTGCGAGTCGAGATCGACACCTCGGGTCCGGACGTGATCTCGGCCAGCTTCGTGCGGGGCAACCCGCCCGACCTCATCCTCGGCAACTACAACTACGAGATCGCGCGGTTCGTGCAGCGGTGCACCCTGACCGATCTCTCCGACACCGACGCCGCCGCATCCGTCCGCGACGATCTGCAGCCGCTCATGGACCAGTACGGGTCGTGCGAGGGCCGCACCAGCGCCCTCCCGTACTCGGTGATGGCGGCATCGGTCATCTACAACAAGGAGATCTTCGACGCCCAGGGGCTCGAGGTCCCGCAGACCTGGGACGAGCTGATCGCGGTCTGCGACCAGCTGAAGGACGCAGGGATCGACCCGTTCTACGCGACGTTCAAGGACGACTGGACCGTCGGCCAGGGGTGGTACGACTACTCGATCGGAGGATCCGTCGACACGATCGAGTTCTTCGACGCGATGGCCGACGAGGGTGCCGCGGTCGGCCCGGACTCGCCGGTCTCGTTCGAGAAGGACTTCGCCGAGCCGATGGATCAGATGATGCAGCTCGCGAACGATTACACGAACGAGGACGCAGAGAGCCGGGGCTACGGCGACGGCAACCTCGCGTTCAGCAAGGGCGAGGCTGCGATGTACATGCAGGGTCCCTGGGCGTTCAGCGAGATCGCGAAGACCGCGCCCGACCTCGAGCTCGGAACGTTCCCGCTGCCGATGACCGATGATCCGGCCGACCTCGGTGTGCGCGTGAACATGGACCTCGGCGCGATGATCCCCGAGGGATCGAACCACCAGGAGGCGGCACGCGAGTTCCTCGAGTACCTCTATCTGCCCGAGAACATCGAGGCGTACAACGCATCGCAGCTCGGCTTCACCCCGACGAAGGGTGCACCGGCCCCGGATGATCCCCGGATCGAGGGGATGATCGAGTACTACGAGAACGGGCAGATCTACCAGGGCCCGTCAGTGCTCGTGCCGAAGACGATCCCGGTGATGAACTACGCGCAGGCGATGGTGCTCGGCGCCTCGACCACATCGACGTTGCGCACGATGGACGCGGACTGGGCTCGCATCGCCTTCCGCGCACCGATCCCCAAGACCGACGATGCGGCAGCCGGCGAGACAGAGGAGTCCGCACCGTGAGCACCACCGCAGCCGCGAATGTGACGCGGCCGAACAGCCCGACCACCGACACGACCTCGATCGTCACGGGGCAGGGCCGCCAGCTCCGTCGTCGCAAGGGGCGCGTCGAGCCGATCTACTACCTGTTCCTGCTTCCGACCCTCGTGATCTTCACCCTGGCGATCACCGTGCCCGCGGTCATGGGCATCTTCTTCAGCTTCACCGACTCGATCGGGATCGGGGAGTGGAGCTTCAGCGGTCTGACGAACTACATCGCGATGTTCAGCGATCCGGCCATCCTGCAGAGCTACCTGTTCACGTTCGGCTTCTCGATCGCCACGGTGATCGTCGTCAACGTGATCGCGTTCCTGCTCGCGGTCGGGCTGACCTCCCGCATCCGCTTCAAGACGGGGCTGCGCACGATCTTCGTGATCCCGATGGTGATCTCGGGCATCATCATCGCCTACGTCTTCAACTTCCTCTTCTCCAACTCGATCCCGGCCGCGGGCGCCGCCACCGGCATCCCGTGGCTGTCGACCAGCCTCCTCGCCAACCCCGATCTCGCCTGGGTCGCGATCGTGATCGTGACCGCGTGGCAGGCGGTTCCCGGCACGCTGCTGATCTACATCGCAGGTCTGCTCTCAGTGCCGAGCGAGGTCTACGAAGCGGCGAGCATCGACGGGGCGAACAAGAGGCAGCAGCTGTTCCGCATCACGCTGCCGCTCGTCGCCGGATACGTGGTGATCAACGTGATCCTCGGGTTCAAGGGCTTCCTCAACGCCTACGACATCATCGTCGGCCTCACCAACGGCGGTCCCGGCACCGCCACCCGCAGCGTCGCGATGACCATCATCGCGGGCTTCAACGGCGGCGACTACGCCTACCAGATGGCCAACGCGACGATCTTCTTCATCGTCGCCGTGCTCATCTCCCTGCTGCAGCTCTCGCTGACCCGCGGAAGGAACGCACTCTGATGTCGACGCAGACACTCACCACCATCCCCGCCTCGGGCAAGAAGCCGAGGGTCCGCATGGAGCGCGTCAACTGGTCGGGCACGATCATCCTGATCCTGTGCGCCGTCACGGTGCTGCTTCCCCTGTACGTGACGATGTCGATGGCTTTCAAGACCACGGGCCAGGCGGTCGACGGCAACGCCTTCTCGCTGCCGGCTCCGTTCAGCATCGACGGCTTCGTCGAGGCGTGGAACCTCACCAAGTTCCCGGTCGGCGCGGGCATCTCGCTGCTGGTCACGGCCGGAACCGTCATCGCGACCATCGTGCTCGCCGCATTCGCGTCGTACGCGATCGTGCGCAACTGGGATCACCGCCTGTTCCGCTACTCGTTCTTCTACCTGCTGGCCGCGATGTTCATCCCGTTCCCGGTGGTGGCGCTGCCGCAGATCCAGCTGACCGGCTGGGTCGGACTCGACAACCCGTTCGGCGTGATCATCCTCGCCACCATGTTCCAGTTGAGCTTCAGCGTGCTGCTGTTCACGGCGTTCCTGCGGTCGATCCCGATCGAGCTCGAGGAGAGCGCCCGCATCGACGGCGCCAGCACATGGCAGACGTTCTGGCAGCTGATCTTCCCGCTGCTCGCGCCGATGAGCGCCACGGTCGGCATCTTCGCCTTCCTCTACGCGTGGAACGACTTCATGATGCCGTCGCTGATCATCTCGGACCCGGCCATGCAGACCCTCCCGGTGCGGCAGAACCTCTTCCAGACCCAATTCAGCAACAACTACAACGTGTCGTTCGCCTCGTACCTGATGGCGATGGCCCCGGCGATCCTGGCGTACCTGTTCACGCAGCGATTCGTCATGGACGGCGTCACGCAGGGCGCCGTCAAGGGCTGACCCGCGCCGCACACACCCCAGACCGCAACACGAAGGAGCAGTACCCCTCATGACCGATGCGCTTCTCACCGAGACCCGCGACGACACGACGGCAGCATGGTGGCGACAGGCCGCCGTGTATCAGATCTACCCCCGCAGCTTCGCGGACGCGAACGGCGACGGACTCGGCGATATCCCGGGCATCGTCTCGCGTGCCGACTACCTGCAGCAGCTCGGCATCGACGCGGTGTGGCTGAGCCCGTTCTACCCGTCGGCGCTCGCCGACGGAGGGTACGACGTCGCCGACTACCGCAACGTCGATCCGCGGCTGGGAACGCTCGACGACTTCGACGACATGGTCGCAGCGCTGCACGACCGCGGCATCCGGGTGGTGGTCGACATCGTGCCGAACCACTCGTCGGATCTGCACGAATGGTTCCAGGAGGCGCTCGCCGCAGGCCGCGGCTCGGCTGCCCGTGAGCGGTACATCTTCCGCGAGGGTTCCGGGCCCGACGGGTCGGAGCCGCCGACCGACTGGACCGCCGCGTTCGGCGGTTCGGCGTGGGAGCGGGTCGAGGACGGTCAGTGGTTCCTGCACAGCTTCGCCCCCGAGCAGCCCGACCTCAACTGGGATCACCCCGAGGTGCGAGAGGACTTCCTGAAGACACTGCGCTTCTGGTCTGACCGGGGGGTCGACGGCTTCCGCATCGACGTGGCGCACATGCTCACCAAGGACCTCAGCGAGCCGCTGCCCAGCACCGCCGAACTCGAGCTGCTGCCGCACGACGGCAACCACCCGCTGCACGACCGCGACGATGTGCACGAGGTCTATGCCGAGTGGCGTCGGGTCTTCAACGAGTACGACCCGCCCCGCACGGCCGTCGCCGAGGCGTGGGTCAGCACTCCCGAGCGTCGCGCCAAGTACGCCTCGGCCGAGGGTCTCGGGCAGGCGTTCAACTTCGACCTGCTCGTCGCCGACTTCGACGCGACGCAGTTCCGCACGATCATCGCCGACAACCTCGCGCAGTCCGATGCGACCGGCTCGTCGACGACGTGGGTGCTGTCGAACCACGACGTGACGCGCCACGCGACGCGCTACGGTCTCACCCCGATGGCCGGGCGCACGGGCGTCAAGCAGGGCGTCGAGTGGGTCGCCGCCGGCGGTCCCGCCGAGCAGCTCGATCGCGAGGCGGGGCTGCGTCGGGCGCACGCCGCGACGCTGCTGCTGCTCGGGCTGCCGGGAAGCACCTACCTCTACCAGGGCGAGGAGCTCGGACTGCAGGAGGTCGCCGAGATCGGCCCCGACCAGCGCCAGGATCCTGCGTTCTTCCGCGGCGCGGTGTTCGACGGCCTCGGTCGCGACGGATGCCGCGTGCCGCTGCCGTGGACCTCATCCGGTGAGTCCTTCGGTTTCGGCGCCGGCGACGCGCATCTGCCGCAACCCGAATGGTTCGCCGAATACGCGGTGGATGTCGAGGAGGCCGACCCGTCGTCGACGCTGTCGCTCTACCGCGAGGCGTTGCGCCTGCGTCGCGAATTGCAGACCGAGGAGCGCCTCGAGTGGATCGAGACGGGTCGCGCCGACGTGCTGCGCTTCGCGCGCCCGAACGGCTGGCAGATCGTGACGAACTTCGGCACCGAGCCGTTCGATCTCGGGGCGGACGCCGCGGATGTCGTGCTCGGCGCTGTCGCAGACGGTGCCGTTCCGGCTGACTCGACGGTGTGGATCGCGCCAGGTCTGATCGGCTGACGCGTTTCGTCTCGCCGCTGCGCTCCTCGCTCGACGACCGGGTGGTCTCCCGTTCGTCGAGCGAGCGAGCGAGCGCGGCGTGACAGAACGGGTCACCTCATGCTGATTTGATAATGGTTCTCATTAGCGCGTAGAGTGGCCTCATGAAGAAGCCGCTCGTCGCCCTCGCCCTCGCATCCGTCGCCGCGCTCTCGCTGGCCGGATGCTCCGCCGCTCCCGCAGCGGGCGGCGACGGCGATGCGGTGACGGTCGTCGCGAGCACCAACGTCTACGGCTCGCTCGCGGCCCAGATCGGCGGCGACCGCGTCGACGTGACCTCCATCATCACCTCGGCGACCCAGGACCCTCACTCGTACGAAGCCTCGGCACGCGATCGCCTCGCCGTGCAGAAGGCCGACCTCGTGATCGAGAACGGCGGCGGCTACGACGCGTTCATCGACACGCTGCTGCAGGATGCCAGCGACCCGCACGTGATCACCGCGGTCGAGTTCTCGCATGACTTCCCCGGCAACGAGGGGCACTCCGACGAGTCAGAAGGAGCGGCCGAGGAGGAGCACGACCACGCCGAGGGTGAAGAGCACGCCGAGGGCGAAGAAGGACACGAGGGCCACGACCACATCGAGGGGTTCAACGAGCACGTCTGGTTCGACCCGCACACGATGATCCACGTCGTCGAGACGATCGCCGAGGAGCTCGCCGAGCTCGACCCCGACGGCAAGGCCGACTTCACCGCCAACGCCGACGAGATCGTCGCAGACCTCGAGGGCTTCGAGGCCGACCTCGAGACGCTCAAGGCGGATGCCGCCGGCGCGAACGTGATCATCACCGAGCCGGTGCCCGGCTACCTCGCCGAGGCCGCCGGACTCACCGACGTCACGCCCGAGGGCTTCGCCGAATCGGTCGAGGAGGGCAGCGATGTCGCCCCCGCCACCCTGCTCGAGACGCTCAACGTCGTCGAGAGCGGAGATGTGGCGGCCGTGCTCACGAACGCGCAGACCGGTGGTGCCGAGACGCAGCGCGTCGAGGATGCCGCAACAGCTGCCGGCATCCCCGTCGTCGCCTTCACGGAGCTGCTTCCTGACGGATCGTCGTACTCTGAGTGGATGAGTGACGCGATCCAGAGCCTCGCCGACGCGCTCCAGTCGTGAGCGCCGCCGCCGACGCGCGGGCAGGAGCCGAGAAGTCGAACCCCGTGCTCGAGGTGCGGGGAGCCGCCCTCCAGCGTGGTGACCGGGAGCTGTGGTCGGGCCTCGACCTCACAGTCGAGCCCGGTGAGTTCATCGCCGTGCTCGGGCCGTCGGGTTCGGGCAAGACCACGCTGCTGCGCAGCATCCTGGGCCTGCAGCCGCTGTCGGCGGGCGAGATCACCGTCGCGGGCGGACCGGTGCGCAAGGGCAACCCGCGCATCGGCTACATCCCGCAGCAGCGCTCGCTCGCCCCGGACACGAGCATGCGGGCCCGCGATCTGGTGGCGCTCGGGGTGCAGGGCAGCCGCTTCGGCTTCCCTGTTCCGCACCGCGGCGACAGGGCCAAGGTCGACCAGCTGCTCGCCTCGGTCGGGGCGTCGCACTACGCCGACCGCCGAGTCGGACTGCTCTCGGGCGGTGAGCAGCAGCGACTGCGCGTCGGGCAGGCCCTGGCCGACGAGCCCAGCCTGCTGCTCTGCGACGAGCCGCTGTCGAACCTCGACCTCGCGAACCAGGTCGCCGTCACCGACATCATCGATCGCCAGCGTCGCGATCGCGGTGCGGCAGTGCTGTTCGTGACGCACGACATCAACCCGATCCTCGGCCGCGTCGACCGCATCCTCTACATCGCCGGAGGCCGCTTCGTGCTCGGTACGCCCGAAGAGGTGCTGCAGACACGCGTGCTGACCGAGCTCTACGGCACCCCGGTGTTCGTGCTGCGGGCCGGTGACCGGCTGGTCGTCGTCGGAGTGCCGGATGCCGAGCCCCACCACGAGCATGCGCACGACCACGACCACGGAGGTGCCGCGTGAACGTCATGACCGGCATCGTCCAGACGGTCGACTGGAGCGACGTCTTCTCGTTCCAGGACTACGGCGAGCTCGTCGCCCTGCTCGCCAACTCGATCGTCGCGGGAGCGGTGCTCGGCATCGTCGGCGGACTCATCGGCGTCTTCGTGATGCAGCGCGACCTCGCATTCGCGGTGCACGGGGTCAGCGAGCTGTCGTTCGCCGGTGCCGCCGCGGCGCTGCTGTTCGGTGGCAGCGTGGTGGTCGGCTCTCTCGGCGGCGCGCTGGTCGCCGCGATCCTGATCGGCGTCCTCGGGGCCAAGGCCCGCGACCGCAACTCGATCGTCGGCGTGCTCATGCCGTTCGGCCTGGGCCTCGGCATCCTGTTCCTCTCGCTCTACGACGGGCGCAGCGCCAACCGCTTCAGCCTGCTCACCGGGCAGATCGTGTCGGTCTCGAGCCCCGACCTCGGCTGGCTGCTCGGCATCAGCATCGTCGTGCTGCTCGGACTGCTGCTCATGTGGAACCCGCTGCGCTTCGACTCGCTCGACCCCGAGTCGGCGGCGGCCCGCGGCGTGCCCACGCGTGCGGTGAGCCTGCTGTTCATGGTGCTGCTGGGTCTGATCGTCGCGGTCAGCGTGCACATCATCGGCGCACTGCTGGTCATGGCACTGCTCGTGACCCCCGCCGCCGCGGCGATGCGCATCACCGCGGGGCCGGTGGCCGTGCCGCTGCTCGCCGCGCTGTTCGGCTTCGTGTCGGCCGTCGGCGGCATCCTGCTCGCGCTCGCCGGCACCCTGCCGGTGAGCCCGTACATCACCACCCTGTCGTTCACGATCTACGTCGTGTGCTGGATCGTCCAGCGCGCACGCGGCGGTGTGCGCCGCGTGCGCACCTGACGCTCCCAGGGCCCGGCAAGGGCGGCGCGCCTAGAATCGTCGGTATGGCTCAGCGGAACACCTGGCAGCGCGAACGCGTGCGCGAAGCTCTCGCCGACGCGCGCGGTTTCGTGAGCGCGCAGAACCTGCACGCCTCTCTGCGCGACGACAACACCGGCATCGGGCTGGCCACGGTCTACCGTGCGCTGGCCGGGCTCGCCGCCGCCGGCGACGCCGACTCGCTGCAGAGTCCTGAGGGCGAGGCGCTCTATCGCGCCTGCACGACCCAGGGTCACCACCACCATCTGATCTGCCGCAACTGCGGGCTCACGGTCGAGATCGAGGCCACCGACGTCGAGCAGTGGGCGCATCGCACCGCTGCTCTGCACGGATTCACGGATGCCGCGCACGTCGTCGACATCTTCGGCCTGTGCGCTTCCTGCACCAACAAGCGGGACGCCGAAGAGGCAGCGAACGCGTGACCACCCAGGCCGCTCCACGGACGGTGCATGCGCACCGACCTTCCCGATCGCCGCGCTCGCCGTGGATCGGGGTCG
This sequence comes from Microbacterium sp. LWH13-1.2, assembly GCF_038397735.1. Classification (NCBI taxonomy): domain Bacteria; kingdom Bacillati; phylum Actinomycetota; class Actinomycetes; order Micrococcales; family Microbacteriaceae; genus Microbacterium; species Microbacterium sp. LWH13-1.2. Next base: position 3,160,196 of record NZ_CP151635.1, on the reverse strand, counting down.
GCCTCGGCGCCGCGATCGTGGCTGCCCTGTTCCTGGTCGACCGGTTCCTGCCGACGCTCTTCACCGCGAGCCTGCCGAGCAGGGCGCAGGACGGGCTGACGCTCGCGCTGAGCGTGCTGATCGAGGCTCTGCCGTTCGTGATCCTCGGTGTGCTGCTGTCGATCGTCGTGCAGGTGTGGCTGCCGGCCGACGTCATCCACCGCTGGCTGCCGAAGCGCGCGTGGGCCCGCCGTGCCGTGCTGTCGCTGCTCGGCATGCTGATACCGGTGTGCGAGTGCGGCAACGTGCCCTTCGCCCGCGGCCTGATGATGCGCGGCCTCGCCCCCGCCGAGGCGCTCACCTTCTTGATCGCGGCCCCGATCGTGAACCCGATCGTCATTCTCACCACGCATGCGGCCTTCGGCTTCGATGACGGCATCCTGGTGGCGCGTCTCATCGGCGGCTACCTGATCGCCAACCTGATCGGCTGGATCTACAGCCGGCACCCCTCGCCCGACTCGCTGCTCACGCAGCGCTTCATCGACACGTGCGACCGCGTCACGCACGAACCGGGCACCCCGGTACGCCGCAGCCTGACGCAGTTCCTCGTCGAGCTGCGCGCGGTGATGCCCGCGCTCGTGATCGGCTCGGCGCTCGCCGGGGCCGTGCAGGTGCTGATCCCTCGCGACGTGCTGCTGGCGATCGGGTCGAACCCGGTGCTGTCGATCCTCGCGATGATGGCACTCGCGATGACCGTCGCGATCTGCTCGAACGTCGACGCCTTCTTCGCGCTGTCGTTCGCCTCGACCTTCTCCTCCGGCGCGCTCGTGGCGTTCCTGCTCGTCGGCCCGCTGGTCGACGTCAAGATGCTCGCCCTCATGCGCACGACCTTCACCACCCGCACGCTCGTGGGCATCGTGGGCGTCGTGCTGCTCGCCGCCTTCGCGATCGGGATCGGGGTGAACGTCTTTGTCTGAGCACGGCCACACCCGCACGCACACCGCTCACGAGCCCTCCCGCGCCCGCGCCCTCGGCTCGCGCTGGCTCGGCATCGGTCTCGCCACCGTCATCTCGGTGGTCACTCTCGGACTCGGCCTCACCGGCCGCCTCAACCTCTACATCAGCCCCGAGTCGGTGTGGTTCGCCTGCGCGGCAGCCGTCGTGACTCTCGCGGGCGCCATCTGGTCGTGCACCCTGCCGCTGGGCGAAGAGGGCGATCACGGACACGACCACGGCGATGCCCACGACGCGGATGCACCGGCCGGGCCCCGCCGCACCCTCGCCCTCGCCGGCACGGTGACCGGTGGCGTCATCGCCTCCGGCGTGGTCGTCGCCGCTCTCGTGCTGCCGCCCGCATCGCTGTCGGTCGAGCTCGCGATGTCCCGCGTGGGCGAGCAGACCGCGCTGTTCGCGGGCGCCGACGACGTGACCCTGGGAGTCGCCGACACCTCGACCTTCGGCGTGGGCGACTGGGCGAGCGTGTTCGCGACGGCGACCAACACCGCCGCCTACGACGGCAAGACGGTCACGCTGACCGGATTCGTCACCCCGACGGATGCAGACGAGGTCAACCTCACGCGCCTTGTCATCACGCACTGCGTCATCGACGCGCAGCCGGCGACCCTGCCCGTGACGATCGATGCGGGCGAGTTCGACACCGGCCAGTGGGTCGAGGTCGAGGGCACCATCAAGGCGGATGCCGACGGATCGCTGCATGTCGAGCCGAACTCGGTCACGCCGATCGACGAGCCGCAGGACCCGTATGAGTACTGACGACGAGCGCCCCGAGGTGCCGCCGGCGCCCCGCACACGCGCCGAGATGCGCGCCGCCCGCGAGGCCGAGGCAGCCGCGGCGGCCGCGGCGGCTCCCGCGTCGGATGAGGACGGCGGAGCCGACCGAGACGAAGCGCGGCCCGCGGCCCGCCCGACGGGTGACGAGCGGCCGACGCGTTCGACCTTCGTCCCGCCGGATGCCGACTCGACGACCACGTTCGCGGCCCACTCCTCGACCGACTATGTGGCCTCCGCTCCCTCGACGACCGACGAGTCTTCCCCGGCACGTGAGAAGCGGAAGCCAGCCAAAGCGCCGAAGCCCGCGAAGCAGCCCAAGCCCGCGAAGGAGCCCAAGCCCGCGAAGGAGCCCAGGCCGGCGAAGGAGCCGAAGCCTGAGAAGCCTGCTTCGCCTCGCGACCGCCGATTCCTCCTGGCCCTCGGCGCCGTGCTCGGCATCCTCGTGCTCGTCGGCGCTGGACTCGGCGCCGTCAGCCTGACTCAGGGACCGCGCATCACCGAGGTGCAGGTGAACCCGACCGAGGCCATCGAGACCTCGGGCAGTCGCGTCATCCTCACGGCGAACCAGTCGCTCGCCGCGATCGACGAGTCTCAGGTGACGGTCGAGCCCGCAGTTCCCTTCACGCTGGACGCGGCCGGCCGTGGCATCGGCATCCGCTTCACCGTGCCGCTCGACGACGACACCGACTACACCGTGAGCATCGCCGACGCGGTGGGCGCCGGAGGCGGACCTGCCGCGACTCTCACGACGAGCTTCTCGACTCCCGCGTCGAGCATCTTCCTGCTGCGCCGCGACGTCGAGGGCAAGGACACGATCTTCCGCACCGACCTCTCGGGAGAGGAGGCCGTGCCGGTGTTCGCCGCCGACAGCATCAACGACTTCCGAGCGACGTCGACGCAGCTCGTCGTCTCGCTGGAGGAGGACGAAGGCTCGAAGCTGCTCGTGATGGACCGCGAGGGCGAGAACCAGCGCGAGCTGCCGCTCCCCGGCGTCGGCTACGTCGGCGCGATCCAGGTCTCGGACCGCGGCGGCCTGGTCGGCTACAGCTACTCCGACAAGGAGCTCAGTGACACCGAGGGGCGCGCGAGCGTGCTCGTCACCCAGTCGCTCAGCGGCGACGACGAGCCGGTCGTCACGGAGGTCGGCGGCAAGGAGGCGAACATCTTCGTCTGGCAGTTCGTGCCGGACAGCGCCGCCGTGCTCTTCATCGACTTCGACGGCGCGCTGTCGCTCGTCGACCGCTCGACCGATGCCGGTGTGCAGTCGCTCGGGCTCGCGACGACGATCCAGGGCGTCTCCCGAGGCACGTACACGGCCATCGTGGAGCGCCTCGACGGCACTGTCGTCGAGCTGAATCTCACGGACGGCACCGAGGTGCCGCTCGAGGCGTCCGACCCGGACTACGGCACGGCGACGACGATCACGCCGTTCCCGGGCGGCACACTGCGTCACGTCGTCGCGCGGGCTGCCGACGGCATGCCGACGGGGCAGGCCGTCGTGCGGGTCGACGACGACGGGAAGGCGACGCCACTGCTCGAGGTCGATTCGACGGACTCGATCCTGCAGGCGTGCGCCTCGCCGAGTGGACAGTACGCCGCGGTCGTGATCGCTCCCGATCTCGCCGACAACCCCTACGACCAGATGCTGCTGCCTCTGCCGCAGAACCTCGAGACGCACCTGCTCGACCTGCGCACCGGCGACGAGATCGTGGCGCTCACCGGCTTCGACGCCTCATGGTGCCAGACGGCTCCGCAGTTCTAGACGCCATGTCGTCGGATCCGCTGCACCGCGCCACCCGCGCCGAGCTGAGCGGGCTGGCGGTCGATGTCGCCCCGCTGCTGCTCGGGGCCGAGCTGCGCACGGTCGTCGCCGGCTCCGAGGTGCGCCTCCGGCTCACCGAGGTCGAGGCCTATCACGGGCATGGCACCGGAACCCAGGCCGACCCGGGTTCGCATGCACGCATGGGCCGCACCGCACGCAATGCGACGATGTGGGGCGAGCCGGGGCATCTGTACGTCTACCTGAGTCACGGTATCCATTCGTGCGTCAACGTCGTGTGCGGGCCGGACGGTCAGGCGGGCGGAATCCTGATGCGCGCGGGCGAGGTCGTGTCCGGAGTGGATGCCGTCGCCGTGCGCCGCCGCGCCACGAGCCCGCTGACGGCAACGGCACTGCGGGATCTCGCCAGGGGCCCCGGCCGATTCGGGCAGGCGGTGGGGCTGCGGCACCCGATCCACGACGGCATCGACGCGATCACCGGCCAGGAGTTCGAGGGCGCCCGCGCCGAGCTGTGGCTGCGCGACGACCCGGTGGCCGATGTCGCGACCGGGCCGCGCGTCGGCGTGGCGGGAATCGCAGGCACCGCGGCGTTCCCGTGGCGCTTCTGGATCGCCGGCGACCCGACTGTCTCGCCGTTCCGCTGGGGGAGAGGGGCGCAGGCGGCGTCCGCCGAGCGCGGGTGAGGCCTGCGCTCAGGCCGAGTCTCTCCACACGACCGGCGTCGGCAGCATGATGCCCGCCCGCGGGCGCTGATCGTCGCGCAGCTGCGCGAGGACGGATGCCGCGGCGGCCGCGCCGAGCCCCTGCGCGGGCTGGTCGACGGTCGAGAGCTGCGGGGTCGTGCGGGTGGCCCAGGTGCTGTTGTCGAACCCGACGACGCCCACATCTTCCGGAACGCGTCGGCCCGCTTCGCGCAGGGCCCACATGGCGCCGGCGGCGACGGCATCCGAGGCGGCGAACACCCCGTCGATGTCGGGCACGCGCGCGAGCAGTCGCGTCATCGCGGCGGCCCCGTCGGCGTACGAGTACAGCGGCACCTCTTCGATGAGAGTCGGGTCGAAGGCGTCGCCGAGCGCGTCGGTGAAGCCCGCGAGACGGTCGGTGCCCGAGTCGCGGTCGAGCGCGGCCGCGATCATGCCGACCCGGGTGCGCCCCGTCGCCAGGAGGCGTGAGGTCACGGCCTTCGCGGCGCCGCGGTTGTCGACGCCGACCCAGGCGGCGTCCACGTCGGGCGGGTGGCCGACGTAGGCGACCGGCAGGTCGAGGCGCATGACGGCCTTGGTGATGGGGTCCTGCGCTCGCGCCGAGACGATCACGGCGCCGTCGACGAAGCCGCCGTTGAGGTAGCGAGCGACGCGCTCGGTGTCTCGCACCGAGTCAACGACGAGGCACACCATCTGGTAGTCCGCCTCCGACAGCGTCTCGTTTGTGCCGAGCATGATCGCGCCGATGTTGGGGTCCTCGAGGAACAGCGCGTGCGGCTCGTGCACGATGAACGCGATGGCCTGGGTGCGCTGGCGCACGAGGTTCTGCGCGGCGGTGTTCGGCACGTAGCCGACCTCGCGGATCGCGTCTTCGATGGCGGTGCGCGCGGCATCCGACACGTAGCCGCCGTTGATGACGCGGCTGACGGTTCCCCTCGATACCCCGGCTACGCGCGCCACGTCGTGCACGGTGCTGCGACGACGGGCGGAAGTGCTCATGATCCACAGCCTAGCGACCCGGACTTGACGAGATTCGTCACGACATGCGACGATGTGTGCACGTTCACAGAAATCCCGATCGCTGCGTTCATGCCGCGAGCTGTGCACGTGCACACATGAACCGCAAAGGAGCGTCACCGATGGCCGCCGCTGTGTCCGACCGCATCGCCACCCTCTCCGCAGGGCGCGGCCTCGTCTTCGGATGCGACTACAACCCCGAACAGTGGGACCGCAGCGTCTGGCCCGACGACGTGCGGCTCATGCAGCAGGCGGGCGTCGGACTCGTGGCGATCAACATCTTCGGCTGGTCGTCGATCAACCCGGCCAGGGGAGTGTGGGATTTCAGTGCGCTCGACGAGATCATCGCTCTGCTGCACTCGGCAGGGATTCGCATCAACCTCGGCACCGGCACGGCGTCACCCGCACCGTGGCTCACCGCCGCACACCCCGAGATCCTCCCGGTCGGCGAAGACGGCACGGTCTACCAGCAGGGCGGACGCCAGGGCTACTGCCCGAGCTCGCCGATCTTCCGCGCCTACGCCGCCGAGGTCGTGACCCGCGTGGTCGAGCGCTACGGCGACCACCCCGCCGTGTCGCTCTGGCATGTGTCGAACGAGCTGGGCTGCCACAACGCTCTCTGCTACTGCGACACGAGCGCCGAGGCGTTCCGGGGCTGGCTGCGCGACCGCTACGACGACATCGACGCGCTCAACCGCGCGTGGGGCACCACGTTCTGGAGCCAGCGCTACAGCGACTTCGACGACGTGCGCGTGCCCGCTCAGGCGCTGTCGCTGCGCAACCCCGGTCAGATCCTCGACTTCCAGCGCTTCAGCTCCGACGAGCAGCTCGCGCTCTACCGCGCCGAGGCGGCGATCCTGCGTGAGCGCAGCGCCGTGCCGGTCACGACCAACTTCATGGTCACCGCGCACATCCGCAACCTCGACTACTGGACGTGGGCGGGCGACATGGATCTGATCGCCAACGACCACTACCTCGATCGCCGCCTCGACGACGCCCGAGAAGAGCTCTCGTTCGCCGCCGACCTCACCCGCGGTCTCGCCCAGGGTGCGCCCTGGCTGCTGATGGAGACATCGACCGGTGCCGTGAACTGGCAGCCGTACAACCTCGCCAAGGCCCCGGGTGAACTGCAGCGCAACATCGCCGCGCACGTCGCGCGCGGTGCCGACGGCATCTGCTTCTTCCAGTGGCGGGCGTCCACCCAGGGTGCCGAGAAGTATCACACGGCCCTCGTGCCGCACGCGGGTGAGGACTCCGATCAGTGGCGCGATGTCGTCGAGCTGGGCGGGCTGCTCGAGCGCCTCGGCGAGGTCGCGGGCACCCGCGTCGCCGCCGACGCCGCGCTGTTCTTCTCGTGGGAGAGCTGGTGGGCCGCCGAGAACGAGGGCCGCCCGAGTGAGGCGCTCACCTACCTCGGCCAGGTGCACGCCGCCCACGCGGCGCTGTCGGATGCCGGTGTCACCACCGACGTCGTGCGCCCCGGCGGCGATCTCGACGGCTACCGACTGCTCATCGTCCCGGCGCTGCATCTCATCAGCGATGCGGATGCCGCGGCGATCGCCCGCGCCGTCGAGAACGGCGCGACCGCGCTGATCACCTTCTTCAGCGGCATCGTCGACGAGCAGGACCGGGTGCGCACCGGCGGATACCCCGGCGCGTTCCGCGACCTGCTCGGCATCCGCTCGGAGGAGTTCGCGCCCCTGCGTCCGGGGGAGACCGTGTTCCTCACCGACGGCACGAGCGGATCGGTATGGGCCGAGCGACTCAAGACGACGGATGCCGAGACCGTGGCGTCGTTCGCCGACGGCCCCGCCGCAGGCGGCCCCGCGCTCACCCGTCGCGAGGCGGGAAAGGGTGCGGCCTGGTTCGTCGCCACGCAGCCCGACCGCATCGCCTACCGGGATCTGATCGCCCGCCTCGCCTCGGACGCGGGCATCGCGACGCACACGGGGGCGAGCCGCGACGTCGAGATCGTCCGGCGCTCGGGGGAGAACGGCAGCTACCTGTTCGTCATCAATCACGGCGACTCCGGCGCCGAGGTCGTCGCCACGGGGCACGACCTCGTCACCGACGCACCCGCCACCGGCTTCGTCCCGGCCGGCGGAGTCCGCATCATCAAGGAGGATGTATGACCACCACGCTCACCGCTCCGGCGGTCGGCTCGGCGCCCCCGGCGCCCGGTCGCCGCCGCCGCATCCCGCACAAGGGCGCGATCGCGTTCCTCCTCGTGCCGTTCGGCGTGCTCTTCGCACTGTTCTACGTCGTGCCCATCGCCTATGCGTTCTGGCAGTCGCTGCTGGTCGTGAAGCGCGACGGCACCTTCGGCAAGGCCGAAGAGGTGTTCGGCGGCCTCACCCAGTACGTGCTCGTGTTCCAGAACGAGGCGTTCTGGGCCTCGATGGGGCGGATGCTGATGTTCGGCGTCGTGCAGGTGCCGGTCATGCTCGGCCTGGCCCTGGTCTTCGCGCTGCTGCTCGACTCGCCGCTCGTGCGCGGCAAGCGCTTCTTCCGTCTCGCGTTCTTCGTGCCGTACGCGGTGCCCGGCGTGATCGCCGCCATCATGTGGGGATCGCTGTTCTCGCCGAACCTGTCGCCGTTCACCGCGATCACGAAGAACATCGACTTCCTCGGCGCCGACCTGGTGCTGTGGTCGATCGCGAACGTCGTGACCTGGGTCTACGTCGGCTACAACATGCTGATCATCTACTCGGCGCTGCTCTCGATCCCGCAGGAGCTCTACGAAGCGGCTCGCCTCGACGGCGCGAGCCAGTGGCGCATCGCCTGGTCGATCAAGATCCCGCTGGTGCGCCCGGCGATCGTCATGACCGCGATCTTCTCGATCATCGGCACGCTGCAGCTGCTCGCCGAGCCGCAGGTGTTCCGGTCGTTCAGCTCCGCGGTCACCAGCACCTTCACCCCGAACATGACCGTCTACGCCACGGCATCCATCCCGAACACCAACCTGGCGGCGGCCTTCTCGGTCGTGCTCGCCGTGACGACCTTCGTGCTGTCGTTCGGCTTCATGAAGTACATGCAGCGCAAGGAGCAGAACGCATGAGCACCATGTCGATCGTCGCCCCGGGTCGCGCGTCGAAGCGCGGCACCGCCACGGGCGGAAAGGCCGCTCGCGAATCGGGCATCTCGCGCACCGCCGCGATGCTGATCATGGCCGTGTTCACGGTCTACTTCCTGCTGCCGCTGTGGTGGCTGCTCGTCGCGTCCAGCAAGGAGACCGGCGACATCCTGACCACGGCTCCGCTGTGGTTCGCCGACTTCCACCTGTTCGACAACATCGCCGAGCTGTTCACCTACCGCGACGGCATCTACCTGCGCTGGCTGCTGAACTCGGTGCTCTACGCCGCGCTCGGTGGTGCCATCGCCACGCTGCTCGCCGCCATGGCCGGCTACGCGCTGGCCAAGTACCGCTTCCCGGGTCGCGACCTGATGTTCGACATCGTGCTGGGTGGCGTGCTCGTGCCTGCGACCGCGCTCGCGCTGCCGCTGTTCCTGATCTTCAGTCAGGCACAGCTGACCAACACGTTCTGGTCGGTCTTCCTGCCGTCGATCGTGAGTCCGTTCGGGGTGTACCTGGCGCGGATCTTCGCGAGCTCCTCGGTGCCCGACGAGCTGCTCGAGGCCAGCCGCCTCGACGGCGCGGGCGAGATCCGCACGTTCTTCACGGTCAGCATCCGTCTGATGACCCCCGCGCTGGTGACGATGTTCCTGTTCCAGTTCGTGGCCATCTGGAACAACTTCTTCCTGCCGATGATCATGCTGCGCAGCGAAGAGCTCTTCCCCGTCGTCTTCGGTCTCTACAACTGGAACAACCAGCTGAACCAGTTGCCCGAACTCCGCGGTCTCGTGCTGATCGGCGCTCTGCTGTCGGTCATCCCGCTGATCGTGACCTTCCTCCTGCTCCAGCGCTTCTGGCGCAACGGACTGGGCGCCGGCGCCCTGAAGTGAGCAGGCGGCCGACCGGATCGCCCGGACGGCCTGCACCACCCGCACCACCCACCCGCACCACCCCCATCGCATCCACGAAAGGATCGAAATGCAGCATTCGAAGATGAAGGCAGCCGCTGTCATCGCCATCTCGGCGTTCGCGCTTGCCGGTTGCTCGGCGTCCGGCGGAGACAGCTCGGGCACCGGCGGCGACGCCGCCTCGTGCACCCCGGCCGACGGCGACGTCACGCTCGAGTTCACCTCCTGGATCCCCGGCATCGAAGACGTCGTCGAGATCTGGAACGAGGCCAACCCCGAGATCCAGGTCGACGTGCAGACCGGCCCCAACGGCAACGGCGGCACGTACCAGAACTTCTTCAACCAGCTCAAGGCGGGCGACGCCCCCGACCTCGGTCAGATCGAGTACGACGCGCTGCCGAACTTCCTCGTGCAGGACGGCCTCGAAGACCTCAGCGCCTGCGAAGACGTGGTCGCCGCAGAGGACCAGTTCGTCGACTGGGCCTGGGGACAGGTCACCCTCGGCACCGAGGGCGTCTACGGCGTTCCGCAGGACACCGGACCCATGGCGCTGTTCTACCGCGCCGACCTGTTCGAGCAGAACGGCATCGAGATCCCGACCACGTGGGACGAGTACCGCGAAGCAGCCGTGAAGATCCGCGACCTCGGCGGATACATCACCAACTTCTCGCAGTCCGACATCAACCAGTTCGCGGGCTTCGCCTGGCAGGACGGCGCCCAGTGGTTCTCGAGCGACGACGAGGGCTGGACGGTCTCGATGGCCGATGACGCCACCGCCACGGTCGCGGACTTCTGGCAGAGCATGCTCGACGACGACCTCGTCGCGACGGTTCCCGCCTGGACCGACGAGTGGAACAACGCCTACAACTCCGGTCAGGTCTGGACCTGGAACTCCGCCGTCTGGGGTGCCAACTCGATCTCGAGCGGCGCACCCGACACGGCGGGCAACTGGGCCGTCGCACCGCTCCCGCAGTGGGAAGAGGGCGGATCCGCCGCCGGCAACTGGGGCGGTTCGTCGACCGCCGTGCTCAAGGGCAGCGAGCACCTCTACGAGGCGACGAAGTTCGCACTGTGGCTCAACACGTCGGATGAGGCGCTGACCGCGCTCGCCGAGGCGGCCAACCTCTACCCGGCCACTACAGCGGGGCTCGACCTTCCGGTCTACGCCGAGGGCGTCGAGTTCTACGGCGGGCAGAAGATCTACGACGTCTTCGCCGACGCCGCCACCCAGGTCTCGCCCGACTTCGCGTGGGGCCCGACCATGACCCAGACCTACTCGGATGTGTCCGACGGGTTCAAGGCCGCGGTCTCGGGCAGCGGCACGCTGCTCGACGCGATCGAGAAGGGTCAGACGGCGACCGTCGACGCGCTCAAGGCCGCGTCGATCCCCGTCAAGGAGTAACACCCGCAGGAGGCCCGCCCGTATGCTCACGGGCGGGCCTCCCTTTTCGTCTGGAGCGGCAATGAGCGAACTCGTCCACCTGACCTCGGCCGGCGTGAGCGTCGTCATCGACACGACGAGTGCGCGCCTGCTGCACTGGGGCGCGGCGCTCGACGGCGCCGACATCGAGGCGCTCGCCGGATCGTCGACCGGCTCGGTGACGTTCAGCTCGTTCGACGCGCCGCGCACCTTCCCGCTGCTGGCCGTCGAGGCCGACGGGTGGTCGGGCGCACCGGCTCTGGCCTGGCACCGGGGTGGTCTGCACAGCGCTCCGCTGCTGAGGTCGGTCGCGTGGGAATCGACGGCGACGTCGCTGCGGGCGGAGTTCGCGGATACCGCGGCCGGTGCCTCCGTGGTGCTCGACCTCTCGCTGGATGCCGTCGGCGTGCTGACCGCGCAGCTGTCGGTGACGAGCACCGCTGCCGATGCTGAGCCGCTGGATCTGCTTGCTTCGCGCATCCTCCTGCCGATCCCCGCGCACGCGACCGAGGTGCTCGACCACACCGGGCGCTGGACGGGCGAGCGGCACCCGCAGCGAGGTGCCCTCCGCCATGGAGCCCACCTGCGTCAGGTGCGCCGCGGTCGTGGCGGCCACGATGCCCCGTACCTGACGGCGGTCGGCACCGACGGGTTCGGCTTCCGTCGGGGTGAGCTGTGGACGGCGCACGTCGCATGGAGCGGCGACCTGGAAGTCGGGGTCGAGAGGCTGCCCGAGGGAGCCGGTGTGCACGGCGCTGTCCTCGGCGGAGGTGAGCTGCTGCTGCCGGGCGAGATCCGGCTGGAGGCGGGGGAGACCTACGTGTCGCCGCAGGTGTTCCTCACCTATGGCGAGAGCGGACTCGACTCGGTGTCCGCGCGCCTGCATCAGACGGTCCGCGCATTCTCCGCACACCCTGCGGCGCCTCGCCCGCTCGTGCTCAACACGTGGGAGGCGGTGTACTTCGATCACGACCCCGCGAAGATCGTCGAACTCGCCGAGGCCGCGGCATCCGTCGGCGTCGAGCGGTTCGTGCTCGACGACGGCTGGTTCCGCGGTCGACCCGACGACCGATCAGGACTCGGCGACTGGTACATCGACGACGCGAAGTGGCCCGACGGACTGCGCCCGCTCGCCGAGCACGTCCATTCTCTCGGCATGCAGTTCGGGCTCTGGTTCGAACCCGAGATGGTGAATCCGGTGTCGGACCTCGCCGCACGGCATCCGGACTGGGTGCTGCAGGCATCCCCCGATTCGCCCACCTGGCGCCACCAGAAGGTCCTCGACCTCGCGAACCCGGATGCCGCGGCCTACCTGCTCGAACGCCTCGATGCCCTGGTCTCGGAGGTCGGCATCGACTTCATCAAGTGGGATCACAACCGCGACCTGCACGCGGCGGTGTCGTCGCACACCGGCCGTGCGTCGGTGCACGCCCAGACGATCGCGTTCTATGCCCTGCTCGACGCGCTGCGCGAGCGGCATCCGGCACTCGAGATCGAATCCTGCGCGAGCGGTGGCGCCCGCGTCGACCTCGGTGTGCTGCAGCGCACGCAGCGCGTGTGGGCGTCGGACTCGAACGACCCGATCGAGCGTCAGCGCATCCAGCGGTGGACCGGCACGCTCGTGCCGCCGGAGGTCGTGGGCTCGCACGTCGGGCCGCCGATCGCCGAGACGACGCACCGCGCGGCATCTCTGCCCTTCCGCATGACGACGGCCCTGTTCGGTCACGCCGGCATCGAGTGGGACATCACCGGATGCACCGACGACGAGCGCGCGGCGCTGACGCGCTGGACGGCGCTGTACCGCGAGCTGCGGCCGCTGCTGCACGCGGGCTTCACCGTGCGCAGTGACGAGGTCGACGACGAGACCCTGCTGCACGGCGTGGTCGCAGTCGATGGTTCGCGGGGTGTCTTCGCGTGGGTGCGTCTGGGTGCCTCGGTCGACGGTTTCACGCCCCGCACCCGCATCCCCGGACTGCAGCCGGGGGAGCGGTACCGGCTGCGTGTACGCGAGGAGCTCGGTGGGGTGTCGCGTCACCAGGTCGCAGACCCCGCATGGCTGGATGTCGGCGTCGAGGCCACCGGCGCGTTCTTCGAGTCGGTCGGAGTGCCCCTGCCACTGCTCGCGCCGGGAGCGGCGCTGCTGCTCGAGGCCGTTCGGGTCTGACCGGGTCGTTCGGGTCTGACTCGGGGCCATGCTAAACTGACTCTTTGTCTGCGCACACTCCTGTGCGTAGTTCGCGTGCTTCCCCTTCTTCCACCGAGAGATCGGCGATGCGGGGTGGCGCGCAGACAAGGGATCTTGGGTGAGGCCGTCCGGCCCCACGGTATAGAAGGAGTCACATCATGGCAGCAGTGTGCCAGGTGACAGGAGCTGTTCCCGGCTTCGGTCACAACGTCTCGCACTCGCACCGCCGGACGAAGCGTCGCTTCGACCCGAACGTGCAGAAGAAGACCTATTTCGTCGCTTCGCTCGGTCGTAAGATCACGCTCAACGTGTCCGCCAAGGGCATCAAGGTGATCGACGTCCGCGGCATCGAGAACGTGGTCAAGGACCTCCAGGCGAAGGGTGTGAAGCTCTAATGGCCAAGAAGGCTCAGGACGTACGTCCGATCATCAAGCTGCGCTCGACGGCAGGTACGGGTTACACGTACGTGACGAAGAAGAACCGCCGCAACACCCCCGACCGCCTCGTGCTCAAGAAGTACGACCCGGTCATCCGTCAGCACGTCGAATTCCGAGAGGAGCGTTGATCAATGGCTAAGAAGAGCAAGATCGCTCGCAACGAGCAGCGCAAGGTCATCGTCGAGCGTTACGCAGAGCGTCGCGCCGAGCTGAAGAAGACCCTGGTCGACCCGAACGCCACCGACGAGGCCCGCGAGGCCGCACGCGTCGGCCTGCAGAAGCTGCCGCGCAACGCGTCGCCGGCTCGCGTGCGTTCGCGCGACGTCATCGACGGCCGCCCCCGCGGTGTCCTCACGAAGTTCGGCATCTCGCGTGTCCGCTTCCGTGACATGGCACACCGTGGCGAGCTGCCCGGTGTCACCAAGTCGAGCTGGTAAGTCTCAGCAGACAAGCCGAAAGGGGCGAGGATCTTCGGATCCTCGCCCCTTTCGCTGTGCCCGCCTCGTTGGGCGGACTTCTCCGTGTTGGGCGGACTCTTCGCGCAGCATCCGCCGCCAGACGCGGCGTTCTCCTCCCGACGGGTTCTCCTGCACATGTGGGACGCGGGCAATCCTGCCCACAACGGGCGGGATGCGCCCGCGCAGGATGCTGTGCGCTGGGCATGATCGACGAATGGATGTCGAACGGTCTCTGGCCGCGGGGCAAGGGATCGCCCGCATTCGAACGCTGCGCCGATCCGGTGCCACGGAGTACGCGGTCAAGCAGGCTGTTCGGAGTGGGGCGGTCATGTCGGTATGCAGGGGCTGGGTGGCACTCCGTGATGCTGATCCGATGCTCGTCGCTGCCGCGAAGCGAGGAGTGATGCTCAGCTGCGTCACGCTGGCGGAGCGCAAGGGGCTGTGGGTGACCTCGCATCGAGAGACGCATGTGGCGGCCCCGGCGAAGTCAGGACATGCCAACTCTGTTCGCGGCGTCGTGCACTGGAGCAGCCCGATCTTCCCGCGGGATCCGGATCAGCTCGAGGATTCGATCGAGAACGCGCTGATTCTCGTCGCCCGTTGCCGGCCCTACGAGGATGCGCTCGCGACCTGGGAGTCCGCGCTGCGAACGCACACGGTCGATGTCGATGTGCTTTCGCGCGCGCCTCTGCCTCCCGCGGCGCGCAGACTGCTGGAGGATGCGCGGCCTTTCGCCGACGCCGGCACCGAGACGATCTTCCGCACCAGACTCCGTAGACTCGGCCTGCCGATCATCCCGCAGGTCTGGGTGTTCGGGCATCACGTCGACTTCCTGATCGGAGAACGGCTTGTGGTTCAGATCGATGGCGGTCACCATGTCGGGCCCCAGCGGTCGAGCGACATCGCCCATGATGCGGAGCTCAAGTTGCGTGGATTCCACGTGATCCGGATCAGCTACGACCAGCTGATGAACCAGTGGCCGGCTGTGCAGAACACGATCATGGCCGCTGTAGCCCAGCGTCTCCACCTCGCTGCATAGTCCGGCTGGGGTGAGGCGCCCCGTTGGGCGGACTTCTCCGCGTTGGGCGGAGGATAGCGATTCACGCATCCGCCCATCGAGGAGTTCTCCGCCCATTCGGGCGAACCGCCCCGGCATCAGGCGATGGATGCTGTCGCGTGCGCCACCGCCCAGGTGAGCGCGTAGTCGGCGATCTCCTCCCAGCCGTCCTGGCTGACGAGGCGGTGGGTGCGGCCGGCGTACTCCTTGCGCTCCACGACCGCGGGGCTTCCGGTCGACCGGTACTTCTTCTCGATCGCGCGGACGATGGTCGGCGGCACGACGTGGTCGATCTCGCCGGCGATCAGCAGCAGCGGGGCGCGGTCGGCGCGGGAGTAGTCGACGTGGGTGACCCCGCCCTTCTCGTCGAGCACCGAGGTCACGCCCTCGAAGAAGACCCTGTTGTAGGAGTTCACGGCGTATTCCTCCCAGAGTGCATCGGATGCTGCGCGCGACAGGTCGTTGCCGAACGTGAAGTGGAAGTGGCGCTTCGACAGCGGCTTGGCGCCGTTGCGTCCGAAGGGGTTCGAGAGGATCGGCGTGCCGGTCCAGAGGGTCGAGAGGGGGAGTGCGGTCACGCCGGCGGTCTGTCCGGGGGCGACGCCCACGTAGGCGGCGCCGAGTCCGCGGTCGGCGAGCATCTGGGTGAGCACGCCGCCGAACGAGTGGCCCATGATGATCGGCTTCACGGGGAGTGCGCGGATGATGCGCTCGTAGTTGTCGGCGATCTGCTTCAGGCCGATGCCCTTCAGTGCCGACGGATCGCGGCGGATGTCGTCGACCGACCGGTCGTCGATGCCGGGCCATCCCGGGACGATCACCTCGTGGCCCTGTGCGCGGAAGCGCTCTGCCCACGTGTTCCAGCTCGCAGGCGTCATCCAGAGTCCGTGGATCAGGACGATCGGGGTCTTCTCGGTGCTGCTCATTGTCTCTTCTCCTTCTTCTGCCCCCGCCCGGTGCGAGTGCGTTACGCTGATAGTAGACCGAACGTTCTATCTACTGCAACCTATTCCCGACAATTCTCAAGTCGAGGTTCGAAACCCGGGGTTCGGATGACACGATGAGAGGGATCACCATGGACACCACCACTCGCACGACGACGACCACCGACGCTCCGAAGCGGCCCAGCGCAGCCCGCACCCGGCTGATCGACAGCGCGTCGAGGCTCTTCTATGAAGAGGGGATACACGCGGTCGGCGTCGATCGGATCATCGACGAGGCCGCCGTCACCAGGGCGACCCTCTACAAGCAGTTCGGCGGCAAGGAGAATCTCGTCCTCGCCTACCTGCGCAATGAAGACCAGATGCTGCGGGCGATGTTCGCCGAAGCCGGGGCCGAGGTCGCCGACCCCTCCCAGCTGGTCGACGCGGTGATCGACGGCATCGCCGCCGACATCCGCCTCCGGCACACCCGCGGATGCCCGTTCATCAACGCGGCGGCGGAGTACCCGGATGCCGAGGGTGCCGTGCGCCAGCTGATCGAGGAGCACCGGGAGTGGTTCCGTTCGACCCTGCAGGGCGTTGCCGAGCTGGCAGGCCTCGACGGCCCCGCCGAGGTCGCGGCCTCGCTCGTGCTGCTGCGCGATGCGGCCCTCGTCGGGGGTTACCTCGACGGAGAGGACCGGGTCGCTCCGGCCTTCGAGCGCACCGCCCGCTCGGTCGTCGAGTCCCACCGCCCGCGCTGACGCACTCCTCCTTCGGGACTGCTTCTCGCGAAGCGCAGCGCAGCTCGAAGTCGACGAGGGTGACCCGTCGCCGACTCGCCATGAGCCGCGGAACGGCGGTATTCGAGGGCCGGATAAGCCGCCACACGAGTCACATTCGTCACTTCTGCACCACGACACGCCGCCGAAAAGCCCAAAACCCGCGAAATGACGCGGAAATGTGGGTGGTGGTTGGTACATTCAAGGCGGTCACTCGACCAACGGAGGGCATCAGCCCCCCGAACACCAACGATGCGACGGGAACCTCGTCGCTGGAGGATGACATGGCTGACAAGTCCATCACCAAGACCGAGCTCGTCGCGAGCATCGCTTCCGCCACCGGCCAGAGCCAGGCCACCGTCTCCGGTGTCCTCGACGCGCTGTTCTCCTCGGTCTCCGACGCTGTTGCCAAGGGCAGCAAGGTCTCGATCCCGGGCTGGATCTCGTTCGAGCAGGTCGCAACCGCAGCTCGCACGGGCCGCAACCCCCAGACCGGCGCCGAGATCAAGATCCCGGCCGGCCACCGCGTCAAGGTGACCGCTGGTTCCAAGCTCAAGGCTGCCGTCAAGTAAGACCGCACCTCTTCGAAGGCCGCTCCCGATCAGTCGGGGGCGGCCTTCGTGCGTTCTCCCCGATGGGGCGGCTTAGGCTTGTGGTGTGAGTGCCCGCGCCGTGCAGACCCCGACCAGCTCCGCGTATCGCGCGGGCGGCATCGGCATCCTCCTCGCGGCCGCATTGATCGGCGTGCTGATCGCCCTCGCGTTCGGTGGGGGAGCGGCGCCGCTGCTGCTGCAGGACCCCGGTCCATTCGTGCGGTGGGCCACCCCGATCGTCAAG